>CAYVRP010000030.1:16858-59429 GCA_964454025.1 uncultured Polyangiaceae bacterium | reverse complement strand
CCGCCAAATTTGATGTTCACCGGCTTCCATGCGGCGGGGGGCGGGACTATGGGGCCCCGGGGGGCGGCGCGCCCCGCGCCGCACGTCCCCCAACGCGGGAGGGGAACCCATGTCGAGGATTCATCACCCAGTCATCGCCGTGCTCGGACTCGTCGCCTTCGCCTGCACCGAAGACGTCGACTCCAATGACATCAAGACCTCCGGCATCTACGCGGACATGGAGGTGCTGGCGACCGGCAACGGCGAAGCGACGGTGACCGTGGCGCTCAAGCCCGGCGGCAGCAGGTCCAACACCTACCTCGAGATGGAAGGCGAGGACGAGCTCGTCGCCACCGTGGACGGCGAGGATCGGGAGCTCGGCAAGAGCGGCAACTACTACAAGACGACCTTCGACACCGAGGAGGGCGGGACCGAGTTCGTGGTCGCGTTCAACCGCGCCGAGGAGGACGTCAGCGCACCCGACTCGAGCGTGACCCTCCCCGATCCGTTCGAGCTCGAGGGGATCCCCGACACCGTCTCCCGCGGCGAAGAGATCGAGGTCACCTGGAGCCCCTCCGACGACGACGAGGCGTGGGAGCTCGACGGCGACTGCATGTTCCCGAACGGCAGCGACGTGGACGAAAGCGGGACCTTGACCCTCTCGGCGAGCGACTACGACCTGCACGACGACGCGGAGGAGGAAACCTGCGAGGCGACCCTGTGCGTCGAGCGCACCCGCCACGGTGAGGTCGACCCGGCCTTCGGAGAGGGGGGCGTGTTCGTGGCCATCCAGCGGCGTTGCGTCTCGTTCACCTCGACGCCATGAGCGCGATCACGCCGTGAGCGCCACGGCTCGCAGCGGCGCACCGCGCGCGGGCGCGCCCGGCGCCCCGCCGGGTGAGCGGCCCGGACGGTGGCTCGCGGGCGCGCGCGCGACGGCCCTCGCGCTGGGGGGGTGGGCGACGTCGGCCCGCGCCGCGCCGCCCCTGGCGGAAGAGGGGCCGGACGAGCCGGCGAAGGCGGCGGCGCCGAGCGAAGGGGGCGCGGCGGCCGAGGCAGGGGA
Source organism: uncultured Polyangiaceae bacterium (assembly GCA_964454025.1). GTDB lineage: Bacteria > Myxococcota_A > Polyangia > Polyangiales > Polyangiaceae > JAFGBI01. The sequence goes on along the minus strand of CAYVRP010000030.1, from coordinate 58,387 downwards.
GGCGGCCCCGACCACGGTCGGAGCGTGCGAGGCCGGGTGGGAGCAGCGCGCCTTCCGGCGCGCGGTGGAGTCCGTGGTGCGCGTGGAGACTGCCAACGGCTGGGGCGCGGGCTTCGTCTTCGAGAGCCCCACCACCATCGTCACGGCACTGCACGTCGTGGAGCACGGGCGCTGGGTCAACGTCGTGGCCCGCGACGGCCAAGTGCGACGCGCGCGCGTCATCCACAACGGCGACCAGGCGGTCGACCTGGCCTTGCTCGAGCTCGAGGTCCCCTTCAGCAACCCGCCCGCGCCCATCCCCATGTCCACCCGGACGGTGGAGGTCGGGCTCCCCGTGCTGATGATCGGGCACCCCGGCGCCAAGACGGGGGGGTGGAGCGTCTCCTGGGGTCGCGTGGGCTCGGAGACGCTCGACGACGGCGCGATCGAGGTCGACGGCACCGTCAACCCGGGCAACTCGGGCGGTCCCCTCCTCGACTGCGAGGGCAAGGTGCTCGGCGTTGTCAGCTACCTCAAGGGGACCGGCATCACGATGGCGGTCCCGATCGGCGATCTGCCGCGGCCGGGGGATCGCTTCTACCACGCCTACCGGGGCGCCGTGGCGACGGCCGCACGCCTCCCGAACCTGGTCTACTCGCGCGAGGACCACGACGACCTCTGGGGGATCGGGTTGGGGCTCGACGTCGTGCTGAAGAGCCACCTTTTGACCGCCATCCAGGGGCACTACCAGTGGCAGGGCGCCGAGCCCGGGGGTGATCTGATCGTCCGCTCCGCCACCCGTTGGCAGATCGAGCTCCTCGAGGAGTACCGGCTCCTCGGCCTCGGCGCCCTCGGGATCGGGCTCGGCGCAGCGCTGAGCGTGGATCTGCGGCGCTCCGTCAGCGGCGCGGTCGACATGAGCGATCCAGCCGCGCCGACCTTCATGGTGACCAAGGACCGCGACCGCTCGACGCGCCTGCGCCCCATGGCGACCCTCTCGTGGGGGCTGAACCGGCTGCTCCTGAGCTACGCGTATCAGCTCGACGTCCTGCGCCCGGAGCTGTCGTCGCACCGCGTCACGCTGGGGCTCCGGATGGAGAGCGTGCTCGCCTACGAGTAGGCGTCGATCGCGCGCGCCAGGGCCTTCACCCCCGCGCCGTCAGGAACGACGGCGCCGCGCGGACGGCGGCGCCTCGACCCGGAGGTACCCTTCCGCGAGGAACGCGAAGACCTGAGCCGCGAGCGCGTCCGCGCTCTCCTCGGCGAGCCCCAGGGTGACCGCCTGGTAGAGCAGCTCCTTGAGCGCTCCGATGGTCAGATACGCGAGCACGCGGGGCTCGGCGTCGCGGACGATCCCGAGCGCCTGGCCGTCACGGAGGCTCTCGGACAGCAGCTGGATCGCCTCGTCGAAGAACGTGTTCAGGCGCCGCTCGAAACCGGCGTCGGACCCCGCCGCGTCCGCCAGCAAGATCTTGGCCAGCGCCCGCTCGGCCAGGCAGACGCCGAGGATGGCGCGGATGTTCGCGCGTGTCTGCTCCGCGACGGTGCGCGTGCGGTCGTCCGGATCGATGCGCTGGATCGCGACCGAGAGCCGCGCGCTGAAGCGATCGACGAGCGCGGAGAACACGGCGCGCTTGTCCGCGAAGTAGAGGTAGAACGTGCCCCGTGCGACGCCGGCCTCGGCGACGATGTCGTCGATGGTGGCGTCGTGGTAGCCACGTCGCGCGAAGACGTCGCGCGCCGCGGCCAGGATGTGCTGCCGGCGCTCGAGTCGGTGGTTCGCCGTACCCGCGCGGTCCCGCGCGCCGCCCGGCGATCCCGCGGGGTCTCTACGCTGCCGTGGCACGGCCCCGGTCCTATCACGGGGGGCGCCCCGCCGAGAAACACCCGCCCCGCGGTCCGCCCGCTCTGCTAGGCTGGGCTCCGTGCTGAGCGAACTCTCCCGAGAAGAACGCCTGCTGCTGCTGCGGTTCGTCTGCGCCTTCGCCTGGGCGGACCTCGAGGTCCGCGACCAGGAGCGCGAATTCGTCGCTCGGCTGGTGGACAGGCTGGGGCTCGCCGCGGAGGAGCTCGCCCTGGTCGAGCAGTGGCTCGAGGCCGGGGTCCCCGCCGAGGAGGTGGATCCCAACCGGGTGCCGCGCCGCCACCGTGAGCTGTTCCTGAGCTGCGCGCGCGCCATCGTCGGCGCCGACGGCGTCATCGACCCGCACGAGGCCGATGACCTCGCGCTGCTCGAGCGGCTCCTGGCCTGAGCGAGCGGAGCCCCGCCTAGCGAGCGACGAAGTCCGGCGGCGGTGCCGACCCGTCACCGAAGAAGTAACGCTCGCACTCGGACATCCAGATCTGCTGGCCGCGGGCGCTGGTCAGATCGAGGCGAAACTCGTTGATGAGCATCTTGGAGTGCTCGAGCCATCCCCGCCACGCCTCCTTCGACACCTGCTCGAAGATGCGCTGCCCGAGGTCACCCTTGAAGGGCGGCTTCTCGAGCCCCTCCGCCTCCGCCCCGAGCTTCACGCAGGAAACCGTCCGCGCCATGCGGAGGCTAATTGGTCGCGATGGGGGCGGCCGTCAACCGGCCGCCGCCCCGGGCCGCGGCCGCCGTCGCGGCGCCGACCGCGGCCTCCACCGCCCGCGTCGCCTGCCCCGCGTCCCGCTCGTGCCGGGACGGGGGCTCCGGGTACGGCTGCTCCACGACGAGATCCCACAGCTCACCGTCTCGCCAGAACTGGCCACCGATCGTGGCCGCTCGACGTCCCCGGGCCGCGATGACCATCCCGACCACATCCGCTGGGCTACGCGCCGGCACCCCGCCCGCCATGGTGAGCACGTCGCCGTCCTCTAACCCTACCCCCAGTCCCCCGACGTCCTGCAGCAGGATCCCGGCCGGCCTCCCACCGGCGGCGGGCACGGGCACCCCCCGCGGGCGGGCACCGCTCCGTGCGAGACGCAGCACGGTTTCCGCCGGCACGCGCAGGCCGCGGCGGGGCGCCTCCGCGGGCCGCCTGACGGGGTGAGGGGACCGCGGCGCACCCCCGGCGAACCGGGACCGGCCCGGCGAAGGCGGGGACGCGAGCGGGAGCGGCGCCGCGGGCGCTCGCTCCGCGACGAGCTCGCAGCGCGGCGGCGGGGCAGGAGGCAGTGGGGCGATGGCGGCGACCCCGCCCGCCAGCCCTTCCCCGAGCCGCCGCCCCAGGTCGTCGGCCAGGGCGCCCATGAGCCCGGCGGTCAGCGCCCCGAGCACCAGGAGCCCGGTCAACGGTGCGACGTGGCCGATGCGCACGGTGGCTCAGGTATAGCACTGCGGCGCGGACCGCCGCCGTCAGAAGCCGCCCGGGTCGACGAGATAGCGGAAGAGCGGCGAGGTCGTCGAGAGCACGAGCGTCGCGCTAGCGTCGATGGATTTCTCATAAGTCTCCAGGCTCCGCAAGAAGGCGTAGAATTCCGCGTCCTTGCCGAAGGCGTCCGCGTAGGTGCGGATGCTCTCCGCGTCCCCTTCGCCGCGGAGGGTTTCCGCGGTCGCGTAGGCCTCCGCCAGGATCAACCGCCGCTGCTTGTCGGTGTCGGCTCGGATCTTCTGCGCCTCCTCCTCGCCCTTGGAGCGATAGGCGGTGGCGACGCGGGCCCGCTCGGCCTTCATGCGCTGGTAGACGCTCTCCTGCACCTCCGCAGGCAGATCGGTGCGCTTCATGCGGACGTCGATCACGCGGATCCCGTATTTGGCCGCCAGCTCCTGCACGTGCTGGGTGACGGAGGCCATCACCTGATCACGGCCACACTCGCGGTGCTCGGACTCGTCGCTGGCGAGCGCCGCCGTGTCCGGTCCGGCGAGCACGAACTCGTCGACCGGCTCCGGGCGCGCGCCCGCGCCGGCCGAGGCCGCCGCCGACGGCGCCGGCGGCCCCGGCGCCGCGGGCGCCGCCGACGGCGCCGCAGCCGCGACCGCGGCGGGCGGGGCGTCTGCCGGCGCGGCGGTCCCCGCGGCGCCAGCGTTGGACGGACCCGCGCCGATCCCACGGGTCGCCGCGGCCCGTGGGACGCACACGAGCTCGCCGAAATCCCGGCTCGCGAGCTCACGTCGGAGCTCGCTGTTGGTCAGATCGTCGAGGCGCGCCTTGGCGCCGAGCTCGTCGCGCACCGAGGTGTAGAAGGGGAGCGGATCCTCGACGCGCCACCGGGTGATGGGGTCGACGACGAGGCGCTTCTTGTCGCGCGTGAGGTAGCTGGAGGGTGGGCTCTCGCTGCCGAGGATCCGTCGTTCCATCCGGCTCACGGTCTGCACGAACGGGATCTTGAAGTGGAGCCCGGGCTCGGTGATCTTCCGCTTGAAATCCCCGAACTGGGTCACGATCGCGAGCTCCGTCTCGTCGATGGTGAACGTCGCGGACCACCCCGTCACCACCAGCACCAGCACGATCAGCAGCAGCCCGCCGGAGTCCCTCATGGCTTCCCTCCTGCCGGCGGCGCCGGGCTCGCGGGGGCCACGGCCGCGGCGGCGGCCGCGGTCCCCAGGGGGAGCAGCGGCAGGAGCCCCCGGGACACCTCGCCGTCCACCAGGATCTTGCGATCCCCCTTGCCGAGCACCCGCTCCATGGTTTCAAGATACAGTCGATCCCGCGTCACCCGCTTGGCCTTGGCGTACTCGGCCAGCTGGGCCTCGAAGCGAGACACGTCGCCGCGGGCCCGCTGGACCCGCTCGGTCCGGTAGGCCTCGGCCTCGCGCTTGACCCGCTCCGCCTCGCCCCGCGCTCGCGGGATCTGATCCTCGTGGTAGCCGCGGGCCTGGTTGACGAGCTTGGCTCGCTCCTCCCGGGCCCGCACGACGTCGTCGAAGGCGTCCTTGACCTGCTCCGGCGGCTCGACCTGCTGCAGCTTCACGTCCACCACCGCGATGCCGCTGTCGCACTGATCCATCAGCTCCTGCAGGAGCCGGATCGTCTCGGCCTGCACCGCCTCGCGGCCGTCGGTCAGCAGGTCATCGATCCGCGTCCGCGCCACCACCGTCCGCAGCGCCACCTCGGACGTCGCGCGGAGCACCTCCTCCGGCTGGTGCAGCCGGAACAGGTACCGCACCGGATCGTTGATCCGGTACTGGATGATCATGCTCGCCTCGACGATGTTCTCGTCCCCGGTCAGCATCCGCGCCTCGTCGAGCTCCTTCTTCTCGCCGCGGAACCCGACCTCGAGGCGCTCGATCTTCTTGACGCTCACCACGTTCCGTCGCTGCACGATCGGCCAGCGATAGTGCAGGCCCGGCTCGACCGTCGCGGTGACCCGCCCGAAGGTCCGCACGACCCCGGCCTCCCCCGGCCCCACCACGTAGAACCCGCTGGCGAGGAGCGCCGCGAGGAGGACCCCGAAGAGGGCGGGCGCGAGGCGCCGGGCGTTGCGCCGAAAGGCCTCGGAAACCTGCGCCACGACCTCCGGGACGTCCGGGCGCGGCTCGTGGTCGTCGAACTGGCTGCGCATGTCTCTGCGTGCTCCGCTGCGTCCGTGGCGCCTGCGTCCCTCGCGGTGAGTCCCCCGCGATCACTGGCGGATGCGCCAGTTGCCCGGGAAGGACCGCCCGATCTCGTCGCACGTCGGGTCCGTGACGATGAGCTCGGGCCGCGCGTCCCGGCAGTAGACGATGGTGTTCTGGCGGAAGACCCGCCCGAAATGGATCGCCTCGTCGCGCTCGATGCCGTGCACCAGCCAGGCCGGTTCCCGCCACACCCCCTCGGGCTCCTCGTCGTATCCCACGCAGTGCTCGACGCGGTAGCAGCCCAGGATCAGGAGATCCCGCAGGACCTGGTGTCGCCCGTCGTTGACCCGCCGGGGCAGGAGCATGGACCGGGGGTTGTACGCGGTCAGGATCGCGAAGCGCTGGCGCATGAGCTCGGGGAGCGTGGCCAGATCGTGGACGATCTCGCCATCCATGCTCACGCGCAGCAGACCACCCTCCGACGGCAGCTCGTAGACGGTGGCGAAATAGGATCGGAGCAGGTTCTGGTCCACGGGGCAGGCGGCCCTTGTAGCACGAACGGGGCGGCCCCGCCCGCCCCTCCGGCGCGGGGCGGGGGGAGCGTCGGGGGCCGCGCGCGGCGGCTACCCGGCGAACCGATAGCCCACGCCGCGGACGGTCACGAGCAGCGTCGGATCGGACTCGTCCTCCTCGAGCTTCTGGCGTAGCTGGAGCACGAAGTTGTCGATGGTCCGCTTGGTCCCGTGGTGGCCCGGTCCCCAGACGCGATCGCGGATCTGGTCGCGAGACAGCACCCGACCGCGAGCCTGCATCAGGCACCAGAGCACGTCGAACTCCGTCGCCGTCAGGGGAACCAGCGCCCCGCCCCGGGTGACCTCGCGTGTCGCGGGGTTCACCTCGATGTTCCCCGCCCGGAACCGCTCCACGTGCCCGAGCCGGGCGATCGCGTCCCGGCGGAGCACCGCCTTCACGCGCGCCAGGAACTCGGCCAGCGCGAAGGGCTTGGTGACGTAGTCCTCGGCGCCGTACTCGAGCCCCATCACCTTGTCGACCTCGGCCCCGCGCGCGCTGAGCAGGATGACCGGCGTCTCGACTCCCTCGCGGCGCAACGTCCGGAGCAGCTCGAAGCCGTTCAGTCGCGGCAGCATCAGATCGAGGATGATGAGATCGTGCCGACAGCCGCGACCTTCCCGGAGGCCCTGCTCGCCGTCGGCGGCGACCTCCACCAGGTAGCCCTCCGCCTCCAGGTTGAGCGTCAGACCGAGCGTGATGCTCTCGTCGTCCTCGACCACCAGGATCCGCTTGCGATCGTCGGCCATCGTCGTCGCTCGTCCCCGCGGATTCTGCCCGGGCGGGCGCTGGAAGGCCACCCCGGCCGCCTCCCCCGCCCCCGGTGGGCGGGCGGGGACCGCGCGGGCGCCGCGCTAGCCGCGCGCGCGCGGCGACTGGGCGTCCGCGGCCGGGAGCACGACGGTGAAGGTGCTGCCCCGACCCGGACCGCTGTCGAGCTCGACCCGCCCTCGGTGCGCGCGAACGACGTGCCGGACGATCGCGAGCCCGAGCCCCGATCCCTCGCGCTCGCGGGCGAGGCGATCGTCGGCGCGGTAGAACTTCAGGAAGATGCGTTGCTGCTCCGGCCGGGGGATGCCCGCCCCGTTGTCGGTCACGCTGATCCGGACCGTCCCGGCGGCGCGGGTCGCGCGCACGATCACCTCCCCGGGATCGCCGCCGTATTTGGCGGCGTTGGTGAGCAGATTGAGGATCGCGTCTGCCATCGAACCCCGGTCGACGTGGACCGGCAGCGGTGCGTCGCCCAGCTCCACCCGGAGATCGATGGGTCGCCGCTCGCGGAAGGAGTCGAAGGCCTTGAGCGCGCTTCTAATGACGTCCCGCGCGGCGCTGGGGGTCATCTCGTACCGACGCCGGCCGCTCTCCATCCGCCCCCAGTCGAGCAGCCGATCGATGAGCTCCTGGAGCCGGGTGCTCTCGCGGGAGAGGCCCTCGAGGCAGCGCCGCTCCGCCTCGGGGTCGCCGCGGCGGAGGGCCAGGGTCTCGGTGAACAGGCGGATGGACGTGAGCGGCGTCCGGAGCTCGTGGGACACCTTGGACACGAAGTCGCTCTGGAGCGCCGAGACGCTGGCCTGGCGCCGGACGAACACCCACACCAGGATCACCCCGGTGACCAACGCGCCGCACAGCGCCATCACGAGGATCCCCATCAGGAGGTTGGCGGTGGGGTCGCCGAGGAACAGCAGGAGAACGCCGACGGTGAGCAGGAGCGAGGTCGGGACGACCACCAGCAGCACCAGCGAGAGGACGATCCGTCGGTAGCCCTCCGGGGTTTCGCTGCGGTCGACCATGGCGCGCCCAGTATCCCTGGAGCTTGGCCCCGGCGCGAGCCCGCGGCGCCGGGGCACGGCGGCGCCCACCGCCGCCCGCGATCAGCGGCCGAGATCGACCACCAGCGCCCGCAGGAGCTCCCCGACGGCCCACGCCTGGGCCGTCGCGCCGCGAAACCGGTGCGGCGCCTCGCCGTCGGCGAGCTGCGCGACCTGGCCGAGCACCAGGCCGTCGTCGAGCACCCCCTCGATGCACCGCTCGAGCTCCTGACGCAGCCCCGGGTCCTGCGGAGAGAGCCGCAGGTTCGCGCGCACGTAGCACCCGAGCAGGTGCGTCCACGCCGTCCCCTGGTGGTAGGCGCCGTTCTGCTCCGCGGCCCCCCCCTCGCAATGGCCGCGGTAGCCCGGCTCCCGCCGGGCGAGGCTGCGCAGGCCTCGCGGCGTGAGCAGGTCGTCGCGAACGCGGCCGATGATCGCCGCCGACTGCCACCCGTCGAAGAGACTCGGGTCGACCGCCAGCGCGATGAGCGCGTTCGGTCGGATCGAGGCGTCGGCCCAGGACTCGGCCGTCCCGCTCCCCTCGCTGATGCAGTCGAACGGATACTCCGTCTCGTTGCACCAGAAGCGCTCGCGGAACGCCGCCCTGGCGCGGGCCGCGATGCGGGCCGCGGTGGTCGCCAGCGACGCGAAGCCGTAGGCCGCCGCCAGCCGCGTCACGAGGTCCGCCGCCCGCGTCCACAGCGCCTGCTGCTCGACCGCGAGCCCCCGGCGCGGGGTCACGATGCGATCGCCGAAGCGGGCGTCCATCCAGGTCAAGGGGACGCCGTCGAGCCAGTTCGCGAGGAGGCCCTCGGCGGTCATCCACACCCCGTAGCGACGACCGTTCCGGAGCCGGGCGAACGCGCGACAGAGGTACGGGAAGAGCCGGCGGCGGACGAACTCGTCGTCGACCCCGACGCGGTCGACGAGCTCGCGCACCGCCTCGAACAGCCAGAGGGTCGCGTCCGGCGCGCTCGGCAACGGCCCGGCTTCACTGGACGGGAGGCGAAACGGCAGGAGCCCCCGCCGTTGGTGCCGCACCAACGTGTCGAGCACCTCCCGCGCCGCGGTGATCCGGCCGCGGGCCAGCAACAGCCCGGGGAGGGCGACGAGGGCGTCGCGCGTGATGGCGTCGAGCGACGGATAACCCGCGATCACCGCGGGGCGCGCGCACTCGAGCGCGCAGAATTGCTCGGCCGCCACCGACAGAGCCCGGACCGAGCGCGGCCGCTCGGGCCCCGGATCTTGCGCGAGCTCGTGCCGCTCCGTGTCGCGCATCAGCTCCTCGGGGGCGCGATCGGGCAGCCCGCCGACGCCCGCGACGAGGTAGGCGGGGCGGCCCGGCGCGAGCTCGAGGTCGAAGGTCCCCGGAGTCCACATGTCCTCGACGAAGTCGGCGCCGGACTCCCGCTCGACCACGTACTCGAAGCGCCGCCACCAGTCCGGGGACCCCACGAACACCCCGGAGTGTCGGAAGTTCATCGGGGGCAGGTGGGCCATCGGCTGCACCTCGACCTCACCCTGGCGCAGGCTCACGCGCTGGACCATGGCGCCGTGCTCCCGCATCAGCGCGTGGATGGGGCGGAAGGGCATCAGGGGACGGACGCTCAACACGGCCGGCTCGGGGCCGTGCCAGAGGTAGCAGAGCACGACCGCGTTGAGGCCCCGCACCAGCGCGATCCGGCGTTCGAAGCGCGCGCCGCCGAGGTCGTAGATCCAGTGGGGGAGCGGATCCTGGCAGAAGCGCCGGAGGTTGCGGTAGCCCGGCGTCGGCGCGATGTTGGGGAACTGGTGCGTCGAGAGGCGGAACGACCGCCCCCCGACGGTCAGCACCATCTCGCCGTGGCTCAGCATGACGTGCCGGTCGAGCGGGGGATCTAGCGCCGCCACGAGCACCCCGTGGGTCCGCCGCGTGTGCATCAGCGCGACGGTGCTCATGGCGTAGGCGCCGGCGCCGTTCGTGTGCAACCACTCGAGGCTCGTCGCCGGCTCCAGCTCCCCGTTCGTCTCCACGCACCGGAAGGGCCCGTCCCGCAGGCTCGACCCCGCCGAGCACTCCGGCGAGGGGCTCTCGCCCGCAAGCTCCTGGTCGCGAGGCCCTTCCGTCATTCGCTCCCCCGGCTGCTCAGCGTCCCCGCCGTACCGGCTTCCTCGCCACGGTGCACGTTCGTGACGGTGGCGTCAATCCGTCCCTTCCCCAGCCGCACCGAAACCGACTCCCCCACGCTCAGCTCGGCCGCCGACCGCACCACCCGAGCTTCGGGCCGAGACACGGACGCCAGCTCGGCCGGTCCGATCCCCGGAGCGCGGCGCACCACGATGGCGTAGCCGCGCCCGAGCACGCCGAGGGGCGAGAGCGCGTCGAGACGCGCCGCCGCGCCGGCCAGGCGCCGCTGCTCCTCCCCCAGGCGCGCTCGCACCGCCACGACGAGCGCCCCGCGGTGACGACCGAGCTCCCGCCCCGCGGCGAGCACCACCGCCCGCGGGTGGCGGGCGACGACACGCCGGGCCAGCAGGGCGACGGCTTGCCGCCAGCGCGCGAGCGCCCGGCGCAGGAGCCGCTCCGACCGGGCGCGGAGCTCGTCGAGCTGCTGCTGGCGATCGGCGATCAGGAACCGGGGATCGATCAAGGCACGCCGCAGCCGGGCGACCACCGCGCCGTCCTCGAGCAGGCGCGCCCGCGCCGCACGCGCGAGCGCCTGGGTCAGCCTCGCGATCCGGGCGCGCCGAGCCGCCGCGTCGCGCACCACGAGCTCCGCGGCCTGCGACGGGGTCGCCGCGCGGACGTCCGCCGCGAGGTCGGCCAGGGTGGTGTCGATCTCGTGGCCGACGGCGCTGACGACGGGCACCGGTGAGCCGGCGATGGCGCGGACCACCCGCTCGTCGTTGAACGCCTGCAGGTCCTCGAACGAGCCCCCGCCGCGACCGACGATGACGACGTCCACCTCGGGGTGCTGCGCGGCCAGCGCGAGCGCCCGCACCAGGCTCTCCGGCGCCCCGTCCCCCTGCACCAGCGCCGGCACCAGGAGCAGGCGCGCGCCGCCGCGACGGAAGGCCACCGTTCGTACGTCCTGGAACGCCGCGCCGGTGGCGCTGGTCACGACGGCGATGACCCGCGGCTCGTCCGGGAGCGAGCGCTTGCGCTCGCTCGCGAAGAGCCCCTCTTCGGCGAGGCGGAGCCGGAGGCGCTCGAGGGCCTCGAGCAGCGCCCCGCGACCCTGGGGTCGGACCCGGTCGATCACCAGCTGCAGCCGCCCTCGCGGCAAGTAGACGGTCCCCTTCGCGAACACCTGGAGCCGCGCGCCGTCGGCGAGGTGCCGGCGGGCGGCGACGACCTGGCTGCGAAAGAGCACACAGTCGACGACCGCGTCCTCCTGCTCGTCCTTCAGCGTGAAGTACGCGTGACCGTTGGTCACCCAGCGCAGCGAGCCCACCTCCCCGTCGACCCAGGTGCCGGGCGCGGCGAGCTCCACGGCGCGGCGCAAGCGCCGCAGGAGCTCGGCGACCGAGAGGGAGTCTCCGGGGTCAGCCATGGGCGGAGTCCCCGAGCCTATCCCAGGCCGCCGCACCGCGCCGGGCTCGCGTCGCGGTCCCCCCCCGGGGCGGCAGGGCGCGCCGCCGGCGGCACCGGGAGGGACCATCGAGCCTGCCCGCCGCCCGGAGTGGCGCTCGACGCGACGGCCGACCTAGCGCTTCTTCAACCGCTCGAGCTCCGCGACGAATTCCCAGTCGGCGATGAGGTGCTTGCGCAGCAGCAGCGAGAGCATGGCCGCGAAGAGGTTCTCCCACCGGCCAGCGTCGCCGAGCACCTCGGATGCGTCGGCGCCGTGCGCGGCCGCGCGCAGCGCGCTCACGAGGTCGCGCGCGGTGAGCGCGTCCGCGGCGCCGCTCTCCGCGTCGGACGCGGGCGGCTCCGAGCGCCCGCGCGCGGGCAGCGTCACGTGCGTCCCGTCGAGCAGCGTGAGCGTGATCATCCGCTTTCGCGCGCCGTGCCGGGGGCGCGGCATCGAGGACTCGCGCGCCGAGACGGGAACGCCGCTGTCGGGCTCGGGCTCCTCCGCCGGGCGGGCGCCGGGGCCGCCCGGCGCGGGAGGCAGCCCCGCGGCGGGACCCGAGGGCGACGACGCCCCTGGAGCGACCGGAGGGGAGCCCCGGGTCCCGGGCGGCGGCGCCGCAGGGGCGGCGGGGGCCGGCGGCCGCGCCGCGGGCGCCGGCGGCGGCTCCCCCCCGACGATCGCGCCGGTCGTCGGCGCGGGGCCGAGCGACGGACGACCGTAGTAGGCGCGGATGGCGGCGGCGATGTCGGACGGAGCCGCGATCATCGCGCGCACGGGGAGGCCAGCGCAGCGCGCGACCTCCTCCCGAGCGCGCTCGTCGGTCGGATCATCCATCGCCACGTAGAGCGTCTCGGCGCCGTCACGCGTGCGCCGGACGAAGATGGGCACCAGGCAGCAGCGCTCGGCCACCTCGCGCGGCACCAGATCCAGCAGCTGCCGGGAGAAGTCGATGTGATAGAGCGACACCCAGGGGACGGACAGCTGCTGGCTGAGGATCTGGGTCACCTGCGTCTCGGTGACCAACCCCGCCTCGGCGAGCAGCACCCCGAGGCGGCGGCCGGCGGTCTTCTGTCGCTCCAGGGCCGCCTCCAGGTCCTGGCGCGAGATCGCCTTGGCATCGACCAGTAGCTCCCCCAGCCGTACGTGATCGCCCATGGCGGGGACAGGCTACACCCGCCACCGGGGCGAGGGCACCACGTCGGACCGGCGCCGCGCCTGGCCCTCGGGCCAGGCGCGGCGCTCGGGCTCGCTCCTCGTCTTGGCTACTACGCCGAGTCTGGATCCGGATTATGCTGGGCCCGCGGAGTGAGCCGGGCCGCACTGGCTCCGCCGCCGATCCGGGATGCGAAGGGAAACCCAACCTGCCCTGTGTCCGCAGTGTGCCGCGCCCTACCCCGTGGGACAGCAGTACTGCGCGGCGTGCGGGTTCCCGGTCGGCACGATGGGCTCCAAGACGGATGACAAGTTCGTCGGCCGCACGCTCCCCGGCGGCTACCACATCCTCGATCTCATCAGCGTCGGCGGGATGGGGCGCGTGTACCGGGCCGAGCAGAGCCTGCTCGGCCGCACCGTCGCCGTGAAGATCATCCACCCGCACCTGCTCTCGGACGAGGACTCGGCGGCGCGCTTCCTCACCGAGGCGCGCGCGGCGTCGCAGCTCAACCACCCGAACTCCATCACCGTGTTCGACTTCGGGCGCACCGACGACGGCCAGCCCTACATCGTGATGGAGTTCTTGCGCGGCAAGGACCTCGCGCGCGTCGCCTACGAGGAGGGGCCTTTGCCCTTCGCCCGCATCGTCGACGTGCTGCGCCAGGTCCTCGCGGCGCTGGGCGAGGCCCACGATCTTGGGATCATTCACCGGGACCTCAAGCCCGAGAACATCATCCTCGAGCCGCTCCGGCGCGGCGGGTACTTCGTGAAGGTGCTGGACTTCGGCCTCGCCAAGCTGCGCGCCGACGCCGCGAGCCCGAGCGTGACCAGCCCCGGCATCGTGTGCGGGACCCCGGACTACATGGCCCCGGAGCAGGGCCGGGGCGATCCGGTCGACGGCCGCAGCGACCTGTACGCGCTCGGCGTGGTGCTGTTCCAGCTCCTCACCGGGCGCCTGCCGTTCGAGGCCGAGAGCCCGACGCAGGTGGTGATGATGCACCTGTCGATCCCGGTCCCCGATCCGCGCCAGGTCGCCCCCGAACGCGACATCCCGGCCTCGCTCGTCGACGTCACCCTGCGCGCGCTGGAGAAGGATCCGGGTCGGCGCTACCAGGATGCCCTCGAATTCGCGGACGCGCTCCGGGAAGCCCTCGAGGTGGTGACGGTGAGGCCTTCGCGGTCGCCCGTGGCCGCGCCCGCGACGACGGTCTGCCCGACCTGCGGGCACCTGGTCCAGACCACCAAGTTCTGCGGCGAGTGCGGCGCGCCGCTCGTCCCCAGCGGCACCGCGGACCGCCTGCCCGCGTCGCTCCTGCCGCTGCCGCTGGTGGGGCGGGAGGAGGAGCTCGCGTGGTTGGAGGAGCGGCGGCGAGAGGCCCGTGACGCGGTCGTCGGCGCCCGCATCGTCGCCGAGTCGGGCGCGGGCAAGACACGGCTGTTGAACGAGTTCGCCAGCCGCGCCGAGGCCGCCGGGGACTTCGTGGCCCGCGCCCAGCCCGACCCCTACTGGGCCGAGGTCGCCTACCACACGGTCCGGGAGGCGATCCTGCAGCTCACCGGGCACAGCGAGCAGACGCTCCTCGCGGAGGGCGGTCGGCGCGCGACCGCCGAGGTCCGGCGCGGTCTCGAGATGATCCTGAGCGGCGTGCCGCCCAAGACCGACCGCCGGTCTCCCGTGGAGCGTCGGCACGCGGTCACGGAGGCCTTCCGCTGGGCGCTGCAGGCCGCCGCCGGGCGCGGCCGAGCGCGGGTGCTGCTCCTCGTGGACGAGCTCCACCGCGTCGACGGGCCGAGCCGGCAGGCCCTGGCGGACGTGCTGGCGGACCCACCGCGCTGCTCGCTCCTGGTGCTGGCGGGCCACGGCCCCGGGTTCGACGCCGGCTGGGGCGCGGATCACCCGACGCGCGTCATGGGCGGGCTGTCGCCCCCCGCGGCCACGCGGCTCCTGCCGAAGCACCGCTCCGGAGATCGGCTCCGCGCCCTGAACGGCGAGGGGCGCGGCGTCCTGCCGATGTACGTGGAGCAGCTCCTCCGTCACGCGCAGGACGTGGTCGGCGAGCCGCCGCCGCGGCTGGCGGACCTCATCGCCCAGCGCGTGGACTTCCTCCAGCAGAGCGCCCGCATCGTCCTGCAGGCGCTGGCCGTGCTCGGCGACCGCATCGAGCCCGTTCTGCTGACGAAGATCCTCCCCCGGCAGCTCGAGGTCGAGCCGATCTTGGAGGACCTCGTGCAGGCGGGGATGGTCGAGCGCTCGGGGGCGCTGGTGTCGACGGCGCACCCCCTGATCCACGAGATCGTGCTGCTGGGCACGCCCGCCGCCGTCCGGCGCGACCTGCACGTCAAGGCGCTGCAGTGCTGGGAGAAGCGGGCCGCGCCGCTCGAGGTGCGGGCGCACCACGCCTACCACGCCGGCGAGTCCCTCTCCGCGCTCCTGCTGCTCGAGCAGGTCGCCGAGCGGGCCTGGGCGCGGGGCGATCTCCCGTCGGAGGTGCTCTCGCTGCGCCGCGGGCTCGAGCTCGCGCGGCGCGAGCTGGCGCGCGGAGAGCTCGACGACCCCTTGCAGGCGATGCTGATCTTCGGGCGCAAGCTGGGCGCGGCGCTGGCCCGCTCCGGCGCCCACGCTGACGCCGAGGGGGTGCTGCGCGAGGCCCTCGACATCGCCGCGCCGAGCAGCCCCGACCGCGCGCGCGTGCTCCGCGTCCTGGCGGAGGTCGCGCACGGCCGCCAGCGCGGCGAGGAGGCGCGCGCCTACATCGACCAGGCCATCGAGGCGGCGCGTCAGTCCGGCGCTCACGAGCTGTTGGCGACGCTGCGCAACACGCGCGCCGCCTGGGCGCTCTGACCGGGGCGGCCCGGTCGACCGCCGCCGAGATCGGCCCGCCGGCCGCGCGCGAGGACCGATCCCGACTGGAAAGCGTGGACGATCCTGAATACCCTCTCTGCGCCTGAGCCCGCGGGGTCAGACCCCGAGCTCCCGTCGGCGGGCAGCCCCGATTCGCGAGGGAGGCTCGACCGGGCAGGAAGGCTCGTACGTGGATAGCGATCTGGCCGAGTCTCTGTCTGAACTCAAGGAGTGGTTCGCCCGCCGCGGCCTGCCCGCGAACTTCGGCCGCAGCGACGTCGCCCTCGTCGACCGCCTGAAGACGCGGCTGCACCTGCCGCGGCGCTTCCGGGACTTCCTCCTCGAGGCCGACCCGATCGACGTGGTGACGGCGACGCCTGCGGAGCGCGTGCGCCTGATCCCCAGCGCCGAGCTCGAGCACGAACAGATCGGCTTCGCGCTCTCGGAGGCGGGGATCCGGCGCGAGTCGCCGACCGCCAACGGGTGGAGACCGAGCTGGGTCATCATCGGACACAGCGCGCTGCTCGGTGACCCCTACTTCCTCGACGTGGCCAGCCCCGACGCGGAGGGGGACTGCCCCGTCTTCACCGCGATGAGCGGGACGGACACCTGGAAGCCCCGGCTCTGCGCCTCGAGCTTCGCGCTGTTCTTGCGCATCCTGGCCATCGGGATGCAGGTGGCGGGCGACTTCCCGGAGGACAACCTCGACGTGGACGACGAGCAGGTCTTCCGCGACGCGATCGGGCCGCGGATCCGCCAGTACGACCCCGCCGCGTTGAAAGCCGGACACTGGACCTGATGGACCCGCTGCTCCGCATCACCACCGATCCCGAGCAACTCTCGGCGCTCCTCGAGCGCCTCGCGCGGCGCGGAGCGAGCGATCTCGCCGAGGTCGAGCCCGTGGTGCGCGAGATCATCGCCGCCGTGCGCGCCGAGGGGGACGCGGCGGTCCGGCGCTTCGTGGAGCGCTTCGAGCACCGCACCGTCGACGCGCTCCTGATCGAGGACTACGGGGGCGAGACGGCCCTGGAGCTGCTGTCGGACCCGCTGCGCGAGGCCCTGGTGTTCGCGGCCGATCGGATCCGCGCCTACCACGAGCACATGGCCTCGCAGCTCCGCTCGTTGGAGCTCCAGCGCGGCGGGATCCGGCTCGCCAGCCGCGTGCTGCCGCTGTCCCGGGTCGGCGTCTACGCGCCCGGCGGCAAGGCGAGCTACCCGTCGAGCGTCCTGATGACCGCGGTGGTGGCCAGCGTGGCGGGGGTCGGGGAGATCGTCGTCGCATCGCCGGACACCTGCGGCGAAGTGCGCGCGGCCTGCCACCTCGCCGGCGTCCGCGCCATCCTCGACGCCGGCGGCGCGCACGCCGTCGCGGCGCTCGCCTACGGCACCGAGTCGATCGCCCCGGTCGACAAGATCGTCGGCCCCGGCAACGTCTACGTCGCGGCCGCGAAGCGGCTGGTGTTCGGCGACGTCGCCATCGACAGCATCGCCGGGCCGAGCGAGATCCTCGTGGTCGCCGACGACACCGCCGATCCACGCATCGTGGCGGCGGATCTGCTCTCCCAGGCCGAGCACGACGAGGCCGCCTACGCGCTCCTCACCTGCACCAGCGTCGAGCTCGCCACCGCGGTCGCCGCCGAGCTCGACGCGCAGCTCGCCACCTTGCCGCGCGCCGCCATCGCCGCCGCGTCGCTCCGGCGCAATTGCCACGCCCTGGTGGTGCGCGACACCGCCGGACTGGTCGAGGTGGCCAACCGCCTCGCGGCCGAGCACGTCGCCGTCCACACCGCCGATCCTCGCGCCGTGGCCGAGCGGATCGAGCGCGCCGGCGCCATCTTCGTCGGGGACGCGACGCCGGAGGCCGCCGGTGACTACGTGGCCGGCCCCTCCCACGTCCTCCCCACGGGCGGCGCCGCCCGCTTCAGCGCGCCGCTCGGCGTGTACGACTTCGTGGCGCGGAGCTCGCTCGTCGAGTACGACCGCGCCGCGCTCGAGCTGCAGGCGGAGGCGATCACCGCCATCGCGCGGGCCGAGCGGCTCGAGGCGCACGCGCGCGCCGTGGAGGCGCGGCTGGCGCGGCGCTGAGGGCGGGGGGGCCCGCCGGCCCCCGGCGGACTCAGCTGGCGGCGGCGAGATAGCCCCGCTGGATGAGCGACAGGACGATCTCGCCGGTTTCCAGATCGGTCAGACGACTGCGGTCGAGCAGCCCCTGCAGGTGCGGGGAATTGAGCGCCTGCTGCAGGATGTCCAGGTGCGCCGGGTCGAGCTCGTGGAGCGGCGCCTCCAGCGGCGTCTTCAGGATCAGTCGGGCGTCCAGCGGCGGCAGCCTCGTTTTCAGCTGGTTCAGCTCGTCGAGCTGGCGGAACCCCTCCATCAGGGCCTCCTGCACCGAGGCGTCGAGCGGGTTCGTGAACGTCCGCTGCTCGGCCGGGTTCAGCTCGAAGAGCCCCTCGGTGAGCGCGAGCATGCGGAAGAACGCCTTCAGGGGCGCGATCTCCGGCTGACCCTCGAGCTCGGCGTGCTTGATGAGCCCCTGCTCGAGGTACACGCGACCGGTCCGGTTCTCGGCGCGCAGCACCAGCACCCCGGTCTTGCGCGCGCTCCCGAAGAGCTGCATCAGGTCCGGCAGCGGGATCTCCTGGAGATCGCCGCTCATCCGCGGCCCCTCCTCGCCACGCCCCCGGCGCTGGGCTCCCCGCTTGACGGAGGCGGCCTCGAGCGCCGTGGGGCTCGGCGCCTTCGGCAGCTTCGGGTTCACGGTGACGACCTTGAGGATGCTGGTCCCGATGAGGACCCGATCCCCTTCCCGGAGGTTCGCGCGCCGGATCTTCTCCCCGTTGACGAAGGTGCCGTTGGTCGACCCGAGGTCCTGGATGGTGATGGCCCCCTCCTTCATCAGGATCCGGGCGTGGCGACGCGACACCATCTCCTCGACGAGGACCATGTCCAGGTCGCTCGACCTTCCCACCACAATCTCCTTGCCCTCCTCGAGCGGGAACTCCCCCCCCTGGTACTTCCCGGAGATGAAGCGCAGTGCGAGCGGCTTGCTCGCGCCCGGGAGACGGGGGTTCGACTCGTGTCGGTCGGGCATCTCTGGATCCGGGGGACCGGCCGCCGCGCCGCGCCGGACGGGGCCGGGGAACGGCGAAGCGAGAGAATATTGGGGGGCTCTCGCTCGGGTCAAGCAAGCCGCCCGCGCGTGGCCGCGGCGCCGTCCCGACGTGTCCGGGCGGGCCGCCCCGTGACCGAGCGACCCGGCCCCTGGCCCGGCACGCGGGCCGCGCCGCCGCCCGCCCTTCAGCGCGAACCGCGCGCCTCCCGTCGCGCGGCGCGGCGCGCAGCCCGCGTCACGCTCGCTTCGGGCGGGGGCGGCGACGTCGAGCGCGCGCCCGACGTGTCCCCCAGCGCCGGCAGGACGACCGTGAACGTCGCCCCGCGCCCCGGCTGCGACTCCACCTCGATGCTGCCGCCCATCTCCTCCACCATTCGCTGGCTGATGGCGAGCCCGAGCCCCGTCCCGCGGTGCTTGGTGGTCACGAACGGCACGAACAGGCTGTCCCTCACCTGCTTCGAGATCCCCGGTCCATCGTCCTTCACCGCCACCTCCACCCAGGCGCGCCCGCTGGCGCTGCTGCCAGCCTCCCCGGGCCGCGGCCGCTCCCGGGTATAGACCGTGATCCTCCCGTGGCCGTCCAGCGCCTGGATGGCGTTGTGGACGAGGTTGTAGAGGACCTGCCGGAGCTGCTCCGCGTCCGCGCGCGCCGGGGGCAACGGCTCGCACAGCTCGGTCACGATGTCGCAGCTCCCGAGGCGGTCGGCCGCCATGACGTGGAGCGTGCGGCGAACCACCGCGTTCAGATCCACGGGGCCCGGATCGCCCTTGCTCGGGCGCGCGTAGTCGAGGACGGAGCCGACGACGCGGTCCAGCCGCTCCACCTCCTCGAGGATGATGGAGACGAACTCGCTCGCGCCCGGGGCGAGCTCCGCGCCCGCCGGCGGATCGCTGAGCAGCTGCGCCGCGCCCTTGATCGCGCCGAGCGGATTCTTCACCTCGTGCGCCAGCCCGGCCGCCATCTGCCCGAGCACCGCGAGGCGATCCCGCTCGCGCATCCGCCGGTACTTCCGGGAGTTCTCGACCACCACGCCGATCTGGACCGCGAGCCCCTCCAGCAGGGCGATCTCATCCGGCGTGTAGGCGTCGGCGAAGCGATCGTCGTACAGGACCAGCCACCCGATGAGCAGCGACCGATCGCCGTGCAACCCGACGCAGAGCGCGTTCTTGAAGGGTCCCAGCGCCTCGCAGGCCGCGAGCAGGCGCCGATCCGCCTCCGCCTGCCGCGCCCAGCCGCTCCGACGCGCCTCCTCGACCTCGAGGCGACCGTGCTCGAGGAACACCGACGGCTCCACCGCGAGCCGGTCCACCAGCGGGATCACCGCCGCCTCCTCGATGCGCGGGGACGCCTCCGGCCCGAACCCGTCGAGCAGATCGAAGTGCGACTCGGTCCGATCCCGGAGGTAGAGCGCGGCCGCCGTGGCGCGTCCGGAGCCCTCCAGCGCGCCGAGCACGGTCTCGGCCATCTGCTCGACCTGCAGCGTCATGGTGAGCTCGGCGCGGATCTTCTCGACCGCCCGCTCGAATTCCAGGCGCTCGCGGAGGAACACCTTCTGGATGGACGGCTCGACCCGCGCCCGCAGCGGCTCGAACAGCAGCAGGATGACGATCGAGGCGAGGATGGAGGACAGGAACGCCTGCTCGACGCCGCCGAACAGGACCACGAACAGATAGAAGATCCCGGCGAGGACGAAGGCGAGGACGGTCGACACCAGCAGGTGCCCCACGATCTCGTAGATGTCGAGGAGCCGCTGCCGCACCAGGGACTGCGCGAGCGCGTACAGGAAGACGATGCTCAGGACGGCGCCCACGGGCGGCACCGGCGCCCCGATGAACCACAGGAAGTCCGCGATGCTGAAGGCCGCCGCGAGCGCGCCGACGAGCGCCAGGATGCGGATGCGTCGCTGCGTGGCGCGCGAGCGACTCCTCCCCGCCCGCACGGCGAGCGACAGGCAGCCCGCCAGCACGAGCCCGAAGACGTAGGCGAAGACGAGGATCCGGACCCAGGGGTGCTGGTGCTGCCGCGAGAGCACCAGGAGCGCCATCGGGATCATCAGGATCCAGGCGACCCGCACCAGCGCGGAGCGCCGCTCGGGCTGCGGCACGATGGCCTCGAACAGGTGCACCGCGAACAGCGGCAGCAGGACGGCGAGCATCGCCGTGAACTGCTCCCAGACGTCCCGGCCGACGAAGAAGTAGAGCCACTGAGCCAGGTACCAGAGCCCGATGTCGGCGGCGAAGGCGGAGAAGAGCAGCTTCTCCCGCCGCGGGCGCCCCGGGAGGAGCACCGAGAACGCGATGGCGAGCGCGAGCACGCCGCAGAAGAGCGAGGTGCGGGTGCGCAGGTCCATGGGGGTCGAGCGTACCACCGGCGGCGGTCAGCCGCGCCGCGCGGCGGGGCCGCGGCCCGCGATGGCCCGCGCCACGGCGTCGAGCGTCGCGCCCGGGACGTCCCCGAGCGCGCGCGCCATGGCGAGCTGCCGCTCCGCGAGGGCGACGAAGATCGGCAGGGCGGCGGGGGCGAGGCGCCGAATCCGCGCCCGGTGCGCCCGCACCGCCGCGGCCTCGCCGCGCTGGATCGGGCCGCTCAACGCGAGGTCGGGCCCGACCGCGGCGACGTTGGCCGCCACCGAACCGAGCAGCGAGCCGAGGAGCCGTGGCACCTCGGGGGCGGCGACGCCGGCCGCGCGGAGCAGATCGCCGGCCGCCGCCGCGAGCGCGGCGGCGCCGTTGGCGGCGAGCGCGCCCGCGGCGTGGTACCCCGCCCGGTCACGGGGCGTGATGACGCGCGGGACCAGCCCGACGGCGCGGGCGACCTCGGCCGCGCGGCGCCGCGCCGCCCGATCACCGCTCAGGGCCAGGGTCAGCCCGCGGAGATCGGCGCGCGCGCGGAGCGACGGGAACGAGGCCACGGGGTGGGCCTGCCCGACGCCGGCGGTGAAGGGGCGCAGCGGCGCCAGCACCTCGGGACCGAGCGACCCCGCGACGTGCACGACGGCGGTGCGTCGCGTCAGCACCCCGGCGTCGGCGAGCCGCGCCGCCCAGCCCGGGAGCTCGGCGTCGCGAACGGCGAGGACGAGGAGCCCGGCCCGCAGGGGACCCGTGGGGGCGAACCGTCGCGCGGCGAACAGCGTGACGGGGTGCACCGTGGGGCGGAGCGCCCGCGAGAGCGCCGCGCCCACCCGCCCCGCGCCGAGGATCACGACCCGCACGCGTAGAGCCTCCGGGCGCGCACGTGGTCGAGCACGGCGGCGGGGACCAGCGCGCCGAGCAACCGGTCTACCTCCGGCGACGGCGGGCGGGCCAGGAGCGCCCGGATCTCGGTGGAGCTGACCTCGGGCAGGACCGGCGGCGGGGCTTCGGGATGGGGGAAGCCCTGACGACCGAGAACGTACAGGGGTGCCAGCTCGACGAGCCGCGAGAACTGGTGCCACCGGGGCGTCTCGCCGAGGACGTCGGCGCCCACGACGAGCCGCAGCCGCCAGGCGGGGTGCTCGCGGGCGAGCTGCTGCACCGTGTGCAGCGTGTAGCTCGGCGGCTCGAGGCGCTCCTCGACACGAGACACCTCGACGCGAGTCGTGAACGCCAGCGCGAGCTCGCACATCCGTACCCGATCGTCGAAGGGCGCGAGGGACTTGTCGAAGGCGTGGGAGTGGACGGGCACCACGACCACCCGCTCGAAGCGCCCCACGACGAGGAGGTACGCCACCGCGAGCGCGTGCGCCACGTGGGGTGGATCGAAGCTGCCCCCGTAGATCGCGACGTGCACGGTTCCCTACTTCACCGTCATGCGAACGCCGTGGTCGCTCGCCAGGCGCTCCGTCCGAGCCGGGCGGCCGCTCGCGTCGAACAGGGTCAGGTCCACCCCGTCGGCGCGCTCCTCCAGCAGCAGCACGCCGTGCTGCTCCAGGCTCCCGGGCGATAGGAACCACCGGGTCCCGATCCGGTGCACGACCGGCTCGCGGCTGGCGCCGAACAGGAGGTACGCGGCCGGGAGCATGTCCTCCTCGTCGAGGTCCTCCTTGTCGTGGATCATCACGGCGACCTGACCGGAGATGAGCTCGATGGTCCGCGTGCCGTCACTCGGGAGCGCCTCGAAGACCTGCAGGGAGCGGCGCTCCCGCTCGCGGGCGACCCGATCGTCGATCTCGGCCGGGGACGCGGCGATGCAGCGCCGCGCGCGCAGCCAGAGGCCGGCCTCCGTGGGATCCGGCCCGACGAGCGCGATCGCCCAGCGCCGCACCACCTCGTCGATGGCGCCATCCACGCCCAGGTACACGGCCCGATCCACCGCCAGGTCGCGGAAGACGAAGCGGGCGGCCCGGTCGAGCGCCTCCATGTTCCCTTCCGCTGGCCCCAGCAGCCCGAGTCGCATCCCGTCGGCCCTCGCGGCAAGTAGGATGCTCCCGCCCCCGACGCCGGCGCAACCGGGCGGCGACGCCGCGCGCGCGGCCGCAGGCCGCCTGGCGTGCCCGCCCCCGCCGCCGACCCGGTGGCCAGCGCCGTCACTCCTCGACCAGCATCCCGAACAGCCCCCGCCCCCCCGCCGAGAAGACGACATCGAACAAGCCGATGAGCCTCAGGTGGGCCGCGACGTCGAAGAGCGGAGCGCCGTCGAGCAGGGCACGCGTCGCGGCGACCGACGCGAGCAGGTTGGGCGCGAGCAGGGGGAAGACGACGACCGCCAGGATCACCGCGCGCCCCCCGCCGTGGCTCAGGGCCCCGAACAGGGTCGTCGTCGCGGCGATCCCGGGCGTGGCGACCAGCGCGACGAGCGCGATCGGCGCCACGAGGCGGGCCGCGTCGAGCGCGAAGAGCACGGCGGCGACCGGGATCACGACGAGCTCGATGGCGAGCAGGAACAGGGCCAGCGCGGCGGCCTTCCCGGCGAAGATCGCCGACCGCGGCACCGGCGCGACCAGCAGCCCCCGCAGCGCGCCGTCCTCGCGCTCGTGCTGCCAGCTCTGCCCGACCGCGAGCACCCCGGCGAAGGCGATGGAGAGCCAGATGGCGCCGGCCGCCACCAGCCGCCCGGTCTGCGGCCCCCCGTAGAAGGCCATGCTCGCGATGATCACCACCAGCACCGCGAAGAAGCCACTCGTCAGGGTGACCTCGCCGGACCGGAGCTCCAGGCGGAGATCCTTCTCGGCGATCAGCCAGGCGTGGGTGGCCCAGGCGGGTCGCCGCGCGATCTCACGACCCGCACGCGGGACCCCAACGGGAGCGGACGCTGCGGGCGGGGAGCTCATGGGTTCATGGTAGGGGCGGCGCGGAGAGGGCGCCACCTCGCACGGGAGGCGGAGAGCGCCGGCGCGTGACAAGGTCCCGCGCTGGGCTAGTATCCTCCCCCATGGCCGACGTCCGCCTCGAGCACGTCCACAACTGCTGTGTCGAAACGTTCTGGAAGCTCTTCTTCGACGTCGAGTACCAGACAGCCCTCTTCCGCGACGGGCTCCGTTTCCCGAGCTTCGAGCAGCTCTCCCTGCAGGAGACGGACAAGCAGATCCGGCGCGTGATCCGGGTCAAGCCCCGGGTGGTCGGCGTCCCCGCACCGGTGCAGAAGCTCATCGGCGACGGGGTCAGCTACGAGGAGCACGGGGTCTTCGACAAGTCGAGCCGGACCTTCAAGTACGAGATCCGCACCAGCCGCCTCCCCGACAAGGTGAAGACCGACGGCGTGATGTACGCCCTGCCGGCAGGCGAGGGGAAGAGCAAGCGGATCTTCGAGATGTCGGTGGTCGCGAAGGTCTTCGGCGTCGGGGGGCTGATCGAGAGGCAGATCATCCAGGACACGACGCGGGACTACGCGACGGGAGCCCAGTTCACCAACAAGTACCTGGCGGCCAAGGGGCTCGTCTAGAGCAGCGCCCCGGCCGGGCGGGGACGACCCCTCCCGGCGCGGGGAGCGACCTGGCGGGCCCGCTCGCCGCGCCTCACGCCTGAGCGCGGACCTTGGCCTGAGCCTTCTTGGACCGCGAGGTCTTCCGCTTGGCCCCCGGCGTCGGCGCGCGCGCACCCGCCTTCGCCGCGTGCTTGCTGCGCCGCGTCGCGGCCCGGAAGAGGTCGAGCAGGCGCGGCGTCGGGAAGGCCGAGTACTTCGCGCGCAGCCCCTGGTCCTTGCTGCGGCCGTCGAGGTCGAGGATCGCGTCGATGAGCTTGGCGCGCGAGCCGAAGCTCGCCTTCACCTCGGTGAGGATGGCGTGCAGGCGC
Organism: uncultured Polyangiaceae bacterium; assembly: GCA_964454025.1. Taxonomy (GTDB): domain Bacteria; phylum Myxococcota_A; class Polyangia; order Polyangiales; family Polyangiaceae; genus JAFGBI01. The sequence goes on along the minus strand of CAYVRP010000030.1, from coordinate 33,696 downwards.
AACAGCTTCTGGTTGGAGACGCTCATCAGGCCCTTGATCTCGTTATAGCGATCGATCCAGAGCTCGTCCGTCGCGAGGTGCTCCACCGCCTCGACGAGCTTCTCCTTCGTCTCGAATCGCTCCTTCACCTCGGCGAGGGGCGTCTTCTTCATTTCCATGGTCTCCAACGGAACGGACACACCGCCAGGCGGCGGGCTGCCCCTCGAGGCTCGGTGGCCGGGCACGCGCGGGCCGACGGTGGCGGACGCAGCCGCGGGCCGCTCGAAGGCGGGGGCTTTTACCAACTCGCCCCGCCCCGTGCAAGCCCCGGCGCCCCGGGGGCGGGCGGCGCCAGCGGCGGGACGCCGGAGCGGGGACGCCCGGCGCCGTCCCCGGGCGGGCGGTGAAGGGGCGGGGTCCCGCCCCCTGCCCCCGCGGTCCACGCCGGGGTGCCCGCCGCGCGACAGTCCGCTAGGCTCTCGCCCTCGCGCCCCGGACCGTCTCACCCCGACGAACGGGTCCTCCCAGCGCGCGCGGCGCCGTGTCCCGCGGCAGCGGCGCCACCGCGACGGGGGACGCCCCGGACCGCGCCCCCGACCGGCATCGAGATCCCATGACCGTCCGCGTCCGTTTCGCCCCCTCCCCCAGCGGCTACCTCCACATCGGAGGTGCCCGCACCGCCCTCTTCAACTGGCTCTGGGCAAGGAAGACGGGCGGGACCTTCGTGCTGCGCGTGGAGGACACCGACCAGGAGCGCAGCAGCCTCGACAGCGTCCGGGCCATCCTGGACGCGCTGGAGTGGCTCGGGCTCGACTGGGACGAAGGGCCGCTCGTCGGCGGCGCGCACGGCCCGTACTTCCAGAGCGAACGCCGCGCGCGGTACCGCGAGGTGGTGGACGAGATGGTCGAGGCGGGGACCGCCTATCGCTGCTACGCGACCAAGGAGGAGCTCGAGGCCGCGCGGGCGGAGCTCCGGGCGCGCGACCCCAAGGCGCAGTTCGTCTACCCTGGCTGGTGGCGCGACCGCCGCGACTGGCCGCCGGGGGCTCCCTACGTGGTCCGCTTCAAGTCGCCGCGCGACGGCGAGACGACCGTGCTGGACCGGGTCCGCGGCGCCGTCACGACGCCGAACACCCAGCTCCAGGACTTCGTCCTCATGCGCTCGGACGGCTTCCCCCTCTACAACCTGAGCTGCGTGGTCGACGACCACGACATGGGCATCACGCTCGTCGCGCGCGGCGACGACCACCTGATCAACACCGCGCCCCAGCTGCTCATCTACCAGGCGCTGGGCTGGACGCCGCCGGAGTTCGCGCACCTGCCGATGATGCTCTCGCCGAAGGGCGAGAAGCTCAGCAAGCGCCACGCCGCCGTGGCGGTGCAGGACTACCGGAGCCGCGGCTACGCGCCGACGGGGGTGCTCAACTACCTCGTGCGCTTCGGGTGGTCGCACGGGGATCAGGAGGTGTTCAGCCGGCAGGAGCTGATCGCGCTCTTCAACTGGGACCACGTGGGGAAGAGCGCCGGCCGGTTCGACGAGAAGAAGTTCTTGGACGTCAACTTCGAGCACCTCAAGCAGGAGCGGCTCACCGACACCGACACCTACGTGCAGGCCGTCACCCCGTTCCTGGAGGCCCGCGGGCTCGCGGCGCCCGACGCGGACCTGATCCGCGCCGCGCTCCCCCACGTCCGCGAGCGCGCGCGGACCTACGCGGAGGCCGCGTTCGCCCTGGACTACTTCTTCCGCGAGCCGCCAGAGCTCGACGCCCAGGCGGCGGCCCGCTTCCTCGTCCCCGACGCGAGCCCCGTGCTCGGCGAGCTCGCCGACGCGCTCAGCGCCGTGACGCCCTGGCGCGCCGACGTGCTCGAGGAACGCTTCCGCACCTGGCTCGAGCGGCCGGGGCGCGAGCTCAAGCAGGTCGCGCAGCCCGCCCGGGTCGCCCTGACGGGTCGCGCCGCCAGCCCCCCGCTGTTCGACGTGATGGCGGTGCTCGGCCCGGCGCGCACGGTGGCGCGCCTGCGCGCCGCGGCGGCGACGGCCGTCGGCGGGTGAGGGGATGATCGGGAGCGCCGCGCTCTGGCTGGCTTCGACGCTGGCAGCCGCGCCCGAGCTGCCGCTGACGCGGATGGCCGAGCCGAGCCTGTTCCAGGCGCTGCTCGCCTACCCGCCGATCAAGTCCTTGCTGCCGATCCCGGTCCTCCTCGCCCTCGCCCCGGTCGTCCGGTGGTTCTTCGGCTCCTCCTGGGTCGCGATCGACCGCGAGGCGCTCGGGTGGCGGCGCCGCCCCGAGGCCCCGGCTCGCGCCCCGCGCCCCGGGCGTCCCCCGCTTCGCCGTCGCGGCGGGCCCGCGCTCCCCGCGACGGCGAGCCGCCCGGCCCGGATCGTGCGCCTCCGCCGCCGGCGCCCGGCGGCGCTCCCTGCCCCGCGCGAGCCCCGCGGGAGCGAGCCCGTGCCGTTCGACTACCGTCCGGCCGTCGTCCTCGTCGTCACCGCGGTCGTCCTCACCTGGCAGGAGTACTACGGCGGACGGCGCGTCTACTCCGAAACCCTGAAGCCCTGGCTGCTCACGCTGGAAGCGGACGGGTGGCCCTGGCTCGACATGGCGCGCTTCGACGAGCTCTACAGCTTCGCCTGGTGGACCCTGGCGCGGTTCATCGGGTACGTGGCCGTGCCGTTCCCGCTCTACAAGCTCCTCTTCCCGCGCGACAGCCTCCTCGATCTCGGGCTCCGGGTGCGCGGACTCTGGTCCCATGCGTGGATCTACGCGCTCTGCCTCTTGATCGTGCTCCCCGCGACCGCCCTGGTGGCGAGCCAGCCCGATTTCGGCACCTACTACCCGTTCTACAAGCTCTCGTCGCGGAGCTGGTTCGACTTTCTGGTCTGGGAGGCGATGTACTGGTTCCAGTTCTTCACGCTGGAGATGTTCTTCCGCGGCTTCATGGTCGGCGCCCTCCGCCGCTCGCTGGGCTCGGCCGCGATCTTCGCGATGGCGGTGCCGTACTGCATGATCCACTATGGAAAGCCCTACCTGGAGGCGAACGGGGCGATCGTCGCCGGCGTCGTCCTCGGCTCCCTGGCGATGCACACGCGGAGCATCTACGCCGGGTTCCTGGTCCACGTCACGGTGGCGGCGCTGATGGATTTCCTCGCGCTCTTCAAGCTCGACGCGTTGCCGACGGCGCTCTTCCCCTGGTAGGGCGCGGTGCGGCTCGCCGCCGCACCGGACGCCGCGGGGCGGCCGGGGCGCCGCATTCCGCTTGAACCTACCCCGGCGGGAAAGTAGCGTCTCGGCGATGGCCATCCCGTCCGAGCGCCCGCCGCGTCCCTCGAAGGAGCCTCGGGCGGACGGTCCTTGGTCCATCGAGCGCAGCGCCGCGCAGTACCAGATCAACGGCTGGGGCGCCCCCTACTTCACCATCAACGAGCGCGCTCACGTCTCCGTGTCGCCGACGGGCCAGGCGACCCCGAACATCGACCTGTTCGAGCTGACCGAGAGCCTGCGCGCGCGGGGGGTGGAGCCGCCGCTGCTCATCCGCTTCGCCGACGTCGTGGGCCACCGCATCCAGCAGATCAACCAGGCCTTCGCGCAAGCCATCGCCGAGTACGGCTACGAGGGGCGCTACCGCGGAGTGTACCCGGTCAAGGTCAACCAGGAGCGCCACCTGGTCGACGAGGTGGTGGAGTTCGGTCGCCCCTGGGACTTCGGGCTCGAGGCCGGGAGCAAGCCGGAGCTCTTGATCGCGCTCTCCGCCATGTCGACCCCGGGCGGACTCATCATCTGCAACGGCTACAAGGACGCGCAATACATCGAGACCGCCCTGCTCGCGCAGCGGCTGGACAAGACCGTGATCGTGGTGCTCGAGCGCCTCGAGGAGGTGGACGTGGTGGTCCGCGCCTACCAGAAGCTCGGCATCCGCCCCCAGCTGGGCGTGCGCGCGAAGCTGACGGCGCGCGGCGTCGGACGCTGGAAGGAGTCCGGCGGGGAGCGGGCGAAGTTCGGCCTCTCCGCCTCCGAAACCTGCGAGCTCGTCGATCGCCTCACCGCCTACGGCCTGAACGACTGCCTCTGCTTGCTCCACTATCACATCGGCAGCCAGATCTCGAGCATCATCCCCATCAAGAACGCCCTCCAGGAGGCGTCCCACATCTACGTCGAGCTCAAGCGGCTGGGCTGCCAGATGGGCTACCTGGACGTCGGCGGCGGGCTCGCGATCGACTACGACGGCTCCAAGACGGACTTCCACGCCTCGACCAACTACGGGCTCAGCGAGTACGCGGCGGACGTCGTCGCCCACATCCAGTCCGTCTGCAAGCAGGCCAACGTCCCGGTGCCGACGATCGTGAGCGAGAGCGGCCGCGCCATCGCCGCCCACCACTCGGTGCTCGTCGTCGAGGTGGTGGGGGCCAGCACCGTTCGCCTCGGCGACCCGGTCGAGCCGCGACCCGACGCGCACCGCCTGCTGCAGGAGCTCTACGAAACCTACCAGGGGATCCTGCCGAAGAACGTCCAGGAGTCGTGGCACGACGCCAACCAGGCCAAGGAGGAGGCGCAGAACCTGTTCAAGTACGGGTACCTGTCGCTGCGCGAACGCGCCCAGGCCGAGCGCCTCTTCTGGTGCTGCTGCGAGAAGATCCAGGCGACGGTGGACCGCCTCAAGTTCGTGCCCGAGGAGCTGCTCGGCCTCGAGCAGACGATGAGCGCGACGTACTACTGCAATTTCAGCGTCTTCCAGTCCGCGCCCGACGTGTGGGCGATCGACCAGCTCTTCCCGATCATGCCCATCCATCGCCTCGATGAGGAGCCGCGCGTGCGCGCCACCCTCGCGGACGTGACCTGCGACAGCGACGGGGTCATCGACCGCTTCATCGATCTGGAGGACGAGCGCCGGACGGTCGACGTCCACACCTACGTCGAGGGCGAGCCCTACTACCTCGGCATGTTCCTCAACGGCGCCTACCAGGAGATCCTGGGGGATCTGCACAACCTGTTCGGCGACACCAACGCCGTCCACATCCGCGCCACCGAGGACTCGTACCAGATCAAGCACATGGTGAAGGGGGACAGCATCGCCGACGTGCTCAGGTACGTGGAGTACGACCCGCTCGCGATGTCCGAGTCGGTGCGCAAGCAGGCGGAGCGCGCCCTGGCGGAGGGCAAGCTCGACAACGCCCAGGTGCGCACGCTGCTCCGGCACTACGAGCAGGCGCTCCGGAGCTACACCTACCTGACTTCCGACGACTGACCGACCGTCACGCCCCCCCGGGGGCGCCGCGCCGAGGCGCCCCGGGCGCGGTCGGGGTCGACGGGAATGGGCGGCCCGGACCGCGCGTTCCCCACTGGAGTTGCCGGTCCCGGCGCCTCACCGCTACCATTCCCTCGTGCGTCTGCCTCGCCTGCGCCCTCGTTCGTCCCGCGTCGCGGCCGGGGTCGTCGGCGGCCTGGCCCTGGCCGTGGCGCCCCCGAGCCACGCTGACATCTACAAGACCGTGGACGAGGACGGTGTCATCTCGTTCACCAGCAAGCCCAAGAGCCGCGCGTCGGTGCTCGTGGCGCGCTCGGATCCGCCCGCCGCACGGGCCACGGCGCCGCGGGACCGGTCCCCGGACCGCGTCACCCGCTACGATCCGTACATCCGCCAGGCCGCGATCCTGTACCAGATCCCCGAGGAGCTGATCCGCGCCGTCATCAAGGTCGAGAGCGACTTCGATCCGCGCGCTGTCTCGCCGAAGGACGCCCGCGGCCTGATGCAGCTCATCCCGGCGACCGCGCAACGGATGCAGGTCACCGACGCGTTCGACCCGCGCCAGAACATCTTCGGCGGCACGCGCTACCTGCGCGTGCTCGCGAACCTCTTCAACGGCGACCTCGAGCTGACGCTCGCCGCCTACAACGCCGGCGAGAGCGCGGTCATCCGGCACGGCGGCATCCCGCCCTATCCGGAAACCCAGGACTACGTCGTGCGGGTGATCGCGCATTACCGCGCCTACCGCGCGCTCTCGAGCGCCGCGCCGCGCTGAGCGCCACCATCAGGGCCGCACCGCGCGGCGGCCGGGAGGCCCTGGCGGTCAGCTTTCCCGGCCGTTCGAGGGCGTCGAGCGCTGGGCCCGGGGGGCGGCGCCGGACCCGAGCCCCGCCTCGGCGCTCGAGGCGCCGTTGCCCTGCAGCTCGTTCATCAGGTCACGACACTCGGGCTTCGCGCGCAGGTGGTTGATCAGGAAGGTCGACACCTCGTGGAACTGCTCCTCGTACCGGATGCCTTCGCGGGACCGCGCGGCCACCTTCTCGCGTCCGGACGCGAGATCCTCCTCGAGCGCCTCGGCGTAGCGCGCCAGCTGAGCGCGCAGCTCCTCGATCTGCCGCCGCAGGTCCCTCGCGGTGGCCTCGCGACCGAGCCGGCGAGCCTCGCGCGTCTGCAACCACTCGCGCTTCGCCTCGACGAGCGCCCGCGCCGCGCCGGCCTGCTCGTAGATGGCGCGCGTACCCTGGCCCCGCTGCTCGGCCTGATCCGCCTTCGCGACGCCCTCCACCATCGCCTGCTGGGCGCGCTTGTAGTCGCGCCGCGCGGCGTCCTCCTCCTCGCCGTAGGCCGCGGCGTCGCGCAGCGAGCGCGACTCCTCGTGGGCGAGCTCCTCCACCTTGCGGCCGATCTCGGCGCGGAGCGCCCGGCCGCGGCGCTCGAGCGCCTCGAGCTTGCGGGTGTAGCTGGCGACCTCCCCCTCGAGCGCGTTCGCGCGCGCCGCCAGGTCCCACGCCGTGGCGACGGCCGAGGTCACTTCCTGGGGCGCGTTCCCGGACGGGTACGCGCGGGCGCCCATGCGCGCGAACAGCCCGGCGCGACTGGCCCACTCCACCACCCCGGGCGCGCGCGGCGGGGGCGGGGGGGGCAGCGCCGGCGGCGGCGCCGCCTCGCCGTCCTTCTCCCAGGACACGCTCGGCAGCGAGCGCTGGAACGCCTTGAGCTCCTCGAGGAGGTGGTGCCCGTCGCGGTAGCGGCGCCGGACGTCCTTCTCGAGCAGCTTGAGGATGATGCGTTCGGCGACCGGGTCGCAGTCCTTGCGCAGCGATGACGGGCGGGGCGCCGGCGCGGTCCGCTGCATCTCCAGCAGGGTGTCGCGATCGTTGGACCGGAACGGGAGCTGCCCGGTCAGCATCTCGAAGAAGAGCACGCCCAGGGCGTACAGGTCAGACTGGGGGCCCGCCTGCTCGCCGCGCGCCTGCTCGGGCGACATGTACTCCGGCGTGCCGAACACCGCCCCCTTGGGGGCGAGCCGCGGATCGTGCGCCAGTGCGGCGAGCCCGAAATCCAGGATCTTGACGAAGTCCTTCCGGCCGCCGCGCGTCGTGAGCAGGATGTTGTCGCTCTTCAGGTCGCGGTGCACGACGCCGAGGTCGTGCGCGCGGGCGAGCGCCGCCCCCATCTGCTCGAGGATGTCCACGGCGCGAGCGATGGGCATCTGGCCCCGCGACACCTCGGCGGAGAGGGCCGTCCCGACCAGATACTCCATGACCAGATAGAGCTCGCCCTCGTCGGTCTCCCCGATGTCGTGGATATCGATGATGTGGGCGTGGTCGACGCGGTGCGCCGCCCGCGCCTCGCGCAGCATCCACGCCCTGAGGTGCGTCTCGCCGCGCAGATCGGGCCGGATGAGCTTCACGGCCACCACGCGGTCGATGAGCACGTGGCGCGCCCGGTACACGATCCCCATCCCTCCCTCGCCGATGCGCGCCGCCAGGCGGTAGCGGCCGGCGATCACCTTGCCGAGGACGGGGTCCTCGCCTCGCTTCTTGGTCGGGGGCCGTGGCGGCGGGGCTGGCTGCGGCATGCTGGTGTTGCCCGTCGCGGGAACGTGTGCCCGCGGACGACTGGTTCCGGGGTCCCCCGAAAGGTCGCACAGGGGCCGGAGGCTGCCAAGCCGCTAACGCCCGGCCTCAGAACACGGCAGAGAACACCGGGACCCGCACCTCGGTCGCCCGCGGCGCCCCGAGATCGCGCCGCTCACGCGGGGTATACACCTCTCGCACCTCCACCGCCGGCACCGCGAGCACGAATGAGCGCGGACCGAGCCCGAGCAGGGGACGCGGCGAAACCCGACGTGGGTCGCAGCCCGGCGCCCGCGCGCTCTCGCGCCCGCCGGGCCTCGCGAGTGCCAGCCGACGCGCCGAACCTGGTTCGAGCGAGGGCGCCTGGGCGCGAGGTTGCTCGTCCGGCGGGGCCGCATCGAGCGTGTCGGTCGGCCGGGGCGGCTCCGCGAGGGGCTCGTCCTCTGGGGGCGCGTCCTGCGTGAACTGGACCGGGGGCTCGTAGGCGGTGCGGTCCAGCACCACGATCGTGGTCGGGATCACCAGCGCCATGCCCCCCGCCAGCAGGTAGAGCGAGAGCTTGGCCGTCGCCCGCTCCTCGGCGAAGTAGCCGCCGAAGCCTCCGCCGGCCGCGCCGGCGACCCCGCCCACCACGTAGGCCCAGGCTGGCTTCACCCCGATGATCGCCTCCGTCAGCATCACCGCTTCGGCGCCGAGCAGGGCGCCGCCGACCGTGCCCTTGCCCCAGGGCTGCACGGGGTCGCCCTCGTACTGCGCCGACGCATGCGCCACAGAGAGCGTGATCGCTGCTGCGGCCAGGGAGCCGACGAGGGAGTGGTGAGCGACCATGTGCCTGCCCGCCCGCGACCGGGCGCCGCGCCGCCCAGCATACCATCGACCCCGTCGGTCGAAAGGGGCACGCCCCGGCGGAGGACGCGCCGGGCGCGCGCGGCCGGTCGGTTGCGCCGGTCGCCCCGGAGTGATACCGCGCCCCTGGGAGGCATCGCCATGGCCGTCGGCCCCACCCAGCTCCTCATCATCTTCCTGGTCGTGCTGGTCCTCTTCGGCGCGTCGCGGCTGCCGCAGCTCGGCCGGAACCTGGGCTCGGGGATCCGCAATTTCAAGGACGGCCTGACGGGGGAGGGCGACGAGGACCCCCCGCGGGCAGACGCGGCGACGCCCCGGCAGATGACGGACCGCAAGACGAAGAAGCGGAAGCGAGCGCGGCAGGAAGGGGCCTGACCCGCGGAGCTCGCCTCGCCAGCGGTTCGCGACCGGCGCCGGGGCGTCGCCCGGCCCGGCCCCTCCTTGTGACCGCGCGGTTGGCGGCGCCGACGCCGGTGCTCCCGGCGAACTCCGGTGGCGTTCGGCCGCGACCCAGGGCATGAGGAGCGTCCGAAGCCACCATGAACACGACGGAACGCTACCAGGCGCTCAAGGCACGGGGACTCAAGCTCGATCTGACGCGCGGGCAACCGGGGGACGACAACTTCGATCTCTCGAACCGGATGCTCACCATCGTCGACGAGCGCACCCTGGTGACGCCGAGCAAGATCGCCATCCGCAACTACCCCGGCGGCGTCGCGGGCCTGCCCGAGGCGCGGGAGCTGTTCGCGCCCGTCCTGGGGGTCACGCCCGCAGAGATGATCGTGGGCAACAACTCGAGCCTCGCGCTGCTCTCCAACACGCTGATGTGGGCGATGCTGCTGGGCGTCGTGGGCAGCCCGGCCCCGTGGAGCCGGAGCCCCACCCGGTTCGTGGTGACGGTCCCCGGCTACGACCGCCACTTCACCATGCTCGAGCGGCTCGGCATCGAGATGCTCCCGGTGCCGATGACGGGGGACGGCCCGGACGTGGACGCGGTGGAGCGCCTGGTCGCGGGCGATCCCGCGGTGCGCGGCATGATCTTCGTGCCGACGTACAGCAACCCCACCGGAGACGTCGTGTCGGACGCGGTCGTCCGGCGCCTGGCGGCGATGCCTACCGCCGCCCCCGACTTCACGATCTTCGCCGACGACGCCTACGCGGTTCATCACCTCGACGACGCGCCGCCGCGCCCGCTCAACCTGGTGCGCGCCTGCGCCGAGGCGGGGCACCCGAACCGGGCCTATCTCTTCGGGTCGACCTCGAAGATCACCTTCGCCGGCGCCGGGATCGGCTTCTTGGGCACGAGCGCGGCGAACGTCGCCTACCTGACGGAGCTGATGGGCACGCAGATGATCGGGCCCAACAAGATCGAGCAGTACCGCCACGTCCGCTTCCTCGGCGAGTACCCCGGGGGCATCCCTGGCCTGATGCGCGAGCACGCCCGCCTGCTCCGTCCGAAATTCGAGGCGGTGGAGGAGGTGCTGCGGGGCGAGCTCGCCGACTCCGGCCTCGCCACCTGGACCCGCCCGCGGGGCGGCTACTTCGTCAGCCTCGACACGACCCGGCCGGTGGCGGACCGCGTGGTGGCGCTGGCCAAGGAGGCCGGCGTCGCGCTGACGCCGGCGGGAGCGACGTACCCCGGCGGGCGCGATCCGAAGAACACCAACATCCGCATCTCCCCCACCCGGCCTCCGCTCGCCGAGGTGCGCTCGGCGATGGAGGTGGTGGCCGTCTGCGTGCGCCTCGCCTCCGAGCAGGCCTGACGCCCCCCTCCTCCGGCGCGCTCGCGCGGTCACTCTGGACGGACCGCAGGCGCCGGTGCGGTGGTGGGCGCGGCGGTCGGGGACCTCGCTGCCTCGAGGGACTCGGGCGCGTCGGCGCGCGCCGGGGGTAGCCCGCCTGGCGTGACCGGCGGGGACGGCTCCTCGGGCGCGCCGGGGGCGGTGGCGGACGCAGCCCCGGAGGGGTGCGGGAGCGGTCCGGCGGCGGCGGCGAGGTGCACGGCGCCGAGCGGAGCGAGCAGCGCCGCGATGGCCAGCATCACGGCGCACGCGGGGACGTCCGTGCTCCCGACCGCGAGCAGCGCCAGCGCCAGGGCGGCGGCGCTGGTCGGGGCGCGGGCGGGGACCAGGACCGCGACCAGCACGAGCGCGTACCGCGCCACCTCCAGGGCGTGCAACATGCTCAGCGGAACGAGCGGGCGCGGGTGGCGGGTGAGCTCACCGAGCGCGCGGGCCAGGAACACCTCGACGGGGTGCGCATCGACCCCCAGGCCGCGGATCCCGGCGGCGGTCGTCGCCACGGCGACCGCCGCCACCACCGCGGCGCCGACGGCGGCCCCCCAAGTCCTTCTCCCGCCGACCCACAGCGCGACCAGCAGCAGCGCGACCAGCTCGAGCACGAAGGACACCGTGGCAACCGCCTGCGCGCCCCAAAACCACCCGGCGAGCGCGCGCTCGCCCGAGCGCAGCGCGAGGGCGCGCGCGAGGATCTCGACGAAGGCCGAGAGCCCCGCGACCAGGACCACCAGCCCCGCCGCCCGCGACGCGCCCGCGGAGAGCGCCCGCGGGGCGCTGGCGACCGCGACCAGGCCGCTCGACGCGCCGAGCCAGAGCAGCCAACGAGGCTCGATGGTGGAGACGACGGCGGCGACGGCGATGACGATCACGGTGAAGCTGAGAGGCAGCGCCACCACGCGGGCGGCGACCGGCAGCCGCGACTCCGCCAGCGACGCCACCGCGAGCCACACCAGGACCATGCTGCCGACGACGAAGAACTGGGCGCTGGTGACCGCGCCCAGCGCCCGGCTGACGCCGATCCAGCGATCCAGCCCGGCGGCGGTCCCCGGCAGCGCCGGGGCGAGCGCCCGGCTGAGCAACGCCGCCGCCAAGCCGAGCAGCACCAGCAGCCGCAGCCCTACCCCGGACACCGCCTGCAGGGTGAAGAGCCCCGGTGACGGCCCCCGCGCGCCGCCTCGGGGGCTGGCGCACTCGAGCTCGGAGACTCCGACGGCACTCACGAGGATCGACTCCGGTAAGGGGGAAACCCCGGCCGGACCCGCGCGCCCCGCCCTCGGACGGTCAGCTGGGATCCACCGCTGACACCGCGGGAGGCGCTCACCCGGACAGGTCCCTGCCCGCGCGCCGAATCGCCCCGTGGCGCTCGTCGCGCGCGGCGTCGTCGGGGCGCCGCGGAGGCGGCACCTTCGGCGGCGCCTCCGCGGGGTCCACCTTCAGGATGTAGGGCCGGGCGTTGAAGGTCGAGCAGGCATAGATGGGATCCCGGTGAAACTCCCAGTGCAGGTAGACGTTGCCATCCGGGGACACGATCACCGCGGGAGGCCGGCCAAACGGCGCCGCGGCGTGCACCGACTCCAGCGCCCCGACGTCGAAGGCGGTGACCCCACTCGACTTGGTGACGCCCATGCGCACCAGACGCCCGTCGTCGCGGTGCACGACGATCTCGAGGTGGGTGGCCAGATCCGGTCGGTTGAGCGGATCGGACGCCGGCAGCGCGTCGAGCGAACGCAGGAACGAGTCGGCGAAGATCGGGTGAATCCGCTGGTGGATCTGGTTGAGGTAGCTGGCGAACGGGACCCGCGCCGCGTTCAACGCGGTCTGGTTGCCTGGCTTCACCGAGGCGACGTAGTTCTCGATCGACGCGCGCCACCGCTCGATGCCCATCTGGGACCAGGAGCCCCGGTGCTCGCTGCGGCGGCGCTCCCCGTCGCGGCGGCGCTCGAGCGCGAGCTGGTCCGCGCCGATGACCGCCGTCGCGTCGTCGCGGCTCAGGTTGAGGTTCACGCCGTTCGCGGTCGTCCCCTGGCGGCCGTATCCCAAGAGCTCCTGCGGGCGCGCGCTGGGGGGCAGCCGCCGCGCCGTACCCGGTTCGGCCGCGCGCGCCGTGCGCCCAGCCGCGCCGGACGACACGGACCAGGACCCGCCCTCGGTGCCAGGAAGCGCGGGCCGGGCCTCGACGGCGTCCTCGGCGGGTCGGCCCCGAGCCCCGGGCACCGGGAGCGGCGGTTCCGAAGGGCGCCGCCCGGCGCGCGCGAGCGCCCCAGTCGGAGGCAGCGGCGGCGGAGAGGCCGCGGCCGCGGGCTCGAGGGGGGGCGCGACGTCCCTCTCCCCGGGCGCGTCCTGGGACTGGGCGACGCGCGTGTCCTCCGCGTTGCCCGGGTCGAGCGAGGGCCCCTCATGGGCCGCGCCCGGGCTCGGGTCGGGGTCGTTCCGGTCGTTCGCGGTGATGGACGCCTGCGTCTCCTCGTCGACGTGGTTCGCCTCGTCGGCGATGAACCTCGCGTCCGGGTTGTCCTCCTGGTCGGGGGCGGCGTGCTGGACCACCGCGACGCGCCGATCCATCGGCGTGACGACCAGCTCCTGCGGCTTGGTCGCCTCGGGCGGGCGCTCCTCCGCGGAGAGTGGCACGGGGGGCTGATCGGGGAGCTGGGGCGGCGCCGGCTCGGGCGTGATGGGCGGGTCGTCCGGCTCCGGCGGCTCGTCGGGGTCCGGCGGCGCGTCCGGCGGCGCGTCCGGCGGCGCCGGACCCTCCGGGGGCGGCTCGGCGGGGGGCGAGGGCCGGTCGTCGAGGAGCGCGACCTCGATGGGCTGCCCGCCGAGCCGGGCCTCGCGGACCAGCGCGCCGACGAAGCGCTGCAGATCCCGCCGCGCCTCCACGTGGGCGACGACCCGCTCCGAGCCTCCGACCCCGAGGATGTGAAGGAGGATGGCCGTCGCGATCCACAGGAAGATCGGTATCGTCGGCTCGCGGAGCATCGGAGCGCCGAGGGATCGAGCGGTGCGGTCGCCCCGGGGCCTCGAAAGCTAACACCCGACCGCCGGGCCAGCAATCGGCTCCTCTGCGCCCGTCGCGGCCGACCCGCACCGATGCCGGTCCGGTGCGAGCCCGTCCGCCCGCGTCCGCGCGAGCCGGGCAGCGCGTGATCCCTTGGCCGCGCTCACCCCCTCGCGATCGAGGCCCAGTGCTCGGCGATCTCGGCCGCCGTCCACGCCTCACCCGCCGCCTCCTTGAACCGCCCCCCGGACTCCTGCACCCGGAAGGTGCTGATGCGTCCGCCCGCGATGGCGATGACCTGCCCCGTCCGGTCGCCGCACAGGTCGCTGCCCAGGAACAGATAGGCCGGGGCGACGTGCTCCGGCGTCAGCGCGTCCACCTCCGCGAGCCGAGGGAGCCCCTCGGTGAGCCGCGTCCGGGCGAGGGGAACGACGGCGTTGACCGTCACCCCGTGGCGCTGCAGCTCGATGGCCGCCGTCCGCGTCAGGGCGTGGACGGCAGCGTCCGCCGCCGCGTGACAGGCCTGACCGGCACCGCCGATGAGGCCCGCGAGGCTGGTGGTGTTCACGATCCGGCCGCGCGCCGCCCGCAGCGCAGGGAGCGCCGCGCGCATCGTCCGCAGGGTTCCGGTCGCCTGCGCGCCGAGCACGGCGTCCCAGTCGAGGTCGTCGACCTCGTCGAGCGGGGCGTCGCGGCCGAGGCCGGCGGCGTTGACCAGCACGTCGAGCCGCCCGAACCCCTCGACGGCGGCCGCGACGATGGCGGCCGCCCCGCGGGTCGGCGCCACCGACTCCGTCACGGCGATCGCGCGCCCGCCCTGGGCGACGATCTGCTCGGCGACGCCGCGCGCCACCCCGGGGTCCTCGCCGCTGCCGTCGCGGGCCACCCCGAGATCCGCCGCCACCACGGCGGCGCCCTCCGCGGCGAACAGGCGCGCCACGGCGCGACCGATACCGCCACCGGCGCCGGTGACGATCGCGACCTTGCCCGTCAGGTGTCCCATGGCGACGCGCTCCCGCGGGGCACCTCGCGCGCCCGCCGCGACGGCGTAGCACCCCCGCGCCGTCGGGCGGAAGCCCCCCACCGCCGCCGCCCGGTCAGAGCGGGAAGATGAGCTCGAGGTTCGAGATCCGGGCCTCGATCTCGCCCTCGTCGTCGATGATGAAGCCCTGACCCGGCGCGATCGAGAGCAGCAGGTCGTTCTCCGCCAGCAGCGTGCCGTCGAACCCCGCCTCGCGCACGCGGGCGCGGACGCGCTCGAGCACGTGCTCGGTGACCTCCCGCGGCAGCAACCCGGCCAGGCGCGCGGCCCGGAGGTCCATCGGGCGCAGGATGGGGCCCTCGCCGCTCGCCGCCCAGTTGTCGCTGCCGTTGAAGTAGCCGCGGAGCGTGAGGTAGTTGCGCTCCGGCTGCAGGATGGGCGCCCCGTCGATCCCGATCAGGTGGGCGTGAGTGGCGAAGCGCCGGGGGTCGGCGGACGCCTCCACCTTGGGGGTGCCCGTCCGGTAGATGGCGCGCACGAAGACGGTGGGGACGCCGGCGTCCGACAGCCGCTGGGCCACCGAGAAGGCCTCGAAGGGGCTGTTGAAGCCGCGCTCGCGCGCCCTGGCGTCGCGTTCGTCCCCGAAGATCGGGGGGGGGATCTCCCCGACCCGCGAGGTCTTGCGCACCAGGTGGATGTTGTCCTTGGTGCGCACGTAGTAGACCTCGTTCGAGGTGGACAGCAGCACGCTCTGGCTGGTCCGCCAGCGCTCGGGGAGGAAGTAGTCGAAGAGGCGCCCGTTGCGGCCGACGACCCACAGCATCCCGCCCGTGCTCTCCACGTGCCCGCACACGTAGGGCACCCCGAAGACCTCGGTGAGCTGGAGGTGCGCCGGGAGCTCGGTCGGCACGAACCGCGCCCGCTGATCGTCGAGGTAGGTGTGGCGACGCTCGGCCTTGACCTCGGCCTCCCAGGCCGCCGTCCTGAGCAAGAGCTCGTAGTCGACGACGGAGTAGCGGCCTTGCCGCAGCAGCCGGCGAACGCGCGCGACCTGCCGCGGCCGGGCGCGCGGTCCCCCGTCGCGCCCGAGGGCGTCGATCTCGGCGACGTCTCGCTCACCGATGATGACGTGCGCCGGCTTCATGTCCGCGACGGCGAAGCCCTTGCGGTCGAGGTCGGCGATCGCTTGCCGGGTCATCGCCTGGAGCCGGCGGTCCAGCGCCTGGCCCTCGAGGCGCGCGCGCTCGGTCAGCAACTCCACGATGTCCTCCCCCTCGATCCAGCGGTAGATGAGCTTGTACTGGCGCAGGATGTCGATGTCGACGCCGGGGTGGCGCGCCTTGATCCGGTTGAACTTGTCGACCGAGCGCCCGCTCTGCCAGAGCTGCATCACCTGTGGAGGCACGTAGATGGCGAGCGGCTCCTGCGTTTGGATCTGGAGCGAGGAGGGCCCGTGCTTGCCCTGGCGGAGCTCCATCACCAGCGCGAACTCCTCCCACGGGCTGTTGAACTCCGTGTTGATGAACTCGAGCAGCGTCTTGGTGTCGAGCGGGACGTCCTCGCCGACGCGGCAGTTCTTCACCACCAGATCGAGGCGCCGCCCCTCGACCTCCTTGGTGCGGATCCGGTAGACCGCGCTCGTGCCCTTCAACCGCTGGCGGTGGGCCAGGAACCAGGACCGTTCGTACCAGTTTTCGAGCTCGAGCAGATCGGCGAAAGGGAGCCCGAATTCCGTGTGGTACATGTCCCCGCCGTCGCTGGTGTGGCGGTGAACGTAGGTCACGCCCAGCACGCTCACGATCGACTGGGGGCCGACGGGGGTGGGACGGACGCTCGGGATCGCCATGGATGCCTCGAACCCGCGGAGCATAGCGGCGGCGGCAGACCCGCGACAGGCCGGGCGAGGCCGCGGCGGCGCCCGCGGCCCGCGCGATCCGGCGCGATCGCGGCCTCACGGCAGGAGCCAGGGCCGCGCGCCCGGCGCGGAGGCCCCGACGAGCGGTCCAGGGCGCGGCGGGGACGGGCGCGGACGCGGCCCGCGCACCAGCCGATCGACGGCCAGGGCCAGGCCGACCCCGAGCGCGCCGCCGGCGAGATCCCAGGCCAGATCCACCCCCGAGGGGTCCCCGTGCCCGAGCGCGTCCCACCCCTCCTTCGCGAGCCCCGCGCCGACGACGGCCGCGCCGCCTACGGCCGCGCGCTGCCAGCGGGCGTCCAGCACCGGGGCCGCGAGCGCGTAGCCGCCACCTCCGATGACGACGCCCACGCCGAGATGGAGCGCCTTGTCCGGCCCCCAGAGCGCCTCCTCGGCGTGGGCCGCGCGGGGGCCGGCGACCGCGCCGAGCACGACGGCGAGAGCGGGTACGAGGCAGCGCGCGCGACGCACACCGATCAGCTTACCGTGGCGAGGCGCC
>CAYVRP010000030.1:0-16758 GCA_964454025.1 uncultured Polyangiaceae bacterium | reverse complement strand
GAGGCGCCAGCGCCGTCTACATCAGGAACACCGCGTAGACGATCAAGCCGACCAGCGGGATCAGGATCCAGAGCAGCGGCTTGATGACGGCGCTCGTGGGCTCCGCCACCGGCTGGGGCTCGATCCGGTCCGGCTGGTCCGCAGGCGTCGGACCTGGTTGCGACATGGCGTCGCTTCCTTTCGGCGGAGAAGGCGAGACGGAGCACGACCCCTTGGCTCACCCCGCGGGTGAGCCAGGATCCCGAGCCCCAGGCGCGGTGCGGCTCCGCCTGCCGCCACCGGGCCAGGTCGAGGTCATTTCGCGTGCGCGAGGCACGCCGTCGCGTGAGCGCGCAGGACGCGGCCCGCGCAGGTGCGAGCGAGCCGCTGCGCCAGCGGGGACCTCAGGCGGGCGGCGCGCGCGCGCGGGGCGCCACCCGGCGCCACGCCGTGACCGACCACGGCGCCCAACCGGGCTCGACCGCCTCGAGCGGCGCGGCCACGTCGCCGACGACGGTGACCGCACCCGCGAGGAGCGCGCGGGGCTCCGCGTCGGAGCCCGGCAGGTCGGGTCGACGCTCCGCCAGGGCGACGACGCCAGCTGGCGCCGGCGGCAGCGCGACGGGGCGATCCGTTGGCGCCGGGCGCCTCGGCTCCGCGCTGGCGGCGGCCGCGCCGCCGCCGGGGAAGGCGTCCGTGGCGAGGCGCGGCCGCCCCGGCGCCACCGAGGCGACGAGGGCCGTGAGCAGGATCAGCAGCCAGACGCGCACCGTCGCCGAGTGTGGACTTGGGACGCCGGACCCGCAAGGGCGCCGCCACGGCGCGGGGTGACGCGACCCACCGGCTTCGCTAGGCTCCCGCCCCCATGGCCCGCCGCATCCTGGTCACGAGCGCCCTGCCCTACGCCAATGGGCACATCCACCTCGGCCACCTGGTGGAGTACCTGCAGACCGACATCTGGGCCCGCTTCCAGCGCCTCGCCGGCCACCGCGCGGTCTACGTCTGCGCGGACGACACCCACGGGACCGCCATCATGATCCGCGCGGCTGAAGAGGGGCGCCCCGAGGAGGCGCTGATCGGCGAGATGAGCGCGGCGCACCAGCGCGATTTCGCGGACTTCCAGATCGCGTTCGACCACTACGGGAGCACCCACTCCCCGTCCAACCGGCGGATCGTCAACGAGGTCTGGGCGGCCCACCGCCACGCCGGGCTCGTCTTCGAGCGGAGCGTGGCGCAGCTCTTCGATCCCGCGCGCGGTGTGTTCCTCGCCGATCGCTTCGTGCGCGGCACCTGCCCGCACTGCCACGCCCCGGACCAGGCCGGGGACAACTGCTCGAGCTGTGGCCGCACCTACGAGCCGACCGACCTCGAGCACCCGGTGAGCACCCTGAGCGGCGCCACCCCCGAGGTCCGGAGCGCGCCGCACCTCTTCGTGGATCTCGAGCAGATGCGGCCGTTCCTGGTCGAATGGGTCGCCGGCGGGGAGCGCCTGCAGCCCGAGATCCAGAACTACCTCCGCGGCCACTTCCTCGAGAAGCCGGCGCGCGAGGGCCCCGGCTACGAGCCCCTCCGGCCGTGGGACGTCTCCCGTCCCGCGCCCTACTTCGGCTTCGAGATCCCCGACTCGCCCGGCAACTACTTCTACGTCTGGTTCGACGCGCCCCTCGGCTACGTGGCCGCGACGGCCGACTGGTGCGAAAAGACCGGCGAGCGCTTCGACGACTGGTGGCGGAGCGAGGAGGTGGAGATCCACCACTTCATCGGCAAGGACATCACCTATTTCCACACGCTCTTCTGGCCGGCGATGCTGAAGACGGCTGGCCTCTCGCTCCCGCGCCGGGTGCAGATCCACGGCTTCCTCACCGTCAACGGCGAGAAGATGAGCAAGCGCACCGGCACGTTCGTGCTGGTCCGCACCTACCTCGACCACCTCGACCCCGCCTTCCTCCGCTACTACTACGCGAGCAAGCTCGGACCGCGCGTCGAGGATCTCGATCTGAACCTGGAGGAGTTCGTCGATCGGGTGAACTCTCACCTGATCGGCAAGGTGGTGAACCTCGCCAGCCGCAGCGCGCGCTTCGTCGAAGGCCGTTCGCTCGCCGCCACCTACCCCGACGACGAGGGGCTCTTCGCGGCCGCCGCCGCCCGGGGCGCCGAGATCGCGCGCGCCTACGACGAATGCGACTTCGCCCGCGCGATGCGCGAGGTGATGGCGCTCGCCGACCGCGCCAACGAGTACGTCGACCGCAAGCAGCCCTGGCAGCTGAAGAAGCAGCCCGCGCGCGCGGCCGAGCTGGTGGACGTCTGCACGGTGGCGCTCAACCTCTTCCGGCAGCTCGCCGTCTACCTCGCGCCCGTGCTCCCCAAGCTCGCCGCTGACACGGCGGCGCTCCTCGGGGAGCCGATCACGGCGTTCGCTCAGGCCGCGCGGCCCCTGCTCGGCACCCCGGTCGGCCGCTTCCAGCACCTGCTCGGGCGGGTGGACCCCAAGGCGGTCGCCGCCATGGTCGCCGAGAGCACGGTCAGCACCGAACCAGCCGGCGCCGGCCCCGCCGAGACCGCGGCGGCGGAGGACGACGGCGCCCCCCTCGCCGCGGAGCCGCTGGCCCCGGAATGCACGATCGACGATTTCACCAAAGTCGATCTCCGCGTGGCGCGCGTGATCGCCGCCGAGGACGTCAAGGAGGCCCAGAAGCTCCTGAAGCTCACGGTCAGCCTCGGCGGCGACGAGCGCCGCACGCTGTTCGCCGGCATCAAGGCGGCCTACCGCCCCGAGCAGCTCGTCGGGCGCCTGGTCGTGATCGTGGCGAACCTCGCCCCACGCAAGATGAAGTTCGGCACCAGCGAGGGGATGATCTGCGCCGCGGGGCCCGGCGGCGCGGAGGTCTTCGTGCTCGCCCCCGACGCGGGCGCCCGGCCCGGTCAGCGCATCCACTGAGCGCGCGCGCACCGCGCGGCCCGACGCCGCATCTCGCCCCGGGCGCCGAGTCGCGCGGGGCGCGGGTGGATCGTCGGCCCCCGCGCGTCGGCCGATCGGTCGGCTCTCCCCACGCGGCTGACTC
This sequence comes from uncultured Polyangiaceae bacterium, assembly GCA_964454025.1. Taxonomy (GTDB): domain Bacteria; phylum Myxococcota_A; class Polyangia; order Polyangiales; family Polyangiaceae; genus JAFGBI01. Next base: position 13,717 of record CAYVRP010000030.1, on the reverse strand, counting down.
GCCGGTTTGCGGCCGGCGGCGACCGGGGCTAGGTACCGCGCTTGCGCACCGCTACCCGCGAACTCCTCGGCGCGGCCGACTGGAGGGCGGGCGCCGCAAGAGAGGCCGCCTTCATGAGTCGCTCCTTCTCGGTCGAAGGGCAAGGACGACGAGCCCGGGTCGGGCTCGGCTCGTTCGCTTCGTTGCTGCTGGCCTGCGGGCTCGCCGCCTCGGGTTGCCGGAGCCAGGGCGCCTCGCCGGAGCAGCGCGCGGTCGGGCCCGCGCCGCCTGCGCGAGTCTCGACCTACCGCGTCGCCCGGCGGGCGTTCGCGCGCCAGGTGGAGTTCCCGGCGACGCTGCTCGCCGCGCAGGACGTCACCATCGTGTCGAAGCTGCCCGGCGAGGTCCAGAAGGTGAACGTCGCCGAGGGGGACCGGGTCAAGAAGGATCAGGTCCTGATCCAGCTCGATCAGCGCGACTACGCGCTCGCCCTGCGCCAGGCCCGAGCCCAGCTCGCCGCCGCGCAGGCCGGCGTCGAAACCGCCAAGGCGGGACTCGACGCCGTCGACGTCTCCCGCGCGCGGGTAGCCGCGCTGGTCGAGAAGGACGCCGTCTCGCCGAGCAGCTTCGACGACGTCGACGGGCAGCGCAAGGTCACCGCCGCCCAGGTCAAGGGCGCGGAGGCGCAGCTCGAGCTCGGGCTGGTGGCGGTGGAAGCCGCCGCGGTAAACCTCGGCTACACCACCATCCGCGCGCCCTTCGCGGGCACGATCGGCAAGCGGATGGTCGACCCGGGCGCCCGGGTGATGCCCCAGGTGCCGCTCCTCACCGTCATCGACGCGAGCAGCGTGAAGGTCGAGGGCGGCGTCCCCGAGGGGGAGCTTCCGCTGGTGAAGGTCGGCAGCCCCGCCCGGATCACGGTCGAGGCCCTCGGCGGGGCGCCCATCGAGGCGGCGGTCGACCGCGTGGAGCCCGTGGTCGACCCGCGCACGCGCACGGCCACCGTGCGGGTGGTGCTGCCGAACCCGGACGGGAAGCTGCAGCCGGGGATGAGCGCGCGCGTCGTCCTGGACCTCGGCCGGGCCGAGGCGCCGGCGATCCCCGACGACGTCATCATCAAGGGCGAGCTCGGCGCCTCGCGGGGCGAGGTGGTCGTGGTGGTGGACGGCCGCGCGCGCCGACGGCAGGTCGTCCTGGGCCAGCGCGGGGGGGATCTGGTGGAGGTCCGCAAGGGCCTCGCAGCCGGAGAGGAAGTCGTCCGCGGCGGGCAGGAGAAGCTCGAGGAGGGCCAGGCGGTCGCGGTGGAGGGCGCCCGGCCGTGAGCCTCGCCTCCTTCTCGGTCCGGCGCCGGGTCGCCGTGACCATGGTCTTCATCGGCGTGGCGCTGGTCGGCCTCCTGTCGCTCTACCAGCTGCCGCTCGACATGTTCCCCAAGATCGAGCCGCCGATGGTGAGCGTCATCACGCCCTGGTACGGCGCCAGCGCCAAGGACGTCGAGGAGAGGGTCACCAAGCCGCTCGAGGAGCAGCTCGCCGCCACGTCGGAGCTCGAGGAGCTGTCCTCGACGGCGATGGACAACGTGTCCATCGTCTCGCTCAAGTTCGGCTGGGGCACCGATCTGGCCGAGGCGGTCAACTCCATCCGCACGTCGATCTCGATGGCCGAGTCCCAGATGCCGGACGACGTCCAGGACTCCATCGTCTTCCGGCTCAACCTCGCCCAGATGCCCATCCTCATCCTCGCCGTCACCGTGGACAGCGGGGACATCGAGACGCAGGCCGATTTCGTCGAGGACCGCATCGTCAACGAGCTGAAGCGGGTCGACGGCGTGGCCACCGTCACCCTCTTCAACCAGCGCCAGAAGCAGCTCTTGGTCGAGGTCGACCGGCGCCGCCTGGAGGCGTACGGGCTCTCCTTGCAGGCGGTGGGCGGGGCGCTGCAGGCCAGCAACCTCTCGTTGCCCGCCGGCACGGTGGAGATCGGGCGCAGCGTCTACGCGATCCGGGCGCCGGGCGAATTCAAGAGCGTGGAGGACGTCGAGAACGTCATCGTGGGCCAGAGCGCCGGAGGCCTGGTCTACCTCAAGGACATCGCGGAGGTGCGCCTCGGCATCGAGGATCGCACCAGCGTGGCCACCATCGACGGCCGGCCGGCGCTCCTGATGATGGTGCAGCGGCTCTCGGGCGCGAACCCCGTGGACACCGCCCGCGGGGTGATGGAGCGTCTGGAGCAGCTCGGGCCGCAGCTCCCCCGGCGGTTCCAGGTCGGCGTCGTCGCCGATCTCTCGGAGGGCATCGTCCGCATCGTCGGGTCGCTGAGCGAAACCATCTGGGTGGCGGTGCTGCTGGTCGGGGCGGTGGTGCTCTTCTTCCTCCGGCGCTGGCGTACGAGCTTCATCGTCATCCTCAGCATCCCCACCTCGCTGGTCGCCGCCTTCGCCCTGCTCCGCGCCGGCGGCTACACGCTCAACGTCATCTCGCTGGCCTCGCTGTCCATCGCCATCGGCCTGGTCGTCGACGACTCGATCGTGGTCATCGACAACATCACGCGCCACATCGATCAGGGTCAGCCGTCGAGCCGGGCGGCGTCCGAGGGCGCCTCGGAGGTCACCGACGCGGTGACCGCCGCCACCCTGACCAACGCCGCCATCTTCATGCCGGTCCTGTTCGTGGGCGGGCTCGTCGGCGTGATGTTCACCGAGTTCGCCTTCGTCATCGTCTGCACCCTGCTGGCGTCGCTGGCGGTGGCGCTCATGCTGGTCCCGGTCCTCAGCGACCGCCTGCTCCGGCGAGGGGGGCAGGCGAAGCGGGGCTTCGTCTGGAGCGCCAGCGAGCGTTTCCTCCAGGGGGTCGAGGGCGCCTACGGGCGGCTCATCCGCTGGGCGCTCGCCAACCGCAAGAAGGTGGTGGCGCTCTCGCTGGGGGCGTTCCTGGCCAGCCTCGGGGTGACGGCCTTCGTCGGCGCCGACTTCATGCCCAAGTACGACGAGGGTGAGCTCGTCGTGAAGGCCGAGCTCGCGGTCGGCACCAACGTCGATCGCACCTTCGAGATCGCCAAGCAGATCGAGCAAATCATCCGCGAGGAGGTCCCCGAGGTGGAGATGGTGTCGATCCAGGCCGGGGCCTCCAAGAACGCCTTCGCCGCCGTCTTCGGCGGGCGCCAGGGCTCCAATGTCGCTACCCTGAACGCCCGCGTGCCGCCGGTGAAGGAGCGGGACCGTTCCACCTTCCAGATGGCGGACGCGCTGCGGCCCCGGATCGCCGCCATCCCCGACATCCTCACCCTGGAGGTGGCTGGCTCCCAGCAGGCCGACATGACCGGCGGCACCGGCAAGGCCATCACCATCGAGACCTACTCGGTGACGGGCGACATCACCGAGCTGCGCTCGGCGGCTCGCGTCATCCGCGACCGGTTGCGCCAGGTGCCGGGCGCGACCGGGATCACGACCGACCTGATGGAGGACAACACCGAGCTCCAGATCGCGATCGACCGGCTCGAGGCGGCGCGCCTCGGGGTGCCGGTCGCCGCCATCGCCGCCGCGGTGCGGACCGCCATGTACGGCAACGTCGAGACGCGCTACCGGGGCGGCGCCAAGGACATCGATCTGTTCCTGCGGCTGCGGGAGGAGGACCGGAAGAACGTCACGGACATCGCGAACCTGACGGTCCCCTCCCTGACCGGCGCGCAGATCCGCCTCTCGAACATCGCCAAGGTCGTCACCGGGGCGAGCCCCGTCGAGGTCAAGCGCCTCAACCAGCAGCGCACCATCCGGGTGATGGCCGACGTGACCGGCCGCGCGCTCAGCGAGGTGGCCCACGACGCGGAGCAGGCGATCGCGGCCGCGCGGGCCGCGGGCGAAATCCCGGCCGGGGTCACCACCGCCTTCACCGGCGACGTCAAGGAGCAGCGAGAGATGCTGGTGAACCTCAGCCTCGCGCTGCTCCTCGCCATCGCGCTCGTCTACATGGTGATGGCGGGCCAGTTCGAGTCGACGCTGGATCCGTTCGTGGTGATGTTCTCGGTCCCGTTCGGCATCACGGGCGCGCTGATCATGCTCCCCCTGACCGGCACCACCCTCTCCATGGTGTCCCTCATCGGCATGATCATGACCGTGGGCATCGTGGTGAAGAACGCCATCGTCATGGTCGACTACATCAACCTGATGCGCGACCGCGGGATGAGCCTCGAGGAGGCGGTCCGCGTCGGCGGCGAGCGACGCCTGCGGCCGGTGCTGATGACCGCGCTCGCCATCATCGGGGGCATGCTGCCGCTCGCCATCGGCTGGGGCGAGGGCTCGGAGATCTGGCAGCCGATGGCGGTGGCGGTCGTCGGGGGCGTGACCATCTCCACCCTGGTCACCCTGGTGCTCATCCCCTCGGTCTACGCGCTCACCGATCGCTGGCGCAAGCGCGGCAAGGCGCCCGCGGCCGAGGGCGCGCCGGCGCGCGGCTGAGGGGCCGCACCGAAACCCGGGTGCCGGGCGGCACGGTGGCCCACGCAGCGCGGGGCCGAGCCGGGGCGGGCGACGCAACCCCTACGGCACGGGCATCCGGAAGGAGACGGCGTAGTTCGGGTTGGGCAGGCCGGTGGTGGAGCCGACGAACGGATCCGAGTCCCGCAGCTGCCCCCAGCGCACCGCCCGTGACGCCGTCGTCATCTGGCCCCCCTGGGCGCTCAGGGCGTAGGCGACCTCGAGCCCGGCCGCCGGCAGGTCCTCGGCGGCGGTGATCACCACGCGCTCTCCGTCGATCGCGACCGACTCGATGCCGATCCAGCGGCTGCCCGCGCGGAGCTCGAACCCCCGGCCGTTGGCCCACTCCTCGATGAGCGGCGGGTCGAGGTCCTCGTCCCAGTCGAGCGGCGGCACAGGGACGTGGAAGGTCACGACGACCGTCCGCCCGTCGCGCTCCACGCCCGTCGGCTGGAGCGGCTGCCAGTCCCGGCCGAGCACGGTGCGCTCGTAGAAGATCTGCCCCGTCTTCTCGCCGAGCAGCTGGTAGCCCACCGTCGAGAGGTGCACCCCGTCGTTCTGCGGGTGGCCGGGGTACTGGTACTTGGGACCCGTGCAGACGAAATCGCCGGGGCGTTCGACGCCCAGCTCCCACACCGCAACGCTGGAGACGGGCCGGCCGCCAGCGCTGCCGTTTGGGTAGGCGTGCTGCTGGGACAGGTACATCGGGATGGTCGCGGTCTGCCCCGTGATCGCCGCGAGGTCGGCGTTGTAGTCGGTCCAGAGCCCGATGAGCTCGTCCTTGTAGGTCGAGCTCCCCGAGTCCGTCTCGCCGTGCGTCATCACGATCGCCCCGACGCCGTAGGTCTTGCCCGCCTCGGCCGCGAGCCGCGTGATGGCCTCGACCTCGAAGACGGTGGCCGCGTAGGCGCGCCCCGTCTCGCCGGTGGTGTCCCCCTCCTGCTTGACGAGGGCCACGATCCCCTGCCCGCTCTCGCCGACGACGGAGTGAGCCGTGACGAAGCTCCGCTCTGGCTCGGCGCACTGCACCAGGAAGGAGATCTCGTTGGCCATCGCCGAGTGCGGCGTCTCGCCCCAGAGGTTGTTCGGGTACGGCGACGGGTAGCCGTCGTGCAGGCCGTGCATCGGCTCCACCAGCGGGACCATCTGCAGCGCGGGGTTCGTGGAGTCCCACGGGGGGACGGTGGCGTCGCCGAGCGACAGCATGAGGTTGTCGTAGGGCTGGGTGGTCGACTCGATGGGGGTGGTGCCGACCGAGAGGCTCTGGCCGGTACCGATGATCCCGACCCAGTCCCAGGGCGACGCCGCCTGGTCTTCGGCGGTGACCCCGGGCGTGCAGGGAGCGGCGGCGACGTCGCCGGCGCCCCCCGACGCCCCGGCCGCCCCGGCCGCGCCCGCCCCCGCGCTCGCGCCCCCAGCGGGCTCGTCGGGATCGTCGGCGCAGCCGCCGGCAGCGAAGCAGAGCGCGGCGAGCGCCGCGCCGGCGCCGAGGCGACAGTGGCGATAGGGGGACCGCATGGTCGCGGCAGGGTAGTCGAGACGGCCCCGGGAGTCCTCTCGCCGGCCGGGACGCGGGATTCTCGTTTTCTGGCGCCACGGTCCGGGAGCCGTCGGGGGACCGCGTTTGCCGCCGCGGGCGGCCGGGGGGTAATCTCGCGTGACGATGCCGGATTTCCCGAGCCGCCGCAACATCGACTGGCGCGTGACGATGGCCGGGGCGCTGCCGCAGGCGCGACTCATGGAGCCCTCGGGTCCCACCGCCGAGCTCGCGGCCATCGCCTCGGCGGCCCTGGCCGAGCCCTCCGCGGCGACGGCGGATCAGGTGCTCCGGCAGGTGGTGGAGGTCGCCCGCTCGGTGATCCGCCTGGAGCGGACGGCGGTCTTCCTCTACGACGCGCGGCACCAGGCGATGGTGGGCACCTGGGGCACCGACGCCAGCGGCCAGACCGTCGACGAGCACGACATCATGTACGACTTCGGCGACATCGATCGCGAGGTCTTCCGGCGCGCGGAGCGCGGCTTCGCGTGGACCGCCTATGACGACTGCCCGCACATCACCCAGGAGCAGGGACACAACCGGATCATCGGCCGCGGGTGGGTGGCGTGCACGGCGATCGTGGGCCCGAGCGGACCGCTCGGCACCCTCTTCAACGACACCGCGATCAGCCACGAGCCCCTCGACGAGGCGAAGCAGGCGCGCGCGGCCGTGCTCTGCTCGCTCGTCGGACGGGCGCTCGAGCCCTGCCGGGCCGCCCTCTTCGAGGCGGACGCCGCCACGGCGGAGCCGCAGCACCCGCTGGTCCGGGCGGCGCCCCGCCTCCTGGCGCACGCCCCCACCCTGAGCTGCGCGGCCCTCGCCGCCGAGCTCCACGTGAGCACCACGACGCTCGCGCGGACCTTCAAGCGGCAGGCGCACACGTCGATCGTCGATCACCGCAACGAGCTCCGGCTCGCCCGGTTCCTGGGTCGCGTCGACGCCCGCGGCGGCAACCTCCTCGAGGCCGCGCTCGGCGCCGGCTTCGGCAGCTACGCGCAGTTCCACCGCGTGTTCCGCGCCCGCTTCGGCAAGGCGCCCCGGGAGTACCTGTCGGATCGGCGGCTCGGCGCGACCACGCCGCCCTGAGCGACGGCGCGCCAAGACCGCGACCGACTCGCGCACGAGCCTGGCTCGAGCGTCCCCTCGGGCCGAATGCGCGTTGGATTGGCGCCGGCTCGCTCCGGCCACGCCTGACGCCTGCGGCCCGGGCGGGCGCCGGAGAGGGAATCGTGGGTCCGTCCGCGCGCCCCCCGGACGGACGGGGAGCCGGTGACGGCGCACCGGAGAACCGACGTCCTGAACCGCTTGCGACCGTCTGGGATGCGCCTCGCGAGCCGGATCGCCGCTCCGTGCCGCAGACTGCCGGTGTGGCGTGGCGAGCGGCAGATCGCCTGGTCCACGCACGCGCAGTCTGCAGCCAGGAAACCAGGCCTACTGGAGGCCACGAGGCCACCGCGCGCGGCCGGCGCGAGCAGAGGGGACGGGATCGCCTCCACGCGCCGCCCATCGCCCCGCTCACTCGATCCGCCCCACCCCGTCCGCCGCCAGGCTGCCGACGAACGCGGCGGTCTGCGCCGCGGCGGCCTCGACGTCGAAGACGACGAAGTGGGGGTCGGCGCTGGCGGGCGGCGCGAACTGCACCAGCGCGCCGGGGGCGCGCCCGCCAGCGAGGTTGCCGGCGAGGCCGCCGGGGGGGAGCGAAACCGGCGCGAGGCCGCCCCAGGCGAGCTCGGCGATGGGCGACACCAGGGGCAGGAGGGCCGGCAGCCCCATGGCGAGGGCGTTCACCTCGATGGCGTGGCTCGACACGAAGCCGTCGCTCGGCCCGTCGGCGCCGACGCCCTCCACCATCAGGACGCTGCGCGGCGGGAAGCCCACCGGCGGCTCGGTGGCGACGAGGCGCCCGAAGCTCAACGGATCGCTGATGTCCAGCGCCGTCTGCAGGAGCGAGAGCGCGGGGTGGTCGAGCGTCACCGTGACGCCGGAGCCGGCGCCGTAGAGCTGGTCCGCGAGGAGCACGCCGAGATCCTGGGGCTCCCGCCGCCCGAGCAGCGACAGGCTCACCATCGCCGCCGCGCCGCTAAGCGCCGCGCCCGCGAGCTGATCGTCGACGGCGAGCGCCAGGACCCCGTTGACCGCCCCCTGCGAGTGCGCGCGCAGGAGCACGCGCCCGGGATCGAAGCCGATCCGCGCCCCGGTCGCGGACGCCGCGGCCGGGACGAAGAGGCCGCCCGTGGTCACCAGGCGCGCCTGCTGTACGAGATCCACCGTCGCCTGCAGGTTCGTGTACCGCATCGAGGTGGGGTTCAGGGTGTTGAAGACCGCCATCGCCTCGTCGTTCAGGAGGTTGCACGGCGGCTCGTTGCCCCGCGCGGCGCAGGGGCCACCGGGGCGGGTGCCGTGGAAGATCTGGTCGATGGTGAAGGTGGCGACGCACTCCGCGGCCAGGCGCTCGGCGGTGCCGTCGTCGAGGGCGGAGCGGTAGTCGCCGCCGGTGCCGTGCGCGTAGAGCGCGATGGGGTACCCCTCGGCGGGCGCCGGGCAGGCAGTGGCGTCCGGCACCGTGAGCAGGAAGCGCAGATCGAGCTCGCGCGCGACGAGCGGGTTGCCAGCGGCGTCCCGGTCGATCCCGCCCCCGGCGAGCAGGTACGGCGGCGTGCCCGCCTGGAAATCGGGGGACGGGCCGTAGGTCCCCTCGTAGACGTCCAGGGCCGCGCGCTCCTCGACCAGCGTGAGGCCCTCGACCGCGGGCGCGGCCTGCTCTCGGCGGACGGCGTCACGGAGCTCCCGCGCGGGCCGCGTCGGGTCGTCGGTGGTGAACACCGTCAGGTGCACCATGGACTCGCGGCGGATCCCGGCGTCGCGCTCCAGGCTCGCCACGGCGTCCGCCCAGTCTTCGGCGAGCGCCGCGACGGGGCCGCTCGCCGGCTCGAGCCCGAGCACCTGGCGCAGCTCCGGGCAGGCCCCGACCGCGCCCTCGCGGGCCCGCAGCGCGTCGGTCACCACCAGCGCGTAGCGGGTGCCGGGCCGGAGCGGGAACCCGGGCGTCGGCTGGAAGGCGAGGGTGTCGGCGCCGAAGTAGCCGTCCGCGACCGGGTGGAGCGCGAGCGTGACGAGCTGCCGCTCACCGCGGTGCGCCGAAACCGGATCGACATCGACGAGCTGCACGCTGCTCGCGGGCTCGCGCGCGGCCAGCGGATCCCGCGGCAGGCTCCCGCCGTCGATGGCGCCGGTGAAGCGGAGGTACCCCGCGGCGGCGAGCGAGAAGCCCTCCACGACGCCGTCCACCAGCGTGACGTAGCCCGCGAGGAGGCTGCTCGATTGCGGGTTCGGGAACCCCTCGACCGCGAGCGCGCCGGCGGCGTCGCGGCGCAAATCGCTCGGCCAGGGGTGATCGAAGAAGGTCGGTCCGGCGAGCTCGGAGAGCGCCGCGGGGACGGCGAGCACGCACTCGACCGCCGGCTCCGGGGGCGCACCGCCGGCCCCGCCCTCGCCCGCGCCGCCGCCGAGGCCAGGGCGAGCCCCGGTGGGCTCCCCGCCGCCCGACGCACCGCCCGTGGCTGCGCCGCCGGTCGGGGTCCCACCGGTGGGTGCGCCACCGGCGGGCGCGCCGCCGGCAGGAGCGCCGCCGGTCACCGGCTCGCGGCCGCCCATGGGCGCGCCGCCTTCACCCGCGTCGCCGCCGGGTGGGGCGCCGCCGGTTCGTGCCCCGCCCGACGACTGGCCGCCCGCGGACGCGCCGCCCGCCGGGCGCCCGCCAATCGCGACGCCGCCGGGCGACTCTCCCGCGCCACCCGTGGGCCGCCCGGCGCCGGCGACGCCGACCCCGTCGTCGCCCGCGAGTCCTCCGAGCCCCCCGAGCCCGGGCCGGGACCCACCGCTGCCTCCGGCCGCTCCCTGCTCGTCACTCTGCTCGACCCGACCGCCGCAGGCGGCGCCGAGCAGAACCAGCAGCGGCACCGCGGACGGCAGGGCACGCAGCCGGCGAGAATGCCCCTGCGTGCGGCGGGAGCGGGTGGAGGCGCGGCGAATCGATCGCCATACGGTCATCGCGAAGCTCGCTCCCCGGGGGCCGACCCGGGGCCCCCTCGGGACCTACCTAGCCCGGCGCTCGCCCGCGCCGCAAGCCGGCGCCCGTCAGCGCGCTCAGCCCGTCACGCGACCGAGCAAGAGGGGCGGCGCGGCGGCGGCGCGGCCGCCGCCGGTGAACGCGGCGGTCGCCCGGGCGAGCTCGGCCCGCGCCGCCTCGCGGCGCGCCGCGTGCAGGAACGCGAGCGGCTGCCCCCGCTCCACGCGGCCGCCGCGCGCGACCGCGAGCTCGACGCCGACGCGGGGATCGACGGCCTGATCCGCCCGGGTGCGCCCCGCGCCGAGCGCGAGCGCGACCGCGGCGAGCTGCCGGGGATCGATCGCCGTCACCACGCCGCTCGCCAGCGCGGGTACGGGGAGGCGCGCCGGGGCGCGCGGCAGGCGGCCCGGGTCGTCGACCACCCGCGGATCGCCCCCCTGCGCGGCGATCATGCGCGCCAGCCGGGCGAGCCCCGCGCCGGACGCGAGCGCGCGCTCGAGCCGGCGCCGCGCCGCGCCGCGCCGCGCCTCCACCCGACCCAGCACCAGCATCTCCGCCCCCAGGGCGAGCGTCAGGGCCACCGTGTCGGGCGGTCCGTCGCCGCGCAGCACCTCGATCGCCTCGCGTGTCTCCAGGGCGTTACCGATGGTGCGCCCGAGCGGCGCCGACATGTCCGTGAGCAGCGCGACCACGTCCTTGCCCGCGGCGCGGCCGACGCGCACGAGCGCCCGGGCGAGCGCCCGCGCCGAGGGGAGATCGGGCATGAAGGCTCCCCGCCCCACCTTCACGTCGAGCACCAGGCCGTCCAGGCCGGCGGCGAGCTTCTTGGAGAGGATGCTGGCGACGATGAGCGGGATCGACTCCACCGTGCCGGTGACGTCCCGGAGCGCGTAGATCCGCCGATCGGCGGGGGCGAGCTCCGCGGTCTGCCCGATGATGGAGGCGCCCACCTCGCGCACCACCCGCTCGAAGCGCCGCGCGTCGAGCCGCGTGTCGTAGCCGGGGATGGCCTCCAGCTTGTCGAGGGTGCCGCCCGTGTGTCCGAGGCCGCGCCCCGAGATCATCGGCACCGCCACGCCGCAGGCGGCCACCAGCGGCGCCAGGCAGAGGCTCACCTTGTCGCCGACGCCGCCGGTCGAGTGCTTGTCGACCTTGGGGAGCCGCACCGACTCGAGCCGCAGGATCTTGCCCGAGCGGAGCATGGCGTCGGTCAGCGCCACCGTCTCGGCGGCGTCGAGGCCGCGGAGCAGCGCGGCCATGAGCCAGGCGCTCATCTGGTAGTCCGCGACGCGCCCGGCGACGAAGCCCGCGACCAGCTCCCGGATCTCGTCGGGCGTCAGCCGGCCGCCGTCGCGCTTCCTCACGATCAGCTCGACCGGGTTGACTGGACGCGATCGACGGGGGGCGCGCGGGGGGGTCATCGCGCCGCCGATCATAGCTGACCGGCGCCAGCACCGGCACCGCGCGGCGCGGCCCCGCGCCTTCCCGCGCCGACGGGGCGCAGGCATACTGGACCGCCCATGCCCCGGGCGCTCGGCAGACCCAAGGGTCGCTTCACGCAGCACCGCCGCCTCGACGTGCTCCGCGACCTCCTGAGCCACCACCCCAAGGGACTCACGCTGTACGAGCTCGCCGACCGGCTCGACGTCACCACCCGCACGTTGCGCCGCTACCTGCACGAGATCCGGCACGAGTTCGAGCTCGAGCAGCTCCCGACCCGCGGCGGTGGGCCGCTGCTGTGGCGGATCCAGGCGCGCGATCTGCCCCGCAAGGTCGAGCTCCGGCGCACGCAGGCCTACGCCTTCCTGGCCGCCCGCCGCATCTTCGAGCCGCTGCGGGGCACGACGCTGTTCGACGAGATCGAGCTGGCCGTGACCAAGCTCACGAGCCTCGCCCGGCGCCCGGGGCGAGGCCCCAACGCGGGCCTGGCGGACGCCGAGCTCGAGCGCCGCTTCCTCTACCTGCCCCACGCACCCAAGGACTACTCGCAGAAGGTGGACGAGCTCGACGAGCTGTTCCAGGCGGTGTCGGATCTGAAGCCGCTCGTCACGCTGTACCGCGGCGCGGGCAAGGCGCGCGAGGAGCGGATCACCATCCACCCCTACGCCCTGGTGCTCCACCGTGACTCCATCTACTGCGTCGGACACCACGTCGAGCGCGGGGAGGTGCGGACCTTCCTGCTCGACCGGATGCGCAACTCACACTGCCTGGTCACCGAGCGCTTCACGCTCCCGGCCGGCTTCGACGTCGACGACTACTTCCAGGGCGAGTTCGGCGTCTGGCGCGCCGCCGAGCGCCACCGGGTCGTGATCGATTTCGACGCCCACGCCGCCGAGTACGTCCGCATGCGCAAGGTCCACTCGACGCAGCGGCTGGCGGCGACCCCGGGGGGCGGCGTGCGCCTCAGCATGACCATCGGGAGCCTCCAGCAGGTCACGAGCTGGATCCTCGAGGGGGGTCCGCACGCGACCGTCGTGGAGCCCCCCGAGCGCGGCGCGCGCGTCACGGCCGAGCTGACGGCGGCGCTCGCCAACTACCGCGGGGCCGCGCCGGCGAGCCGCGCCAGCGGCGAGCGGGCGGTCAGGCCGGCAGCTTCACGTCGAGGAAAGCGCGGAGCTTGACCAGGTTCTTCGCGTCGCGCGCGAACGTGGGCGCGCGATAGCTCTCCGCCCACGCGCGCACCTCGCCGAGCATCTCCGCGCGGACGGTCGCGTCGGCGACGACCTCCGTCGCGGTGCGCCCGCGCACGGTCGCGGCCGCGAGCCCGGCGACGTACGCCTCCAGCCGGGGGTAGAGGGCGCCGAGGAAATCGCGCACGAGCTCGGCCTCGGCCGCGAGACGCGCGAGGGCCCCGGGCTCCGGCGGGGCGGCCCCGTCGCCGCTCGCCCCGAGCGTCCCGGCCATGGCCACGCGAAACACGAATGCGTCGTCGACGACCCCCAGATCCTCGATCCCGTCGGGCACCAAGTCGATCGACTTGAACAGGTAGTTGAGCGCGGTCGCGCAGCCGCGGCGCACGGCCTCGGGGAGCGCGGCGTCCTCGAGCGCGTCGGCGAGGACGCGCGCGTCCTCGCCGAGCTGGCGCAGCCACTCCGGGAAGGCGTCGAGGCAACGGTCTTCGTGGTCGGACATCGGTCGTTCCCGCGCAGGTCGGGCTCCGCCATACCACCGCGTGACGCCGCGGAGAACCCGGGAAGAGGCCGGCCGCTCACGCGGCGGCGCCGAGCACCCGGAGCGCGTTGCCGGCGAAGACGCGCTCCACGTCCGCGCGCGCCAGGCCGGCGGCGCGGAGCGCGCCCGCCAGCCGCGCGAAGCCGCGCACGTCCTCGAGCCCGACGGGGGCCTGGATCCCGCCCTCGAAGTCGGACCCGAGGGCGACGTGCTCGATCCCGCCCCGGTCGATCAGGTGGCGGAGGTGACGGACGACGTCGTCGAGCGTGGCGGTCCGACCGACCGCGAGGTAGGGGCCGTGGAAGTTTGCCCCCACCACCCCGCCGGTGGCCGCGATGGCGCAGATCTGGTCGTCGGTGAGGTTGCGCGGGTGGCGACAGAGGGCGCGAGCGTTCGAGTGGGTCGCGATCACGGGGCGCCCGGCCGCGCGCGCCACCGCGAGCACGTCGGCCACGGCCGCGTCCGAGGCGTGGGAGACGTCCACCGTGAT
>CAYVRP010000029.1:0-71989 GCA_964454025.1 uncultured Polyangiaceae bacterium | reverse complement strand
GATCCGGCGCTCCGTGACCGGCGGCGGTCGGCGCTCGCGCGCGCGCGCCGCCGTGGGGTGCGGCTCCTCGGCGACGTGCCGATGTTCATCGCGCTGGACGGCGCCGAGGCGTGGGCACACCGGGAGCTGTTCTCCCTCGACCGGCGCGGTGCGCCGACGGTCGTCGCCGGCGTGCCGCCCGACGCCTTCAGTCGCAGCGGTCAGCGCTGGGGCAACCCGGTCTACCGCTGGGATCGGCTGCGCGCCACGGGCTACCGCTTCTGGGTCGAGCGGTTGGCCGCGACCCTCGAGCGGTTCGACGCGGTCCGGCTCGATCACTTCATCGCCTTCCACCGCTACTGGGCCGTTCCCGCAGCGTCGCGCACCGCCCGCCGGGGCCGCTTCGTCCTGGTCCCGGGCGCGGACTTCTTCACGCGGCTCCGGGCGGAGCTCCGCGGGCTCCCGTTCGTCGCCGAGGATCTCGGCCTGGTCACGCCGGAGGTCACCGCGCTGCGCGAGCGCTTCGCCCTGCCGGGCATGCAGGTGCTCGAATTCGCCTTCGACGACGGCGAGGACGGGCGGCGGTACCTCCCGCACCGCTACCCGCAGCACACGGTCGCGTACACGGGCACGCACGACAACGACACCGTGCGCGGGTGGTTCGACGAGCGGCCGCGGCCGGGCGACGCGGCGCACGCCGCGGCCCTCGCGCGCCGCCGGCGGCGGGTGCTCGATTACGTGGGGAGCGACGGCCGGGAGCTCAACTGGGACCTCATCGGCCTCTTGATGCGGTCCGCCGCCAACACCGTCATCCTCCCGGTCCAGGACCTGTTGGGCCTCGGCTCCCGGGCACGGATGAACGTGCCGGGGACCCCGACCGGCAACTGGCGCTGGCGCCTCGAACCCGGCGCGCTCGACCGCCGCCTCCTGGAACGCCTGGGGAGCCTGACCCGGGCGACGGAGCGGGCGCCGTCCCCGTCGCGCCGCGCCGCGAGGCCGTGAGGATGGCGACCCACGTCTCCCTCCACGACGTCACCCCCGCCTGGGAGCCCGAGATCGAGGCGGCCCTGCGCCTCGCCGCGCGCTTCGGCGCGCGCCCGGCGCTGCTCGTGGTGCCCGACCACCACGGCGCCTGGCCCCTCGCCGACCACCCGCGGTTCTGCGCCCGGCTGCGCGAGCTCGCGGCGGCGGGGCACGAGATCCTCCTGCACGGGTACTACCACCAGGCGCGGCCGGAGGCGCCGCGCGGCAGTGACGTCGCCGAGGGACGCCCCCGTGGGCTCGCGCGCTTCTTCGCTCAGCGCGTCGTCTCCGCCGGTGAGGCGGAATTCAGCGACGTCACCCGCGCGGAGGCAGCCGCGCGGCTGGATCGCGGGCTGCGCGTGCTCGCGGAGGCCGGGCTCGAGCCGCGCGGGTTCGTGCCTCCCGCCTGGTCGATGCCGCGCTGGGTGCGGGAGCTCCTCCGCGAGCGCGGGATCGCCTACAGCGAGGATCACCTCTGGGTGCACGATCCCGTGCGGGGGCGCGCGCGCCCCAGCGTCGTGCTCAATTTCGCCAGCCGCACGCCCGCTCGACGGTGGTCGAGCGTGGCGTTTTGCCGCGTGGGGCGGGTGGGGCGCGCGCTCACGCCGGCCCGGATCGCGCTCCACCCGGGCGACCTGCGCGTGCCGCTCCTGGTTCGGGAGGCGGAGTCACTGCTCGCGTGGGGGGCGGGCGACTTCGTGCCGACGGTGGCCGCGCTCATCCACGGCGCGTCGCCCGCAGCGTGAGCTCGCGGTAAAGCTCCACGACGGCCCGGAAGTGGTCCTCCATGGTGCCTACGCGCGCCGCGGCGGCGAGCGCGGCCGCTCGGCGCGTCTCGGCAGGGAGCGCGAGCAGTTCCTCGACCGCCGCGGCGCAGGCGCAGGCGTCACCGCTCGCGTAGCGGCGGGCACTGGGGCCCACCGCGAGCTCCCCGGCGCCACCGGCGTCCGGGCCCACCACGGGGCGCCCGCACGCCCCCGCCTCGGCCACGCTCAGCCCGAACGTCTCGTGCGGGCAGCCGTGGAGCAGGGCGTCGGCGCTGGCGAGCGTCGCCGCGAACCTCGCCCGGTCGGTTTCGAAGCCGTGGAAGCGGACGTCCGGATCCTGGCTCGCCCGTCGCTCGAGCTTGGCGCGCTCGGGTCCGTCTCCGATTACGATCAGCACGGCGTCGTGCCGCCGCCGGAGGGAGAGGAAGGCGTCGATCACCACCGGCCACTGCTTCTCCACGGACAGGCGCCCCACGGCCAGGAGGAGCCACGCCCCCTCGCGGCCCGCGCCGCGCAGCTCGGCGCGGCGTCCCGGCGAGCGAGCCTCGGGGCGGAAGTGCCGGCGGTCAACGCCGAACGGAATGTGGTGCACCCGCGGCACGCCATGGCGCTCGAGCTTCGCGCACTGCACGCGGCTCGCCGCGATGGTGGCGTCCAGCTGCGAGAGCACGCCCCGGATGGCGCCCCAGGCCGGCGCCGCCACGCGCTCGGCACCGCGGGTGCCCAGCCACGGGGCGAGCCGCGGCACCAGGTGGGTGTCGACGTGGTCGGAATGCCAGAACGCGGTGCGCACGGGCGCCGCGTCTCGAGGGACCCGCCGCGCCACCCTCGCCGCGAGGTAGAGCGAGTCGAGCTCGAGCACGTCTGGCCGCTCGGCGATCACGACCGCGGCCGCGCGACGGGTTCGGGTGAGGAAGCGGTAGCTCGCGTCGTAGGGCTGGGCCGGCCCCCGGACGCGGAGCACGCGCGCCGACGGCCGCGAACCCGGCGCGGTGAGGGTTTCCTCGCCGTCGCGCGCCCCCGGGGCCAGGGTCACGTGGTCGACGCCCAGCGCCGCGAGCGCGCGCCCTTTGGCGTCCAGATGGCTGCGAATGCCGCCGCCACGGTCGGAGTAGAAATCGGTGACATCGAGGACCTTCATCGCGTCACCGTCTCCGTCGCACGATGCCTCCGAAAAGAGGACTGCACAAGTCCGGTCGCGGCTCATCGGGGATCCATTCGCGCTCGGGCGGTGCCTGGCGGGGCCACCCAGGTCGCTCGTCCTCCCGTTTCGCGCGCGCTTCTGCGGCGAGTCTCGCCGCGGATTCACCCGGCCGGCGCCGCGCGGTGAGCTCAGGAGTCCGCTCCCGCGGGGTACTCCGCGTATCATCGAGTCAGGGCGCACACCGATTCGACCCATCGGTGGTGCCCCCGACTACGGGTTGACAGTGTGGTGACAACGCGTCAGAACACACACCCATGAACGGTTTGAACAGCCAGATTCGTGACCGCATCGACGCCTTCGTGCAGGAGCTCTCGGAGCTCATCCGGAAGGCCGCCGTCGACTCCGTGACCAAGGCGCTGGACGCCGATGGCGAGCTCGCGCCCGCGATCCGGGTGCGCCCCGCCAAGGGGCTCGCCGGAAGCGGCCTCCGCGAGCGCGGCGGGAAGCGGACGCCGGACGAGATCGCGAACACCACCCGCACGGTGCTGAAGTTCGTCGAAGCGAACCCTGGCCAGGGGGTGGAGCAGATCGCGAAGGCCCTCGCGTTGCCCACCAAGGAGCTGACACTCCCGATCAAGAAGCTCATCGCGGCCAAGCAGATCACGACCGAGGGCCAGAAGCGCGCGACCAAGTATTTCCCGGCGGCCGCCGAGGCGGCGCCCGCCAGCGCGGCGCGGGCGCCAGGTGCGCGCAAGGCCCGTCCGGGCCAGCGCGCCGCCAAGGGGCGCGGGCGCAAGCGCGGCTGAATCGGAGCCCGGGGGACGTCGGTGCCGCGCGCCTGGCGAGGGTGCCGGTTTCGAAGCTCCGGCGTGGGCACGCGGCTCGGTGCGACCGGTCACCGCGGCGGCGCCGGGCGCCCCGGCGGCGGTCGCCGCGGGGCCGGGCGCGTGGCGCGGCGCCCCCTGGATGCGAGCGTGGCGACTCGGTAGTAGCCTGGGCCCGTGGTGACCGTGCGCCCCCAGGCTCTCGTCGCCCGTTGCGCGGCGCACGAGCGCTGGTCGCTCCGGCGCCTCCCCGGCGGGCCGCGCGCGCGCGCGCGGCGCGCGGTCCTCGTCGCGGCGCTCGCGGTGCGCCCGGCGCGCGCGCAGCCCGTTCCGGCGCCGTCGCCGCCCGAAGCTCCGGGGTCCTCTGCCGCGCCGGACGCACCGCCCGCGGCCGGCGCGCCTGACACCTGGGGCCGCAGCGACACGGCGGCCCCGGACGTCGAGGGGAGCCCGCCGCCGGGCGAGGCTGCGGCGGGGGGGCCTCCTCCGTCCGCGGCCCCGGTCGCGCCGCTGCCGCCGCCGGGCGCGCCAGGCGAGGGGCCGCTCGGGTCCCTGCCGGCGGGTGAGCCGCCGCCGCCCGAGGTCGGCGGCGCGTCCGTCCGCCGCCGCGCGGGGGAGGCGCGGATACGCTACGCCCTGGAGGCGATCGAGATCCACGGGAACCGGCAGCCTCACGCGCGCGTCATCCTCCGCTACGTTCCATTCGAGCCGGGCGACCTCATCGACGTGGCGGACCCTTCGGTCGAGCTGACGCGGTACCGGCTGCTCGGCACGGGCTTCTTCAGCGACGTCCAGTTCTCCTTGCGGCGCGGCTCGGCGCGCGGACAGGTCGTCCTGGTGATCGAGGTCGTCGAGCGGAACACGATCATCCTCAACGGTGCCTGGCTCGGGCTCTCGACGGATCGCGACCCGCAGGGGCGCAAGCGGCCTCTCACCTCCTTCGGGGGCATCGACGTCGCGGAGTCCAACCTCGGCGGCACCGGCATCTCCCTGGGGGCGGCGGTGGGGCTGGCCCAGGATCAGCTCGCGCTCCGCCTGAGGTTCCTGGACCCCGTGATCGCGGACTCCGACCTGCTCGTCAGCGCCGAGTTGCTCTACAACGACGCGCTGGACTTCTTCGGGAACGCCGCCGTCTCCTACCTGACGCCGGACCAGCAAGCACCGCGGGACTACGCGGTGCTGCCCTACCAGCGCTTCGGCGGCAGCGTCGGGGTGGGCTGGGATCTGTCCGTGACCACCCAGCTCTGGCTCCACTACCGCCTCGAGGCGGTGGAGGCGGCGGTGCCCGTCGCCGCGGCGCACACGCGCAACGGGTACCAGCCGATCGAGCCCATCGACTTCGACGTGCAGCCCGGGGACAGCACCCTGTCCGCGGTGCGTGCGACGCTGGCGCACGACACCCGCGACCAGCCGTTCCTGCCGCAGCGCGGGTGGCTCGCGCGCTGCTCGGGCGAGTTCGCGCTGGGTCCCCTCGGGAGCGACTACACGTACCAGAAGGTAGAGCTGCAGGCGTCTCGCTGGTGGCGGCTGCCCTGGCGGCACGTGGCCCGGCTCGAGCTGTTCGGCGGGGCGATCACCGGGCCGGCCCCGTTCTTCGAGCAGTACTACGTGGCGGATTTCTCGGATTTCCTGGCCAGTCGCGTGCTCGGCCTGAGCCTCGACCGACGCCCACCGAGCAACTTCCTCGGCACCGCGATCGCCGAGGTGCGCCGCGGCCAGTACGCCGCCAGGGTGGGCGGCGAGTACCGCGTCCCCCTCTACGTGGGCCACCGGTCCGTCTACGGCATCGACGCCTTCGTGAGCGCGGGCGCGTACGCGCTCGCGGCGCAGCACGACCTCGACGATCCCACGTCGCTCTACCGGGGGGTGGCGCGGTTCCCCGTGGACCTGACCGGCAACCTGGGCCTGCGCATGGACACCAGCGCCGGCGGCCTGACGTTCGCCTTCTCGAACGTCCTCGGCTTCATCCCCGCGTGGTAGGTGACCCGGTGAAGGCGGTCGACGACATCCGGCACGGGCGCGCGCGGCGCGGCGGCCCCCTGCGACCCCGGCCTGGCGGCCCCCCGTGGCCCCGGTCCCTCGTCGGTGTCGCCCTCGCGGCGCGGATCGGGATCGCGCCGCGCGCGGCTGGTGCGGCCGCGCGCAGGCCACCGCCTCCGCGGCCGGTCGCCTTCCAGTGGGACAGCGCCAAGCAGAACCTCTACGTGAGCCTCGCCTTCCGCGACGCCGTCGACGCCGAGATCCAGGACAAGCTCGGCCGGGGGCTGCCCACCACCATCGTCTTCACGGGCGCGATCTACCGGCCGGGCGCGGAGCAGCCCCTGTCGACCACCGCGCAGACCTGCCGGATCACGTGGCACGTCTGGGACGAGGTGTACCTGATCGAGGTCGTCCGCCCCGGCTCGACCCGCCTCGAGCGCTCTCTCACCCTCAACGGGGTGCTGCGCCGCTGCGCGGAGGTCGGCGGCGCGACGCCCACGCGGTGGCTGCTCGCCGGGACCAGCGCCCAGATCCCGCTCGGCGTGCCGGTCTTCCTCCAGGGGAAGGTGCAGGTCAACCCGGTCAGCCCCGACGTGCTGCAGAAGATACGCCGCTGGGTGAGCCGCCCCTCGGGCACCGGCCTCGCGGCCCCGGGCGACGCCCTGTTCTCCACCTTCACGGGTCTCTTCCTGCAGCGGGTCGGGGCGGCAGAGCGCGAGCTGGATATCCTCACCGTGGTCCAGACGCCCTCGGTCGCCCCCGAGGCCGCCGCCCGCTGACCAGGCCGGACGCGCTCTCGCGCCCGGCGCCGCTGCCCGCGACGACCGCGGGCTACTCGAAGAGATCGGCGCTGCCGCTGGGGGGGGCGGCGCTGGATGGGGGCGTGTAGGCGGCCAGGATCGCGATGGTGTAGAAGCGGTATTGGTGCTGGATCGCGGCCCAGTCCACGGCCGGCAGGCTTCGCTTCACGCACTTGGCCGCCTTCTGCGCCGCGGGGCCGCGCCAGTCGCCGCTGGCGCCCGGGAAGACCTGGACGCTGCGGCCGTTGAAGTCGATCTGCATCACGTAGTTGATCGTCCCCGCCTTGGTTTCCCGCGGCGCGCAGTCCACGTTCTCACGGATCGCCTTCGCCAGCGCCTGCTCGAAGTACGGCAGGTCGTCGCAGAGCGGCCCCTCCTGTCCCTTGGCGGCCTGGGACGGCGCGCATTTGACCTTCTGCACGGGGCCGAGCTTGACCCGCTCCACCTGGCGCCGCGCCTCCAGCGCCTGCCTGGCCAGCGCCGAGACGAGCGCCTCCGCGCTCGAGGGGGCGGACGCGGAGGCCGGCGCGTGGGCGGCCGTGGGCCGCCGCATCAGGTACAGGGGGACGGCGATGAGCACGAGCAGGACCACCACGGCGACCACCAGCTGCGCGCGCAGCGGCCGGTCGGATCCCGACGCGCTGGGCCCCACGCCGAGGCGGCGCAGGCTCGGCTCGCTGGGGGCGGGGAACGACGGACGCGGCGGGCGGACCATGTGACGCGAGACGGCGAGCGAGCGAAACCTCGCTGCCTGGAGCTCTGTCCAGGCTCAGTCGTCCAGGAGCGCTTGCGGGGGTTGGCCAGGCTCGGCCTTGATGATCGTCGCGGCGAGATCGAGCGCCTCTGGCATGAGCCCCTGGACCTGGGAGACGACCTGCTCGACGACGTGGCGCGCCTCGTCGACGCCAGGTCCCGTCATGGCGACGGCGAACTTGAGCGCGCCGATGCGGCCCGCCGTCACCGGGACGATGCTCAGCAAGAGCACCTCGGTGAGCTCCACCACGCGCTGCGCCGCGCGGCGCAGCGCGAGCATCTCGAGGATGGTGGGGCGATCGCTCGCGGCGCGGCTGGGTCCGCGGACGTGGTAGCGCGCCACCGTGAGGGTGACGTTGTTCCACGTGGCGAACCCGATCTCCTCCTGCAAGGCGCGCAGGAAGTGCTCGCGGCGGAGCAGTCCGGTGAGCCCGTCCCGCTCCTCGAGATAGGACACCGCGCGCTGGTGCGCGGCGCTGGCTTCCTGGAAGCTCACCAGCTTCATTCGGCACTCGCCGAGCTGAACGTCGCCACCGTGCAGGAGCGCGACCGTCTTCTTGCGGTCGTAGCTGTGGTCCGCGTAGGTCCCGTTCGTGCTGCCGACGTCCTCGATGACCCAGGAGCCGGCCTGCCAGCGCGCCACCGCGTGCGCGCCCGACACCGTCGCCTCGGGCACCGAGATGTCCTGGTTGCTGCGGCGGCCGATGGTCATCGTGGGCTTGTCGAGCGAGAAGAGGCGCCCGGCGAGGTCCGTCGCGTTCGTCGCGAAGGTGCAGAGGAGCGACTGCGCGCCGGGGACGAACGCCTCCATCGCGCCGCGTCCCAGCGGCGGCCCCGGGGCGATCCGCTCGCGCGGCATCTGCACCTGGCTGGTGGTGAGCGCGGACGGATTGAAGAAGCGCAGGCGCCGCGCCTGGGGCCGAAGCTCGGGGTCCTCGGCGATGCAGCGGTAGATCTGCTTCACCTCGTCGACGGACAGCCCCGCCGGCACGTCGAACATGATCTGGGCGCGCAGCGGCTTGGCGCGCGGTCGATAGCCGGGCTCCGGCACCTTGCAGGTCCACATCTCCCAGAGCGTGAGCCCCAGGGCGTACATGTCGTCCTCCTGGCTGGCGCCGCCCGATCGGAGCCGCTCCGGTGACATGTAGTTCGGGGTCCCGCCGTCCGGGGGCGCGCCGGGTCGGCGCGCGCTCACCCGCGCGCGCTCCTGGGCGAAGCCGAAGTCCAGGATCACCGCCCGGTCACCGGTCACCATCACGTTGCCGGGCTTGAGATCGCCGTGGACCAGCCCCTGGGCGTGGATGGCGGCCAGCCCGGCCGCCGCCTCGCTGGCGATCTTGCGGAACTCGTCCGCCGTGTAGCCTCCCTGCGCCTTGCGGCGTCGGATGTGCGTGTGCAGGGTCTGCCCGGCGATGTGCTCCATCACCATCACCGGGCCCCAGGGGCTCGGCGCGAGGTCGTGCACGCGGCAGACGTTGGGGTGGCTCACGGACCGCGCGAGGAGCAGCTCCTGCCGGAGCGCCTCGTCGTCCCCGGGCATTCGCGCCTCCTCGCGGACCACCTTGAGGGCGACGGGCTGCTGGGTGCTCCGGTCGTAGGCGAGGAAGACCTCGCCCATCCCGCCCTTGCCGAGGCTCTGGCGGATCTCGTAGCGCTCGTTGACGAGCGTCCCCTGGGCGAGGGGCGCGACGTTGCGGGTGGTCGACATCCAGTGGAGGGGGCGCAGCGCTTCGGCTCGCTGCCCGAGGTAGCGTCGTCGATCTGAAGCGATACTTCAATCGGCTTCCGAGCCCGCGCCGGCCGCGGCATCCCGGACGTGCATCGCGCGCCTGCGCGCCGCGCGGCGGTGGACCCCGGTCCGGGGTTGTGGCGGCGGCGCTGCTTGTGCTATTGCGCCCGCCGCGAGCGTGGCGTCAGGGAAGCCGGTGCGAGTCCGGCGCGGCCCCCGCCACTGTCACCGGGGACGACGGTGGTGTCAGCCCACTGGGCGGAGAGCCTGGGAAGGGACCACCGGAGGACGATCCGGGAGCCAGGAAACCTCCCACGTGCGCCGGGGGCGCCCCAGGGCGCATCCCGACGCGGTGGCTCCCGGGGTGCGGGGCCTCCCGGGGTCCTCGACGAGTGACGGCGTCCCGGCTGGGCAGGATCCGGGACCTCACCGATCCCTGGTGTCGTCGCCCGACGCGCGCGGCGCGCCACTCGACCGGCCCTGCGGGCCGGAGATTGGATCGAAGGATGACCAAGACCAGGAAACGAGGGGTAGGGGTGTGTGTGGCGGCTGCGCTGTCGTGGGGGTGCGGTGGAGGAGTCCCCGCTGTCACCTCTCTGGACGAAGGCGGGAGCACGGGAATGCCCGAGCCCGGCGGCGGCGCGGGCGGAGCGGGGCCGGACGCGTCTGGCGGCGACGGGGGAGAGCTCGCGGCCGGAGGGAGCGCCGGCCGTGAGGCCACGCGCGGCGGCGCGGGCGGCGAGGCGGGAGCGCTCGGGGCTGGCGGCGTGGCGAGCGGCGGCGAAGCCGGCCGGGGCGCCGAGGGCGGCACCGCCGGCGCGCTCGCCATCGCCGGCACCTACACCGACGACTACGGGTTCACCCACGTGATCGATGACGAAGCCTGGGTCCTGGGTGAGGACAGTCGCTTCGACATCCTCGACTTCTCCAACGCGGAGGGCTGGGTCGTCGCTCGAAACGCGCCGACGAACGAGTGGAACCCCAGCGCCTACAGCCGCTTCGACTGGGTTTTCGTGGGACCGACGCTCTGGTACTGCCAGACCGCCTACGCCGCGCCGACCCTCGCGGAGGCCCTGGCGACGGCGCCGGCCGACGCCTCCGATCCCGAGGCCGGGGGTTGCGGCGGATTCCCCTGGAGTCGCCTCACTCCCTCGTAGGGTCGGCCTGCGCGAGGGTTCACGGCGTGCCGCCCCGCTCCGCGAGCTCGACCTCACGCCAGAGCCAGACCCGCTCCGACCGCGCGGCGAGCGCCAGGGCGAGCGTCCGGAGCACCACATCGCCACCGAAGGCGGCGAGCGGGGCGGGTGCGACCACGTCCCGGATGCGCCAGGGCCGTGGCAAGGCCGCGACCTCGAGGTGAGCCCCCGCGGGGCCGATCCGCTCCCGCCCCATCGCCAGCGCGCGCGCGACCCCCCCGAGCGCGTCGATCAGGCCGCGCTCGAGCGCGGCGCGGCCGCTGTACACCCGCCCCTCGGCGTGGAGCCGCACCGTCTGCGGGTCGAGGTGCCGGGAGCGCGCGACTTCATCCACGAACGCGTCGTAGACTTCGTCGAGCTCGCGCTCGAGCGCGGCCCGCTCCCCGTCCGTGAGCGGGCGCGCCACCGAGGACAGGTCCGCCCGGACCCCGCGCTTGACCACCTCGATCCCCACGCCGGCGCGCTCCAGCAGCGCCCCGACCGCGAACCGGACGGCGACCACGCCGATCGAGCCCGTGATGGTCGTGGCCTCGGCGACGATGGCGTGCGCGCCGAGCGCGACCAGGTACCCCCCGCTCGCGGCGACGTCGTCGAGGCACGCCACCACGGGCTTCTCCGCGGCCAGCCGCCGGAGCTCGTGGAGCATGCGATCGGAGACCCGAACGCTGCCCCCCGGCGAGTCGACGAGCAGGACCACCCCGCGCACGGCGCGGTCGGCGCGGGCCCGCTCGATCTGCCGGGCGAACGCCGCTTCCGTGGCGACGGGGAGCCCGGGCCAGGGCGGCGCCTGCACGATCGGACCTTCGAGCGAGAGGACGGCGACGTGCGGTCGCTGCCCCGGCCACCGCAGGGCGCGCCGACGCCGCCGGGCGTAGCGCCGCGCGGGCACGATCGGGGCGGGCCCCTCCCGCGCCGGCTGCAGCCGCGCCGGGAGCTCGTCCGCGTAGGCCTCCGCGTCGACGAGCCCCTGCTCGACCGCCGCTCGCGCCGTCCAGGGACCATCGTTCACCCACCGCTCCGCGCGCTCCCGGGTCGCGCCGCGGCCTTCCGCGAGCGCCTCCAGCAGCTCGGCGTGGGCGACGTCCAGGAGCGCCTCGAGCTGTTCGCGCTGCTCCGCGCTCATCTGCCGTGACACCAGCCGCTCCCCCGCCGACTTGTAGCGGCCCCGCGCCAGCACCTCGGGCTCTACCCCGATCGCGTCGAGCGCGCCCTTGAAGTAGGGCGCCTCGACGGCGAAGCCGAGCGGTTCGACGTGGGCGAAGGGGCCGACCAGGATCCGATCGGCGGCGACGGAGAGGTAGGTCACCCGGGTCCCGCCGCCCTCGGGCAGGTACACAACCACGCGCTTGCCGCCGGCGCGCAGCGCGCCGAAGAGCCGGCGGATCGCCGTCGCGCGCGCGGTCGATCCCCCGAAGGACCGGATCACCACCAGCCAGCCCTCGACCCGCGCGTCCGCCAGGGTGAGGTCCGCGAGCGCCCTCAGCTCCTCCACGGACGCGGCCCGCGGGCGGAGCTCCCAGGGCGCCGCCCGCGGAGCGATCTCCGCCACCGGCCCGTCGAGGTCGATCCGGAGCCAAGCGCCTCGAGGGCAGGCGTGCGCACGGCGCCACCACACGTAGGGCGCGGCCAGGAGGAGCAAGAGGTCATAGGCGAGGATGAACAGCGCTCGGATCGACAAGGCTTCTCCCGTCTCTCGCGGTCCCGCGCGGCACCGCGGCCGCGCGCGCCCCTCCGGAGACGGGGTGGCGTGACCGCGGGGGGGCGCGTCCGGTTCGCCAGGACGTATCCCGGTCCCCTCCGAGCGGCAACCTCCCGCCGGGCGCGAACGGCGGCCTGGCGTGCGGCGATGGCCCTGGCGATCGCCGCCACGCCGCGCCAGGATCGCCCCCGGCGCCTGTGGTTCGAGTCGCCCGGGCGCGCCTTGCCATGCTGCGAATCGCGACCTGGAACGTCAACTCGATCCGCGTGCGGGAGCCGCACGTGAGCGACTTTCTGCGTCGGCAAGAGCCGGACGTCCTCTGCCTGCAGGAAACCAAGGTCGTGGACGAGGATTTCCCGACCGACGAGTTCCAGCGCCTCGGCTACGCCGTGGCGATGGCCGGACAGCGAAGCTACAACGGCGTCGCCATCGTCAGCCGCCTTCCCTTCACGGATGCGCGCGTCGGGCTCGTCGACGACCCCCCTGACGCGGAGCGGCGCCTCATCGCCGTCACCGTCCGCGGGGTGCGCGTCTACAGCGCCTACGTGCCCAACGGCAAGGAGGTCGGCGCCCCGTCCTTTCGCGCCAAGCTCGCCTGGCTCGACCGCCTCGGCGCGACGCTCGACGCGGCCGGGGAGCTGCCCGCGGTGATCGGCGGCGATTTCAACATCGCCCGCGACGAGCGCGACGTGCACGATCCGGTCGCCTACCGCGGTCAGCTCCACTTCCACCCCGACGAGCACGCCGCCCTCGAGCGGCTGCTCGCGCGCGGTTTCCAGGACGCCTTCCGCCTCCACGAGCCGGCCGGAGGTCACTACAGCTGGTGGGACTACCGCGGCGCGAGCCTCGCGCGGAACCAGGGGCTCCGCATCGACTACCTCTTCCTCTCCACCTCGCTGGTCGCGCGCTGTCGCGCCGCGCGGATGCACCCCGAGGAGCGCCGCCGCGACCGCCCGAGCGATCACGTACCAGTGGTGGTGGACCTCGACTGAGCCCGTCGGGCGCCGGCGGCCCCCGCGGGTTCAACTGAGCCCGTCGGGCGCCGGCGGCCCCCGCGGGTTCAGCGGATCTGGACGAGCTCGGGGCTCACGTCGATGCGGAAGTGGGACTCCGGGGGCTTGCGCTCGGCGAAGAAGAAGTCGAGCGTGTGCGATCCGCCGGAGAGCCCGAGGGCGTCGAATTCGATGGTCGCCTCGGCCGCCTCGTGGATGCCGCCGAGGTCGAGCTGCTTGACCCCGTCGACGAACACGAAGACGTCGTCGTCGCCGATGAAGGTGAAGATCAACCCGGGGGCGGCGGTGAAGGTGGAGTGCAGCTCGAAGGTGAACCCGAAGTTGTGCTCCGGGTTGGCCGCGTGATCATTGCCGAAGCCCTGCCCGTCGAGGGGGAAGAAGGCCTGGTTGTCGTAGGTGAAGACGCCGGTGCCAGTCGGCACGAAGTCGAGGTGCAGGGGGAATTCCTGGTTGAAGGAGTCCGTGTGGTACCAGTGGGCGAAGCAGGGGACCCCGCCGCATGGCGCGTGGCCGGCCCCGAACGTCGTCAGGGTGCCCTCGGGCGGGCCGATGTAGGCCGGCGTCCGGTCGTTCGCGAGGTTCATGCCCACGATCTGGAAGTAGTCGTTGTCGCGGGAGTTGCAGGTCTTGGCCGGGCCGGTGTAGTTCGGTTCGTCGCACGGGAAGAAGTCGGGGAAGTCGTCGGCGAAGTCGCGCAGGATCCCGTCGCCGAGCGCGCCCGTACCCGTGGTCCCTCCCGTGAGCAGGGAGGCCCCGCCGCCGGTGCCGACCAGGCCCGAGCCGCCGCCGAGGCCGCTCGCCCCGCCGCTGCCGGACCCCACGCCGCTGCCCGGGCCCATCACGTCCCCCTCCGGCGCGCTGCAACCGATCGCCGCCGCGTTCGGCGCCAGGAGCAGGACCAACCACACAGGGTGCATCGCCGTTCTCATCGTGACCTCGAGCCATCGGCCCGGAGCGCGACCCGCGCGCCAAGCTCTGCCTCCGCTGCCGACACCGGGAAGGTATCACGCCGGATCCTCCGCGCAATCTGGCATCCGGCGGCGCTCGCGCGCCCCGGCTCGGGTCGCGCACGCCCGCGCCTGCTCGCGTCGCCCGGCGGCGCGGCGAGCGCCGCCGGGAGCCCGCGACCGGACCGTGTTATGGGGTCGGCATGACGACCGTGACGGACCTCGAACGGCGCCTCGCCAGCGCCCAGGAGCGCGGCGTCGTCGTCGTGGACCCGCGCCAGACCTACATCGCCGCCGACGTCGACCTCGCGCGGCTCGCGCCCGGCGCCGTCCTCTGGCCGGGGACGCGGCTGCTCGGGCCGCGAACCTGGCTGGGCCCCGGTTCGCGGGTGGGTACGGAGGGGCCAGCGACGCTGGTCGATACCGTTCTCGACGCGGGCGCCGCGGTGGCGAGCGGCTTCGTCCAGGGGGCCGTGCTCCTGGCCGGGGCGAGCCTCGGCGCCGCCGCGCACGTGCGCGCGGGCACGCTGCTCGAGGAGGAGGCCTCGACCGCGCACGCGGTGGGGCTCAAGCAGACCATCTTGCTCCCCTTCGTCACGCTGGGCAGCCTCATCAACTTCTGCGACTGCCTGATGGCCGGCGGTACCTCCCGGCGAGATCACTCGGAGGTCGGCAGCGGCTACATCCACTTCAACTACACCCCCTGGGGGGCGCAGGGGGACAAGGCGACGCCCTCGCTCATCGGCGACGTGACGCACGGAGTCTTCCTCCGCGAGCGTCGCGTCTTCCTCGGCGGCAGCGGTGGGCTGGTCGGCCCCGCGCAGGTCGGCTACGGCGCCGTCACCGCCGCCGGCCAGGTCTGGCGCGGCGATCTCGCGGCGGGCCGCCTCGCGCTGCAGCTCCCGCGGCCCATCGACCGCGCGGTGGCGCCGGGCCGCCTCGACCGCGTGCAGCCTCGCGCCCAGAAGAACCTGCGCTACCTCGGGGAGCTCTTCGCGCTGCGCGCGTTCTACGTCGAGGTCCGTCTGGCGCGGGCGGCGGCGGAGCGGCGCCCCGTCGTCGAGGCCGCGCTCGCCACCCTCGACCTTTGCCTCGAGGAGCGGCGCCGTCAGCTGGCCCGGTTCCTCGCCGAGCGCGGCGCCGAGCTGCCCGCCGTGGATCCGGGACCCACCGGTCCATGCCCGCTCCCGCTCGGGGAGCGCGAGGTCGATCACCTGCGCTGGGTGCAGGGGCTCGGCGACGACGAGGTCGCGGCCGGCGTCGAGTGGCTCGCCGGGATCGTTCGCCGCGTGGAAGCTGCTGGCGCGCTCCTCGCGTAGCTCCCTCGTCGCCTCGACCCCGCGGGTCAGGCGCCGCGCTGGTGCCTCACCGCGGCGCGCAGGCGAGCGGTCGCAGGTGCCCCTCGAGGTCGGCGGCGACGTCGCCCGCTGGTGTCGCGATCAGCACCGCGTCCCGGCGGCGGTCGATCGCGATGGCCTCGGCGGGCAGGTCGACCACGGGGACGAGGCGCTCCGCGTCGCCCTCCCGCGACACCCGCCAGATCCGGCCGTAGGCGGCCCCGAGGTGGCGCGGCCCCTCGAAGGCCCAGAGCGTGGCCCGGTCCGGGCCGACGGGCAGCAGGCGCTCGAAGCAGCCGCGGCGCAGCGCGCGGGGCGGGCCCGCGCGCGGGATGGCCAGCAGCCCACCGCCGCGAGCCCCGGCGCAGGCCGCGACGAGGAGGGTGGAGCCCGCGACCGCTGCGTCCCGCGCGGCCTCGGTCAGGGGGACCCCCAGGCCGATCCCGAGATCGGCCAGGGTGACGCGCGGAAGCCGCGACGCCTGACGGGCGATCCTCTGCTGCGCCCCCTCGGCGAGCGGACGGAGGAGCGCGGCCGTGTCGCCGTCCACCACCGGGATCGGCTGTGAAGCCGGGCGGCCCACGGCACAGGCGGGCGCCTCCTCGGCGCCCCGAGGGCCGTCCTGCCGACGGGTCGCGAACGCCGCCGCGATCGGGTCGCCGGCGGTGACGTCCGCCGTGAAGTACGCCGAGAGCGTGGCGCCGCCGGCGACCGCCCGCTCGATCGCGGCCTGCTCGTCGAACCCGCTCGGCTCGCGGAGGAACCGGATCGTGGTCACCGCGTGCCAGCGCACGCGCGGCGACCAGTGGCTGGTCGCGACGTTCAGGACGGCGCGCCGCACCTCGGCGTCCTCGGTGCCCAGCCGGGACAGCGCCTCGAGCACGGCGGTCGTCACCCGGAAGCTCGGGATGGTCAGGGCCCGGCCGAGCGAGGGCGCGCAGGCGAGGGCGCCGGCGCGGCCCGCCGCCTCCGCGACGTTCATGGCCAGGTCCCACTCCTGGCGCGCCTGGGTGTCCAGGATCGGGCAGAGCCGTTCCACCACGCCCCGGGCGTCGGGGCCGAGCAGCCGGATCACGGCGAGGCCGGCGTTGCGCGCGGCTCCGGTCGGCCCCCCGCGCAGGTGGCCGAGCAACCACGCGGACTGCCGCGGGAGCCGTTCGACGAGCAGCGGGCGGACCTCGGCGACCGCGCTCGTGCGCCGCGCGAGGAGCACGAGCACCTCGAAACCCACCTCGTCGTCGTGATCGCGGGCCCACTCCAGCGCCGGTGCGCCCATCGACGCGAGCGCGAGCTCCGCGATCTCCCGCCGGCGCGGCCGGCTCCCGTCGGACACGGCGGCGCCGAGCACCGGCACGGCGGGGGCTCCGAAGGAGGCGACGTGCAACGCCATGCGCTGCAGATCCGCGTCGAGCGCGTACCGCGAACGCTCGGCGGCGGCGAGGCACGTCTCCGCGTCGGCGCAGGCGAGCAGCGCGTCCCACTGCGCGCGCAGATCCGCGGTCCGGCGTGGGGAGGAGCGGCCGGCGGGAGACGGGTGGCAGGCCACGGTGGCGATCCCCAGCGCGACCACGACGGCCCCCGCGGCGCGCCGCGGCCACCAGCGCGCGTCGGGCCGGGATCGCCCGCCGGAACCGGTCCGCACGGCGCCGCTCACGGCGTCGGATCCTATCCGGTCGCGGGCGCTGGCGGCAGCGAGATTCGCACCCCCGCTTCAGGGCGAGGCCGCCGCCCTCGAGCCGGGCCGGCCTCGCGCGCGAGCGCGCGCCTCGGGGACCGTGCGCGGCCAGCGCCCCGCGCCGCGACCCGGGCGGGGATCCGGCGCGGGGACCGTCACTCGTCGGGCGCGAACTCGGCGTAGGTCGCGACGGGGAGCAGGCTCTCGTAGACGCGGGCGCGGACGCCGCGGCCCCGGTCGTCGCCGCGCCGCGCGGCGGCGACCCCGAAGAACCATTCGGCGAGGCGCTCCGAGGTGGGCGCGAAGGGAAACACCGCGACCTTGATGCCACCGGGGAGCGAGTTCTCGGCCCCGCCGAGCGCGCCTTCGAGGTGGAAGGGGGGGGCGCCGAGGTGCCCGAGGGTTTCCGTCCGGGACGCGACGAGGTTCCGTCCCAGCGCGCTCAGCGGGTCCACGTTCTGCTCGAACGACGCGCGCCCGAGCGCCAGAGAATGGTCGAGCAGGCGATGACAGGGCACGAGCACCAGCTCGTGCACCCGATCGAAATCGACCACGAACCCCTGGGCGTCGAGCGTGCGGGCCTCGAGCGTGAGCTCGAACTTCCAGGTGTGGCCGTGCAGCGAGATGCAGGGCCCGGAGTGCCCCCGCACGTGGTGGGAGAAGTGGATGTGAACGGCGGTGGTGACTCGATACATCGGGGGCTCGCTCCGGCATCGCGCGGGCGCCTGGCCGCGCCCGGAAACCTGTGGCCGGTCGCGGCGAACGTCGATCCGTAGCACGGACCCGCCGGCTGGGGGCCGCCTCGAGGTAAGCACTTGCGGCCCCGCGACCCGCTGCTAAACGGCTACCCCTTGGTTCCCCCCGCCCCGGTCCTCGAGCCCGATCGCGACCGCGCCCGCGCGGCGCTCGCGCACGCGGTCGAGCGCGCGCGCGGCGCCGCCGTGGGGCGTCCGCCCCCGGGGGCGACGCGCGAGGATCTCCGCGCCCTCGGCCCCGTCGAGGTCCGGGCCGAGCTCGCTCGCGTGCTGCTCGCGCGGCACGCCGCCCTCGGGCTCGACTCCCTGCTCTCGTCGGGGGTCCTCGAGGCGGTGCTCCCGGAGGTGCGCGCGCTGGTCGGCCTGAGCGACTACGAGTGGCGGCACAAGGACGTCTGGCGCCACACCAAGCAGGTCGTGATCCAGGCCGTGCCCCGGCTCGCCCTCCGGTGGAGCGCCCTGCTGCACGACATCGGCAAGCCTCGGACGCGCCGCCTCGAGGACGGAAAGGTGACCTTCATCGGTCACCCCGAGCTCGGCGCGCGGATGTTCGACCGGATCGCGCGGCGGGAGCGCCTCTTCGACGCGGATCCCGAGCTGCGCGCGGCGATCCGCTTCCTGGTGCTCCATCACCAGCGCGCCGGGCAGTACGAGGCGAGCTGGACCGACAGCGCCGTGCGGCGCTTCGGCCGCGAGCTGGGCGCCCACCTCGACGATCTGCTGCTCCTCTCGCGAGCGGACATGACCACCAAGCACCGGGCGAAGAAGCGGCGCAACCTCTTCGCCATCAAGGAGCTGCAGGATCGCATCCGGCAGCTCGCCGCGGAGGACGCCCGGATCCCCGCGCTGCCGAGCGGGGTGGGGGACGAGATCATGCGGGCCTTCGGGCTGCGCCCCTCGCGGCAGATCGGCGACATCAAGCGGGCGCTGGAGGAGCTCGTCGAGCGGGGCGACCTCCCCCGGCAGGCCGAGGCCGCGGTCTACGTCGAGTGGGTCGCCGCGCACCGCGCGGAGCTCGGGATCGGCTGAGCGCGCCGCCGCGCTCAGGCGTCGGGCGCGGGCGCCCGCGGGGTGTAGGTCGGCTTGCCGCCGGGGAGCCGCTCTCCGGCGACGTCGGCGAGGAAGCGCTCGAGCGTCATCTCGCCGATCTCCCCGGCGACCCGGCTCCGCAGGGCGACGGTGCCGGCCGCCACCTCCTTCTCGCCCACCACCATGACGTAGGGCACCTTCTGCAGGCTCGCGTCCCGGATCTTGTAGCCGACCCGATCGCTCGAGAGGTTCGCCTCGGCGCGGAGCCCGGCGTCGAGCAGCTTCGTCGTGACCCCGCGCGCGTAGTCGAGGTGCTTGTCGCTCACCGGGATGACGGACACCTGCACCGGGGAGAGCCAGAGCGGGAAGGCGCCCGCGTAGTTCTCGATGATGATCCCGAGGAAGCGCTCGAGGCTGCCATAGCAGGCCCGGTGGAGCATGACCGGGGGGTGCCGCTCGCCGTCCGCGCCGACGTAGACCAGCCCGAAGCGATCGGGCATCGAGAAATCCACCTGGATGGTCCCGCACTGCCAGGACCGCTTGAGGACGTCCCGGAGGTGAAAATCGATCTTCGGCCCGTAGAAGGCGCCGTCCCCCGGGTTGAGCTGGTACTGCTTGCCCGCCTGCTCGAGCGCGGTGCGCAGCGCGGCCTCGGCCCGCGCCCACATCTCGTCGCTGCCGATGCTCTTGGCGGGTCGCGTCGACAGCTCGATCCGTACGTCACCGAGGTCGAACGCCGCGTACACCTCCTCGAAGAAGGCGATCAGCATCTTCACCTCGTCGGTGATCTGGTCGGGCGTGCAGAAGTGGTGGGCGTCGTCCTGGGTGAAGGCCTGCACGCGGAACAGGCCGTGGCGGACGCCGCTCATCTCGCGGCGGTGGACCAGCCCCATCTCCGCGATCCGGAGCGGGAACTCGTGGTGGCTGTGCAGCCGCGACCGGTACAAGACCAGGTGCCCCGGGCAGTTCATGGGCTTGACCGCCATCGGGCGCTCCTCGGCCACGTTGTCGTGGATCTTGGTTCGGTCCTTGGCGTCACGGAGCTTGAGCTTCGTGAAGAACATGTTCTCGAGGTAGTTGTCGTAGTGGCCCGAGGTGTGCCAGAGCTGCTCGCTGAGGATGAGGGGCGTCTTCACCTCGAGGTAACCGCGCCGGCGGAGCAGGCCCCGCATGTAGTCGGCGAGGAGGTTGAAGAGCAGGGCGCCCTTCGGCAGGAAGAAGGGGAACCCGGGCGCGTCCTCGGTGAAGAGGAAGAGCCCCAGCTGCTCGCCGAGCACGCGGTGGTCGCGCTTCTTCGCCTCCTCGAGCAGCGTGAGGTAGTCCTTGAGCTCCTGCTTGGAGAAGAACGCGGTGCCGTAGACGCGCACGAGCTGGGGCCTGGTCGCGTCACCCCGCCAGTAGGCGCCGCTCACCTTGGTGAGCTTGGTGTGCTGCAAGAAGGAGGTGTCGGGGACGTGCGGTCCCCGGCACAGATCCACGAAGTCCCCGTGGCGGTAGAAGCTGAGCTGCTCGCCGCGGGCCCGGATCCCCTCCACCAGCTCCTGCTTGAAGGGGTTCTTCCCGCCGTCGATCGCCCAGTAGCGGCTCACGAGCTCGTCGGTGGCGTCCACCGGGCACTCGTGGCGCTCGAAGCGGTGCGCGGCCTTGGCGATCTGCGCCATCTCCGCCTCGATCTTGGGGAAGTCCTCCGGGGTCAACTTGCCCTCCGGAAGGAAGATGTCGTAGTAGAACCCGTCCTCCACGGCGGGCCCGATGGTGAGCTGGGCGCGGGGGAACACGCGGAGGATGGCGTCCGCCATCAGGTGCGCGGCCGAGTGGCGCAGCACCTCGAGCGCTTCGGGGTCGCGTCGAGTCAGGATGGCGACGGTGGCGCCGTCCGGGAGCGGGCGGGACAGATCCACGACCTCGCCGTCGACCTTCGCGGCCACCGCCGCCTTGAGCAGTCCGGGGCCGAGCTGCGCGGCGAGGTCCGCCGCGGACGCGCCGTCGTCGAGCTGGCGCGCGCTCCCGTCCGGGAGTCTCACCTGGATCATCTTGGCCTTCCTTTCGGTTGCGGGACGGAAACCCCCGTCCGCGCGCGATCGGGGCGGACACCCCCGCCGCGATGCCCCGGTGATATAGCGCGATCACGCGCCGTTTCCAGGGGCTCGTCGTGGACCCGGAGAGGCAGGTCGCTTCCGGCGGCGGGCGCGGGGTACTATCCGTATCCCGTCCGCAACCCGGCGCCACCCGCACGATGACCGGAGACGACGACCTGGAGCAGCGACTCTCGGCGCCGCCCAGCGAGGCGATGAGCCCCGCCGCGCTCGCGGCGCAGGTGCGGCGCCTCCAGGTGCTCTACAAGGTCGGCCTGGCCCTCAGCGCCGAGGTGAACAAGGACCGCCTGATGGAGCTCATCCTGCTCGAGGCGAAGGCGCTCTGCCACGCCGACGGGGGAACGCTCTACGTCCGCAACGAGGACCGGCTCGAGTTCGCGATCATGCGCACCGATTCGCTCGGGATCGCGCTGGGCGGGACCACCGGCCGCCCGATCGCGCTGCCCCCCCTCGTCATCCGCGACCCGGTGACGGGGCAGCAGAACCTCAACAACGTCGCCACCGCGAGCGCCGCCCTGAAGCGGTCGTTCAACATCGTCGACGCCTACGCCGCGGAGGGCTTCGACTTCTCGGGCACCAAGGCGTTCGATCGCGGCAACGCCTACCGATCGCGATCCTTCCTCACCATTCCCCTGGTCAACCAGGAGGATCACGTCATCGGGGTGCTGCAGCTCCTCAACGCGATCGACCCCGCCACCGGCGCCGTGACGTCCTTCAGCGCCGAGCAGCAGAACATCGTCGAGGCGCTCGCCTCCCAGGCGGCGGTTGCCCTCGAGAACAAGCTGTTGCTCGACGGGCAGGCGGCGCTCCTGGAGAGCTTCATCAAGATGATCGCCTCGGCGATCGACGCCAAGTCCCCCTACACCGGCGGGCACTGCGAGCGCGTCCCCATGCTCGCCCTCATGCTCGCGCGGAGCCTGTGCGCGGCCACCGAGGGGCCATTCGCCTCCTTCACGCTCGACGAGCACGAGTGGTACGAGCTCCAGATCGCGGCCTGGCTCCACGACTGCGGCAAGGTGACGACGCCCGTGCACGTGATGGACAAGGCGACCAAGCTGGAGACGATCTCGGATCGCATCGACGGCATCCGCGCTCGGTTCGAGGTGCTGCACCGCGAGGCCGAGGTCGAGTACTGGCGGCGCGTCGCCGCGGGCGGCGCGGACGTCGCGGCGCTCCGGGCCGACCTCGAGGCCACGCGACGCGCCCTCGACGACGACCTCGCCTTCCTGGAGCACGCCAACGTCGGGGGCGAGTTCCTGTCACCCGAGCAGCAGGAGCGGGTGCGGGAGATAGGCCGGCGTCGATACCGCCAGGGAGGGCGCGAGCTCACCCTGCTGAGCGAGGACGAGGTGCACAACCTCACGATCTCCCGGGGGACGCTCAACGACGCCGAGCGCGTGGTGATCAACGGGCACATGGTGCAGACGATCCGGATGCTCGAGTCGCTGCCGTTCCCGCGCCACCTCCGCCGGGTGCCGGAGTACGCGGGGGGGCACCACGAGAGGATGGACGGCACCGGCTACCCGCGCGGGATCTTCGCGGGGGATCTCTCGATCCCGGCCCGCGTGATGGCCATCGCGGACGTCTTCGAGGCGCTGACGGCGCAGGATCGCCCCTACAAGCCCGGCAAGCGCCTCTCCGAGGCCATGCGGATCATGGGGATGATGAAGCGCGACAACCACCTCGACCCCGAGCTTTTCGACCACTTCGTCCGCGCCGGCGTCTACCGGGAGTACGCGGAGCGGTTCCTGCCCGCCGAGCTGATCGATCCCGTGGACGAGGCCGCGCTGCTCGCGATCGAGCCGCGCCCCTACGCGCTGCCGCCGGAGCCGGAGCGGCGGCGGCGGTGGACGGAATTCCTGCCCGAGTACCGCGCCCTCGCGACCTCGCGACCGGCGACGTTGCGCCCCGTCGTGACGCCGCCGACGGGGCCCCGGAGCCGCTGAACCGGCGCCCGTCCGGCGCGGGGCGCGGCGGCGGCGCGGCTACTTCTTCTTCTCACCTATCCAGAGGCAGGTCTTGATCCGCGTGCTGCCCTCCGGGTCGTACCCGCACTCGAACCCCTCGCAGCACTCGCTGTTCTCCTCGCACTGGATCGGCTCGTTGTTCTCGTCCACGCAGGTCGGCACCTCCACGACCGTCTCCTGCCGGATGTTCTCGGAGCCCTTCCACTCGCTCCCCTGCTCCTCGTCGGGGGACGAGGCCGACCGCTGTCCGCCGCTGCAGGCCACGACCAGCACGACCAACAAGCTCCAGTACCTCATGATGGCGTTCCTCCCTCCCAGTTCGGTGGCTCCGCTGTCGGTTCCGGGCCCGACCCTTGCGCGAGGTGCGCCGCCGCCAGCGGGAACGGGGCCGCGATCGCGTCACGCGCCAGAGCTTATCCGCCGCCCGATCCGGCGCAAGATGCGGCGCTCCCGGCCCTCGCCGCGCGGTCAGGCGCCGCGCCGCGCCGTCCGGGCGGGGGTGGCCGTCACACCCCCGTCCGACCGCAACCGTAACGATACGTCACCCACGTCGTGGAGCTCGCGGTCGAGCTGGGTCGAGAGCAGCGCGAGCGCTCGCCGCTGCGCCACGGATCCCGCCGCCACCAGCACGACATCGCCCCGTCCTCGGTCCGTGGCCCGCGCGAGGAGTCCGCGGAGCAGGCCGCGGCGCACGAGGTTGCTACGCTCGTCCCCCTCGCCGTTGGTCAGCAGGTAGGTCGTCTCTGGCGGCAGCGGATCGGCGCCTACCAGGTCGATGGCTCGACGGGCGAAGTCCATGAGCGGCTCTCCGGGCCGCTGGACCAGCAGATCCACCTCGCCCGGCTCGCGCCCGTCCAGCCAATCCGGCCAGCGAGCGCCGTTTTCCAGCAGGATCGCGATGCGCTTCATGAGGGCCGCCGCATCGTCTGCGGAGCGGGGGGGCGAGGCCAACAATTCCGCCGCGGCAACCCCTCCCGGGCCCAGGCCCGGTCGGACACGAATTCGGCACGGGCGGGGCTCCGGGCGTATGGTGCCCCTCGCCATGGCCCGAGGTGACGGCACGAGCGCGGCGGCGGTTCGCGCGGCCTACCCCTTCACGGGCGCGGGGCGCGGAGCCCGGGTGCACTGGGCCTGCCTGCTCGAATGCGGGCACACCGTGGAGCTCGATCTCGAGCCCGGGACGCGGCCGCGTCGCCTGAGCTGCCCGCGATGCCGGCAGCGCGAGGTGCCCACGCCGAGCCGGGCGGCGGCGGTCGAGCCTGGACTCCCGGAGCAACCAGCCGCATCTCCCTCCCTCGCGCGGTCGCCGGACGGCGCGGCGTCGCCGGATCCCGGGCGGCGCCGCGCGCGCCGGGACGCAGGGGTGGCGTCCGGGCGCGCCGGGCACGCCGCGGCGCGTCCGGGCGACGAGTCGCGTCAGCTCGGCTTCTGGTTCGACCTAGACGAGTGAATGCCCCTCCCGCCGCGGCTGGCTCCGCGGGCCGTCCCGCTTGGCCGAGCGCCGCGTCCTGACCACGAAGCGCCCCCGGTCCGCCCTGCCCGCGCGCGCCGCGCGCGGCGACCGGCGAGCCTGCTCCGGAGGCGCCGCCTGCGGGTAGTAGACGGCGGCGCGCCGCGGGGCGTACCGAGTAGGTATGGGGGGCGCCCCGGGAACGCCGAGTGGGCGGTCTGCTCGCCGGGCGCTACCGGTTCGATCCGCCCGGCGCTCTCGTCCGGCGCGCAGGTCGAGCCGGTTGCGGCGACGCCCGATGCCGGCGCGGGCGGCGCTGGCGCCGAAGCAGACTCGCCCGCCGAGGCGCTGCCGAGCGAGGCAAAGATCGCGGGCTGCTTCGAGCGACGGCTCCCGGAGGGGCCCTCCGCGAGCCGGTCGACCTCACCTGGCTCTGCTCGACCACCGACCCGCTGGCGGGAGCGGCGCGGCTCCACAGCGTCGTGGTCCTCGCGGGGGCGAAGGGCCCGCCGACCCCGGCGATGCGGATCTGGTCGTGCCTCGGCCCCCACGGCATGGCCGCGTTCACCGTCAGCCGCGCCGCGTGCTGTCCCGCGGCCCCGCCCCTCGTGCTGCCCGCGAGCGGTCGCTGCGAGCCGCTGGCGCCGATCCTCGCCGAGCTCGGCGCCGCGACGACGGCGGTCGAGAGCATCGAGCCGAGCCTGGCCCGCCACCGGGACGCGTGGCGCTGTCAGGTCGCTCGTGGTCGGGGTGCGCCCCGGGCTCAGGCGGCCGCCTCGCGCCGTGCACGAGGCGGCCTTCCGCAGTCTCGTGGGGGCACGTCGCGTCCAGTGATCGCGCCTCGCCCGGGCAACCCGGTCTTCCAGTTCTGCAAGGCGGTCTGGCGGCGGGGTTGGCAAGTCACCGGGAGTCTGCGAGCCGGGCGCGGCACGCGGTTTGCTTTTTGCGCCCGCCATGGGAGCTTCCTCGACGTCAGGCCGGTGGGCTGCAAGGCGCGGCGGCGAGAACGCGCCGCGGCTGCTCATCGCCGGGGAGGACGGGGTGCTGCTCACGGCCATGGCGCGCGCGGTCGCCTGGCGCCGCCCCGATCTCGCGGTCGAAACCGCCAGCGGGATCGACCGGGTGCGCCGCGCGCTCCGGGAGCGCGCCTTCGACGCGATGGTGGTCGCCGTCGAGCCGCGTTCGGAGACGGGCGCCGCCCTGCTCAAGTTCGCGCGTGTCCACCACCCCGGGGTCGTCCGCGTGGTGTACCGCGCGTGCGCCGAGTGCGAGGGCCCGGAGGTGCGGTTGGCTGACGTGCTCGTCGCGCCGCCCGCGGACATCCAGGCGCTGCTCGTCGCGCTGGGGAGCGCGCTCCAGGCCCCGCGCGCGCACGAGCGCCCGCGGGCCACGCTCCCCACCCCGGCCTGAGTGGCCTGGGGCCGATCGCGGCCGCGCCGTCCGTCAGCGGGAGTCGGGGCGCCAGAAGTGGCAGTCGAAGAAGGGCGAGCCGTGGCGGAGCTCCGTACCCCGCGCCGCGTGCACGTAGCCGAGGCCGGGCAGATGCGCGACGCACGCCTCCGTCAGCGGGCGCCAAGCGGGCTCGGCGAAGTCGTGGAACTCGCCGGTGAGCTGGGCGAGCCGTGCCGCCAGTTCCCCGTCGAGGGTCGGCAGCACGGCGTACTCCGACCCCTCGATGTCGACCTTCAGCAGGTCGACGCGGCCGAGCCTCGCGAGCGCGAGGAGGGTCCCGAGCGTGACCATGGGGACCTCGATGGTGCGGGTTTCGTCTCGCGTCCAGCTCGCCGCCAGGGCGGCGTGGACGGAGTTGCCCTCGGGGATCCGGGACAGGTGGAAGGGAGCTTCGCGCCGTGACTCTCCGCCCACCAGCCCGGCGAAGATGCGTACGGCGCCGCGCCCCGCGAAGCGCTCGCGCAGCCGCTCGACGAGGAACGGGTCACCCTCGACCAGCACGAGGCTAGCCTCGGGGTAGTGCGCGAGGAGCTCCGCCGCGAACTTCCCGTCGTTGGCCCCGAGATCCACTACCGTCGGTCGCGGACCGAGGTGGCGGAAGGTGTGCCCCCGCAGGCACCGCGTGCTCCCCGGCATTGCCGGGCCTTCCTAGCACTGTATCCTCCCTCCGTCGTGCCCTCGGTGCTCGCATGAGTCGCCCGCTGCCCGCCGATCGCCTCGACGCTGTCCTCGAGTTCCCGTGGGAGGTGCTGGCCTACCAGGAGTGGCTGCAGGGGCTCGCGCGGGGCGCGACGCCCGCGGGTGACTACCTGTTCGGCGAGGCGAAGCGCCGCTTCGACCCCGCGGAGGACGACGTGCTCGTGTGCGCGGAGGATCTCCGGGTGGAGGAGGGGCGCGGCGGCGTGCGGCTCGTCTCCGCCCGGCTCGGCGCCGACCTGCCGCTCACCGAGGTCGCGCGGGGCGCCGCCCGGGCCGCGGTGGCCGCCATCGACGGCCGGCGCCCCCTCGCCGCGCTCCGGGAACTCGAGGGCGTGCCTCCGCGCGACCTCGCGGCGCTGCTCGAGGTGGGCTTCGGGACCGTGATCTTCGCCCCCGCCGCGGTCGCGGCCCTCGACGCCGAGGTGCCCGGGGTCGAGATCGTCCGCCACCCCGGCTCCCCCTACGAGATCGATCGCGCCTACTGGCGCAACATGGGTGACGTCCGGCGCGCGCTGGAGCAGGACGAGGCGACGCTCGCGGACCCCGCGCTCGCGGCCAGCGAGCCCGCGCGCGGGCTGAGGGTGCTGCGGCGCGCCCACGTCCTCGCGCTCATGGGCGGCGATCTGGCGTCGTTCTACCGCCCCGCCAGCCCCATCGCCGCTCGCGGCGCGCAGCCGGGCGCGCTGCTGCGGTCGGCGCCGGTGCTGGTCGAGACGCCGGTCGGGACCCGTTTCGTCTCCGGGCCGCGGGTACACGCCGCCTTCGTCGGCGGCGAGGCGTACCACCGCGCCCTGTACACCGTGGTGGGCGACCCCGAAGCCGCGCAGGAGCGCGTCCACGTCGATGAGGGGCTGGAGTGGGGGCGCGTGGTGGTCGCCCGGGCGGAGACGGACGTCCAGGCGCAGCCCTGGTGCTGGCCCCCGCGGCCGCTGACTGCCGCCCACCTCGGCGCGCTCCTCGGCGCGCTCGCCGCCGCCCTGACGGCGGCCGCGGCGGGCGAGCGCGACGCGGTCGTACGAGCGCTCGCCACCTTCCACCAGCGCTTCGTCCGTCTGCACCCGTTCCGTTGCGCCAACCAGTGCCTGGCGATGAGCCTGGTGAACCAGGTGCTCCGGCGCTCGCACGGTGCGGGGATGCCGCACCTCGTGCTCGATCACCTGGCCCTGCGGGTGACGCCCGCCGCTTACCGGAAGCTCTTCGCCAACGCCGTCGAGCAGTACGTCGTCCCCGGGGGGACGGCGCTGTCGAGGCATCACGAGCTCACCGCGCGCAAGCGCCGGGCGTTCGCCTTCATCGCGCGGGTCGCCGCCGCCGGCTCACTCGCCGCGGCGCTCGCCATCGTCGCCGAGGACCTCGAGGCCGCGCGCCTCGCGCTGTTCGCCGCCTAGCGTCCCGCGCCCGCCCCGGGGCCGGCCCCGGGGCGGGCCGCGGTCGTGAGTCTCGCGGGCGCGCTCCGGGGGCCGCGGCGTGATAGGCTTCGTCGCGAATGCCTTGGCGCCCAGAGTACGGGCCGAACAGCCCGTTCACCGGGGACGAGCGGACCACCATCGACGAGATCGTCGCCGCGCTCGAGAGGAGCAGCGTCGCCGCGGCGGGCCAGGTCTGCTCCATCATCGCGGAGCACTTCGCGCGCCTCGAGGCCTTCGGTGATCTCCTGTCGAGGTTCCCGTCACCCCTCGAGCGGCACCGGCTCGGCTCGCGGGAGCAGAACCTCACCTCGCTCGCGGAGGGCCTCTGCCGCAGCACGCCGGCGAATTTCGAGTTCCGGGCGCCGACGCGCGCCATCGTCGGCCGTGCCCTCGACATGGCCGAGCTCAACTTCTACCGCTTGCTCGGCTACGCCTGCGACGAGGTGCTCGCGGGCGCGGAGGGCGCGGCGTTTCGCGCGGCCACCTCGGCGAGGCTGCGGGAGGTCGTCTACACCAAGCTCGTCGAGGAGGTCCTGACCGACATCGTCTCGGACGCCACCGTGGCCCGCCTGATCCGCTTCCGGGCGGTGTACGCCCTCGCCCAGATCTGGGAGCGGCGCCTCACCTACCGGACGCGCGAGTTCTTCCCCCTGCTCGAGGCGTCGTGGGAGGCGCGCAATCGGGTCGGGGTGGTCGGCGGGACCCTGCTGGGGACGCAGGAGATGTTCGGGCTCTTCCGCGAGGGGTGCGCCCCCGAGTTCGTGGACTATTTCGTGCGCCCGGCCCCCTCCGACGACGAGGTCGCGGCGTTCCGGGAGTTTCTCTTCGGGGCCACCGCGGAGGAGCTCGACTCGCTCGCGTCGAGGATGGAACGAGAGCACCTCGCCAGCGTGCCGCTGGGGAACGGCGGCGGGTTCTGCGCCGGCCTCGCGCCGCCCGGCGCGGACGCTGGGACCCCGCTCTACGAGTTTTTCCGCGTGCGCTACCTGCAGGCCACGGCGCGTCGCCTCGCCGGCCTGCCGGGACCCAAGCGGACCGCCGAGGGGTACGTGATGATCGACTTTCTCGCCCGCAGCACCGACGCGGACCTGGTTCCGCGCTGAATCGGCGCTCCGCCGGCGCGGTTGGGGGGGCGCCGGACGCGGGGCGAGGCCCGGGGCCCCCCGACGCCCGTGGCGCGGTGGGGGGGCGCCGGACGCGGGGCGGAGCCCGGGGCCCCCCGACGCCCGTCGGGCGGGCCGGGGGGAGGGGGCGCTCGCCCCTGGGCCCCCCTGTGCGCGGGGCGCGGGGGCTGTGGCAGAATGGCCGGCGGGATGGGCGACGAACCGAGCACCTGGCGCCACTGCAGCATGTGCAAGAAGCCGATCGCCTTCGGGGCGAGCTACTTCGCCTGCAGCGTCTCCACCTGCCGCCGCCAGCGAGATCCGCTCTACTTCTGCTCCCTCTCGTGCTGGGAGGCGCACCTGCCGATGATGCGCCACCGCGACGCGTGGGCGGAGCAGGAGCGGGCGCCCACGCGCGCTCAGTGGGAGGCCAGCCGCGCAGAGGCGGAGGCCAGCGGGACGCCGACCATACCGGACGCCCTCGGCGGCGCGCCGGCCTCGCTCCGCAGCGGGGGGAGCGAGGCGCCGAACGGCCGCCGCCGCGAGCGGGGCGAGGCGCCGCCGCCGCTGGCGAGCGCGCCGGTGGTTCGCCGCCCGCTCGACGAGCCTCTGCGCCGGGGGGCGCCGCGCGAGGTCACGATGGAGGAGCGGTCCGAGGAGGAGCTGCCACGGGAGGTGCTGGTGGTCGTCTCCAAGCTCAAGGCCTACGTGAAGGCGCGCTCCGGCATGAACACCTCCGACGGGGTCGTCGGCGTCCTTTCGGATCACCTGCGCCGTCTCTGCGTGGAGGCCATCCGCAACGCCGCGCGCGACGGCCGCCGGACGGTGATGGACCGGGACTTCAAGCCGCTCCTGTGAGGCCTCGGCGGCGGCGCGCAGCGCTCACGCCACCGCGCGCGCGATCGTCTCGTCGAGCTCGGCCTGGCAGAGCTCGAGCACCGTCTGCAGGCAGTCGGTGAAGTCCGCGCAGCGAAGCCCGAGGTCGTTGATCCAGCAGACGACGGCGCACTCTCCCCGCGTGTCGCGCGTGTCGAGGTCGAAGGCGAAGACCGACGTGGTTCGGAGGTCGACCCCGATGGGGAGCAGATCGCGGGGACCACGCACGGAGCGCGGGGGAGGTCCTTCCCGCAGCGGCACCGGCGTCTCCGCCCGCCCGAACACCGACCGCGCCCGATCCTCGTAGAGCTGGCGGCCGAGGTGCGCGGTGCCGAGGAGCGACACCCCCTCGAAGAAGCCGGGCCAGCCGTCGTGCCGGCCAAGGAACGCGCGGTAGCTGGGCGGGAGGCGGGCGCCGATGCGCACCTCCGCGGCGCGGCGCTCGACCTCCGACGCGCCCGGCCGGGGCGCTTCGAGGAGGCCTCGGTCGGGCGATAGCCAGCGGATCTCGGTCTGGACCCGGCGGATGTCGGCGATGAGCTGATCCCACTTCGGCATGGTGTCCTCGCGGGGGGGTCCCTCCCGCGAAGCTATGCCCCGGCCCGGGCGCCAGGGCCAAGAAATGGCGCACCCCTCGCGTGCGGGGCGCGGGGGAGCCCGTGGTTCAGAAGGTCACCGCCTCGGCGCGTTGCATCGCCGCGGAGAGCGCCTCCTGCCACCGCTCGCCTCCGCGCGTGCGCGCGAGCAGCACCGCGAGGTGCTCCGGCGCGGGGCCAGCGCGGCGGTGGCGCGCGAGGCCCTGGAGGCAGGACGGGCAGTTGGTGACGAGGGGGGGCGCCCCCGCGGCGGCGCCGGCCTCGCGCAGGGCGCTCGCCTTGCGCGTCAGCATCTTGTGGGCGAGGTCCGGGCGGCTCAGGGCGAGCGTCCCCGCCTCCGAGCAGCAGTGGGGAACGACCTCGGCCGTCGCTCCGCGCCCCGCGAGCAGCGCGAGCGCGTGCCCGTCGAGCGAGTCGTGGCACGGCCGGTG
Organism: uncultured Polyangiaceae bacterium; assembly: GCA_964454025.1. GTDB lineage: Bacteria > Myxococcota_A > Polyangia > Polyangiales > Polyangiaceae > JAFGBI01. The sequence goes on along the minus strand of CAYVRP010000029.1, from coordinate 41,260 downwards.
GTAGAGCAGGTGCCCGGCGGCGGGCACGGGCGCTCCTCGCGCCACGGCGAGCTCGCTCACGTCGACCAGCGGGCACGCGAAGATCTCGTGGGCGCCCATGGCGTGCAGCGCCTCCCGGCAGGTGCCGCAGCTCACCGCCAGCCCATCGAAGGAGAGGTGGCTCAGCATGCCGCGGATCTGGCTGAACACTATGGTGTCGGACAGCACCTTGCGATCGTGCATCCTCGTCTTGGCGTTCACCCCGCTCGGGAATCCGCAGCAGAGCAGCGGCGGGGGCATGACCACCCGGCACCGCGCCTGGAGGAGCAGGTAGATCGCGGCCTTGCCCACGTCACTGTAGAGCCGCTCGGAGCCGCAGCCGGGGAAGTAGAAGACGGTCCGCTCGGCCGCCTCCTCGGGCTCGATCACGAGCGCCTGGCTCGGCTGGTACACGGGCAGGGCGCGGTGCAGTGCCCGTCGCGCCGGCGCCCGCACCGGCGAGCGGAGCAGGGCCAGCGGCCAGCCCCGCGCCACGACGTCGGGCAGCCGGAGCGCGCCCAGGAGCCTCGCCCCGAGCCGCTGCGCGGCCGTCCCCAGCCGCAGCACGAGCAGCCGGAAGAGGGCGTTGAAGGTGCGGTTCGTGCTGTCGAGGTACGCGAGCGTCAGCCGCGTCGCCAGCGCCGTCTGCTTGGTCCCGCGGGCGACCAGGATCTCGCGCTCCAGGATCGACACCTCCCCGGTGTCGATCTTGACCGGGCAGGGGTCGAGGCACTTGTGGCAGATGGTGCAGTGATCCGCGACGTCCTCGAGGTACTTGAGCGACTCGAAGTCGGTGGTGCGGAACCGCTGCGCCTCGTAGAGCAGAGCCTCGATCAGCGAGCCGATCCCCAGGTTCTTGTTGCGCGGGTGATAGAACAGGCTCGCGCGGGGGTAGTACACGCAGCAGTTCGGCTTGCATTTGCCGCAGCGGACGCACTTGCTGATCCGATCGGCGAGCTCCGAGAGCTGGTCGTACTGGAGGATCTTGGCCTCGAGCTCCAGGAGGTTGAAGCTCGGCGTGAAGACCTGATCGATCACGGACCGGTCGGCGAGCTTCTTGGGGTTCATCACCCCGCGGGGGTCCACGCGCGCCCGGTGCGCGGCGAGCTCCTCGACCGCGGCGGGGTCGAGGTGCTTGAGCTTGGTGATGCCGATGCCGTGCTCGCCGCTGACCACGCCGCCGAGCGCCACGGCGTGTTCCATGATCACGTCGGCCGCGTGGGTGGCGCGCCGCATCATCTCGCGATCGTTGGAGAACACCGGGATGTTCACGTGGACGTTGCCGTCCCCGGCGTGCATGTGGGTCGCGATCACGATCAGCCGCGCGCGCTCCTCGTCGATCCCGCGCTCGATGGCGGCCTGCAGCGCCTCGTAGCCCGCGAACAGGGACGACAGGTCGCGGCGCAGGCGCCGGAGCGAGCGCTGCCGGCGCAGGTCCTCGGCGGTGGCCGCGGTGAGCTCCGCCTCGGCGCGGTCGCATCGCGCGAGCGCAGCCGGGAGCTTCTGCGCCAGCCACTCGCCGTCGGCGGGCGTCGCCCCGGTCGCAGCCTCCCGCGCGCGCGCCACGCAGGCGAGCTGGTTGTGGCGGTCCTCGGCGGTGTTGAAATCGACGATGTAGCGCGCGAACTCCGCCAGCGCCGTCAGCGGCAGGACGATGTCCTCGTTCAGCTTGAAGGCGTTGGTGCGCTTGGCGATGGCGCCGAGCTTCTTGCGATCGGCCCAGAACCGGGCCGCCTCGGCGGCGTCGCGCGCGAAGAACACGTGCGTCTCCGGGTACGGCGCCAGGAGCGCCGCCAGCCGCTCCCGGCCGCGCGCGAGCTGCTCGGCCGTATGCGCCACCATGTCGATCAGCAGCACGGCCTTGGGGCGCTCGTCCTTGGGCGCCTTGGTCCGGTAATCGATCGCGCGGACGTACTCCTCGTCGAAGTGCTCCAGCGCCTGCAGCGCCTCCGCGCCCCGGTTGGGGAACTCCTGCGAGATCGCCAGGATGACGCGCGCCGCCTCGTCCATGCTCTCACCGAAGAACTCGAGGCACGCGGTGAGCGCCTCCGGGTAGGCGCGGTGGAGGACGAACTCGGCCGAGGTGATGACGCCGTCGGTGCCCTCCTTCTGCAGGCCGGGTACGCCCTTGAGGGCCTTGTTGGTGATGTCCTTCCACAGGTTGGGCTTGCGGATCTCGTCGCCGCGGAGCGCGATCACGCGGTCGAGCGACCCGTCGCTGGTGGGCACGGAGAATCGCACCACGTCGCCGGGCTGGATCTTCCGCAACGGGTGGGCGACCCGCTCCACCCGGCAAGTCGCGCCGGTGGGCAGCGCGAGCCGGAAGGAGAGGACGTTGTCGATGGCGGTGCCCCAGAGCACCGCGGACTTGCCGCCCGCGTTCTCCGCGAGGTTGCCGCCGACCGTGCACGCCCAGGCGCTGGTCGGGTCGGTCGCGAAGACCAGGCCCCGGCGGCTCGCCTCGGTCATGGCCACCTCGGTGATCACCCCGGCCTCGAGCTCCATCACCGCGGCCGTGACCCGCCGGCCGTCGCTCAACTCGAACTCGCGCTCGGTGACGCCGCGGATGCGATCCAGGCGCTCCGTGTTCACCATCACGCAGTCGTCGGCGAGGGGCACCGCGCCTCCGGTGAGCCCGGTCCCGGCCCCCCGTGGGATGGCGCGCAGGCCCAGGCGCCCGATCGCAGCGAGCAGCGGGGCGACGTCGGCCTCCCGATCCGGCCGCGCGACGGCGAGCGGGAGGCAAAGGCGCCAGTCGGTCGCGTCGGTGGCGTGGCTCACCAGCGCGAAGGGATCGAAGGTGACGTTCTCCTCGCCGATGACGGCGCCGAGCGCGCGGCGCACGCGCAGGCGCCGTCGCCGCGCCCCGGCGAGGTCCCGGACCACGCCGTCGAGGTAACGGCGACACTGCTCGATGAGGTCCTGGACCAGCGGTTGCCCCTGCCCGTTGCGCTCGACGATGCCGAGATCGCGGCGCACCAGCGCAATGAGCTCACGGCGCCGCCGGCCCGAGTCGACGAGCTGCTGGAAGAGGAAGGGGTTCCGCCGCAGCATGAACATGTCCCCCATGAAGCGCAGCAGCAGCCGCGCGGAGCGCCCGGTGACCCGGCGCTCGCGCAGCTTCTCGAGCACCGACCACGTCGGCGCCCCGAAGAGGAACGCCACGATCTGCGCGTCGCTCGCCGACGTGTAGTTGAAGGGGATCTCGCGGTACTCGTGGGTCGCCATCGGGTGCCTGTCGCGCGGGTGGTCTATCGCGCGACGGCCGGGCGCGCGCCAGCCGCGGCGACGGAGATGCCCGACCCTCGGCCACACTGGCTCGGTGGCCGGAGGCGCGGGCGCCATGCCGGCGCGCGCCCCTGTACGGCCGGCGTCGCGGCCGACGCAGAGGCCGTACGTGTCGCTTGCACCGGGCTCGGGCCGAGGTATACCCCCCCTCCCAACTGGTTTAACAACTCGCACTTGGGTCGGAGGATCCAGGGGTTCAGCCCCGACGAGGCGACGATGGCGCTCTCCCAGTACGAAACCCGAATCGCGCGCGCGCTCGCGGACGTGCTCTTCTCTCCCAGCGGGTCGCTGCCCGGCCCGGACGAAGCCGGCGTGGTGGAGCGGGTGTCCGCCTACCTCGCCTCGCTGCCCGCGGACGTGCAGGCGCAGATGCGCGCGCTGCTCATCGGCTTCGACGTGGGCTTCGGCGTCGTCATGCGCGCCCCGACCCGGCGCTTCGTGGGCGCCAGCTTCGAGGATCAGCAGGAGTACGTGCGCCGCTGCGCCGCCGCTTACGGTCACGCGCGCATGAGCTTCGCCGGTCTCCGGCTGATCTTCGTCGTCGCCTACGCCGAGTCCCCCGTCATCACTGCGGCGCTCGGGATCGGTTCCCTCCCCGACCGGGCTCCGTCGCCGGCGGCGGTCACCGCGGCGGAGGCGCCATGAAGCGGCCCGTCGAGATCCAGAAGCGCTGGTCCACCGATCAGCTCATCACCGGCATCGAGATCGGGGACTGGCTCAAGCTGCTCCGCATGAACGGCTTCGCCGTCGCGCCGGAGTACCTCCACCGCGCCGCGTGGATCACGGCCTGGAGCGTGGGCGCCGCCGCGTTCGGGCGCCTCGAGGACGCGCGCTTCGGTCGCAAGCTGGCCGCCCAGGAGATCGACCCCACCCCGCTCTTCGTGCTGGGGCACTGGCGCAGCGGGACGACCCACGTGCACAACCTCCTCGGACGGCTCCCGGATCACACGTACCCCACCGTCTACCAGGTGGTCTTCCCCACCTCCTTCCTCACCACGCGCAACGTGCTGCCGCGGCTCACGGCCGGCCTCTTCGACGAGACGCGGACCTACGACGCCGTCAAGCAGGGGTGGGACGAGGCGGCCGAGGACGAGATCGCCCTCGCCAAGCTGACCGGGCTCTCCCCGTACCTGTCCTTCATGTTCCTCGAGCACCGCAACACCTACGAGCGGTACATCGACTTCCTCGGCGCCTCCAGCGAGGAGCGCGAGCGGTGGAAGGAGGGCCTCCGCTACCTCATCAAGAAGATCATGCTCGGCACCGGGGGCAAGCGGGTGGTCATCAAGTCGTGCCCGCACACCGCGCGCATCCGCCTCTTGCTGGAGATGTTCCCCGACGCCAAGTTCGTCTTCATCCACCGCAACCCGTACCAGGTCTTCGCCAGCACCCTGCACATGCGCAGCCACACGGACTGGGAGAACTTCTTCCAGGTCCCCGACGGCGATTGGGAGCAGATCCGGGAGCGGGAGACCCTGCACCTCGGCGCGCACATCTTCGACCGGTACCTGGAGGACCGCCGCCTCATCCCCGAGGGGAACCTGGTGGAGCTGGCCTACGCCGATCTCATCGGCCACGAGGAGGCCCACGTCGAGCGGATCTTCCAGCAGTTCGGGCTGCCCGGTTGGCAGCGCTCCCAGCCGGTGCTGCGGCGCTACCTCGACGGGCTCAAGGGGTACCGGACCAACAAGCTCCAGATCACCGACCAGCAGCGTGCCGCCGTGCGGCGCGAGTGGCACCACGTCTTCGACGCCTTCGGCTACCCGGAGGACATCGCCCTATGATCGACATCGAAGCCCTCATCGAGCAGCAGCTCCACGAGGCCACCCGCCTCAACAAGAAGTACGTCCACCCCAAGCTGACGAAGATGTTCGCCATCGCCGGGATGGAGGCCTTCTTCCACCGCGCCGAGGGGCAGTACCTCTGGGACGCCAACGGCAACCGATACCTCGATTTCCTGTCCAGCGGCGGGGTCTGCTTCGTCGGGCGGAACCACCCCGCGATCAGGGCGGCGGTGGCCAAGGTAGCGGAGCTCGACCTGCCCAACCTCACCATCCTCAATCCGTCGCTCCTCGGTGGGCTCCTCGCCCAGCGCCTGATCGAGCTGGCGGGCGGCCAGTTCGGCAAGGTGCTGTTCAGCAACACCGGCACCGAGACGACGGATCTGGCGCTGCGCTTCGCTCGCTACTGCACCCGGCGCCGGCGCTTCCTCTACCTCGAGGGGTCCTTCCACGGCCGCACCTACGCCTCCATCTCCTGCTGCGGCTTCCCGCCGCTGCGCGAGGGGATGGAGCCGCTGATGCCCACCACCACGCCCATCCGCATCAACGACCTGGGGCAGCTCCGGCGCGAGCTCGGCTATGGCGACGTGGCGGGGTTCATCCTGGAGCCCGTGCAGGGGATGACGGGTGAGGTGGTCGATCCCGTCTACTTCCGCGAGGCCGAGGCGCTCTGCCGCCAGCACGGGACGCTGCTGCTGGTCGACGAGGTGCAGACGGGGCTCGGGCGCACCGGGAGGTGGTTCGACAGCATCGGGCAAGGGGTGCAGCCCGACATGATGATGGTGTCCAAGACCCTCTCCGGCGGCCTCGTCCCCGTCGGCGCCACGCTGATCAAGGAGGACGTCTACCACCGGGTCTACGACCGGTTCCAGGCCGGCGCCTTCTACTTCTCCACCTTCGCCGAGAACAACCTCGCCATGGCCGCGGGGCTCGCCACCCTCGACGCGCTCGAGGAGATGAACGCGCCCGCGGAGGCGGAGCGCAAGGGCAAGCTCATCGAGGACGGCGTGAACGAGCTCGCCAGCCGCTACGACTGCATCGAGCGGATCACCGGCAAGGGCCTGCTGCGCGCCATCTACTTCCGCACTTCGGAGGTGCCCCGGCTCCGCACGGAGCAGACGCTGCTCGAGGCCTCCGATCCGGCGGCCTTCGCCGCGGCCCTGCACATCGACGTCTACCGCGACTACCGGATCATGCTCCAGATCCCGGGGCCCGGGCTCAATGCCATCAAGTTCCTGCCGCCGGTCTGCACCACCGACTCGGACATCTACTTCTTCCTGCAGGCGCTCGACGAGACGCTGGGGCGCTACTACACGGGGACCGGGCCCGCGATCGGCATCGGGACGACCGCGGCCAGGCACTTCGTGGGCGAGGCCATGCAGCGGCTGGCGCCCGCGGCGGCGCCGGCGCCGCCGCCGGGCGGGGGGGGCCACGAGGCCGCCCGCCCGAGGGGTCGCAACGGGGACGGGCGCGCCCTGCCTGCGGCGGCGGCGGCGTCCTCGGCGACGGCTCTCGATCTCGGCGCGTACGAGCTCGACACCTTCCATGAGCACGGCGACTACCACGGCCCGCTGGTGGAGAAATGCGAGTTCCTGGTGGTGGGCGGCGGCCCCGCCGGCGTGACGGCCGCGCGGCGGCTCGCCGAGGCCGGGCGGGACGTCATCCTGCTGGAGGCGGGGCGACGGGTCACGGCGAGCGATTTCGGCTACGACCTGATGAACACCAGCGCCCGCTACTTCTGGGATTCGGGGGTCAAGCCGGCGCGCGGCAACAACTTCACCTCGAGCTTGCGGCCGAAGGTGCTCGGGGGCGGCAGCGTCTTCAACAGCGCGATCTGCATGCGGGCCAGCGACTTCGCCCTCGACGCGTGGGCGGAGCGCTTCGGCGTCGAGGGGATCACAAGCGAGACGCTGCGCCCCCACTACGAGCGGATCGAGGCCTTTCTCGGGATCGCGCCGACCGACGAGCGGCTCATGGGCCGTCACAACCTGGTCGTCCGCGACGGCTGCCGGGCCCTCGGCTGGAAGGTGGAGCCGCTGCCGCGCCTCACGCCGCGGTGCCGGGGCACCGGCGAGTGCGTCACCGGCTGCCGTACGGGCGGCAAGAACTCGGTGGATCGCCGCGGCGTGCCGGAGTTCTTGCGCGCTGGTGGGCGCGTCTACACCGGTGTCCAGGCCGACCGCGTCATCCTCCGCGACGGGCGGGTGCTCGGGGTCGAGGGCTTCGTCGTGGATCCGACGACGGGGCGGCGTTCACATACCGCCAAGTTCCTGGCGGGCTGCACGGTGCTGGCGGCGGGGGTCTTCTCCACGCCGGTGATCCTCCAGCGCGGGGGGCTCGACCGCGCCCCCATCGGCCAGAACCTCCGCATGCACCCCTCGGGGCACGCGGTGGGGGTCTTCGAGGAGGAAATCGTGCCCTGGGAGGGGGTCACCCAGGGCTACCACTGCCTCGAGTTCATGGACCAGGGGACCAAGATCGAGGACCTCTGGGCCTCGCCGGGGATCTTCGCCCTGCGCTTTCCGGCCCTGGGCGAGCAGTTCTGCGACTACCTGTCCCGCTACCGCAACATGGCGGTGATCGCCGGGTGGGTCGGCGGCGAGGACTCGGTGGGTCGCGTCCGTGCGCTGCCCGGCGGCTACGTCGATACGGTCTACGACATCGGCGAGGCGGACGTGCGGCGCCTGCACCAGCTCGCGGTGTCGATGGGGGAGATCCTCTTCGCCGGTGGCGCGAAGGAGGTGCTCATGCGCTTCGGCGGGCCCTCCCCCGCGCTGCGTTCGGTGGACGATCTCCATCGCCGCGTGCGGGACATGCCCTGCACCGTCGGCCACCTCTCGATCCCCTCGAACCACTGCTTCGGCACCGTGCCGATGGGCGCGGACCCGAAGACGAGCGCCACCGACAGCTGGGGCAAGGTGTGGGACGTCGAGCACCTCTACGTCTGCGACACGAGCCTATTCCCGGTGTCGAGCGGATCGAACCCGATGCACCCGGCGATGGCGCTCGCGGACCGGCAGGCCGAGGAGCTGCTGCGGCGATACTGAGCGCGTGACCGCCGGTCGCCTCCGCGACGGGCGCCCGGCGGCAGTCAGCTCGCGGCCAGCCGCTGCTCGATACGCTCGGCCAGGGTGTTGCCGATGTTCAGCGACGAGGTGGCTGCCGGCGAGGGCGCGTTCAGCACGTGCATCGCCAGGCGGGTTTCGCTGATGAGGAAGTCGTCGACCAGGGAGCCGTCCGCGCGCATCGCCTGCGCCCGGATCCCCGAGCGGGCGGGCACCAGGGCCGCGGCGGTGACCTGGGGCACCAGCCGCTGCAGCGCGCGGACGAAGGCCGATTTGTTCAGTGCCCGCCACACCTCGCCCGCGCCCATCCGGGCGGGCCGCGCGGCGAACCGGAGGAACCCGCCCGAGGTGACGAGCGAGAGCGCGTCACGCGGCACCACCTGGAGCTTGCCGTACGCCTCCCGGCCCAGCGCCGGCACGGCGTTCGGCCCGCACTCCACCTCGCCGTCTATGAGGCGGGTGAAGTGGACCCCCAGGAAGGGGAAGCGGGGATCGGGGACGGGGTAGATCAGGTGGCGAACCAGGTGCCCGGCCTCCGGCCGCAGGGCGAAGTAGTCGCCCCGGAAGGGGACGATCCGCACCTCGGGGCGCTCGCCGGTCAGTGCGGCCACCTCGTCGCAGTGCAGGCCCGCGCAGTTGACGACGTCGCGGGTCTCGAAGTCGCCGGCCCGCGTGTGCACGACCGTGCGCCGGAGCCGGGAGGTCAGCCCCAGCGCCTCCGCCCGCGTCACGACCTGGCTGCCCTGCTCGCGGATCCGCTCGGCCAGGCGCGCGCAGACGGCGGGGAAGCTTACCACCCCCGCGCCGGGCAGGTGGAGCGCGCGCACGCCGGCCGCGTGCGGCTCGATCTCCGCGAGCTCGACGGCGTCGATCACTCGCGCCTCGACCCCGTTGGCGAGCGCGCGGTCGTACAGGTTCTCGAGCGGGGTCACCTCGTCGTCGCGGGTGGCGACGATCACCTTGCCGCAGATCCGGTGGGGGATCCCCTCGGCCGCGCAGAAATCGATCATCGCCTGCCGGCCCTCGCGGCAGTTCTCGGCCTTGAGGGAGCCCGGCTTGTAGTAGATGCCCGTGTGCAGGACGCCGGAGTTGCGCCCGCTCTGGTGCTGCGCGACGGCGGCCTCCTTCTCCACGACCGCCACGCGGAGCGCGGGCTGGCGCTTGCCGAGCTGGTAGGCGGTGGCCAGGCCCACGATGCCGCCGCCGATGATCACGACGTCCACGCTGTTCATGGTGGGGGCTCATAGCGAATTATGCTGGCCAGCGGAAGGAGCACGGGGCCGCCCGTCACGGCGACGCCCCACTCGCGCCGCGGCGCCGGGGGGCTCGCGTGCGAGAAAAGCGCATGCGCCGGGTGGCCGCCGGGGCTATCGTCGCCAGCGCGCCATGCTCAAGCATGTCATCGCCCTCGTCATCGCCCTGCTCCTCAACGCCGCCGCCAACCTGATGATCCGCTTCGGGATGAGGGCGATCGACGTCGAGCTCGCGGGCGCCGGGTTCCTGGACGGTGGGTTGGGCGGCCTCGTGCGCCTGTTGCTGCGTCACTGGATCGTCCTGCTCGGCATCGGCTGCTTCGCCGCCAACGTCGTCTTCTACTCGTTCGCGTTGCAGAAGCTCCCCATCAGCGCCGCCTACCCCATCATGGTCACCGGCGGCTTCGCGATCATCGTGATGGTCGCGAGCTCGCTCCTGGGCGAGCGGCTGACGCTGGTGCAGTGGGTCGGGGTTGGCGCGATCCTGATCGGCGTCTTGCTGGTGGCGCGGGATCTCGGGACCACGACCGGGTCGGGTGAGCCCGCGCCGCCGCGCGCCGGCAGCGGCGGCGCGGCGATCCCGGCGCGCTAGCTCGACGCCTTGGCCAGGCGATTCGGCGCCGCACCGCGGGGTGTCGTCGCGTCGGTCCCGCCGTCGCCGGCCCGGGGCGAGACATTGACTTCAGGGCAGAGTCACAGCATGTTCGGGCCATGGATGTCGAACGCCGGCTCCGTGCCGCCCTGGAGGCCTTCGCGGTCGATCTCGACGGGCTCGTCCGTCTCGCGACGGTGGAGGCGGTGGAGGCCGCCTTCGGTGGGCGCGGCGACGGCGGGTTGACCGGGCTCGCCCGGGTCGGGCTCGCCCCGCCCTCGCCGGGCGCCAAGCGCACCCCGGCCGAGCTCGAGGCGTTATCGGAGCGACTGCTCGCGACCATCCGCGCGCAGCCCGGGCTCCGCATCGAGCAGCTCGCGGACGTGATGGCCGTCCCCAGCCGTTCGCTGACGCTTCCCATGCGGAAGCTGCTCACCGCGCGCAAGGTCCGCAAGAAGGGCGCCAAGCGCGCGACGACCTACTTCGTGCGTCAGGGGTAGCTGCTCTCGACGAAGAGCTCCACCCCCAGAGCGGCGGCGGTCCCCACCGCGCGCAGCAGGTCGCCGAGCGGGCCCAGGGTGGCTTCGTCAGCCGGCGCTGGCAGTCCGGCGTCGGCCAGGAGCGGCCAGAGCCTGGAGGGATCCTCGCGGAGCGCCCCCAGCGCGTCGGGCGGCGTGTCGTGGGGCACGAGCCCGAAGGCGAGCGCCAGGAGCAGCGGGGGTGCGCGCCGCACGTGCGCGGCTCCCAGCAGCATGGCGAAGGCCTGGTCCGAGGTCAGGCGGAGGGCGCCGCGGGCCCCGCCGGGCTGGACCAACGGCACTCGCGCCGCGAAGGTGCCTCCGCCTTGTGCCCGAAGGCGCGCCGCATACCGGCCGTCCCACTCGAACTCGTCGACCGCGCTGGCGAGGATGGCGCCGGCGGAGCTCTCCAGCGTGCGCGGCAGTCGCGCGAGCAGCCACCGTTCGCCCGCCTCCGGGATCGGCGTCGGCACCCACCCCGTGCAACCGAGCGGCTGTCCCCGGGCGTTGGCGCGGCAGCCGGCGCAGAGGCGAGCAGCCCGAGCCCGCGCGGCCGTGAGCGGCGCGGGGGCCTCCGTGCCCGCCGGATCGGGGCGCACCACGAGGGCGAGCAAGGCCGCCTCGCCGAGGTCGCGGCGGAGCTCGCAGGGCGCGGCGACCGAGTACGCGAGCATGGCCCCTCCCTCTAGCATTGGTGCTACCCTTCGAGAACTGGAGGTAGCTCGGTGCCCCCCCGATCACGCAGAGGTTCGAGGTGTCCAGCGGCGGCGCTGGTCGCGGCCGTCGCCGTGCTCGGCGCCTGCGGCGCGGGGGACGTGCGGGATCCTGGCGCGACGGCGGCGGCAGGGGCGGTGACCCCGGCGCAGGTGACGGCCGCGCTGGTGTCCGCCTCGAGCGCCTACTGCGACTGTCTGGACGGCGATCTCGTCGCCACCTGCCGGGTGGAGGTGGAGCAGGAGCTGCCGCCGTACACGCCCTGCGAGACGGAGGCGCTCTCGGCCTCGGCGGCTCAACCGACGCTGCGTTGCGCGGTGGACGCAGCCTCCGCGTTCGAGGCGTGCATGGCCCAGGCGAGCTGCCAGGAGGCGGCGATCGCCGTCTGTGAGGACCGCGTGGATGCGGACCTCGATGCCTGCGTCACGCCTCCCAGCGTGAGCCTGGCTCTCGAGCAGTGCCTCGTCGCCACGGGCGAGGGGTTCGTCTGCGCGAACGGCGAGGTCGTCGCCGAGTCCTGGGTTTGCGACGGCTGGGACGACTGCAGCGACGGCAGCGACGAGGTTGACTGCTAGGCCCCGCCGGCGGGGGTCCTGTACCTCGTCGGGCCATCCGCGCCGCTCTGCCCGTCACGCGCGGCCCGACCGCCACCGGGCACCCCCGTCGGGCTTCCGGGCGGCTCGTCGCATGTACTGCCCGCCCTGGGAGTCGCGGCTCCCGCCCGCTGACCCGGCCGCCAGATGCCCGGCGTTGCTCGGCCGCGCTTGACTCACGGGTGCTCGTCGCTACCTTGAAGTTCTCGCCTCGACCGGCGAGCCCATCACCCAATCGGGGGCGATCGGTTTCGACGCGGGGACTGAAGATCAGCTTGCGTGCGGTGGCGCCTGCCCCACCTCAAAAAGCGGGCCGTCAATAGTTGCGAACGATAACGCAATCGCGCTCGCGGCCTGATAACCACGAGCTGGTCCGACGAGAGATCGTCCTGGTATCGAAGGACCATCAACCACGAGGGCTGGAGCGGTCGAGGGTGCCCCCGATAGGCCGCTCGAGATCAGTGGGGGATAGGTCGTGGCCGAACCCACGGACCCGGTCGCCTGGGTCAACGCGACTACGCACGTGAACGAGAGCTGGTCGGATGCCTCGCGGACCCGGGTTCGATTCCCGGCGCCTCCACAAAAATCATTGGCAATTACAAGTAGTTACGAAGAGATTCCCGGCGCCTCCAAAATGCCTCCACGGGCGCGTCGGTGATCGATCCCCCCGCCTGGCGGACGTGATGGTCCCGCCGGCGGACGGAGGGGTGGGGGAGGGGGACGCGAGAAGCACCGGCTCCTCATGGCGACCGTGGGGCACCGTCATCGCCCTTGAAGCCCGATCTGAGCTTGTCGAGCAGGCCGATGGCTCGGTTGAGATCAGTGCCCGGTGCGAGGTGCATGTACTTGATCGTGGTCGCGAGGTTCGCGTGCCCCGCGGGTCGCTGGATCTCCAGCACTGGCACGCCTGCCATTGCCAGATGGGAGCAGAAGGTGTGGCGGAGGACGTGGAGCCGGCCATAGGCTTCGATCCCGGCCGCCCGTTCGATCTTCGCCATCTGGACGCGCAGCGTCTTCGCGGTCGTCGGGCCACCCTCTTCGCCAAGGAGGTGACCGCGGGTTTCAGCGAAGTGCTGGCGGAGCAGATCGGCAAGACCCGAGGTCATCGGTACGCGCCGGACCTTGAGCCCCTTGGTGGCCACGTCCTCGTCGCGAACGATGTTGCTGCTCACCGTGATGGTGTTCCGTCGTAGGTCGACGTGCTCCCCACGGAGGCCGAGGAGTTCGCCCCTCCGGAGTCCGGCGTCGCCACCAAGACGCACCAGAAGCTCGTCCACCGGGCTCATGTGCGCCGCAGCGGTGAGGAGCCTCGCGTAGACCTCCGGCTCGTGGAACGTCATCTCCTTGTCCTGGGCCCGAATGAGGCTGATCCGAACGGGCATCGTGGTGAGCGCTCCCCACTCGGTCGCCACGCGCAGCATCTTGCTCAGCACGCTGAGCACGTTGTTCACGGTCTTGGCGCTCTTTTCTGTCAGGTCTGCCTTCAACCTCTGTACGTCGGCCGAGGTGATCTCGTCGAGGCGCATCGAGCCGAACCTCGGGAGGATGTGGAGCTTCAGTACGGACTCCTTGGAGGCGATCCCGCTCGGCTTATGCTTGTTGGCACGGGCGTACTCGTCGATGAAGCGCGTCGAGAACTGAGTGAACGTCGGCATCGTTCGCCGATCGGCGGTGCCCTGCGAGCGCAGCACCTCGTCTACCAGATCGCGCTCATACTTCTCGGCCCAGAGTCTTGTCTGCGCCTTGGTCCCGCTGGGGGCGAGCACACGTTTCCGGAACCAGTCGCCGTTCGGCAGGCGGAACCGAATGTCGACCTCGCATCGTCCGCCCGGGTAGTCACGGATCCTGTGGCTCATGTTCGGCCTCTTCCTCGGCGGATGCCGCGAAGAAACGCATCCCGGTCAAGCCGTATCCCCCGCCCCAGCCGAACCACACCCGGGACCAGGTTACGTTCCAGGTCCGCGTAGACCGCGGTCACGCTCTTGCGGAGGATCGCGGCGGCCTCCTCGACGGTGAGGAGGAGCGGCAGGCGGCTCTCGTCCGGCGGAAGATTGGCCGGGACAGCGCGGCGCCCCTTGGCCCGAGGGGAGGCGTGCTCTGGAGTCACGGGTCCTCCATGTCGGGCACTCTCCTCCGGCGCCGCCGACCCCACCAGCGCCTCCGCAGACGCCAACCCTGCCCTCCCCAACTGCGGACCGCTGCCGCGCACCAGACGCAGGCCCGGCCAATTTTCAGGGGGCACTGCCGCACGTACGTCAAAGCCGTTGGGGTGGTTCTCGACCTGGCAGTGGACTGCGTGGATCTGGCCATCTGCGTCGGCCAGATCCACGAAAACCCACTGCGGAGCCTCCGGCACCTCGTCGTCCGAGGAGGGCACCTCTACGAAGTCCGATGGGGAGACAGTGTCTTCGGGGGCCTCTGTGGCATCGACGAATCGGCAAAAAGGAGCTGACATATCCCTACTACGACTGCCGTCCGCCAGAATCAACCAAAGCGGCCCACCGGCCCGTGCGATTCAGTAAAAGAGTCAGCGTCCACTGGGATTTCTGCTGCTCCGGGTCCATGTCCCACACGAGCGCACCGTGTACTCAGTGTGACCAAGGTACCCCATGACCCATGGATCCGAGGGCGTCGGACAGGGGGTACCGCGTAGTGCCTCCCTGCGTGGTTGAGTCTCAACAAATGTTCGAAGCCTGGTTCACTCTCGCGGTGGCAAGTCGTAGTAGGGGAATGAGCAAGCCCACCAACGTCCCCGACACCACCAAGCCTGACCCCACCACAACGAAGCTAGCCGCGCCCCCAAGGACCGGCGGCAACGGCAACCCCGTGGAGCCCGAGGCCCTGGAGGCCCCGGAAGCCCCACAGCCGGGAAAGCGTCCCCTCACGGTGCTCGTGACGGAGAAGACCTACCGCCACCTGCGCATGTTGGCCGCCTCCGAGGGCACAAACGTGTCGGCCGTGGTCATCGAGGCCGTGCAGGCCACCATCTCGGCCAAGTTGAAGGCGGCCCCGACGGCGCTCGCGAAGGATCTCGGCTGATCTTCAAGGACGTTGAGAATCAACCAGCCGCGGAGAGCGCCGAGGTCTGGAAGCCCCGCAGCTTCCTGCGCCTTGGGCCCCCACGAACCCTCTCGTTCGAGGGGCCGATGTTGAGCCTCAACTCCCCTTCGTCCCCGTACTTCCGGGCCCCCCGGATCGACGATCCGGCGGAAAAGCCGCTGGCCCCGAATGATGAGAATCAGCCAACCCCTACGTGCGCCGGCTCGGGGAGAGCCCGCTACCTGGCCCCCGTCCCACGTCCACCACCCACCATCCATCGCGAGGATCCCTGATGCCGTTCCCCACTGACCCCCATGCCGCCCTCCTGGCGGCCTGCACGCTGGAGGCGCAGATCCAGATGGCCGCGTGGATCAGCGAGCAGGGCGTGGAGCCCCCGGATACCATGATCCTGGCCATGGACCTCAGGGGAGGCGACGCCCAGGGCATTTTCGACGCCGTCATCGAGGACCTTAACGAGGTTGTCGCTCGGATCGCGAAGGCGAAACCGGGACAACCTGCGGACGTGGCGGTCGTCGTACCGATGGTGGAGGGCCGGATGGTGATCGAGGAGCTGTATCCCGAGATGCTCAGCGAGCTGCTCGCAAAGCCGAAAGCCGCTGTAGCGGTCCTCACAGTGCTCGAAAACGGAGAGGCGCGGTTGACCTTCACGGAAGCGAGGCGGTGGCGGCCGGGTTGAAGTCGGGGAAGGGAAAAACCGCGCGCTTATCCTCTTCGAGCCCCCCCACAGGGGGAAGAGCCCCAGGTCAGTCGGCGTACGGACCTCGGTCGTGCGCCCCAAAGAACTGGACCCCCCCACCCCATCGAAGAAGGGACCCGTGCGGGTGCCGGTGGGGGGGCGCGAATTATCGGTCCGTGGCTTCTTCGTCGGCGCCGAGGTTCCCAACAACGGGGTGCCTCCTCCCCTCGCTAAAGCCCCACCTGACCAGCTCCACAGCCAAGTCACCCCACCTCGCCGTCCCAAGTTCCTCCGCCCTGGCCCAGATCGGCCACTAAAGTTCGTCGATCACCGCGTTGAGGACCTCGTTGGGAACGCTCCTTCGAAAGCGCTGCCAATCGATCCCGGCGCAGCCGTTTCGTCGCTGCTGGCTAGTGCGCGAATGCAGTATGCCGTGGTCCTCGGGCGCGTCCAGGGCCAGCTCGCGTCGAGGGGTCCTCCGGCACCCCTGGACACCCCCCGCAGGCTGCGAAATCCGTCGGCTTCGCGCTCAAGGCCGGGGCCGTCTTGACGGGACTCCGACTTCGACGAGCGCATCATCGCGCGGAGACCGATCCGCGGCGCTTTCCAGCGATCGTTCCCAGATCGAGCCCGACGCGGGCGGCGATCGTCTTCTTTCCGACCCCGGCGAGCCACTGCCGGAGCACTTCCTTGACCTCGATCATCGTGACCTCTCGGAATGCCATCGACACCTCCGAGCCCCGCGGCCTGCGCGGAGCTCGAGACAGCCGTGGCCGAAACGGTCACGCGACGGGGAAATGATCCCGAGAAGGCCCCCGGAGGGGGGGGGAATGCTGGTGAGAAACCGGCCCCCGCCAGGGGGGAATCCCTCTGAGAATCGCTCATCCCCGAGGGGGGAAAGCTCGTGAGAAACTCAGCCGCGCGGGGTCCCTACGTCGTGGGAACGGACAGTCGCCGCGTGGTGCTTGTCGCTTCCGTGTCTCGCGTGGCGTCTCCGATTCGGGCGCCTCTTGCCGCGACCTGAAGCGGCCGCGTGCGCGGTCGGACGTCAGACCGGATCGTTACTGCGGTCCGCTTCGGGGGCACCTCCTTCGTCGGGGCCGCGACCTCGGCCTCGCGCAGAAGCCTGCGCAGCGCGCCGGTCGAGAACGACCGCGTCTGATCCACGTACCGTTGCCGGAGGTCGTCGTCGGGAAAGGTAACCAAGTCGAGCAGGCCGACGCCAAGGTAGGTCGCCAGCCGCTCCAGGACGTGCAGCGAGGGCAGCGCGCGCCCCGCCTCGACGTCGCTCAGGTAGCCCCTGGAGCCGACCTCGCTTTCGAAGACCAGCTTCTCGGCCGTGAGTCCGCGCTCCTGCCGCAGCTGTCGGATCCGCGTACCCACCTTGCCCTGTTCCGAGCTCTCTCCTCCGTGGCGAGCACCGCGCCGCCCACGAACGCTGTCCACTTCGTCTCCTTCACGCGGCGCGGAGCGCTCCGTCGCAGCAGCCCGCATTCCGACGATGATCCGGAAATCGACGTCGGTCCAATTCAGGGCGAGGAACTTGCCTGGCCGTAGATCGGCTTCGCCCCCGCGGCGAACGATGACCTCGATGCGGCGGTCGCACATGGCGGCCGCCCGGGCGAGTCGGTCGTACTTTTTGGTCAGGCACTTGACGGCCGGCGGCCCCCACGGCGAACCAGCTCAGGACCGCCGCTCCTTCCTCCGCTTCTTCCACTTCTCGAAGTCCTTCGCCAGCCACCCGCCCTTGCTCCGGTCCGTGAGCTCGCGGAGGAGCACGGCGGCTTTGCTCTGACTGATGCGCTGGGCGAAGAGATCTCGCATGATGTGACGCGAGATGCGGTGTCTGCGGATCGAATCGAGGTGGTCCACGAAGGGCTCGATCCGGTCGAGCAGCCTGGCGAACCACGATCGTTCGGGGGCGGCCGCCAGGCGGGCGAGCTTGGCCTCGACGACCTTCTCGAGGTGGGCAGCGAGGGCATCGAGTTCGGCCCGAAATGGCTCCCATTCGGGCGCCGGATGTTGGCGGAGCGCGGCCACCCGCGCGTAGGCCATTCGCGAATCGAAAAGGCCATAGTCCCCGTGCGACCGAAGCCAACGAATGGCCTCGGCGCGACGTCCCGGCTCGCTCTCCAGGCGGCGCAAGGCATTGTCCACGTCTCCGACGCTCACCCAGCGATAGGCGAAGTCGAGCCCCGTTCCCTTGATGTTCTGGCAACCGAGCACGTGCGCATCATGACCGGGCGGGATTTGCCGCGTGACAAAGTCGATCACCTGATCCCCGGTCGCATGGTAGTCGGTTACCTGAGCGTTGCGCTCGAGGGCGAGGCCGCGAAACCAGGATCGAAGTAGGCGATCGGCCTCGGCCGGATGGCCTTGATCGATGGCGCGGTGGATCTTGGGGAGTGTCTCGTGCGCCGTCCGATACTGACCAAGGAGACGCAGGACGTGGGGGAGGGCATCCTGGTTCGCTTCGCTCGAGGAGTCTCCGGCGGAGAGCGCGTCCTTCGCGACCGCCTCGACGTCGGTGCGGTTGGAGTCCGCGGCTTCGATGAGAGCGCTCACCCGGGTGGCGCACTCCGGTTCCTGGACCCCGGAGGAAAGGAGGATCGCGGTGAGGCGCCGTTCCAGTGTCTCTCTCCTGTGGACGACGCGGATCCGTTTCAGCAGACCACGGAGGTTCTCGTGGGCGGCCTCTTTCGACTCCGAGCCCACGCTCACGGTGACAAGCCACTTGTCCAGCGACTCCGTCAAGAACCGCGCCATTCCGCTGAGGTTGCTACCGATGACGATTACGTGATCACACGTCACGTCTCGCGTCAGGATCTCGGCGAAGACGCGAGAGCGGGGTACGCGGTCGGCCCGGTTGTTCACCACCGCGACGGTCACCGTGCCCGCGTGCTCGTCCGGGTCGACCTGGTCGAGGTGCAGCCGGACCCAGTTGGACATGAAGCCCGCGCGCTCGTTGGCGCTCATGCCGTTCATGAAGGTGAGCCTGCGTCCACGGTGCGTCACGGTGGGATAGGTCTTCAGAACACCGAGATCGGGGACGACGTGGTCGGCCATCTTAGCGAGTGCCCACTCCCGGTCGATCCCGAAGTGCTCGGCGAGGGCCAGCGCCAACGCGATATTGCGCGGATGTTCGGCGTAGGGATACCGCGCGAGCATGTCGGCGGGGAGCAACAGCGCGTCGATGTCCGAAACCGGATGGAGGCGGTTGTTGCGCCGCCGCGCGGACTCGTCGATGATCGGCAGGAGCTCCTGCTCGGCGGTGAGGACCGTGCCGCCGCGCGGCATGAACGTCGCGATGACGCGGGCCACGTCCTCGCCGGAGGGTCCCATCACGTCCTCGTGGTCGGGGTAAGCATTTGTCAACGTGGTCACTTCGTCACGCATCCACTCGTTCTGCAGGAGTGCGACAAATTGCGGGCGGAGTGCCATGCACTCCCACAGGAACACATGGGCGTGGAGCGCTTCCGCGTACCCCAGGAGCGCCCGCTGCTCCCAGATCGTTGCTTTCCCGTAGGGCCGGTACACGAAGAGCTCGCGTGCAGGACGATCCCTCCGTGCGTGGATGAACATCGCCTCGCATCCCGTGGTCTTCACGAGCACGTCGAAGCGGAGCGCGTGGAACAACGCGGACTTGATCCGCTCCGACCCGCTCTTGCCGCGGCTCCCCCAACCGCCGATGGTGAGCGGTACGGCGCGGCGCGAGCGCTCGATGCGGGCACGGATCCAGGCAGCACGCACGATCATCCAGGCGAAGGCGGCCCAGGCGACCAGCGCGAGATGCAAGGCGGAACTGCCCGTCGGGCGCAAGAACTCGTTGACGATCAGTTCAAGGAACACCGGCAGCCAAGCGATCGTCGGGAGGTAGCGTTCCGGAACGGCCGTGCCGAGATCGTAAGGCACATTGCCGATCGTTCCCGAGGTGTTCTCGACCCTCACCGAGAAGCCGAGCTCGCAGAGGCGGGCGACGTACGCTGTCCGCGTCTTGGGGTCGTTTGCCGCCAGGGCGACTTCGCGTTGGCGGGCGAGCGCGGCGTAGTGCAGGACGAGCACAAGGCGCGCCTTGACGCGCCGCCAACGCGTCGTTGGTGCGGTGATCACCAGAGTGCCGAGCGTGGTGATCACCCTTCGTTCGCCTCGTCGGCCGGCGAGGGCCGCGTCGAAGTCATCGACGCGCGGCAGGAACACTCCCCAGCCCTTGATGGCGGCGATCATGCGGCGCACTCCGGGGACACGGGTGGGAGTCACCTCTCCCATGCCGAAGGGAGGAACGACGTACTGCGAGGAATCACAGGCAGCGTGACTGTGCTGGAAGGCCTGCCGCTTGTCAGGCTCGGGCGTCGAGAGCTCGAACAACCACCTCCACCAACGGAAACGTTGCGGTTCACCCCGCAGCAGGCGGAAGCGGCCCGGGGACACCGGGTCCAGCGACACGGACATCTCGTCGCGGGCCGCCACCACGAGGGCCTTCTCAATTTGCTCGGGCGGAGTCTCCGGGAAGAGCTCGACGACAACGCGACGGTTCTCCCCGAGATCGGCCAGCTCAGCGCTGAACAGCCGCCGCATGTCCTCGAGCTCCGGGTGCGCGGCGACCTCCATCGCGCGCACGACGGCCGCGAGGCGCTCCACCAAGTCCAGGTCCACCGCCGCCTGCCTCACCACCAGGCTGAGGGGCTGCACTAGCTCGGTGGACGGGAGCGGCGCGTCGGGGCCGCAGGCGAGCCCCGGCAGCTCGACCGCGAGCACGAGCAAGACCAGCCGTCCCAAGGCGCCGGGGTCCTCGGCGACGGTCGCGAGCAGACGGCACGTGCAGTCGAGCGCGGCGGACGCGAATTCTACGGCTCGGGCCGCGCCACGCAGCAACTCACGTAGGGCGAAGGCTCGGACGCGCTCCGCGGGATCCCGGAAGACCAGGTCCGCTAGGCGCGCTGCAGCCTTGTCGCCTCCGATGGCAACGAGGCATCGCGCCAGTCCCTGGCGCACGTGCTCACTCGGGTCGTCCACCGCGATGAGCGCTACTTTCAACCGCTGGGACGTCGGGAGCCGAACGCTCGCAGCGAGGCGTAGCGCGGCGCTCCGCAAGATCATCCCGTCGCGTCCCTCCCGTTGAATCAGGACCTGGCGGAGAACCTGGGGGACGTCGTTGGGCGCGGCGGTGACGACGGCCTCGAGGGCGGCGACTCGTACCCACGGCTCGCGTCGCACGTCTGCGACCCAGTCACAGAGCTCACGGAACGAGCGTAGTCCGAGCACCATCAGACGCTCCTGGTCGGCGAGGCGCGCGAGGATCGTCGTCATGGCGCCGAGTGCGGCCACGGTCACGACTTCCACTGCGGCCCGCTGCGCCAGGCCGAAGGCAAGCGCGGTGGTCGCTGCGGGATCCAGGTCGAGCACCGCATGGCTCTCGAAACCCGCCGCGAGCCCGGCGGCCGCGGTGCACGCGAGCTCCACCTCGTCGAGCTCGGCCGCGGTGAGGTCGCCGATTCGATCGAGCAGTGCCTCGTGATCGAACCAGCGTCGCATGGCGCGGAGATCGCGGAGTAGCGCGACTTGGTCGCTGACCATGGTACCCAAGAGCTCAAGCAGGTGCCTCGACCGCTCAGCGTCACTCGTGGCCTCGCTCGCCTCGCGAGCGATGGTCTGGCTGCGCTGTTCGAGCTGGTCACGTCGCGTGAGAGCCTCGGCCGCGGCGCGGAGCAGAGCGTTCACCAGCTGTGCCCGGTTGTCGACTGCACCCGCTGTGAGGGTTACCACGCGCCGGGCGAGAATGTGCAGCGTGGGACGGCGGAGCTTCACCTGCAGCGGCGGTACGGCCGCCTCGAGCATCCGTAGCACGACGTCAGCGGGCGTGTCGGTCACCGAGACGGCTCCCAGTACGGGTGCCTGGGCGCGGGAACTCGTTCGGGCGGAGCGTGCCCTTCCTCTTGTCGTTCTGGGAAGGAGCGCTGCTTCGAGTCCAGATCCCGGACGCCTCGCCGGGCCACGTGATCGTAGGAGAGGCCGAGCATGCCAGCGATTTCTTCGCCGCCCGAGCCCGTTGCAGGTGCGTCGACGAAGCAGGTGACCTCACCGGCGACGGTGAGGCGGCTCGAATCGCCGACCCACGCAAAAAAACCCACCGACGACGTGGCCAGGTAGCGGACGAACGCTTCGTCACGCGAGTCAGTGACCGGGCGTACGCTCGCGGTGAGCCTGACGTCGACCTCTGGGAGCAGTCCGGTCCCACCGAGCAGGGTGCTCTGCAAGAAGCCCTCCATCCGATCGAGCGCTCGCGCTTCCGGAAGCAGCCGCACTCGCGAGCCAACCCGACCGCGTAGGTCGACGAAAGGACGATCCTCGAGCCGGGCCTCGAGATCGAGCGAGAAGGGGTGGTCAGCCGCGTAGGGCGAGTAGATGCCGAGGTCGACGGCCTCGGCGTCCGCTACCCGCGGGTCGACCACGCGGAGGTCGACCGAGCCGAGAGACACGACGCTGAGGTCACGGGAGACGCGCTCGGTGTGGGATGCGCCGAGCTCCCCGTAGAAGCCGGCCGCCGTCACCGAGGGGAAGCGCTGGGCGAGGAGGCGTCCGAACGCGAAGGCCGCCGGGGTTTGGGCCGTGCCACTGATGCCGAGACGCGCTTCGGCGCCCCACGTCTCAGGACCAGAGCGGAGTCGGCTGAGCAGCGAGAACCGCAGCCAGGTCGGGACGGCGTCGTACCGTCGTCGCGCCGAAGCCAAGAGCTCGAAGTAGTCCGAGCGTGGATCCCGATCACCATCCGAGAGATCGGCGACCACGTAGCTTGCCGTGACACCCAGGGTGGCGTGGCCCGATTCGGGATCCCAGCCCACGTCCGGCAATACCGTGACGGGCATCGCCGCCGCCGCATCCAGCAGCTGTTCGGTGCGCGGAGCCGTCCTCGCCGAGTCGCGAGCGCGGGGCGCCTGGCGGGCGCTCGCCGCCTCCACCCGCAAGAACACGCGGCCACGGTCGGGAGCGAAGGAAACCGTGTGCAGAGCAGCCTCCTTGAGCACGACGTAGCTGATCGTCGCCACACCAACCGGATCCTGTCCGGGCCACCGCTTCGCGTGGTCGTCCAAGCGCTGGTCGAGCAGCTCCCGGGTCACCGCGTCGGTCGTGTCGCCGACCTCGACCCTCTGCTCCAGGGTTTGCAGGATCCCGCCCTCCCCCCGGACCGCGACCTTGAGCACGTTCGGCCCGCGCACCACGATCCGAGACGGCACCTCGGGCGTGGCCACCGACCAGCGGCTGATCACGCGCACGGGCTCCAGACCGTGCTCCGTGAACCGGCGGACCGCCGTCCAGGTAAGCACCTCCCGATCGGCGGGCGGGATGACGACGAGTCTCCCGTCCGTGGCCGGCGCGTCGATCCAGCAGGCGTGCTCAGCGGCCACCGGCTGGTCAGCGCCGAGGACGCCGGTTTCGGAGGTAACCGGCGTGTCGTCCTCGGCGGTCGGCGGGACCGCATCGCTCTCCAAGACGCGGCACTGCACGGGCTTGCCGTCGAGTTCGATTCGGAAGGCGCACCCCTCGTGCGGGCCGGCGAGCGCGTGACAGAGGGCGTCAACCCGATAGCTAGACCCCGCGCGCACGGTGGTCGTCACCGGATCCCGCGCGCTCAACACGGAGAAGCTGGGCGCGTCGAGCAGGGCCGAACGGACCCGGAGGCCGAGCGGCGCCGTGGCGAGGTCCGTGAAGCGATAGGCCGCGATGAGCTGGGAGCCGGCGGCCTCGTCCAGGGCCAACAGGTCCCAGTCGAGTGCCTCCTGCAACCTCGCGAGCACACCGGCGGCGCGCGAGTCCTGCCCGGCCACCTCCCGCGCCAACACGTAGGCCTCCAGCGTGGCGCGCCGATCGTTCGTGGACACCGCCGCGTCGGCACCGAGGCTGCTCGCCAGGACGAGGGCACGCGTCGAGCCGTGGGTGCGGCCGATCCTCGCATAGGCGCGGGAGGCCACGGCTGGTTCCTCGAGGCCCTCGGCGAGCACGGCTAACAGCAACGCATCGACGCTGCTCGAGCGTTCGGCGCTCGGGGCGAGCCGTTCGAGCAGGAGCCTCGGCGCGATTCCGAGCTCGCGGGCGGCGAGCACCTCCCGCAAAGGTTCGGGGTTGCTGGGCTGAGGGAGCGGCGGGATGAGCGGCAAAGAGCCCAGGGGCTCGACGTCGCGGCTGCCGGGAGGAAGCTCGAGCGCGAGTGGCGCCTCGACTGCCGGCGGCGGGGCGCTCTCGGGCAGTCCGCCTGCCGCCAGCCAGCGCGCGCGGTCGGCGGCGGCGTAGCGACGAAACGCTAGCTCCTCCAGGGCCTCCGAACGTTCTCGCCAGGCGATGACGCGGTCGGCCGTGGAGCTGGCGCGGCGAAGCGCCCGGGTCGCCTGGCGAACTCTTTCGACGAGCTCCGTCTCGGGGGGGGGCGGCGACGAGGAGGCCGTCTCCTTCTGCGGCGCGGGCTCGGGCCAGCGTTGCATGCGGGCGAGCACGCGGATCAGGAGCGGCCGGGGTACGCGCACGCGGATCAGGATCGCGTTGGGTGGGACGGGTATTTCGAGGGTTCCGGTCGCGGGCGCACGCACCCAGCCCCGAAGGGTCGTGCCGCCGACCTCCACCGCGAGCTCGACGGGGCTGCCGAGCGTCTCTGGGGCGACGGCGACACTGGCCACGGTGAGCGACTGGCCTGCCGGGAGACGAAAGACAGCGGTGTCCCGGACTGCCGTCCAAGTGACCTCGTCGCGCAACAGCGCGCAGTCGATCTGGTCTTCCGATGGCACCTTGACCAGCACCGGAGCCCCGCTGCTGCGTGAGAAACCCCGTCTGCCGGCACGGCCGGCCGCCCGACTCCCGAGGGCGGCGCCGCCATGAACAGCGATCGGCTCGGCGTCGATCTCGACCAGAGAATCCCCCGGGGGATGCGCGGGATCACCGACCAGAGCTACCTCCGTGTGCGTGCCGCCCCGGGCACTGACGTTGATCGCGATGTCCCCGTCGAGCGCGAGCCACCGCCACCCCGACGGACCGTAGAAGGTGCAGAGCCCGTTCGTCTCCGGCTCGGGGAAGACCGCGGCGAATCGCCGCACCGTCGCACTCTCGTCGACCGCCTTGAGCACGGCCCATGGGGCGAGCCTGCGCCACGCCAGGCGGGCGAGCTTCGTGAGCCGCGGGCTGTTGGCGGAGCGCGCGGCTGCGTCTTCGGCCCGAGCAGCAGTCGACGAGCGAGCCCGAGCCCGAGGCGGCCGGAGCAACTCGATCAAGAGTCGGACGCTGTCGGCTTCGGCGCCCGCAGCAGCGTTGGGTATCAGCACCGACAGGTCGTGCGGGCGGAGCTCATCACGAGCGCTCGAGCTGGCGGTTGCCGCAGCCTCGAGGGCCGAGCGCCGGAGCGCCAACGCCGGCGTGACGGGCAGTTCCGAGCTCAACTCGGCAAACTCTTGGAGCTGGACACCGAGACGCGAGAACTCGAGCCCGTTGCGGATCGCGTCGTGGACGAGGAGCGCCCGCAGACCGGTTGGTACCTCGGGGTCGGCTGCCATCGCCCAGAGACTTGACACGGCGGCCGACGTCTTCTCCGCCTCAGCGTGGGCTAGGGCGGAAACCACCCGCAGGGTCGGCGTCACCACACCGGCGCCCTCGACCGCGGCGGCGGCTCTCCGCAGCAGACGCTGTCGCTCGTGTAGCGCCGGACCGCCGACGAAGCTCCTCTGCTCGTAGACCCGCACCGTGACACGCAAGGTCCCAGTCACCACTTCGAGCCGCACCTGACCGCCGGCCGGGACCGCCCGCGCCTCGCGTGGTGGGGTCCAGCGGGAGCGATCCCGAGCGGCCCGAGGCACGTCGGTGCGCAGTTCCTCGACGAGCGCGTCGCCCTCCGAGATCCGCAACAGCGATCCCTGATCGGCGCGGGTTTCGAACTGGAACGTGACCACGTCGATTCCCGTGTTCTTCACCACCAGCGAACCCCCTCGCTCGACGATGCGACGGACGGTGCGGCGCTCGGCGGGCCGTCTCGGCTCCGGCGGCAGGCTCTCGCCGCCCATCACCTGCGGGGTCGCGCTGGCGAAGAACGGCGACCGTATTGGGCGATATCGGGCCGAGGCGGCGAGCCATCGGGCGAGGAGAAGCTGCTGCACTGCCGGATGATCGGCGTCGGTGCCGAAGAGCTCCCTCACTGCGGCGAGGTGCTCCACGGCTGGTTGCGCACCGTCGAGATGCGTCGGCAGACTCGGTGGATGCGCCGAGGCGCCGCGTAGCCAGGTCGCTACCTGTTGGTCGGCGCGGTACCAGCCCATCGGGTCAGTTCGACGTGCCGCGACGCGGACCACCGCGGTTGCCTCGCGGTCGTCGCGGCCGCGCACGACCAGGCAACGCACGATGCCCCATGTGGGCACGCGGAGCTCCTGCACGCGCGTCGCATCGTGCGCTGGGTACCAGACGACCGCGTCGGGGACGGGCCCGAATCCAGTGCCGAATCCCACCTCGAGGTCGGCGCCTTCGAGGCGGACCACGGTCCCGCCCACGGCCGGCACGAGGAGTTGCTGGCCGCCCCGGATCACGATCTCGCCGTCGAGATCCGTCACGGCCGCGAGCGTGGCCGCGGGGTCCTCGTCGGCGAGCCTGACAAGCCGGAGCTCAGTGGGCGGTGCCCAGGCGAGATCGGAAGGTGATGCCCGAGCATGAATCGGGGTGACGACCAGGAGCACCAACCAGAAGACCGCCGGCCAAGCCGACCTCCACGCGATTCCCGTCTCCGGCGTGGGCAGTCGAGGAGGGCGCGGTCTATTCACCTCGCTTGGCCTCCAGGACTCGGAGCGCCGCCACGAACCGCTCCATGGCAGCTGGGTCGTGGCGGAGTGTGTCGCGCAGGGAGCGCGAGAGCTCCAGGTGTAGGAAGGGGAGCCCAAGCTCTCGGGAAACCTTCGCCAGGACGTTGGAGGTGCCACCCAAGACGTCGATTTCTTCGGGGTACACCCGCACCACGTCGTCGCCGAGCGCGTCGCGCAGCGCTCGGGCCACGGCCGGCGCGTCACCGATTGTCCGCGCCGCGCTCACCACCACCATCACGCCCGGAGCGGTGTCGTCCGCGAAGCCGTGGATCTGCAACGTGGTGAGCGGCTTCACCGCGAGCAGTGCTTCGTGCGCGGCGCCGAAGAAGGTGTTGGGGTCGTGGGCAACGTCGCTTGCTGCGTCCTGAGGGACGTCTGGGCTGGTGCGCACCCCCTGGCGCACAGTGGCGTAGCGATGCATCGTGTTGACCAGCAACGCCCTGGCTCGGATACCGTGGAAGGTGGCGAGCGCGATCTCGAGCGTCCCTTCGTCGAAGAAGGTATGCGGTGCCTCGACCAGCAACGGTGCGCCACGACTTGGGCGCACGATCACCACACCCGCGCCGCGTTTGCGCCTCGGCAGCTCCTGGAGGAGCCACAGTGTCCCCCCCGCGCCCAGGCGGCCAGAGAAACCCGCCGGGGGCAACTCGCTGGGCAAGCGATCCGTCCAGGCTGCCCCGGCGATCGCACCGACCCAGGCGCCGTAGGCCTGCCGCTCCTCTGGGCTCGGCGCCTGGTACTCCGCCTTGCCGCGACGCCGGAGGTCCTCAATGGTGTCGAGGAGCGGAGTAGCTTCGACGCTCGTGGTGGTCGATGGGCTCGTCGCGGGCTCCGGTGCGCTTTCGTAGTCCTCGGCGCGCTCGCAGCGGCAAGCCGGCAGCACGGTGCTCACGACCAGGAGCAGCGCTAGTGGACGTCGGATCACGGACCCGCCTCCTCGGCGGGGTTCTCGACCCTGCCGAGCACCATCCCGCGCACCCAGAGTGGATGGGCGCCCACGTCCGGGCTCAGGCGGAGCACGAGCTCATGGCGACCGGGCGCCAGATCGTCGCCGATGGCGATTCGCGCCGCCCCCACCGCTGCCGGCCACCGTGGTTGACCCGGCTCCACACCCGCCTCCCAGAGCAGACCCCGTCCGGCGGTGCCCGTTCGATCGGCGAGTATACCCTCCAGCTCGGTGATGCGGCGAAGGAGTCTTCCGCCTAGGCGTCCCGCATCGCCGCGGTCGATCATGAACGCCATTCGATAGGGCACCGGCCCCCGCTCGCTCGCCACGAACAAGCGAATGCTTCCCAGCTCCCCCGCCTGCCAGTCGAAGTCGAAGGATACCTCCCGCCCGGGGACGAGAGCCACGACCTTCTGTGAGTGCACGACTTCACCTCCGCGGGTCGGCGGCGCGCTCACCAGTCCGAAGCCGCCTTCGCCGAGTCCCAGTAGACGGACATCGTGTTCCCCAGGGGGCAGCGGCACCTCGAACTCCCCGCTGCGAGAGACGATCTGGCGCGCCATCACCACCTTGCCGTCGGCCTCCATGGAAAGCTCCTCGCCGAGCCGTTCCGCGTCCGCTCGGAAAAGGACCTCAACGCGACCCGCATGGAGCCCGGCTTCCGGCACCGTGATGGTAGTGGGACGTTGATCGATTCGGGAGAGGTAATGTGATGCGAACGGTGCCCCGGGGCTGAACCAGAGCGGTCGCAGCAGCCGCCGGGCGAGCGGTGCCCCGCGGGGTAAGAGCGGGCGCTCGAATGGTGCCCCCGCGCGAGTACGGAGCGGCTCGATTCGCGGGAACACCTCCACCCGGACGTCCCGCCCGAGGCGCTCGAGCGAGAGGTGGTTGGCCGGGAGGATCGTCGCCCACGTTCGCGGCTGCCGCGGGGCGTAGCGGAACGTCAGGTCGGGGCCGAGCGGAAGATCGTAGCCGGGCAGCGGGAGCGCCTCGGCCACGTCCGGCTCGCGCGCCCAGAAGGTGGCGAGGGTCGCGGCCGATCCGACCACCTCCAGACGGGCTGCTCCTTGTGGAACGCGCAGCAGCGCCAGCAACGGCTCGCTCACTGGGGCATCGCCAAGTCGTTCGACGGTGGAGCGTTCGAGGCTCGCCCGCTCCGTCTGCGGTGTGGGCATCGCTCCGGTGCCGATCCATCGGACAGTCAGCTCGATCGGGATCGGAGCGGTCCCGCCTCCCTCGGCGACCCCGCGAACGGTGACCCCAAGCCGATCCTGGCCGGGGAACACGTCCACCAGCACGGGCTCGGCGGGATCCAGGGAGAAATAGCGGTGTCGCAGCACGACCGGATGTACCTCAAGGAGAGAACCGCGAGGGAACTTGGGCACGACGCCGAGTAGCCGCTCGCTGTCGGCGAGACTGATCTGGAAGCGGACGGGAACGGTGCGGTCGGCGCTGATCCGCACGGCGCGCGGATCCTGGCCCCGCAGCACCAGATCCAGCAGGCCGCTCTCGCCCGTGACCTGGGGCACGGGCTCGGCGGTGCCCTCGATCGTGACGATCTCGGTGCGCGGAGGGGCCTCGACGCGCAGCGTGATGGACCCGTTCGCGTTGAAGACCGCGACACGGTCCGGTCCGATGACGACCGGCTCGGGCGCATGCGGATCGGCTGGTTCGGCGCGGAAATCGCCCACGAGGAGGCGTCGGCTCACGAAGTCCGTGCCCGCCCGTCCCCGCGCAGTGAGCCGCCGCCCCCAGGTTTCGAGCGCGCGGTCATGAGCCTCGGCGGTGAGATCCGCGAAGCCCAACGCGGAGCGCCCGTCCACCTGCCGGGCTCGATCTCGCGCATCGAGGGTGCGTGCCTTCAGCATCCGGGCCAGGCTCGAGCGGGGCTCGGCGTAGGCCAGGCGAACGAGCACTGGTTGATCGCCCTGGGCACGCACCCTGAGCGTGCCCCGCTTGCCGGCGAGGGCGGTGACGTCCACGCTCCGTGAGCGCGCGTCAGTGACCCACTCCGCGGAGTCGACCAGCCGGGCGGTGAAGCGCCCCAGCTCGACCGGCGCGTTCGGGTCACCGCTCACGCGGCTCAGGGCGTGCTCGAGCTCGTGGCTCAGCAGTGCCTGGTCGGCGCCAACTAGATCGATCTCCAGCGTGTACGGGTACTGGCGAGCGGCGTCGTGAATGGCCTCGGGCCGTACCACCAGCCAGGACGTCAAGAGGACACGCGGGACTCCGGCGGGGATCCCCACCTCTACCGTGCGGCCCGCCGAGAGCTCGTAGGTCAGATACTCGTCGCGCGGCCCCTCTCCCGGCCTGGCCGACCGGATACCGACGAGGGCAAGGCCCACCAGACCAAGGAGCAGCGCGACGACGACCCAGCGAGTCACCGCGGGCCTCCGACCCGGACACGCCGCAGGGCGAGCGCCATCGCCGCCTCGACCTCGCCGCGAGTGCTCACCGTCCGGATGGGCGCACCAACGGTGCCCAGCCGCAAGGGAACGAGGTCGATCTGCTCCCCGCCGGCCACCAGCACCCAGGCCCGCTCGGACAACGTGTCACGGAGGGCTTCGAGGTGGCAGCCGTGGGGTTCGGACAGGGCCGCGCGCAGGGCGAAGGGATTGTTGCTCTCGATGTGGGCGGTGAGGCCATCTACCACCACTGAGCTTCGACACGCGCTCGGCAGCGGAGGGCAGTCGAGGGCAGCGGGGGTGGCGTGCGGGAGGCAGCGCGCGAGCCTCATGGCGCGTTCGGCTACGGAATCGCGCGCGAGCGCCAGGCCCGCGCGCTCCAGGCGCTCGACCACAATTCGGTCGTCGAGACCCGCGAGGAGCTCTTGACGGGTCCGCTCCGTGAGCCACACCACCATGGACTGTTCCGGGGCGAAGCGGCGCGAGTACGCCATCGCCGGATCCGTCACCGCCAAGAACGGCTCGAGTTCGAGGCTGCGATCGACGGCCCTGACGGTGAGTCCAGCGCCGACCAGTGGGTCGACCACCCGGTGACTCCATGCGGGACCGTCCGCGGGCGACGGGAGCGGACGATCATACGCCACCACGACGTCCGCGTTCACCTGTCGCTGGGGGGCGATTCCATAGACGAACGCCGAGCGGTTTCCGCCCTGAAGCCAGATCTCGTGGGCGAGCTGGAAGAAGGACTGCGCGCCGTTCGGGTGGCGAACGTCCGCCGTGCGATTCGGCCCCGCCGAGGGCATTGCGCCGGAGACGAGGAGCGCGTCGGCGCGTACGGCGCGGGCGAGCGCGAAGCCGGCGTCGATCACGCCCGATTCCCAGCGGGGTGCCGCGATTTCGACCAGTAGTCGGCCGCCCTTCGCCGCGGAACCAGCTCGACTCGCCGCGCGCACCGCGAGCGTCGCCCCGCCGCCACGCTCGGGGCCCGGCGGTTCACTGAGGACCCACCCGACCTGGTCGCCCACGCGTGCGAACGAGAACCCGAGGGCGTGCGCAAGCGCGCGCGCCCAAGCAGTGGGCTCACTTCCGTCGAGGAAGAGCGGGAGCAGGCCTTTGCCGTACAGCCGTAGTTGCTCGATGGTCGGACGGCGAAAGGCCCCGGGAGCCACGGTGGTCAGCGGCTCGATCCGTTCGCTCAGGGCGCTGGTCAGCGACCCCTCCCATTCCTCGGCGGGTGGCGCGCCCCAGACCCTGGCGGCGGCCCGCGCGAGTTCGTCTGCGGGGACGCGGAGGGCCAGCGCGTCCCCGAGGGGATGTTCGCCGTGCGCCGGAGTGCGCCAGGAGAGCGCTACCTCGCGACCGAAGAGCCGGCCGAGGTCGGCCACGTCGATCTCCGCCGGCAGGTTACCGGAGAGCTCGAGAGTCGGCGACGAGCCGCCAGCGCCGACCAGGAGGACGCGCTCGATGCCGAGGACGGGAGCGGCGGCCGCGAGGAAAGCAAGGTCGTACTCGCGAACCTTGGGCAGCCGCGACAGCACGAGAACCGCGCGGGCCCCGATCCGGTCGGCAAGTTCCGCGGCGATCACGAGCACGGGCGCGCCGACCCGATCGGCCTCCGCGACCACGAACCAAGGTCTGGTCCGCTGCACCGGTACACGGAAGGCGAGCCGGGGCGCGATCTCGTCTGCGTTCGGATCGGTCGATCGTGGGCCGAGCGTCCACCACCCCGAATCGCGGCGAGTCACGGTCAGACTAGGGCTCCAACCCGCCCGGCTCTGCGCCTCGGGCACCTCGGCCTCGGCGAGCTCGGTCAGGAGGGCGAGCGCCTGTTGGCTGGGGGTGATCCTGCCCCAGGCGGCGCGAACCGGCGCCGGAGCGGGTGCGCTGTCCGCTAGCATCAACTCGAGGGCGATCGAGCGGTTCGTGGAGCTCGGAACCGTTCGCCACTCGGCCGACGTCCCCTCAGGCAAGATGGTGCGCAGGCCGAAGGCCAGGACGTTTCCCATGAGGAAGGCGGTGATTGCCACCTGGATCGTGGGCATCAACGTCGCACCGATCCGGTCCGTATTCCACATCTTTACCGCGAGGAGCGTGGGCAGGAGGTAGCCGAAGCCGAAGTAGTCGATCATCTCGACGTTGGGAGCGAAGACCAGGGTGAGCTGTCCCAGCACCCACTTGACGACGAACCCTACGGAGTAGGCGAGCAGCATGCGCCGAGAGCCCACCATCAGCACTCGGGACAGGGGACCGTGCCGAGTCAGGAACTCGGAAAGCCACAACACCGTCAACGCCTCGACCACCGTGGTGACCAGTTTGGTTGGTTGGTAGCAGGAGACACCGAGGAGTGCGGGGACGAGGATCCCGTTGTAGTCCCAGCCGTAGTCGACGTTGTCGCGCGCGGCGATGATGGAGCCAAGGATGAGGATGATGTAGGCGTGCGGGGTTTCGAGGAAGAGCAGCGACACGCTTTCATTGGCCACCTGGAAGCGCGACACCGTGAAGTTCGTGTACGGCATCAAGACGAAGGCTACGACCACCCAGGTGAGCACGGTCACGATCGCGACGCGCGGGAGCGCGGAGACGAGCCCCGCGTTCCAGAAGCTGTTGGCGACGAGCGGAATCAAGACGAGCCCGATGCTGTAGAGTTCCCGCGAGTGTGGCAGCTCCAGCGAGTCGACGAGGTAAGGAATGAGAGACGCCTCCAGCGCGAGCCGGACGAGTACCGCGCAGATGATAATGAGCAGGAAGCGCTCCCGCCCGAAGAAGCTCGA
Organism: uncultured Polyangiaceae bacterium; assembly: GCA_964454025.1. Classification (GTDB taxonomy): domain Bacteria; phylum Myxococcota_A; class Polyangia; order Polyangiales; family Polyangiaceae; genus JAFGBI01. The sequence continues at coordinate 8,760 of CAYVRP010000029.1, read as the reverse complement.
CCAGGCCCCGCTCGCCGGAAGCCACCGGCCGGAGAGTGCCGCGAGCCAATAGGCGACCACGGACTCGACGCAGACGAGCACCCCGGTGACGGGGGCCACGACGAACACCGTGGCGAGGTACCCGGGCACGACGATCCCGGCGTAGGTCCAACCGTAGGTTTCCTTGAAGAAGGTGAGGAAGCAGAGCCCGATCAGCACCGGGGCGTGCAGGCTCCGATCCAGCCCGTTGCTGGGCAGGACCTGAGACACCAGCCCCCCGAGATCGAGCGGCGCTCCCAGAACGCTCGGTCCGAGCGCCAGGGCTCCGAGTTCCAGCAAGCCAGTCGTCAGCACCGGGAAGAAGGCTACCGCGACTGCTGGTTGGCCGCATGCCCGGCCGTCGGGTAGTATTTCTACTTGGATCGGCGCCGCGGGGGCTTCGATAAGCACTCGTCGCGCCGGGGTTCGGTGACCTTGTTCGGCCTCTCGCCCCGCACGCATCGAGTGCCGCGCCGCTATCTGCGGCCGCGGCCGATGCAGTCGCCGGCGCACGGTCAGCACGCGTTCTGGAGCATCGTTCCCCTCGAAGCGATCGCCTGCGCGCTTGTGTTTTTGGTCGCGCTCCTGACACCGCTGCGAGGCCTCGACGATCTGGTGAACGGCCAGATCCTCGTCGCCCTCGGGCGCGCCGAGCCACCTGCCAGCGTCTTGCTCCTGATCCTGAACGATACCGCGGTTCGGGATGATTGCGCTGGTCGCCTCACTGACGCGCTGCAGCGCGGCGGTGCCAAGGGAGCGCTGGTGATCCCGCCGGCCCAAGATCTCTGCCGTGTCAGCGACTCCCTTCGCGGTCGCCGCCCCGTCGCGACGCTTCCCCGCGGTGCGATCCGGACCACCTTGGGCGGGTATGTGGTTGGGTGGGTTCCGCGTCCGGCCGACCGCGCGACGCTGGCGGCGTTCGGGGTGGAGGGCGCACCGTGGGTCGCGCCGCGGAGTTGGCGTGGCGTGCCCGCTGTCCCCCTCTCCGAGGTCACCGCCGGGCGCGTCCCAAAGGGGGTGCTCTCGAATCGGATCGCCGTTGTTGCCATCGAAGAACCGATGTCGAGCGTCGGGGCCACCAGCGGCCCCTTCGCCAACCGCGTGGCGGCCGCGCTGGCCGCCGCCATCGAGGATCCGCCGCGGCGACACCTGGCCTCGGGCTTCACCGCGCTCGGCACGACGGCGCTCGCGGGGCTCTGGCTCCTCTTTGGGCGGCTCCGCCTGCGGCCTCGCCTGCGCGTCGCTGGGTTGATGGCCCCCACAGTGGCGGCGCTCGTGTTCGTGGGTGTCGGGTGGTTCGGACACGGGTATCTCGTCGGGATTCCATCCTCGCTCTTGGCGCTCGGGGCCGGCGTTTCCCTCGCGTCGGTCCCGCCCTTCCTCGCCGCGCGCCGCGCGGCGGCGGCCGCCCGACGGATGCTCGGCGAGATCGCCGAGCTCGGCCCGGCGTCGGCCACCGACCTCTCCGATAGCGACTTCTGGACCTCCCTACCCCGGCGGGTTGCGCAGGCTCACCCCGCCGAGGGCGTGCTCGTCGCCGAGCTGCCCGCCTCGGCGTGGCGCCTGCACTTTCATCCCAATGGGGATCTGACCGAAGCCATCATCAGCGAGCGGCGTCGCGACATTCGCCGGACTCCGTACACGGACGAGTCGGGTGCCCGGCGCCCGCACGTGCGCCGCGGGTTCGTGGCGATGAAGGACGTTCCCACCGTGCTCGTCCCCCTTGAAGCCGAGGGTGAGCCGGAGGGATACCTCTGCCTTATCGGCGAGAGCGCGGAGCGCACCTTCCTGCAGCATCCAGAGATCGCGCAGCGCATCGCCGACGAGCTTGCCCACCTCATCCGACATCGCCGCCTCGCCCGGCACCGAGCTGCGGAGTGGAGGCGGCCGGGCGGCCTGGACGTGGAGACGTCCCTACAAGGGGCTACCAGCATCGTGGACGGTGCCCGCGGCGCGCTGCACCGTCTCGCTCTGGCACATGAGGTGATCGCGGCGGCGCCCGTGGGTCTGGTGCATGCTGACGCCTTCGGAGACGTGCGCCTGATGAGCGAGGCCTTTCGCCGTCTCTACCTCACGGTGGGCGGCAGGGCGCCCCCGCCTGGCCCCGGGGGCAACTATCCGCCCGGTGTGCTCACCCTCGCGGAGGTCCTCGACGTGCTTGCCCGTGCCGGCGGGCGCGGGGCGTTGCGCATCGAGTCGCTGCCAGAAGAGCCGCTCGCGTTCATCGTGCCGGGAAAAGTGAGAGAACCCGCCACGGAGAACGCGCTCTGGGTCGCGATTCGCCGATTCGTGCACCAGGAAGTCCCGGGCACCATCGTCACCCTCGTCGAAACCGCCTCGGCTTCTGTCGATTCGGCCTCCCCGACCAACGTCGAGCGCTTTCCCGACCGCGGTGACCCCCTGGTCGTCTTCTCCCTCGCGCAGCTTCTGCGTGACGTCGTCGATGACGTTACCCGCCGCACCCAGACCCGCATCAAGCTGCAGACCCCGCGCTTCCATGCCCACGTCGTTGGCCACCGCCGAGAGCTCACGGCGGCGCTGACGGAGTTTCTCACGGAGGCGGCCGGGGTCGAAGGCAAGCGCTCGACCCCGATTCTCGCGCTCAAGGAGCGGCAGTATCGGATCGAACTCACCGTGCTGGACGTCCAGCTCGGCGCTCCGACCGGCGCAGTGCGGCGGACTCTCCTCGCTCCTAGCCAACCGCCACCCGGGCTCGGTGGGCTCGGCGCCCTCGCGCGGGCGGTCGAGAACAGCCACGGGTCTGTGGCGTTCAAGCAGGAGGAGGGATGGGGCATCCGTCTCACTGCAAGCCTGGTTCGCGTCCGTCCGCGCCTCGAACTCGAGCCCTTGGGCGAGGTCGTCGCGCTGCCATCAGCTGCGCGATCGCCGGAAAAGAAGCCATGACTCGACAATCACGCAAGGATTCGTCCGGGGCCGAATTGCGTCGTCATGGTGCGGGCGGACGCCCGCAACCCAAGCGGGGCTCTGCCCCCGCGCCCCGCGAGGGGCCGTGGCTCCTCGAACCCGCGACAGCGCCGTGCTCCTCGCTTCGCGCGGCGGCGCGGTCGCCGAGGTGGGGAGATTTCGCCTGAGTTGCAGCAGCATCGGCGGGTAGGCCGAAGCGGCCTCACTCCTTCAGGTACGCAAGGGCGTTGCCGATCTGCACCGCCGTGCGCAGCTCTCCCAGCGATCCAACGAGCGGTACCTCGATGCCCTGGCCGTGATCGAGGACATCACGCCGTGCTCCCGCCTCTTCGATGCGGTTGCCCGTCCGGTGGTCGACGCTGGACGCCGCTTCCGCGCGCATCGCATCGGCGACCCCGACGACCTGGCACTGCTCAAAGTGGTCGCCGCGGCGAGCTCAAGACGGCTGGCTTCCGTAACCGCGACCTGCGCCGACTGCTCTTTCCCACGGTCCCCGCCGCCGACGAGCCCGAGCGCCGTCGCCGGTCTGCCAAGCTCGGTCGCCAGCTCCGCCTGCTCCGCGCCCACGACCTCATCAAGCGCATACCCCGCACCCATCGCTACCAGCTCACGCAACGTGGACGGCTCCTCACAACGGCCCTCCTCGCAACCCGCGACGACAACATCGAGTCTCTGCTACGCGAAGCCGCCTGAAGTCCGCGCGCGGCGCGACGATTCTCCGACGTAGTAGGTCAGCGGCGTCTGCCGGAGAGGTACGGGGTGGATGTGTTCGTCGCGCAACTGGTCGACCTCGACAGGGTGATGACGGCGGCGCGGTCGCAGTTCGTGGCAAGGCCGGTCGGCGAGGAGGGGTGCCGTGGTCGGGTTTCATGGTGGCAGCGTCGCTACCTCGCGTGGTGCGCGTCCCGCGCTGGAGCTTGCGCGGCCAGGTCGTCGGCGCTGGAGCGCCACCTGCATTCTCGCCCCCGCGCGTCGCTCGCGGCCGCGTCGGTCCCCCCGGTCCGGGCGGAACCTGGTGGAGCTGGCTCGCCAGTCGGTGACGGCGGGTCCGGACCGGCTCGCGCCGACGCCGGACGGGACCGCGCGCGACATGGGAGCCGCGAGGTGCCCCCGAAGAGCCTCTTTCGCTTGGCGCAGCCGTATTCTCGCGGGGCGCAAGGGCACGCGCGGGTGGCGCGTGCGCCCGGACCGTCGAGCTGGGCATCATCTCGAGAACGTGCTTCAATCGAGCGGTGGTGTCGTGATGAGAAACTCGGCTGCGGTCTGTGCGCTCGTTCTGGCTTCGGTGTCGGCTTGTGGTGAACCCGAGACTCCCGGCTCCAACGGGGGCGCTGGTGGCAGTTCTTCAGGTGGAGCTCAACCTGCCGTAGGGGGCGGCAGTACCGTGACGGGAGGATTGCTCCAGTCTGGCGGCTCCATTCCGGGCTCCGGGGGCACCGCGACCGGTGGAACGAGCTTGAGCACGGGTGGCAGTGAGGCGGTTGGAGGTGCCGCGAGCGGTGGCACGACGGCCGGAACGGGCGGGACATCAGCCACGGGAGGCACCGCCACCGGGGGCACCTCGATCACGGGGGGCGCCAGCACCAGCGGCGATACCGCCACCGGCGGCACCACGGTCACGGGCGGCGCCAGCACCACTGGCGGCACCGCCACCGGGGGCACCACCCTCACGGGCGGGCAGACAACCGGGGGAGAATCCTCCGTCGGCGGCTCCAGCACCGGCGGGCAGGCAACCGGCGGTGAGTCCACCGAAGGCGGTTCCGATGCGGGCGGGCAGGCGACCGGCGGTGAGTCTGCCACCGGCGGTTCGACCGCAGACGGGTGCGTCCCGGCGCCCACCACCTACCCCAACTTGTTCGTGACGGTGTCCGGACACACGCAGGAGGAGTCGGACGCCAAGGTAAGCAACGCCTGGTCTTCGCTCTTCAATCCGTCGAGTTCGGGCACCATCTATTTCAACGGCCCCGGCTCGGACGAGTCCTATGTCCAAGACATCTGGAACAATGATGTACGCAGCGAGGGGATGTCCTACGGGATGATGGTCGCCGTGCAGCTCGACCATCAGACCGAGTTCGACCGTATCTGGACCTGGGTGCGAAATCACATGGCCCAGGGCTGCTCAGGCGACATCTGCACGGGCGAAATTGCCTGGTCCTGCACGACGTCCGGTTCCAAGAAGTCGAACGGCGGTGCGCCGGACGGTGAGGAGTACATGGCGACGGCGCTCATCTTCGCGCACAATCGTTGGGGCGACACCGGCAAATTCAATTACGCCACTGAAGCGAAATGGGTGCTCGACGTAATCCGGACCAAGTACTTCCACCTGAACCCGCACCTCGTGAAGTTCGTCGCCAACGCCAACACCACCGATCCGTCGTACATCCTGCCCGCCTTCTACCAGGTCTGGGCTTGCTTCGACGCCGCCAATGCCGACTTCTGGAACACGGCCGTGGCGGATGGTCGCGCGTTCTTCCACCACGGTGTTGACGGGAACGGGGTCTGTCCGTACCAGTCGTCTTGGGATGGCTCGCAGGCACAACCGGCCAACGCCGACTCGGTCCGCTGCGTCGTGAACCTGATGATGGACTACAACTTCTTCAAGGCAGATCCCTGGCAAAGCGAAACCTACGCACCGATGTTCGCCGCGCACGAGAGGAACGCGGGCCCGCCATCATCCTACTGTGATGCCCTTCTGGGCTTCGGCTTGCCTGCGGCGGAAGGCAAGGCCTTCGTCGATAGGCTCTGGTCGGCCAATGTCCCGAGCCGCGACTACTGGAACGGAGTCTTGTACATGCTGGCGATGCTCCATGTGAGCGGCAACTTCAAGTTGTACTACTGACGGTCAAGTCCGGCGCGGCTCGTGGGGGGCCTCCTGCGTTGCGCGCGCCGCGACCTCGCCGGGTTCTCGACACGTTCCGTCTGGATCTCGCGACACCGGCTCAGGGTCTGGTCCATCGCCTTGCCCGAGCGCTCCGTCCTGGCGACGGCACGGGCCGCGAGGCGCGCCTCGGCGTTGCCGGGAGGGCGCGGGGCCGGCGCCGGCCTCGGCCCGAGCAGACCGCGCCAGCAGCACTGTGAAATTCGCGAGGGGTTGTCCGGCCGGGACCGGAACGCCGCGGAAACGAGCCGGTCGTGACAACCGGAGCCCGGCACGGACAAACCGTGGAGTGTACCTGCCGCAGGGCCGAAATTCGCCCCTTCCGCGCCCAGGTCGGGATCAGTGAGGTCGACGTCATGCGCCCAACGCACCCCCGCCCCAGGATCTTCGCCGAGCAACCCGGGCAACGAGGCGCCGCGACCATGAGCCGGGCGGAGCGTCCGGCAGTGTCTCCGCGGTCGCCGGCGTGGGCGCGGCCCGTGATCCCCGCGGGCCTGCTGCTCACCTGCGCCAGCCTGAGCGGCATCGCCCGCGCCCAGACGACCAAGACGTTCATCGACTACCTCAAGCCGACGCCCATCACCTGCGCTCCGCTGAGCTCGGAGACGTGGGGTGTCGAGGGCGTGCTACCGCGCGACCTCTGCAACGGCATCGAGAGCGCCCGGGGCGCGGGGGTCCCGCCGGAGTACTACTACTGGGACGGCCAGATCCTGAAGGCCCGGGACGGCAAGTACCACATGTTCATGAGCACGTGGTCCGGCGCGGACGGATTCAACCCGGGCTGGCTCGGCTCGGACGCATTTCATGCCATCAGCGAGCAGGGGGTGCTGGGGCCCTATCGGCGCGAGGGCTTCGTGTACAACAACAACGGCTCGCACAAGGGGCACAACGTCTCGGCCCTGGAGCTCCCGGACGGCACCTACGCGGTCGTGGTCAGCGAGACCGTCCCCTTCACGATCTACACCTCGAGCTCGCTGGACGGCCCGTGGACGAGCTGCACCCCCCCGATCCAGGCCAACGGGATCAACTACACTGACGGCAACTTCGCCTCCAACGTCAGCCTCGTCGCCCGCCACGATGGCAAGTACGAGATCGTGCAGCGTCATGGGCACATTGGCATCGCGGACACCCTGTGCGGCCCCTACCTCCTGCAGAAGCCGACGTGGTCCTACCCTCCGGAGAACCGCCCGACCATCGACAGCATCTACCCGCGGCGCACCTCGATACCGGGGGTCCCCAACCCCACCTACGCCTGGGAGGAGGATCCGCACATCTGGCGCAGCGGGGGCATCTACCACGTCCTCTACTCGGGGTCCGGAGATCGTGTCGGCTGGCACCTCTATTCGCCCGATGGCATCAACGACTGGCAGGACGGCGGCCTCTCCTGTAACCCGCGGCTGTACGAGAAGCTGTTCTGTTACGAGGGCAGCACGACCTGCAACCAGTGGTACAAGATGGAGCGACCCGGCGTGGTGCTGGAGAATGGCCACGTCACCCACGTGACCTGGGCCGTGGCCGACGTCGACAAGGACAACCAGATCCCGGGCAACTCCAATCATGGCAGCAAGATCGTGGTGATCCCGTTCGACGGCGTGACCTTCGACGCCGACTACGGCGTGGAAGGTGGCGGCGGGGCGGGAGGAGCCGCCGGCAGCGGAGGGACCGAAGCCGGCGGCAGCGCCGGCAGCGGGGGAGCTGCGACCGGCGGGATCCCGGAGACGGGCGGGTTGGCGGAGACGGGCGGGCAGCCGGAGACGGGGGGGAACCTGGGGACTGGCGGGACGACGCCGACGGGCGGCACGGTGCCGACGGGTGGGACGACGCCGGTGGGCGGAACGACGGCGACGGGCGGAGCGATGGCGGCGGGCGGCGTCCCGGCCACGGGTGGAACCTCGAGCGGCGGCGCCCCGGTCACGGGCGGCACCGCTCCGGCCATCGGCGGCACGACGTCGACAGGCGGGACGACCGTCGCAACCGGAGGCGACGCGTCGCCCGCGGGTGGGACGACGAGCGGCGGCACGACGTCCGGCGGCGTCACTCTGGGTGCGGGCGGTACCATGGCCACGGGCGGCGGCGCCATCGGCGGTGGGGATTCGTTGGCCTCGAGCGGCGCCTCGGACGAGAGCGGTTGTGGCTGTCACGTCGCGGGCGAGCGCTCGAGCCCAGTTCCATGGGCACTGTTGGGCCTGATGAGCCTGCTCGGTGTTCGCGCCCACCGCCGACGGCGAAGCTCGACCCACCCCTCGCATTGACGCGACGATGCCGGCGCGCTCGCTCCGGCGCGCGCCCGTGAGGAGCTCTCGGTTCCGCTCCGGAGTCGGGCGGAGTCGCTCGGGCTGACGCGGCTCCTGCCGGCTGGACCCACACCGCAGCTCGGTCGCGCAGACGGGGGTCGGCGTCCATTCGGCCCCGCCGGGGTGAGGACCGCACGCGCGACCTCTCTGTCCGAGATCTGCGCGCGGCGGTCCCTGTTGATCGCCGGAGCCGCCCTCGATCCGGGCGGCCTCCGGGGTAGGCCTGCCTGCTATCATGGCTCGAAGGGAGGACCTGGCATGGGCAGGAGAAGGATCGTGAAGGGGCCCGCAACGCGGGTCCGCGTTGCCGGGCATGCCTCCGGGATCGCGCGCCGAAGCCTGCCGCAGCGGACGTGCCAGAACGCGATGGCCCTGCTCGCGGCAGGGCTCTCGCTGAGCACCCTCTGCTGTGGCTGCGACGCCGAAGCGGGATCACCCGATGACTCGGCGACCAGAGCCGGCGCCGACGCTGACGGCGCCGCGCCCACGGGTGGCAATCCCTGGGGCGGCACCGGAGGCGGCGGCGCCGCGCCAGTCGCGTTCGACGGCGACTGCGCCCCCGAGGGCGTCCGTTGTGTGGCCCCGGCAGGCGAGCCGGAGAGCGAGTACCAGACCATACAGGCCGCGGTCGAGGCGGCCGGCCCC
>CAYVRP010000028.1:0-77777 GCA_964454025.1 uncultured Polyangiaceae bacterium | reverse complement strand
GGTCTGGACGCCGCCGGTGGTCTGGACGCCGCCGGTGGTCTGGACGCCGCCGGTGCTCGCGACGCCCCCGGTCGGGGCCGCGCCGCCGGTCACAGGGTTGCTGCCGCCGGTCGTCGGGGACGTGCCCCCGGAGGTCGTGCCGCCGATGCCTCCCGTCGTGGGGAGGACGCCGCCGGTGGTCGCGCCGCCGGTGCTGGCGCCGCCGGCGGCGGCGCCCGTCCCGGCCGCCGCCGCGGACGCTCCGGACCCGTTGCCGTCGGTGCTGGCGTCGCCCCCCTCTCCGCAAGAGCAGGCCAGAAGAGCGAGGAGGAGGGGCTGCAGGCGAACGCCGATGCCGAGTCGCATGGTGTGGTCCTGGATGGGAGGGGTAGGGCGGGAGGTCGAGGCGCGTCGCGCCCCTTTTTCTGGCGATCTTGACCCCCCTGGCCGCGGCGGGTAGGGACCAATTCTCTCCCCACCAGCCCGAAAATTACGGAAGCAGGGGAGCCATTCTGCCTCCCCTCTCCCGCCGCCATTCCGCGCGCCGAGCAGCGAGCGGCGAACCCGGTTCCGCGGGCGCCGCCGGGCTCCCCTTGCCCTCGGCTCCGCGCCGCTGGTCGAGACGCTCGCCCCGCCCACCTGCCGGCGCGCCAGCCCTCACTCGCCGTATAGCGTCAGCGGGAGCTGCTGCGAGCCGATGACTCGCGCGAACTCGTGGGCGCTCTCGCAAGTGTACTTGGCCGTGGACTCGGGCAGGTCCGTCCGGGCGCAGACGCGCTCCACCATCGCGACGAGCTGCGCCGCGGAGGCGCCCCAGAGCCGGGCGCAGTGCAGCGCCGGCACCCAGCCGCGATCGTCGGCGGCAAGCTCCGCGGGTGGTGACGGGCAGAGAGCGCGCGCGAACCGCCTCGCGACCTCGTCGGTCTGCGAGAACTCGCCGTCGGTGGTGGCGTGCGCGAGCAGCGCCCACCCCAGCGCCGAGTGGTGCGGGTACTCGCCGAAGTAGAAGACGGGCTCCCGCGCCGTGCGCGCGTACGGGTTGACGAGCAGATCGAGACGCCCGTCGTCATCGACGTCCCCCGCTGTGAACGCAGGCAGGACGCGGTAGCTGCGGTAGGGCACGACGGCGCCACCCTTCACCGTCCAGAGGCGGACCCGCCACTCCTCGTAGGAGTCGGTGAGGCCCTCGCGATGGCGCGCGTGGGCATCGATGACGCCATCGCCGTCGAGATCACGGAAGCCGAAGCAAGTCGGAGGCCCGTTCACGTGCCCCGCGCCGAGGGGCCTGCCGACGTAGGCCTCGGGCGTGGAGCTCGCGCGGCGCCCGGCCCGATCCACCCGGACGATGCGCCAGGTTCCGGTGCAGCCGCCCGTCCGCGCGTCTTCCCGGCGGGTCTTCACGACGGCCCACGCGGCGCCCGACGCGTCCTCGCCGCAGAGCTCGATCGGCGGGCGGTGGCGCGCCAGCTCCTGCGCCAGCCGCTGGCAGGCCGGCGTGGGGAAGTTCCCCTGGCCCGGATCCTCCGCGAGCTGCGCGCGCTCGTCGCCGAGCGGACACCCGGCGCCCGTCCCGGAGCTCGCGAGCCCGTTCAGCAGCGCCGCCATGGGTTCACGCGGAGGCACGGCGCCGCTCGGGGCGTCGCCTGGAGCGGCTGGCGGCGGCTCTCCGTCCGGGCTCTCGGCGCCCGTCACGCCACCCCGGGGCGTCGCCGCGGGCCCGGCCACCGACGCTGGCGCGGGCGCCGTGGCGCTGGCCGTCGGCGACGGGGCGGCCACCGGTCCCCCGGGCCCGCGGGGTGTGCCCGTGCACCCGTTCGCCAGCGCGACGCACGCGATCGAGAGCCAGAACGAAGGGGGAAGCATCACGGCCTCGACGCTGGGGGAGCAGTGCAACCGGAAGCAGACGCGACGGCGCCCAGGGCGTCAACGCCCTCCCGCGCCAAGTCGGCGTGAGCGCCCCGCCGCGCGGGCCGCGGGCCGAGCCGCGCTGGCCGCCCCCTCGCTCCGCCTCAGGGACCCTGTAACTCCGCCGTGATGCAGGCCAGCGCGGTCAGGGCCTCGACGGTGCACCCGACCGGCTCGGCCTCGCCCCCGTCGTTGCAGACGAGCTCATCGGTGGCGGCGCAGTCGAGGTACTCGATCCAGTCGGCGGTGCAGGCCGCCGCGACGTTGCCGATCATCCCGCAGTCCGAGACGCAGGTGGACGGATCGTCGGCGGGGCAGGCGAGCTCGGCCCGCGCGTCGCAGTAGCTGGTGCAGGGCTCGATCAGCTCCTCGGGCGGCGGGGCGCTCTCGAGGCAGGCGACGAGCGCGAGCTGCTCGACCTCGCACCCCTCGAAAACCACCTCGCCGCTCTCGTCGCAGGAGGTCGGGGCGGTCGCGGCGCAGTCGAGCATCGCGGACAGCTCGGCCTCGCAGGTTTCGAACCCCTCGATCAGGCGGCAGGACGCGAGGCAATCCGCGGTCGCGTCCGCCGCCGTGCAGCCCGCGGCCTGCTCCTTCGCGCAGAGCGTGCCGCAGGGCGTGTCCGGCAGCGAGGTCGCGCCACCCGCGCCGCCGGCCTGCTCGCCCCCCGCCGCGGAGCCGCCGGTCTCGCCGAGACCGCCCCCGCCCCCGAGCGCCGCGGTCGCCCCCGCCGCGCCGCCCGCGGCGCTGCCGCCGGTCAGGCTGCCGCCGGTGTCACTGCCGCCCGCCTCGGCGCCCGCCTCGCTCGGTTCGAACCCGCCGCTGCCCGGCGCGCCGCCGCTCGACCGCGCGCCTGTCGCCGCGCTCCCGGCGACCTCGCTGCCGGCCTCGCTGCCGTCCGCGCCACCGGTCGCGGCGCCGCCGTCGGCCGTGGCGGTGGGGCCTCTCGTCGTCGATTCGCCGCCGCAGGCACCGAGTCCGAGGCAGGCGCCGGCGAGCAGCAGGGAACGGGTGAGAGCAGGGTCGATTCGCATTGGTTCCTCCAGAGTCCGGGTCGCGTCCAGCACCGCGCGTGCCAGATCTCGATGGTACATGACGAGGGCCGCGGCGCGGCCGTCCGTCGCGGCGACCGTGAGCGCGGGGTCACCCCCCACCGTGAACTCGGCTCCGCAGCGCCTCGCGCCCGAGCCGGCCGGCTGACGCGCGGGTCACGCGACGTGGCCGGGGGGTCCCTGCAGGCGCAGGGGCAGCTCGAGCCCGGCGCGCTCGCGGAGCGCCGCGTCGGTGAGCAGCGCGCGGGTGGGTCCGTCGGCGACGAGCCGGCCCCCCGCGAGCACCAGCGTGCGCTCGCAGCAGTCGAGGACGAGATCCAGGTCGTGCGACGCCACGATCCGCGTGTGCTCGAAGGAGCGGATCCACTCGATGACGCGCCGCCTGGTGGCCGGATCGAGCCCGGCGCTCGGCTCGTCGAGCAGGAGGACGTCCGGGTGCAGGGCGAGCACGGCCGCGATCGCCACCGCGCGGCGCTCCCCCCCCGAGAGACGGTGCGGCGGGCGGCTCGCGAGGTGCTCGGCGCCGACGCGGGACAGAGCCTCGGCGACGCGCTGCTCGATCTCGCGGGGGGGGAGGTGCTGGTTCTCGGGACCGAAGGCGACGTCCTGATAGACGGTGGGCATGAAGAGCTGATCGTCTGGATCCTGGAACACCAGCCCGACCCGCCGCCGCACCTCGACCAGCGTCTCCCGCGAGACGGGCCAGTCCCCGACCCGCACCTCCCCCGCGGTCGGCAGGTACACGCCGGCCAGATGCAGGAGCAGCGACGACTTGCCCGCGCCGTTCGCCCCGACGAGCCCGACGGACTCACCGTGGTGGATGGTGAAGTCCAGGCCCTGGAGCGCCTCCCGGCCGTCGGGGAAGGTGAAGCGGACCCCCCGCATGGACACGAGGTGGTGGCTCACGCGAAGAGGCCTCCGATCGCGCGCGGGAGATCGACCAGGCGCACCAGGGCCACGTACCCGCTGCTCGCGGCCAGGACCAGGCCGTCACGGACGCCGAAGCGCGCGCGGCTCGCCGGAGAAAGCTCTCCGGTGAACCCCCGGCAGAGCATCGCCGCGTGGACGCGCTCCGCGCGCGCCAGCGAGCGCAGCAGGAGCTCTCCGAGCAGGGAAGGGACGGTGCGCCAGCTCGGGCGCCGGCGCTCCGGGGCCCGCAGCGCGTGGGCTCGCAGCATGCGTGACACCTCCTCGATCAGCAGGAACACGTAGCGGTAGAGCAGCAGGAGCTGGGTGACGAGGCCGCGCGGCGCGCCCAGGCGGCCCAGGGCCGCGGCCCCCGAGTCCATCCCCGTCGACGCGATCAGGAGCAGGACCGCCGTCACCCCGAGGAGGACCCGCTCGACGACGGAGAGGAACGACACCCACCCCGCGCTCAGCCAGAGCGGCCCCAGGCGCACGAGGGGCTCGGTCTCGAAGAGCGGGCTCCAGATCCCGACCAGGACGGCGAACGGCGCGGTGAGCGCGAGGCGGCTGCCGAGCACGCCGACGGGGACCTCCCCGAGCGCCAGGCCGATCGCCAGCAGCAGCGTCAGCGGCAGCGGCTCCACGACCTGGTGGCGGCCGAACGAGGCGACGGTCACCAGGAACGCGAGCGTGACCAGCACCTTGGTGCGGGCGTCGAGGCGCGCCAGGGGGGTGTCGGCGCGGCTCGCGTCCTCAAGCGAGCGGATCTGCGAGATCGCGCGGTCGATCGGGGTCACCGGTCCGACCACCTTTGCCGCGAGACCGCGTCCAGCGCAACGCCAGGCCGGTCCCCAGGGCCACGAGGAGGACGACGCCTCCGCCGACCAGCCCCGACAAGGACGTGCCCGGGTCCGGGGCGGGCCACGCCGGCTCGGCGGCGGCGCCCTCCGCCTCTGGGCTGCCGAAGGAGTAGTCGGGCAGCAGGGAGGTCGCGCTCTGCACGCGGGCCAGGGCTCCGTGGAGTCCCTCGGTGGGGGCCGGGAGCTCTTCTGTCCCGGCGACGTGCCCGGCGGACCACTCGAGCCCGTCGGGGTGGGTCGAGGCGAACCAGGAGAGCGAGCCACCGATCAGGACCGCGGTCACCGCGAAGGCGACCAGGAGCGGCTTGAGCGAGCGGCTCGCCTCGGGCGCCCGCCGCACGAGGTCGGGCCTCGCCCGCCAGACGTAGAGCACGACGCCCGCCGTCACCAGCCCCTCCACGACGCCGATGGCGAGGTGGATCGGCAGCATGAACGCGACGAAGGAGGGGAATGGGAGCTGGGAGATGCCGGAGGCGGTGGTTTCGAGCACGACGGCGAGGGCGCCGAGCTCGAGCCCCACGACGGCGGCGATCAGCGCCGCGAGGGTCAGCCTCCGGGGCGAAGCCTGAGCGCCCGCGAGGGGCCGGAACAGGAGCGGGTAGGTCAGAAAACAGGTGCAGACCCCGAGGTTGATGACGTTGCAGCCGAGGGCGAGCAGCCCGCCGTCGGCGAAGAGCAAGGCCTGCACGGCGAGCACGGACGCCATCACCAGGAAGGCGGCGTGAGGTCCGAGCAACGCCGCGAGCAGGAGCCCTCCCCCGAGGTGCCCCGACGAGCCGGTCGCGGGGATCGAGAAATTGATCATCTGCGCCGCGAACACGAAGGCGCCGAGCACGCCCATCAGCGCCGGGGGGCTCGCCTCGGGTGCGCGGCGCACCTCGCGCCCGGCGTACGCCGCGAACCCGGCCGCCGTGAGCCAGCCCGCGGCGCCGACGGTGGGGGAGATGAGGGCATCCGACATGTGCATGGGGCTTCTCTCCTCGACCTGGAAGGCCGCCTCGTCCGTGCGCGACGCGCCGGTGATCGCCGAGCTCTCCACCTCCCCGCGCGCCCCCGGGATCCTCGCGGTGACGCGCCTGCCCTCGCCTCGGGGACGACGGCGCCGGGGGGGTGCGCGCGCAGGTCCCGGCCGGCGTCGACGGCGAGCAGGGGCTCGTGGTCCAGCCCGACCTCGGGCGGCAGCCACTCGAGCCCGCGTGCTCCCACGGGCGTCGCGCTCGCGGTGTGGGGCTTGCCGTACTGGGAGGTGATCACGGTGGTGCGGGCGCGGCCAGGGAACGCCGGGAGCCGGAGCGCGGGCTGGCGCAGGGGGAGGGGGGCGAAGTCTCACCGGAGCGCCGGTATCACGAGTCGTACAGTCGTAGCACCGGAAGCGACGGGACGGGAACCGGGCGCCGCCGCGGCGGACCTCGGCGCCCACGGCGCGCCCGGGTGCGCGCGCTCGCGCTCGGCGTCGCCCGCGCCGCGCGGAGCCTTCCGGCAGCCCCGGGCCGCTCGTCGTCGACGCACGGTGCTGCCAAGGAGCCACGGGCGCCGTTCTTCGACCAGGTTCCACGCCGCCGTCGCCGAGCTCGCGGGGGAACGGCCCCGCGAGGCGACGGAGAGCCCGCCGCCCAGGCTCCGCCTGGAATCGGGAACCGACCGGCGACAGGCGGGATCGGCGCGGGACTGGCGGCGGGGGCTGTGCCATCCTTGGAGTCGGCGCGCGGGCGCGCGACCTTGGCTTTCATGGCGCGGGCGCCGGCCCGCGTGGAGGACGGAAGAATGGCACCGTGGGGCACCCGGGGAGCGCGGCGATGGCTGGGGGCGACCGGGCTCGGGCTGTTGATGGGGCTCGGGCCGGCGACGGGGTGCGTCCTCAACCCCCAGCCCGAGGATCCGTTCGGCAAGGACGAAGACGACGACGGTAGCTACGCGCCATCGTCGGGCGGTAGCGGTACCGGTGGGTCGGCGGCCACCGGCGGCGGCGAGATCGCCGTTGGGGTCGGCGGCACGTCCTCGGGCGGCGGGGCGGCCGCGAGCGGCGGCGCCGCCCCGGCCGGCGGCGAAGGCGAGTGCGTGGCGCGGGGCGCGGCCGCCGTCATCGACGCCGGCACCGCCTGCGACGCCGTGATCGCCGTCGGCGACGGGCGCTACGGCGAGTGGTTCGCCTACGACAGCGGACCGGAGCAGCCGGGGACCCAGACGCCCGCCCCGGACGCGTTCACGATGGAAGAGGATCCCGCGCAAGGCTGCGCCGTCCACGTCGTCGGCGGCGGCTACTCCACCGACGCCGCCGTCGGCCTCGGCTACGCCGGGGTGGGCGTGGAGTTCCTCGAGGCCCCCGACGTTCGCTGCGCCGAGGGCTACGACGCGGTCGTCTACACCGGGATCGGGTTCGTCGCGCGCGGGACCGGCTCGCTCCGGCTCCTCGTCGAGACGCTCGACACCGCGGTGGAGCCGGGGCGCCCGAACGGGTACGCGCTCGAGATCCCGCTGGAGGAGGACTGGGCTCCCGTCCAGATCGAGTGGAGCGATCTGGCGCTGCTCGCGGCGCAGGACGGGGCGCCGGCGGCGATCGACCCCGCGCGCATCGTCACCCTGCGGTTCGAGCCCGTGGACCCGGGCGCGTACGATTTCTGGATCGACGATCTGGCCTTTCTCGTCGCGCCCGGCGGCGAGGGCGGCGAGGGCGGCGCCGCTGGCGTCGACGGCGGCGCGGCCGGTGCCCGCGCCGCGGACGGCAGTCCCGGCGCGTCCGCGCAGGCCGGCGCAGCGAGCGGTCCCTGACGCGACCGAGGCGCGACCGCCCGCCGATCGAGGGTGGCGCTGCCCGCCGGTTCCGTGACATCCCGCGACGGCGAGGGTATGCCCGGATCCGCCGCATGCGCCGCGCCGTCCTCCCGATGTCCCTCGCGATCCTCGCGATCGCGCCCGCCGCGTCCGCGTTCGAGCGGCAGTGGCACGTCGGCGGCGGCGCCGGGCTGGCCATCCTCGCGGAGCCGGGGTCGAAGGCCGGGCCGGCAGCGGGGCTGCACGGGGCCTACGGGATCTCGGACACCTTCGACGTCCGCGCCGCGCTCCTCGGCTCGGTGCACCGGCTCGACGGCGAGCCCTTCGAGCTCTACTCCGCCACCGCCGGGCTCGCCTACAAGCTGGACGTGCTCTCCTGGATCCCGTACGCGGGCCTGCAGGTCGGCTACTACCGCCTCGGGAAGGGGCCGCGTCCGGGCGATCTGGCGCCGGACGAGCCCGGGTTCAGCCTCGACCTCGGCCTCGACTACGCGGTGCGCCGCCAGTTCGGGCTGGGGCTCGAGCTACGCTACCACGGGTTCTTCGGCGAGGGGTTCGCCGCCCTGGCGGACGCGCCGTATTTCACCGGCCTCCTGCGCGCCGAGTACCGGTGGGGCTGGTGAGCGCGCGGGCCGCGCCCCACGTCGCCCGGCGCGCGCCGGACCGCGGCGGGCGCGCGCGCGCCCGGGCCTGGCTGCTCGCGCTGGCGCTGACCGGATGCGCGGGGAGCCCCGCCTGTCGCGCGCCCGTGCCCGGCGGCTCCGCGGGCGTGGCGCCGTCGACGAGCGTGTCGCCCGCCGCCACGGGGAGCGCGCGCGGGCGCAGCTCCGCGGCGACGTCGGCGAGCGCGCGGGTCCCCGGCGTGGCGGGCGGGTGGGTCGAAGCGGTGCGCGCCCTCGACTGGAGCGAGGCGGCGCGCCGCCTCGACGGGTTGCCCGAGGCCGAACGGCGCGCGCCGGAGGTGCGCTACGTGCGGGCGCGCGCCGCCCGCGAGCTCGGCGAGCCGGCGCGCGCGGCGTCTCTGCTGGCCGACCTCGAGCCGGCGCTGCCGCTGCTCGCCGACGCGATCGCGGCCGAGCGCGCCGCCGCGTGGCTCGCCGCGGGGCAGCACCAGGCCGCGGCGGCCTACTACGCCCGGCGCTCCGACGCGACGTCGCTCCTGGCGCTCGCCTACGCGCTCGAGGGTGCGGGTGAGCTCGCTCGCGCGCGGGACGCTGCCGAGCGGGCGTTGCAGCGCCTGCTCGCGGATCGGCGCCGGGAGGCGGACCAGGCCGAGGTCCGCGCGCTGCGCGCCCGCCTCGCCGCGGCGCAGGGCGACCGGGTGAACGCCGCGGCGATCTACCGCTGGCTCGCCATCCACGTCCCCACCAGCCCGCACGCCGCCGGGGCCGACCTCCGGGCGGCCGAGCTCGCCCCGAAGCAGGCCCTCACCCAGCAGGAGCGCCTGCAGCGCGCGCTCGCCTTCGCGCGCGCAGGCGACGTCGCCGCGACGGAGCAGGAGGTCGAGCGCCTCGCGACCGCCCCCGGCGCGGCCGTCCCCGAGGGCGAGCGGCTCTTCGCGCGAGGTCTCGCCCGCTACCACGCGCGGCGCGACCTCGCCGTGGCCGCCGAGCTCTTGACCCGCGCCGCCTCGCTCGACGCGGCGCACCGCTCCCGCGACCTGTACACCGCGGCCCGCGCCGTCGCGCGGGGCTTCGACGATCGGCGCGCGCTCGCGCTCTTCGGGGATCTGGTGCGGCGCTTCCCGCGCGCGCCGGAGGCGGAAGACGCCCGCTTCCAGATCGCGCGGACCCACCTCGTGCTGGGCGAGTACCCCGCCGCCATCGCCGGGTACACGGAGTACCTGGCCCGCCACGGCCGCACCGGCGATCGGGTGGAGAGCGCGCGCTACGAGCGCGCCGTGGCGCGCCTGGCGGGCGGGGATGGCGCCCGGGCGGAGCCGGAGCTCGCCGCGCTCCTGCGCGAGCAGCCGGACGAGCTCTTGCGCGCGAGCTACCGCGAGCTCCGCGGGGCCGCGCTGCTCGCTGCCGGCCAGCGCGCGGAGGCCGAGGCGGAGCTCCGCGCGGTGGTGGCGGAGGCGCCGCTCTCGCTGGCCGCCTTGCTGGCGGCCGCGCGCCTGCGCGCGCTCGGGGTGGCGCCGCCGCCGCTCATCGCGCCGCCGCCGCCAGAGGCGCCCGCGCCGCCGCTCGCCCTCGACCTGCCGCCGCGGGTCGCGCTCCTGGTCCGGCTCGGGCTCGACACCGATGCGGAGGCCGCCCTCGCCGCGGAGGAGGCGGCGCTGCGGCGCCGCTTCGGGGAGCGCGGCGCCGCGGCGGTGTGCCTCGCCTATGCCGAGCTCTCGGTCGCCACGCGGCGCCTCGTGGCCGGTCGCAAGGCGGCGGCGTGGAAGACGCTGCTCCGCGCCCCGTCGCCGCGCACGCGCTGGCTCTGGGATTGCCTCTACCCGCGCCCCTATGGCGCGATCGTCGCCGCCGCCGAGCGCGAGGAGCACCTGCCCGCGTACCTCGTCCACGCCGTGATGCGGCAGGAGAGCGCGTTCGATCCGGCCGCGGAGTCACCGGCGCGAGCGGTGGGGCTGCTCCAGCTCATCCCCTCGACCGCGGAGGCCATCGCGCGCGAGCTCGCCGTCGAGCACGACCCGGCGCGCCTGGTGGCGGCCCCGTACAACGTCCGGCTCGGCGCGCGCTACCTGCGTCGGCTCCTCGAGCGCTTCGGCGAGCACCCCGCGCTGGCCGCCGCGGCCTACAATGCCGGGCCGCAGGCCCTCTCGCGCTGGCTCGAGTCTGGCGAGGCGCTCCCCCTCGACGTCTTCGTCGCGCGCATCCCCTATCCGGAGACGCGCGGCTACGTGCACCGCGGGCGCGGCAACCTGGCGCGCTACGCCTACCTCGCCGGAGGCGAGGCGGCGGTCCCCGCGCTCGAGCTGGCGGTACCGAAGGGCAAGCGCGCCCTCCCGGACGACTTCTGATCGCGGGAGGCGCTCGCGGGAGCGCCGGCCGCGCTGGTGTCACCCCGCGCGGGCGCCTGCGGTGCACGTGCGCCCCGCGGCGCCGCGCCCCGTCTCCTCGCCCGGGGTGCAGCGGGCCCGCCCGGCCGCGCCGCAGCCGGCCAAGCGCAGCGAGCCGCCACACGAACCCGGGGGCGACGCAGGTCACGCCGGCGGCACGGCGGTTGAGGCCGGCGCCTCCGGGGCAGCCGGACTCGCCGTCCGCGTCGCAGTGCACGCAGAGCTCAACCTCCGTCTCGCGCTCGACGGGCTGGCCGACGACGCAGCCGTCCGGCGCCGCGCCGGCGGCGTCGCAGCGTGGCTCGTCGACGCTTCGCTCCTCGGCGCCGCGCGCGGTGGCGCTGGCACCAAAGTATCTGGGGCACGAACGCCGCTACCGGTCGGGCACTTCCGGGGCGCGCGCGGCGCAGGTCTCGACGTTGAGAACGACCCGCGGCATGGCATGCTCGGCGGACCATGCGCTCCTCGACCGCGCTTCCCTCGCTCGTCCTCGGCTCGCTCGGCGTCGTCTGGCTCGCCGCCTGCAGCCAGGGCAGCGATCCGCCCGACCCCTTCGCCCCGGCGCGGGGCGAGGCCCCGCGGCTCGACGCCATCGAGCCCCTGGAGGGGGACGCGCTGGTGGATGACTTCGAGGACGGCGACCTCACCGCGTGGCTACCCGACGGGGAGGGACACTACCTTTCCGCCGGGAGCGCCGACGCCCTCACGATCGCGCGGGAGGGGCGCGACGGCGACGTCTCTCTGCGCGTCGAGCCCGCGGCCGAGCGGGTGACGCTCGCGCTCTCGGCGGCCGGCGCGCCGCTCCGGCGCCACGACTACTCGAGCTGCGACGGGATCGAGCTCGTGGCGCGGCACGACGGGGATCCCGGCGCCCTCGCGCTGGCGGTCACGGTGACCACCAGCGCGGGCGAGGGGACAGCCACCGTGGAGCTGTCCGAGGAGTGGGCGTCGCTCCGCGTCCCCTTCGCCGCGCTCGACGCCGCGGGCGTGGGCGCCGCCGATCCCGCGCCCGAGCCCGCTGGCGGCGCGGCCGGCGCCGGCGGCGCGCCCGGCGGGGCGGCGGGCGGCGCCGGGGGATCGCCGGCGGCGCCGCCCGCGCTCGATCTCCGCCAGGTGCTGTCTTTCTCCTTCGGCCTGCCGAGCGACGCGAGCTTGCTCGTCGATTCCATCACGCTGACCGGCTGCGAGCTCTTGCCGCTCAACCCCCCCCTCCCGGAGCCGCCGCCGCTCGGCGAGGGCGCGCCCGAGGGCAGTCCGGTCGCGCTCCACGGGCAGCTCCGTGTCCGGGGCACCGAGCTCGTGGACCAGACGGGCGAGCCCGTGCAGCTCAAGGGCGTGAGCAGCATGTGGCTGAACATGGAGGACGACGGCTACGCCCGGAGCCGCGAGGGGCTGCGCTGGCTGCGCGACGACTGGGGGCTCAGCGTGTTCCGGGCGGCCATGGGCGTGGAGTTCACGGGCGGGTTCCCGGGCTACCTCGACGGCTCCGCCGGGCTGATGCAGCAGGTGCAGGGCATCATCGACCACGCCATCGAGCTCGGCGTCTACGTGATCGTGGACTTCCACAGCCACCAGGCCCAGGACTACGCCGCGGAGGCGCGCGCGTTCTTCGCGGCGATCGCGGAGCGCTACGGCGAGCTGCCGAACGTCATCTACGAGCCGTACAACGAGCCCGATCGGGAGGCGTGGGTGACGGAGATCAAGCCGTACCACGAGACGGTGATCGCGACCATCCGGTCCATCGATCCGGACAACGTGATCGTCGCCGGGACCGCGCGCTGGTCGCAGCTGCCGAACGAGGCCGCCCAGGCCCCGATCGGGGCCTCGAACCTCCTCTACACCGCGCACTTCTACGCCTGCGAGCACGGCCCGTGGCTGCGCGACAACGTGGACGCCGCGCGCGCCGCGGGGGTGGGCGTGTTCGTGACCGAGTGGGGTGCGACGGCCGCCGATGGCGGCCTGGACGGGGGCGTCTGCGTGCCGGAGGCGGAGGCCTTCCTGGAGTGGATGGAGACGGGGTCCATCAGCTGGGCGGCGTGGAAGCTCGACGACGAGCAGGACGCGACCAGCCTGCTCTCGGCCGGCGTCCCCACGTCCGGCGGGTGGACCGACGCCCAGCTCCACGGTCACGCGCCGCTCGTCCGGGAGTGGATGCGGCGCTGAGCGGGGCGCGCGGCTGCGCGCGGGCCTCGGTCGTGCGAGGCTCCGCGGCATGGTCGCGCCGCCGGTGCCCGCGCCGCCCACCGTGGCGGCGCTCGTGACCCACGCTCGGCTCCGGCTCCTCCCCTGGATCCTCGGGATCGTCCTCTTCGGGTATGGGTTCGTCCACTGGGACCGGGCCCTCTACCTGGTGCGGCCCGGGGCGCTCGGGATCGTGCTGGTCGCCTGGAGCCTCGGCCACGTGGGCACCCTCTGGCTCAACGCCGCGCTCGATCGGGACCAGGAGGCGGCCGTGTTCGCGCGGGCGAGGCCGGTGCCGCGCGGGATCGAGCGCGCCGCCTACGTCGCGCTCGTGCTCGCCGTCGGCGTGTCCGTCGCCGCGGGTCCGCGGGCCGCGGCGTGCGTGGCCGCCTCCGCCCTGCTCTCCGTGGCGTACTCGCACCCGCGCCTCGGCGCCAAGGGGCACCCGCTCGGGGGCCCGCTGGTGAACGGGCTCGGCTACGGGCTCCTCTCGCCCCTGGCGGGGGCCACGGTCGCCCCGGGGCCACCGACCCCGCGCCTGCTCGTGACGCTCGCGCTCTGGTCGACCTGGCTCCTCGGCGCCTACTTCGCGGCCCAGGCGTTCCAGGAGGCGGAGGATCGCGCCCGCGGCTACCGCACGCTCGTGGTCACCCACGGACCGGCCGTGACGCTGCGCGTGGCGCGGCGGCTGATGCCCATCGCCGTCCTGGGCGCGCTCGCGCTGACCGTCGCCGGTGTCTACCCGCGGCTCACGCTCCTCGCCTATCCGGGCTTCGCCGCCGCCGCCGCCTGGATGGCCCGCTGGCAGCGCGCGCCGGGCGGCGGCGGACCCGGGTGGGCGGTCGGGCTGTTCGTCCGGATGCTGCTCCCGGGCCTCGCGGTCTTCTTGCTCGCGTGGGTGGACTACTGGTTCTGCTGACTCGCGGGCGAGCTCCCCACGCTCAGACGCTCACCCGCACCACGAGCCCGAGGGCGCGGAGCCGGGCGGCGATCGGCTCGAGGTCAGCGGTGCCGAGGGCAGTGAGGCGCTCAGCCTCGGGCTGGCGGGACGGCCGCGCGATCGTGTAGAGGTGTACCCCCGCGAGGGTCGCCCCCCGCGCCAGCGCGCGCTCGATCAGCGCGACGTAGCGGTCGATCGCATCCGGCGTGGGCGGCGCGCCGTCCCAGCCGAACAGGCAAGTCTGCACCCAGGTCCGGCAGTGCGCCGCCGCGTGGATCAGCCGCCCGACGTGGGCGTCCGGGTCCAGAGACACGCCGTTGGTGCGGGCGATCTCCTCCCGCGTGCCGGCGTCGAGCGTGAACCAGAGCTCGCCGCCGGCCGCCGCGATCCGCGTCAGCGCCGCGGTGACGCGGGGCTTGCGCGCGAAGGATCCGTTGGTGATGACGACCACCGGGAGGTGACCGAGCAGGGCCCGCGCGCCCAGCCGATCGAGGACGGTCGTCACCGCCGCGTCGAAGTCGGGGGACGAGGTCGGCTCGCCGTCGCCCGAGAAGGCCACGTCGGCGAGCCGCCGGTACGGCGCCGGCACGGCCTGCGCGAGGTAGTCGCCGTCCAGGACAGCCGCGAGCATCTGGTCGAGCTCTTGGCCGAGGCGGGTGAGGTCGATGGCCGGGCCGACTCCGCGCGAGAGCCCGGGCACCTGGCAGTACACGCACCGCCAGTTGCACGCCGCGTTCGGGTTGAGGTTGACGCCGAGGGAGAGCCCGCCTGCCCGGCGCGAGACGACGGGATAGACGTAGCGCATCCCCACCACCGCGCGGTCGTGGTCGTGGACGTCGAGCGGTCGCTGCCGGTTCACGGCCAGCAACCTAGGACGGCGGAGGCGAGGGCGCCACGGGGGCGCGCGACGCGGTCGCGCCGCCGCGCGCCCACCCCGCTCGCCGCTCGCGCCGGGCTCAGCGCCTTGGGCCGAGCCCGAGCTTGAGCGCGAGCGGGCCGCGGCTGCCGGATGGCCGCGGGTTCGCGTTGACGTGACGGTCCATCAGCTTCCCTCGCGCCGCGGCCCTCGCGGACCGCGGCACCCACCATCGCCTTCGGATCGCACGCCCGGGGAGCCCAGGCCAACTTTTTTCTCGGGGCGCAGGAACGCGCGCCGCGCGCGGCTCAGAACCCCCCGATGCGCGTGCTCGCGGGGCGGTGGAGCGCGGCGCCGGTCGGCCGCTCCCCGTCCGCCGCCCAGTGCGCGCGGTAGGCGTCGCGCAGGATCAGCTCGGCCTGCTTGCCGCGCGGAGAGAATCCCCACTCGGCCTCCTGGGTGACGTCGTCGGGATCGGCGACCACGCGCCACACGAAGAATCCCGCGAACCAGGGGGCGTCGAGGAGCGGCCGGAGCAGCGCGTAGTAGGCCTCGGCCTGCGCGGACTCGTCCACGGTGACCGCGCCGAGGTGCTCGGGCCACTCCCAAGGTCGCACGGCGCAGTCGCGCCGGGTGGTGTAGCCGAACTCGGTGAAGAGGACCGGACGCTCCCAGGCCGCGGCGACCTCCGCCGCCACGGCCGCCGCGCGCTCCCCGCCGGCCAGAAGCTCGGCGAAGCTCGCGCCGTTCTCCCAGTGGAGCGGGAAGAAGGCGTTGATCCCGATCACGTCGAGCTCGCCGAGGATCACCGTGTCGGCCACGTCGTCCCAGTTGGCGGCGTAGGTGAGCGGCCCCGGGTAGACGTCGCGCACGGCGTGGATGACGTCGACGAAGGAGGGGGCGCGCGTGGTGGTCACCCAGGTGCGCAGCTCCACGCCGACCGAGAACAGGTCGACCTCGGTTTCCCGGGCCACCGTGGCCCATGCCAGCACGAAGGCGCGATAGCCGCGCGCCCACCGCGCCCACGCCGCGTCGTCGCCGGGGTCGAGCTCGCCCCGCCAGGCGCCCGTCTCCACCCACAGGTGGGGCACCATCATCACGCGGAGCCCGGCCGCATGCGCCATCCTCACCGCGCGCGCGATGGCGGCGCGGTTCTGTGCGTGCGGGGCCTCGAACGAGAGGCTCACGCCGGTAGGAGCGAGGTCGAAGACGCGACCGTAGGGGGTGATGCTGAGCCAGGTGGCGCCCAGGCGCGCGGCCTCCGCCACGCCGCGGGCGAAGGCCTCCGTGCCGTAACCGCGCCCCGGGAACGCGGTGTTCTCGAGCGGTCCGACCGTCAGCCCGCGCACCGCGCCGTGGCCGGCGTCGCGCCAGCCGGTGGCACCGGGGGGCAGCGGTCGCTGGCCCGCCGCCGGCCAGGCGACGCAGATCGTCGCCAGGCCGAGCGCCGCGAGGGCGCGGGCGCGGCGCGCCCCGTGCGCGACGACCTCCTCGCCGCCACCCCGGGCGTGACGGTCACCTCGTGTCACCTGGTCCATCTCCGGGTCGAGGGCGAGCTTGCATCAAGGTGTCCGATGTGTCAGCGTCCGCTCGCGGCCGGGATCCGAGCGAGCCCAGCGGCGAAGAGATTTCGCGCATGAGCAAGGGCGACTTGGTGGAGATGGAGGGCGTGATCCAGGACGCTCTCGGCGGTGGTCAGTACAACATCCGGGTCGACCAGGGGGGCGCGATCGTGCGCGCTCAGCTCTCGGGTCGGATGCGCCGCCACCACATCCGGGTGCTTCCGGGGGATCGCGTCCGCGTCGCCGTGTCGCCCTACGACCTGACGCACGGCCTCATCGTTTATCGCGGCAAGTAGTCGTGGTCGTCGCGGCCCGTCGCGGTCGGTGCCGAGCGGGGTCACGGGCGCCCGGTGGGCGGGCCGTGCGCGCGGCGAAGGGGGGCGTCGTGGCGTGCGGGGTCCTGGTCGCGGGCGCGGCGGCGGGCTGCCGAGACCGCGGCCACGCCGACGGCGAGGGTGCATCGAGCGCGGGCGCGAGCGCGCCGTCGTCCCTCCCGCCCGACCCCAGGCCGGCGATCCTGTACCTGCCAGACGGCGGTGACCTGCCTGCGCCGGACGTCTCGCGCCCGGCGGCGTCGCTCGCGGCGCCGCTCGCGGGTCGCCGCTGTCCTCCGGAGATGGTCCTGGTGGCGGGTCGCCTCTGCGTGGATCGCTACGAGGTGGTGCTGGAGGAGCTCGGCGGCCGTAGGCGCCTCTCGGCCCACTACCACCCCCTGGCGGTGCATGCGCGCGCCGCGTTCGAGCACTGGACGCGCGCCCGCGCCGCCGCGCCGACCGAGCTCGGCCGCACCATGGGCGTCCCGCCGCTGCCACCCTGGCAGCTCACGGAGCGCTACGACTTCGCCGCGGTGGTGCGCGCCGGGGAGCCGCCGCAGGGCTACCTCGACGCGAACGTGGCGGAGCGCGCCTGCCGGAACGCGGGCAAGCGCCTCTGCACCGAGGCGGAGTGGGTGCTCGCCTGCCGCGGCGAGCAGGACCGCCCTTTCCCCTACGGCGACGAGTACGAGGCCGGGCGTTGCAACGTCTTCCGCGAGGCTCACCCCGCCGCCCTCTTGCACGGCAACGCCTCGGAGGGCCACCTGGACCCGCGACTCAACGCGGTCACCGTTGCCGGGCGCCCGCTCCTCCGCGCCGCGGGCGCGACGCCGGACTGCCGCAGCCGCTGGGGCGAGGACGGCCTGTACGACATGGTCGGCAACCTGGACGAGTGGGTCGACGATGCGGACGGCGTCTTTCTCGGGGGCTTCTACGCGCGGGCCACCAAGGAGGGGTGCGGCGCGCGGATCTCGGCCCACCCCCGCGAATACTTCGACTACAGCCTCGGCGTGCGGTGCTGCCGCGAGCCGTAGTTCGTCCCGTTGCTCGATGAGACAACCGGCTAGCCGGGCGAAGGGTATGTTTTTGTACGCCCAAGTAGGATGTGATCCTACAATAAGAGAGTCATGGATTCACCGAGCCGAAAGGCGAGCAAGGCGCTCGAACGAGCAGCGCTCATGGTCCTCGCGGGCTTCGCGGTCGGGTGCTGGGGCAACCCGGTGGAACGCCGCCTGTCCGGTCGCTGGCTCGGCTCCGGGGTCGAGAACGTCGACGAGGAGGCGCTGCCCGCCGCCACCGGCTGGGCCAAGGGCGCGAGCCTCGAGTTTTCCGGGCGGAACGTGACCGTGGCGATCCCGGCCGAGGAGCCGCGAAGCGGCCGCTACCAGATCGTCTCGGCGGTAGATCGGAAGGTGGAGCTCCGGGTTCGAGGGCAGGACGGGCGGACGGACCGGCTCACCCTCGAGCTCGAGTCCGACCGCCGCGCCCGCTGGGCCGTCGGCAACGGCCGCTTCGTCATCCTCGAGCGGGAGCGCTGAGCCTCTCGCCGCGGCCGCCTGCAAACGGCTGGCGTCAGCGGACGAGCGACAGCGTGCGCTCGATGCGCGTCTCCACCCCGGGCGCCGGAAGCCGGACCTGGCGGGCCGCGGACTGGCTGCACCCGGCCACCGCCGGCGCGAGCGGGGGCGCGAAGGCGAGGTCGAGGAGCCTGCCGTCCGGAGCGACGAGGAGAGACACGCCGACCTCCGCAGTCACGTGGCCTTCCGCGACGGCGGGCGTGTGCGTCGCGAAGCAGCGCTGCACGGCCCCCGTCACCCCGTAGGCCGCCGCCTCGAGCTCCCCGGGCCGCGCCGGGAACGCGCTCGGAGCAGTCAGGACCGCGGTCTTGCGCGATGGGGGCGCACGGTGCACGGCCCCCGGCGCGCCCGACGCGGACGCGTCAGCCGCGCCGTCGGGCCGCGCCACCGGCAGCCCCGCCAGCGAGAAGGCCCGGCGTTCTGGCGCTGCGACGATCAGCCCCGGGTTTCGGCCGCGATCCTGCGCCGGGAGCACCACCACGGCCCCGCGCTCCACGGCTACCGCGACCCGGTCGGCTCCTCGCTCCACGCGGAAGATCGTGCCGTGCACGGCGATGCGCGTCCCGTCCACCTCGACTGCGAAGATCTCGGGCGCCGAGCCGGGGGCGACCTCGGCGCGCAGCGACCCGGAAACGAGCGCGATCGTCAGTCGTTGACCGATCTCCTGGATCCGCGCGCGTCCGCCGGGCGCGAGCGTCCAGACCACCCGCTGCCCGTGCGTGACCTCGAGGCCCCCCGCGGGGGCGTCGAGCGCGTCACCGACCACGAGCGTCTCCCCGTCAATCAGCGCGACCCCTGGCGTCGTGGCGACGACGCGGGACGGTTCGGTGGCCCCGCCGACCGCAGGGTTCACGTGATCCGCGCTCGGCGGCGCTGGCCGTGGCGCGTGCGTCCAGGCGAGCCACAGGCCGCCGAGCCCCGCGACGCTCACGGCCGCGGCCAGGAGCGGCCAGCCAAGCCGCGGGGCGGCCGCGCGGGGCGGCGCCGCCAGGCGCTGCTCCAGGACCGCCTCCAGGCGCTCCCAGTCGATCGCGGGCAGCGGCGCCTCGCGGAGCTCGCGGCCGACATGTTCGAGCGCGCGGCGCGCGGCCGGGTCAGTCACCGCGTCTCCTCCCCGCGGTCGCCTGCTCGCCCCGGCTGGAGCTCGGCCGCGAGCGCGGCCAGGGCCGGCTCGTCCGGGATCAGGGCGGCGAGGTCGCGTCGCGCGTAGAAGAGTCGGGTGCGTACCGTGAGCACGGAGGCGCCCACGATCTCGGCGATCTCGGCCGGGGGCACGCCCTCGAGCTCGTGCAGCACCCACACCGTCCGCTTCTTCTCGCTCAGCCGATCCAGCAGCCGCCCCAGCGCGGCGAGTCGCGCGTTGCGGGCCGCGAGCTCGTCGGGGCTCAACGCTTCCCCCACGGCCGCGCGCGCGGCTTCCTCCGAGCGCTCGACGAAGATCGGGCGGCTGCGCGCGGCGCGGCGGTGCATGAGCACCACGTTGACGGTCACCCGGTAGAGCCAGGTCGAGAACCTCGACTGGCCGCGGAAATCCTTGAGGCTCCGGTGGACTTGGAGGAAGACCTCCTGGACCACGTCTTCGAGCTCGGTGGCGCGTCCGAGCAGGCGCAGGACCAGGCGCGCGACCTCGCTGCGGTGCGTGCGGAAGAGCTCGCGGAAGGCGGTGGCGTCACCATCGCGTGCGCGAGCGACGACGGACGCCGGCGGGTCGGGCGGCGCGCTGCGTCGCACTGGCGCCCTCGCGGCCACCGGCGCTCCGAGCCCGTCGCGCACCACCAGGGCCATCAGCTCCCGCGCGTCGTCCACGGTCACGAGTCTACCCCGCGACCAGGGCCAGGCCGCCGCGTTCCGCGGCTCGGGTAGGGACGGCGCGAGCGCCAGCGCAGCGACGGACACCGGTCGATTCGGTGCCCGGGAGCGCCCGGTTCTTCAGAACAGCGCGCGAAGATCGACCGGCGGCTGCTGCTTCTGCTCGAGGAGCCGGTTGATGGCCCGGAGCAGGCGGGTCTTCTCCGGACCGGTCACCGGCTTGCCGGCGGTGGCGTCCCGGAGCAGCCGGGCGTTGACGGGTCGTCCCGAGCGGGGACGAGGCCTGGCCTCTCCGGGTTCCGGTTTCTTCGCGCCGCCTTCCTCGCTTCGCGCCTTCCGCTGCGCTCGCTTGAGCAGACGGTCCTCGGGGCGCAGCGCCTCGAGGGCGCGAGACGCCACCAGCACGCGTCGCGGGTCGATCCCCTTTTCTTTCAAGAATTGCTCGAGTTTCGATGCCATGAGTCCTCGCTGGACGGAACGCGCAGGGCGCGAGCCACAGCTCGGAGCGCTCCCGTCGGAGCGGCTGCTCATAGCACAGTCCCGCCCGGTCGAGCCGCTCCTGCCCGCCGCTTCAGCGCCGGCGGCCGGAGGGCAGGAACCGCCGTTCAGGACCGCTCAGCCGGCCTGGATCGGGGGCTCCCTGCCCCGTGCCAGCGGCCGCGACTTCCCGCTTGGCGCGGACCGCCTGCTCGCCTAGCCGATGGCCTGCCATGGAAGCGGAGCGTGCCCCGGACGCGCTCCTCGAGGCGCGCGACGCCGTGCTGGCGCGGGTGGCGGGGGCCCGCGTGGGGGTGGTGCTCGGCTCCGGGCTCGGGGCCTTCGCCGACGACCTCGCCGAACGAGTGCAGATCCCCTACGCCGAGATCCCGCACCTGCCGACCGTCCGCGTGCCCGGGCACGCGGGCAACCTCTGCCTCGGCATCTCGGGCGGGGTCCGGGTCGCCTGCCTCCAGGGGCGCGTGCACCTGTACGAGGGACACGCGCCGGCGGCGGTCGTGCTCGGCGTGCGACTGCTCGCGGAGCTCGGCTGTCGCGCCGTGCTGCTCACCAACGCCGCGGGGGGGATCCGCGAGGGGCTGGGGGTCGGCTCGTTCCTGGTGATCACCGACCACCTCAACCTCACGGGCCACAACCCGCTCGTCGGGCCGAACGATCCGGCCGGTCCCCGGTTCCCCGACCTGACGTGCGCCTACGATCCGGAGCTCGTCGCCGCCGCCGAGCGCGCGGCGCGCGCCGTCGGGGTGCCGCTCGCGCGCGGCGTCTACGCCGCCATGCTCGGCCCCAGCTACGAGACGCCGGCGGAGATCCGCATGCTCCGAACCCTCGGGGCCGACGCGGTGGGGATGAGCACGGTGCCCGAGGTCATCGCGCTGCGGCATCGCGGCGTGCGCGTGGGCGCCATGAGCTGCATCACCAACCTCGCCGCCGGGCTCGGCTCGGGCGGGCTCGATCACGCGGAGGTGGAGGCTACGGCGCGCGACGCGCGGGGCCGGTTCGTCGCGCTGCTGTCGCGCTGGGTGATCGAGGTCGGGGCGCTGGTCGAGGGGCCATGAGCTCGCGCCCCGTCGAGCCGCGGCGCTCGCTGGTCATCCGCGGCGGGCTCGTGGTCACCTGCGATGCTCGCGACACGGTGCGTCGCGCGGACGTGCTCGTGCGCGACGGCCGCGTCGCGGCCGTGGGGCGGGTGCCCGCGGCGCCGGGGCTCCCCACGCTCGACGCGCGTGGCGCCTTCGTCCTGCCTGGCCTGGTGATGGCGCACGTGCACCTCTGCCAGGCCCTGTTCCGCGGCGCCGCGGACGACCTGCCGCTGCTCCCCTGGCTGCGCGAGCGGATCTGGCCCCTCGAGGCCGCGCACGACGTCGCCTCGCTCCGCGCGAGCGCGGAGCTCGGCCTCGCGGAGCTCATCCGCGCCGGGGTGACGACAGTCCTCGATCACGGGACGGTGCACGACTACGAGGTCGTCCTCGAGGTGGCGCGGCGCGCGGGGGTGCGCCTCTTCGGCGGCAAGGCGCTGATGGATCGCGGCGCCGGCGTGCCTCGCCGCCTGGTCGAGACGACCGGGGGCGCGCTCGCCTCCGCGGAGCGCCTGGAGCGGAGCTGCCGCGCCGACGTCACCGGGCGGACGAGCTACGTGTGGGTGCCGCGGTTCGTCCTCTCCTGCTCGGAGGCCCTGGTGCGCGGGGCCGTCGAGCGGGCGGCGGAGACGGGCGCCCTCGTCCACACCCACGCCGCCGAGCACCGCGCGGAGCGAGCAGCGGTGCGCGCCGCCTTCGGCGCCAGCGACGTCGCGCTGCTGCGGCGCTGGGGGCTGCGCGGCCGCCGCGCCTCCCTCGCGCACGGCGTGCAGCTCACCGCGGCGGAGCGCCGCCACCTCGCCGCCGACGGCACGGGGGTGGTGCACTGCCCGAGCGCCAACCTCAAGCTCGGCAGCGGCGTGGCCGACGTGGCGGCGTTGATCGCGGCCGGGGTCGTGGTGGGGCTCGGCCCGGACGGCGCCCCCTGCAACAACAACCTCGATCCCTGGGTGGAGCTCCGGCACGCTGCGCTCCTCGCCAGCCTGCGCGCCGGTCCCGGGGTGGTCCCCGCCCGGCGCGTGCTGCGCCTGGCCACCCTCGACGGCGCGCGCCTGCTCGGTCGCGAGCACGATCTCGGATCCATCGAGCCGGGCAAGCTCGCCGATCTCGTCCT
Source organism: uncultured Polyangiaceae bacterium (assembly GCA_964454025.1). GTDB lineage: Bacteria > Myxococcota_A > Polyangia > Polyangiales > Polyangiaceae > JAFGBI01. The sequence continues at coordinate 55,369 of CAYVRP010000028.1, read as the reverse complement.
CGTCCGCCGGGGCCGCCCCCACGCGGTCCCGGAGGTCGACCCCGTCGGCACCCTCGTCTACGCGACGCAGGCGCGCGACGTCACCCACGTCCTCGTCGGGGGTGCACTGCTGGTCCGGGACGGGGAGCTGGTCACCCTCGACGCGGAGCGGGCGGCGGCGCGCGCTCGGGTCGAGGCCGCGCGGGTGGCGCGGCGCGCCGGCCTTTGAGGCGCCGCCGGGCGGGACTATCTTGGACTCCGGCTCGTCATGTCGCGCCAGGATCTCGCGCTGCCGATCGTGCCGGGGTCACCGCCGGAGCTCGTGGTCTACGACCGGCTCCACCCGTGCCCCTACCTCGCGGGTCGGCAGGCGCGCATGCCGCTCCGCTTGCCCGTGCGCAGGCTCCGTCGAGACGAGCTGGACCAGCGTCTGGTGGCGGGGGATCGCCGTCAGGGCATGCTCCTCTATCGCACGCGCTGCCCGTCCTGTGAGGCGTGCGTACCGCTGCGCATCCCCGTCGCGCGCTTCGAGCTCACCCGCGGCCACCGGCGGACGCTCCGGCGCGGTGACGCCGCGCTGACCCTCACCGCCGGCCCGCCCGAGGTCGACCCCCGCCGCGTGGAGCTCTACCAGCTGCACAAGGTGGGGCGCGGTCTGGCCGACGGGCAGGCGCCCATCGACGCCGGGGCCTACGAGGACTTCCTCGTCAACACCTGCTGCGACACCTTCGAGCTGCGCTACGCGCTCGGCGGGACCCTGGTCGGGATCGCCGTCACCGACCGTGGGCGGCGCTCCCTGTCGGCGGTGTACACGCACTACGACCCGGCGCTCGGGCGGCTGGGCCTCGGCACCTACTCGATCCTCAAGCAGATCGAGCTCTGTCGGAGCCTCGGGCTCGAGTACCTGTACCTCGGCCTCTTCATCGCCGAGTCGCCGGTCATGCGCTACAAGGCGCGCTTCTTGCCCCACGAACGGCGGCTCGGGGGCACGTGGGTCCCGTTCGAGCGCGAGTGAGGGATCCGAGGCTACTCGAGCCCGCGCCCCTCGACCTCTTCGATCCGCGCCAGCGCCGCGGCCAGCGCGTTCTTGGCGCCCTCGAGCGAGGCCCGGTCGGCCTCCCATTTCGCGTGCGCCTGGGCGATGCGCCGCTGCTGCGCCTCGAGCTCCTGCCGGATCGCGGCGATCTCCTGGCCCTTGGCGGCGACGAGCGCGTCGTGCTCGGCGGCTCGCCGGGCGATCTCCTCCTGGAGCTCCGTGACCCGGTGGTCGCGCTCCTCGACCGCGCGCCGCGCGGCGTCGCGCTCCTCGGTCCGCTCGCGCAGATCCGCCTCCAGCCCGGCGACGGCGCGGTCACGCTCCTCGATCGTGCGCCGCGCGGCGGCGCGCTCCTCGCTCCGCGCGTCGCGCTCCGCCTGCAGCGCCGCGATCCGCGCGTCGCGCTCCGCCTCGCTTCTCGCTCGGGCCTGCTCTAGGTTCGCCAGCTCGCTCCGCGCCCGGTCCCGCTCCGCGGTGACCCGATCGCGCTCGGCCCCCACCGCTGCCTCTCGCTCCGCCGCCTCCCGCGCGGCCTGCTCCTGCTCGGCGCGGAGCTTGCCCAGCGCGTCGTCGTGGGCGCGGTGCAGCGCGCCGAGCCGGGCATCCAGATCCGCGCGCAGCTCCTGCTCACGCTCCAGCAGCGCGCGCCGCTGGGCTTCCGCCGCCTCGCCCCGGACGCGTGCGATCGCGGCGGCCTCGGCCTCGGCGGCGGCGGCGCGCGCCGCCGCCACCGCCCGCTCGACCGCGGCCTCGCGGTCCGCCGCCGCCTGCGCCAGCGCCTCGGCGTGGGCGGCGGCCACGGCGGCCGCCTCGGCCGCCCGCCGCTCCAGCTCGGCGCCGTGGGCCGCGATGGTTTCCTCGAGCTGCCGCGCGCGCGCCTCGAGATCGCCCTGCAGCTTCTCGGCCTTGCGCTTGAAGTCGTCGGCGCGCTTGGCGGCCTGTTCCTTGTCGGCGCGGAAGGCGTCCGCCTGCCGCTGCAGCTCCGGGAGCTGCTTCTCCAGCTCCGCGAGCCGGTCGCTCTGATCTGCCTGAGCCCGCTCGAGCGCCAGATTGCCGTCTCGCAGCGCGAGGATCTCCTTGTCGCGGTGGGTGATCTGGTCCCTCAGGTCCAGCAGCTCCTTGTCCTTCCTGTTCAGCGCCTCCCTGAGATCGAGGAATTCCCGCGCTGAACCCACCGGCTTGCCGGACGACGCCTGCTCGAGCTTGCGGCGGGTTTCCTCTGCCTGCTGCTGGGCGAGGGCGAGCTCCTGCTCCAGTCGCTCGGCGCGCTCAGCGCGCGGCGCGAGGGCGGCGACGGGCGCCTGCAGCCGCCCGAGCTCCGCTTCCAGGGCCTCGACGCGGGCGTTCGCGGCGGCGAGCGCGGCGGCGTCGCTCCGCGCCGCTGCGAGCTCCGCCTCCAGGGCCGCGACGCGGGACGACGCGGCTTCATCCACGGCGGGCTCGGCGGGGACCGGGGGCGGGGGTTCCGGCGGCGGCTCCCGGGCCATCGCGACGGTTTCTCCCCGCGGCGCGACCGCGGGGGGGGCCGCGGGGGCGGCGGCCACCGACTCGATCCGCAGGTCGCTCTCGTCCACGGTTTCGGCCACCGGAGCCGACGCGGCCGGCGCCTCGTCCCCGCCCGGGGCGCCGCTCCGCTGCGGAGCCGGCGGAGCCACCGCAGGCCCGGGTGCCGGGGGGGCCGGCGCCACGTCGTCGATCAGCGCGTCGAACGCCTGCTCCGCGAAATCCTCGACCTCGTTGTCGACCGCCGAATCGGCGTCGATGACCTCCGCCTCGTCGATCTCGATGTCGTCGAGGACGATGTCGTCTTCCGTCACGACGTCCGCCGTCCCCAGCGGGACCAGGGCGTTGCAGTGCCGGAGGAGCTCGTCGAAGCCGATCGGCTTGTGGACGTAGTCCTCGGCCCGGGTGCGCAGCCGGCGGTGCTGCTCGAAGGTTTCCTCGTTGGAGTCCGTGCTCATGATGACGAGCGGGATGTCCTTCAGGGCCGGGTCGCGCTTGAGCTTGTTGCAGACCGAGAAGCCGTTCATGCGCGGCAGCTCGATGGCCAGCAGGATGAGGTCGGGGTGGTCCGTCGCGGCGAGCTGGAGGCCGGCGTTGACGTCGTCGGTCACCGTGACCGTGCAGCCCAGGCTCGTCAGCCCCTGGCGGAGCTCCCCGGCGAAGGCGGCATCGGCTTCGAAGATCAGGACCTTTTTCGACATCGTCACCTTCCGGCGCGCCACCTCGCGCAGGGACGGGCCAACCTCGCGCGGCGCGGCAGACGATAGCCGGGCACCGGCGCGACGGTCAAACTGCTGGGATCGGCCGCACGGCGTCGCCACGCGCTCGTCGGCGGCCCCGGGGGCGCGGTGCGCTGACACGCTGCGTGCGGAGCCGCTCCTCAGAGGGGGGACGGCGCGCGACTGGCCTTCTCCACGTGGCCGCTGACCCCGAAGCGTCGGGCCAGCACCGCCACCACATCGTTTAGGGAGAGGCCGCGCGAGCTCAACCCCACGAGCAGGTGGAAGAGCAGGTCCGCCGCCTCGCTGGTGACCCGGTCCTCGGTCTCGTCCGCGAGGGCCCGCGCCAGCTCCTCCGCCTCCTCGCGGAGCTTCTCGCCGATCCGCACCGCGCCGCCGTCGAGCAGGGTGCGCGTGTAGCTCCGCACCGCGGTGCTCTGCTTGCGGGCCTCGATGAGGTGCTCGAGCTCACCCAGGAACGGGCGGGCGGGGGCCGGAGAGGCGGGATCATCGCTGGACGAGTGGAACGTGGACTCTATCGCCGCGCCGCCGCTCTCGGCCGCGTCGACCAGGAGCAGGGTCGGCGCGTCGTCGCCCTGAACGAACCGACCGCGGACCCGGAAGCTCCGAGCGCCGAGCTCGATCCGCGCGCCGGGATCCAATCGTTCGAACCCGCGCGTCCCCGCGGGAACGGCGCCGAGGAGGGTTCCGTCGAGGCGGTGCTGCACGAGGATCCACATGGCTTCTGCTACCTCGTGGGTGACCTTAAGGGACCCGTGGCGGTTCCGTCCACCGCTTCTGCGATCCCCTCTCTTTCACGAGCCCGCCGCCGGCTCCGGGTGGGGCGCCCCGGATTGCCCTGGCCGCCCGCCGCCCGCGCCCCCGCCTACTCGGGCGTCACGTCGGTGCCCGCGGTCAACACCACCGATCGTGGCTCGCCCGCCGCGGCCGGCGCTTCCGGCGCGCGGGGGGCCGAAGCCGGCGCGGTCGCGCGGTACCGGCTCCAGGCGCGGGCGAGCAGGAACATCCCCAGCGACAGCACGCCGGCGTCGTCCAGCCAGCCCAGGAGGGGGACGAGATCAGGGACCAGATCGAGCGGGACCAGCGCGTACACGAGCCCCAGGGCGGCCAGCACCTTGGCCCAGGTCGCCACGCGGGGATCGAGGATGAAGCGCAGCAGGGCCGGCGGCGCGGGCGAGAAGGGGCGGTGCTCCGGGGCGGGGAGGTTGGGGAGAAGCGCCGGGGAGGACGCTCCGCTGCCCCGCGAGTGGGGATGGGGCGGGGATGGGTGTGACACTCGTTCTCCCTGGGCCACGAAGCACCGACTCGCACAACGTAAGGACGATGCCGCGGAGCGCCAGCCCTCGGGCGCGGATCTCGTGGCCGCCGAAGGGTTTCCCGGGCGGGGGTCGGCGCCGCCCGCGGGGTGACGCCGCGGATCAGCGCGCGCCTTGCCGGCTTCGACCCTCGCCTCCGCTCATCACTGGACCACGATGCGCTTGCTGACCGTGACGTGACTGCCGGCGAACGGCGGCACCGTGGCTCGGCGGAGGGTCGTCGCGATGCAGCCGCCGGTCGCGGTGCCCGCGAACGGCGGCCCCGCGACGTTCACGCTGGTGACACGGCCCGATGGCGCGAAGGTGACCGTGACCATGGCCGTCCCCGACGGGTCCGCGCCGCGGCGGCAGCTCGAGGCGGCGGCCGCGGCCGTGCTGAGCGCGCTCGCCGCGGCGGCGCGATCGAAGGCGGCGCCGGCGGCCGCGGGCGCGGCGGGCGTCGCGGGGGCGCTGCTCCCGCTCGCCGCGGCGGTGCGTCGAGCGCGGTCGTTGGCGCCGGCCGCGGTGACGCTGGCTGTCGGCGCGGCTGCGCCGAGGGGTCCGTCGCGCCGCGGGGCGATCGCCGTCGGCCGCGCGCCGGCGCTGGCCGGCGGGGGCCGCGTCGCGTCCGCCGGCGTCGGCACGGCTGCACGCTCAACGTGGTCGAGCTCCGGAGCGGCGGGCGCGGCGGGAGCCTCGCGCGCGGCGGCGTTGCCGGTCGAAGGTGGGCGCGGCGCGACGGCGGCGCTTCCGGGCTCGCGGGCGGCCCCCGCCGCGTCGCGCGCCCCGCCGCGCTGGCTCCTCAGCAGCAGGCCGCTCGCGATCAGCGCCACCCCGGCGGTGGCGCCGACGGCGAGCCAGCCCCGGCGCAGCGCCCGTGCGCCACGGCCCGCGTCCCCGCTGGCGGCGCCGGCCGCGCCCCGCTCTGGTTTCGGGGCCTCTTCGAGGGTGACGTCGATGCCGTCGGGTTGCTCCGCCTCGTCCGTCACCTCGACGTCGAACGTCGCGTCGGCGAGCGGCGCCGGTTCAGGTGTCGGTGCGCTCGCCGGCTCCCGCGGGAGCCGCGCCGCGCGGGGTATGAGCACCGGCGGGGACGGTCCGCGCGCGGGCCGCGAGGGGGGCAAGCTGAGCACCTCCGCATCGGAGAGCTCCGCGACGGGCGGAATCGACTCCACGGTGAAGAGCGCATGCATGGCCCCGGTCGGCGAGGCGTCAGACGCCGCCCCGGCGCGTTCACCGGCGGCGCTCCCGGAGCCGGGCCTCCCGGGTGCACCCGGTCCGGATCGCGGATGCGGCAACGCCACCACGCGCGGCGGCGGGATCGGCGACGGCGGGCGGGCGGGTGCGGACGGCTCGATGGGGGCCTGCGCGCCGGACCCATCGTCCTCGCCGTCGTCCGGCTCCGGCGTCGCTTCGGGCGTCGGGTCCGGCGCCGCCGGCCCCGGGTCGGGCGCCGAGCCGGCGGCCGGCCGCGGCCCGAACGCCGAGGCGAACTCCTCGACCGTGCGGAGGGCGACCCAGTCCTCCATGCCATCGCGCCAGACGAGCGTCGAGCCCTGCACCCGCTCCGCCGCGATCGCCTCGCGGAGCTGGCGCGTCGTCAGCTCGCGATCGTCGTCGGGACCGAAGGCGACGATCCACGGCGCCTCCACCCCGGTCACGCAGGTGCCGTCGACCACCACGTGGGCGCCGCAGCGCTTGCACACCATCCGGCGCTGACGTCCGGCGACGGCGCGCGTGAAGAGCTCGTCCGGGACAGCGAAGCGCGCCCCGCATGCGGCGCAGTCGACGGTGCGCATCGACCGGTAGGTTACCCCCCGCCGAGCCCGCGAGGAAACCGCGCCCGTCTCGCGCGCCGCGCCGGCGCGCGTACCCGGGCCGGCCGCAGGTCCGATCCCGCGCGCGGACGGCACGCGGCGGACGCGCGTCGCTGCGCCGGCAGCAAGGTCCCGACGCTGCCACCTCCGGCGCGCCGTCCGCCCCCCGGCGGAGCCACGCCCCCGCCCGTCATCCGCCGCGCGCGACGATGGCCGCCAGGTGCCGACCGCTCTGCGCGCCGTCGCGACGGAACGAGAAGAAGCGGTCGGGCTCGGAGAACGTGCACCCGGCGACGTCGTCGATCGCCGTCGCCGGGACCCCCGCGCGGACGAGCTCCGCGCGGACCAGCGCGCGCAGGTCGACGCGCGGACGCTTGCCCGGGGATCGGAGCACCGCCGGCACCTCGGGCGCGACCGCGCTCAGCGCCGCGGCCACTTCCTCGCCCACCTCGAAGGCCGCGGCCGAGATGTGCGGGCCCACGGCGGCGACGAGGTCGGGCTCGCCGGGCGCTCCGGCGCGGAGCGCCGCCACCGCGGCGCCCACCACGTCGGCGACGACGCCGCGCCAACCCGCGTGGACAGCGGCCACCGCCCCCGACGCTCGATCGGCCAGCAGCACCGGGACACAGTCCGCGATCCGTACCCCGCAGGCCAGCCCGCCCGCGCGGGCGATGAGCGCGTCTCCGGGTCGGCGTGCGACCACCTCGCGGGCGTCCGCCGCGGTGATCTCGACCACGTCCGCGCCGTGGACCTGCGCCACGACGTACAACCGCGCAGGCGGCACCTGGAGGGTGGCCGCCGCGCGGCGGAGGTTGCGCTCGACGTGCGCCGGTGCGTCGCCCACGGACCGCGAGCAGTTCAAGCTCGCGTACGGGCCAGCCGACACGCCGCCGTGGCGCGTGAAGAACGCGTGGTGGAACCCCGCCGCGAGGAGTCGGGCGCTCTGCAGGCAATCGACCGGGGCGGTGTCGGCGATCACGGTGGTCCTCGTCGTCGCGCGAAAGGTTTGCTATCAGGTTCCGGGATGCGCCAGAAGGACCCGTTCATCGGTCGCACGATCCTGGAGGGTCAGTTCGAGATCCTCCAGAAGATCGGCACCGGCGGGATGGGGTCCGTGTACAAGGCCTCGCAGCCGGCGATGAACCGGATGGTGGCGATCAAGATCCTCCATCCGAAGCTCGCCGGTCGGCGCGATCTCACCTCCCGCTTCCGGCGCGAGGCGCGGGCGATGAGCCAGCTCACGCACCCCAACACCACCAAGGTCTTCATGTACGGCGAGCTGCCCGAGGACGGCTCGCTCTACATCGTGATGGAGTACCTCGAGGGGCGGAACCTCAACCAGACGGTCCGCAAGGGGGGGCCCATCCCCGTCGACCGGGCGATTCCCATCCTGGTCGCCGTCTGCGGTGCCCTGGATGAGGCGCATCAGATGGGGATCGTGCACCGGGACCTCAAGCCGGAGAACATCTTCCTCTGCCGGGTGGGCAACATCCCGGACTTCCCCAAGGTGCTGGACTTCGGTCTGGCGAAGGTGACCGAGCGCCAGATGCGCCCCGGCTCGATCGTCCTCACCCAGGAGGGAATGGTCTTCGGGACCCCGGAGTTCATGTCTCCGGAGCAGGCCCAGGGCCGGACGCTCGACCCGCGCAGCGACGTCTACTCGCTCGCGGTGATCCTCTACGAGGTGCTCACCGGAAAGCTGCCGTTCGACGCCAAGACGCCGATGGAGTACATCCAGAAGCACGTGCTCGAACCCCCGATCTCGATCAACGAGCGGGTCGCGGGGATGACCTTCCCGGTCGGGCTCTGGGAGGTGATCGCGAAGGCGCTCGCGAAGCGTCCCGACGACCGCTTCCAGACCGCCGCCGAGTTCGCGCTCGCGCTGGAGACGTTCGCCGGGGTTTCGGTGCGGTCCGGGCTGGCCACCTACGGGCTCCCGCCCGCGGCGCCCGGGGCGGAGGCCGCGGCCTCCCCCGCGGCGCCCGCCGTGGCTCCGGTGTCGAGCCCGGTGGTCGTGTCCTCCCCGAGCCCCGCGCGCGACCTCGCTCCCCGCGGGGGTGGGACCAGCGTCGTCGCGCTCCTGTTCGTCGCGGTGGTCTTCCTGGTCGTCGGGATGCTGCTGGCCGTGGTGGTGATGCGCTATGCGCAGTGACCGCGCGGCGCGGCGGCCGCCCGCGTCGATCGACGACAAGCTGCGCGGTGATCGCGCGGCGCGGCGCGGCGGCCGCCCGCGTCGATCGATGATACGCTGCCCCCGCCGATGAGCGACCTCGACCCGGCTCCCCCGGCCCCGACCTCGCCCCCCGACGGCGCCGCCGCGGCCAGCGACGGCGCCGCTCCGCGCCGCCCCGCGCGAGTGCGCCTGCGGGCGTGGCTGCGACGGGCGGTCCAGATCGCGCTCGCGCTCGGCGTGCTCGCAGGGCTCTCCGCCGCGATCGCCGTGGTGCTCGTCATCCGCCACTACGAGGCGCGCGTGCCCAGCGTGGAGCAGCTGCGTGGCGGGTACGCGCCGCCGCAGGTGACCCGGGTCCTGGCGCGCGACGGGACCGTGCTCGCCAACCTGTTCACCGAGCGCCGCACGGTGATCCCGCTCGCCGAGCTGCCCGACCACGCCAAGCTGGCGTTCCTGGCCGCGGAAGACGCGCGCTTCTACGAGCACCGGGGCCTCAACTACGTCGGCATGCTGCGGGCACTGCTCGCGAACCTCCGGGCCGGGAGGACCACCCAGGGGGGCAGCACCATCACCCAGCAGGTGGTCAAGAACGTGCTGCTCGACGACTCGCGGACCTACGAGCGCAAGATCAAGGAGACCATCCTCGCCCGCCGGCTGGAGCAGAACCTGAGCAAGGACGAGATCTTCGCCCTGTACCTGAACCACATCTACTTCGGCCACGGCCGCTACGGCGTGGAGGAGGCGGCGCGGTTCTACTTCGGCAAGCGCGCCCGAGATCTAGATCTCGCGGAGTCGGCGCTGCTCGCCGGGATCGTCGCGGCGCCCGAGCGCCTCAGCCCCCGCACCGCGGCCCAGAGGGCGCTCGAGCGGCGCCGCTACGTGCTGGGGCAGATGCTCGAGAAGGGGTTCATCGACGGGCCGCTGCACGCCCGGAGCGTCGACGCGCCGCTGCGGCTCGCGCCCGCCGCGGACGAGGAGGCCGACCTGGCGCCCGAGGTCGTGGCCCAGGCGCGGCTCCTGCTCCGGGAGCTGGCCGGCGAGCGCGCCCGCCTCGGCGGCTTCACGGTCATCACCACCATCGATCCCGGGCTGCAGGCGGCCGCGCGCCGCGCCCTGCGCGAGAACCTGGACGCCTACGCGCGGCGACAGCAGCTCGTCCCCCCCTTCACCCTCCCGCGTCGCAAGCTCTGGGGCCCGGTCTTCGCCGGCACGCCGCGGCCGAACCACAGCTACGTCGGCACGGTGGTCGCCGTCGACGACAGGCTCTGGACCCTCGACGTCCGCGTCGGCGATCTGGTGGGGCGAGTGTCGCTGAACGAGGAGCCGCGCTACGACGTGCAGCGCCTCCCCCCGAGCAGGTTCACCGCCGTCGGCGCCGCGCTCCGCGTGCGCGTCCTGCCCCCGAGCGAGGGCGAGGAGGTCCGGCGGCTGCGCCTCGACCTCGGCCCCGAGTCGGCGCTGGTGGCGCTCGACGTACGCACGCGCGAGGTGCGGGCGCTGGTCGGCGGCTACGACGCGACGCCGGGCGGGCTCGATCGGGCCACCCGCGCCCGGCGGCAGCCGGGGTCCTCGTTCAAGCCGTTCGTCTACAGCTACGCGCTGCACTCGCGGCGCTTCGCCCCCTCCAGCGTGCTCGAGCTGCCGGCCCTCCCGGGCAGCGATCCGGACGCGCCGCCCACCCGCCGCATCGACCTCCGATCCGCCATCGCCGCCAGCGACAACGCGGCGGCGGAGTACCTGATCGGCGAGATCGGCCCGGCCAACGTGGTGGGCTGGGCGCACGCGTGCGGTATCGCCTCCGAGCTCGGCGCCGACCGCGCGCTGGCGCTCGGCGCCTACGAGGTGACGCCGCTCGAGATCGCCAACGCCTTCGGCACCTTCGCCAACGGGGGCGAGTACGCCCCGCCGCGCCTCTTCACGCGGGTGATCGACCCCGAGGGCCGAGAGCTCCCGCTGCCGCCCGTGCCGCCGGCGCGCCGCGTGCTCACGGCGGAGGAGGCGTACCTGACGACGAGCCTGCTCCGGGGCGTGGTGGAGCACGGCACCGGGCGTCGCGCCGCCCCGCTCGGGCGCCCGGTGGCGGGCAAGACCGGCACCACGAACGACGCGAAGGACGCCTGGTTCGTCGGCTACTCGACGGACTACGTCGCCGCGGTCTGGGTGGGCTACGACGCTCCGCTCGGGCTCGGCCCCGGCGAGCAGGGTGCGGTCACCGCGCTGCCGGCCTGGGTGGAGTTCATGCGCGTCGCCCACCGGGACCAGCCGGTGGTGGACTTTCCCCGCCCGCCCGGGATCGTCGTCGCCGCCGTCGATCCCGCGACCGGGCTCCTGCCCTACGAGGGGCAGCAGGACGCGGTCGAGGCGGAGTTCCTTCCGGACGGGCTCCCGGTCGAGCGGGCACTGCCCGACGCCGGCGCCCTCGACGACGCGGGGGCCGGCGAGGCGGACGGGGGCGCTCCGGCCGAGCCCCCGCCGGGTGTCGACGCGGGCGCGCCGGCGGTGCCTCCGGCAGAGCCCGCGCGTCCCGACCGCGACGCGCCCGGCGCTTCCGACGCCGACGCCGGGGACGAGGACGACGTGCCGCCGCCGTTCTAGCCACGGTCGACCGCTCGCCCGCCGGCACGTTCGCCCTTGTCGCCCGCCGCGGCTCCGCTATGAGTCGCCGCATGCTCGACGTCAGGCGTTCGCGACGGTGGTCGATGGTCGCGCTCGGCGCGACCTGCACGTTGGCCCTCTCGATTTCGGCGGCGACAGGGTGCAAGAAGAAGCCGCAGCCGACGGGGGAGGTGCTGTCGGCGGCGACGGCGGGTCCCGCGGTGGATCCGGCGCTGGCGCGCGCCATGGCCACGGCCAGCGCGAGCGCCGCGACGTCATCCCAGGGGCGGTCGAGCGACGGGCCGCCGGAGTCCGGCGTCTTCGGTCCCGGGGAGGCCGACCGGCAGCTCCCGCGCGGCGCGCCGCCCAAGCTCACCGTCGGCAACCTGGGCAGCGAGCCGCGGGTGAGGTTGACGGGTCTCCCACCCGCCGGCAAGAGCTCCCTCCGCGTCCGCGTCGCCGCGCAGCGCGGCAACAACCAGGAGGTCCCGGTCGACGTCGATCTGACGCTCGAGGTGGGCGGGACCCGGCGGCCCGGCGCAGCGGCCGAGGGGGCGGCGCCGAGCGACGCGGCCGCGCCCGCGGGGGTTTCGGTGGTCGCGAAGATCGCCGCGGCGAAGGTGGACGCGACCCTGGTCTCGAGCGTGTCCAGGGAGGTCGAGGGGCTGGTCGGCAAGCTCAAGGGAAGCCGCATCGAATTCCAGCTCGCGCCGAGCGGAGCCGGGACGGGGTTCGCGGTCACCCTGGCCCCGGCGGCCGACCCGGCGCTCGGGGGTGTGCTCAACTCGCTCAGCGACGCCCTCGCGCTGCTCACGCTGCCGTACCCGAGCGAAGGTGTCGGTGTCGGCGCGATGTGGATGGCGACCACGCGCGAGGCGGTGCTCGGCATCGACACCGTCTCCTACCGGCTGATGAAGGTGCGCTCCATCGCCGCTGATCGCGTCACCCTCGAGGTGAACTCCCGGCGCTACGCCGCTGACGCGCGCCAGGTGGTGCCCGGGATCACCGCCCAGGGCGCGGTGGAGCTGCAGCAATTCAAGGCGGAGGGGAACGGGGTGGTGGAGGTGTCCGCGGGCCGCGGGATCCCCGATCAGGGCACGGTCCAGTACGGGCTCATGGCGCTCGTGTTGACGGGGGAGCAGCCGCGCCCGCTGCTCCTGCAGGAGCAGGTGCGGTTCGTGCTCGGCACCCCCACGTCCGCGGCGACGGCGAGCGAGGACCCCGTCGGTCCGGTCGAGTGAGCCCGGGGCGCTCCGTCCCCGCGCGCTGGCGACCAGACCTCAGTGGAACGCCGTGACGTCGCCGGCCCCCTCGCGGAGGATCTCCGGGGGGTCGCGCGACAGATCGACGACGCTGGTGGGGCAGAGGCCGCCCGGACCGCCATCGAGGACCAGCGCCAGCCCGGCGAACTCCTCGTCGATCTCGGCGGGATCGGGGAGGGGCTCGGCGCCGTGCCGGGCCGCGGTGGTGGTGATGATGGGGTGCCCGAGCGCGGCGACGAGCGCGATCGGCACCGCGTTGTCTGGGATCCGCACCCCCACCGTGCGCCGCTTGCACTGGATCACCTTCGGCACCTCGCGCGTCGCCTCCAACACGAAGGTGTACGGCCCTGGCAGGTGCTGCTTCAGGATCCGGAAGACGTGGTCGTGCATGAGCGCGTACCGGGCGACGCTCGAGAGATCGGCGCAGACGAAGCTCAGGCGGCGTGATCGATCGAGCCCCTTGAGCTCGTACAGGCGATCGATGGCGCGCCGGTTGAACAGATCGCAGCCGAGGCCGTAGGCGGCGTCGGTCGGGTAAGCGATGATCCCGCCCTGCGCCAGCGCGTCCACGGCGCGCTGGATCTTGCGGGGCTCCGGGTTCTGGGGGTTCACTTCGAGCAGCATGGTCGGCGAGGGGCGGGGGGAGAGCCGTGCGCGGCGCCGCCGCGCGCGGCGGGCGGGACCGGGACCGGCCGGTGGCGGGCGGGGTCGCGGGGAGCACCGGCGCCGGGACGGGAGCCGCGGCGCAATAGCACGGAACGCGCCGCCCATCAGCCCGGCCGCGCCGGGCGCCCACGGTGGGGGTGGGTGGGGACCGGGCCGCGCCGCGGCCCGCCCTCAACGCGCGCTCAGCACGCGTGCCGCGTCGCCGTGGTGGCGCAGCAGCCAGCGCTGCTCGTAGGCGGCGAGGGCCGCCTCGCAGACCTGGCCGACGAAGGCGCGGCTGAACCCGGCCCCCAGCAGCAGGCCCACTCCGGGCCAGCCCCGCACGGCGACCCCGAGCAGCACCCGCAGCACGACGGCCTCCGCCACGTGCTCGAGGATCGCGACCCGGTGCGTGTCGACGGCGTCGAAGTTGCCCGCTTCCAGCGCCGCGGCCGCGTCCTCCAGGCTCCGGAGCACCTCGACGCGGGTGCTGGGGCGGGTGACCAGGCTCGCGGCAAGCAGGTCAACCACGAACCGCTGCTCGTCCGGATCGGAGAGGTCGTGCCCGAAGTGCAGGGCGTGGCTGCCGACGGCGTGGAGGGCGGCGTAGAACAGGGTGGGGACGGCGAACGCCGGCCCGGGCAGCCCGAAGAACCCGCCGAGGCCGCCGCTCAGCGCCGCCGCGACGTCGTAGGCGGCGAGCCAGGTCGGCCGCGCCGCCTCGATGTCTGCCAGCGGCAGCGCGCGGATGTCCGCGAGCGACCGCACCGCGGAGTGCTGCGCGCGGTAACGATCGACCACCCGCTCCGCGCTCCGCGAGCGCTGGACCATCTCGTTTAGCGCGAACAGGCCGCGGGCCACGAACCGATCCGCGACCGTGGCCCGGCCACCGCCGAACACCAGATCCTCGAGCCGGTCGATGGGCGCGCCGACCGCTTCCCGCGCGCGCTCCGCGAGCGACGGCCGCGGGGTCGCCAGGGCGCGCCACCGGAGGTGCGCGGCCCACTCCGCGGCCGTGCGGAGCGGGGGGTCGTGCGCGGGGTGGGGCCCTCGCTCGTCCAGGTCGGGCGCGCTCGCGTCGGGTTGCCCTCGGGTCATGGGCCTGCCTCCGGCGGCTACTCTACCACCGACGGGCCCCGGCCCGGCCTCGCGCGGCCCCGGGCGCCGCGGCGCCTGCGGATCTCGCGCCGACGCTCCCGCCCGCGCCCCTCGCGCGCCCGGGGGCGCGCTGTCGTCGGGTCGGAGGCCCGTGTATGCTCGGGGCCCCGGCGGAGACAAGTGATGAGCAAATCCCTCTGGTCGTCGCTCTCGCTCCTGGTCCTGGCGCTGCTCGCGTGCAAGTCGGGCGACGACCGCGAACGCGGAGCGGAGAAGTGCGCGAGCGACGGGGACTGCAGGAACGGCTTCCTGTGCGAGGCCGCGACCTGCGTGCCGCGGAGCGTCGCCGAGAAGGCGCGCGCCGCCGACCGCGCCGCCGCGAGCCCCGTCGCCTCGACGCCGCCGGTCGTCGCCGCGGCGCCGGTGTCCGCCGCCCCCGTGGTCGACGAGGGGCCGCTCCCCCCGGTGCCGCCCGCACCCTCCAACCCGCCCCAGGGTGCGGAGTGGGACGCCGGGATCGCGCTCAACACTCAGGAGATCCACTCGCAGCCGGAGGATTGCCACCTCCGCGTGCTGCGCGAGTGGCTCCAGGTCACCTGCCGCGGGCCCTACCGCGGCTACGAGCGCATGGTCGAGTTCGGCCGCAAGAACCAAGACTACTACGAGGCGATCCAGCCCGGGAAGATGGTGAGCTTCGTGGTCCGCATGCGGAAAGGCAAGACGCAGAGCGTCCGCATCTGCGCCCCCACGAAGCGGGCCTCGCTCTTCGTCAATTGGCCGCTCGGGCACGATCGCCCGGTCCACATCGCTCTCGGGCGCGGGCCCGCGTGCGAGGACGGCTGACACCCCCGTCGCCCTCCCCGCGCCCGGCGGCTTCTCGCCGGCGAGGGACGCGGCCGGGGCCAGGATCGGCCGCCGGCGGCGCGCGCCGCCGCGCTCCCGGATCGGGAATCGTCGCGTCGCGCCCGTTCCTGCCCTCAACTTCGGCGCGCGGGCGCCGTCTCCCCGGGTTGGCGCTCATGGGCGCCCGCCTCATGGCTCGACTTCGCCTCGCGATCGCGGCGCCGGCCGCGCTCCTGGTCCTCGCCGGGGGGCTGGCCGGTGCTCGTTCCCTCGCGGGCCGGTCCGGTCCGCCGGTGGGCGTGGCCGCGCCGCCGCTCGATCTGCCGCTGGTGAAGGGGGCCGAGCCCCGCTTCTCGCTCGCCGAGGCGCGCGGCCGGCCGGTGCTCATCGAGGTGTTCGCGAGCTGGTGCCGCGCCTGCGAGGGCGCCGCGCCCACCCTCGCGGCCGCGTCGCGGGCCCGTCGCGCCCGGGAGGTGCGGTTCGTCGGCGTGTCGGTGGACGACGACCCCTTCCTCGCGGCCGTGGCCGCGCACCGCTGGTCGATCCCGTACGACGTCGCGTTCGACGACGCGGGCGCGGCGGACGCCTGGCAGGTGGACCGCCTCCCGGCGGTCATCGTGGTGGACGCCGCGGGGTCCGTGCGTCACGTCGGTCGGTCGGCGCCGACGGCCGCCGAGCTGGAGCGGTGGTTGGCCGAGGTTGGCGCGCCCCGGATCGACTGAGCGAGGGACCGCTCGCCGCACGGGGCCGGGGATCAGTGCCCGCCGCGCTCCAGGACCTCGACGGTCACCGGCGCCACCCCGTCGCGCAGCAGATCGAGCGCCTCGGCGGCCGCCCGCGACAGATCGATGATCCGTCGGCGATCCCCGAAGGGCCCGCGATCGTTGATGCGGACGTAGACGCTCCGGGCGTGGGCGGTCGTGCGCACGCGGACGACGGTGTCGAAGGGCAGCGTCCGGTGCGCGGCGGTGTAGGCTCGCGGATCGTAGGGCTCTCCGCTCGCCGTGGGCCGGCCCGCGAGCGAGTCGGCGTAGTAGCTCGCCTGCCCGCGGAGGGTGGCCAGCGGTCGGTGGCTGGCGTAGCGCTCCGCCAACTCGCGCTGGGGATCGGGTGGGACGGGGGCGCCCGTGGCGGCAGGCGGCGCGGGGGCGGGCGGCGTGGCGGTTGGGGGCGGGTGGGCTGGCGGCGCGGCGAGCTGGCGGCCGGCGGGAGCGGCCGAGGGCGGCGCCGCGGCGGCGCAGGCGATCGCGAAGGCGGGGACGGCGGTCGCCAGGCTGTTCGCCCGGCCCCGGTGGGCCGGCGACGATCCGGAGCTGCGCACGACCCGAGCAGAGGGCATCGCGCGGCCCACCGCAAGCCCCGGGGTGGCGTCGCCGTCTGGACGCATCTAGAACCCTGGCACCGATGAGCGTCAACCTGCCCGAGATGGCGGCCTGGTTCGTGGTGTTCGTCTTCAGCACGACCTGCCACGAGGCGGCCCATGCCTGGGCGGCCTGGCGCGGCGGCGACGCGACCGCCCACGAGGGGGGGCAGGTCAGCCTCGACCCGTTCCCCCACATCCGACGCGAGCCCGTCGGCATGGTGGTGGTGCCGATCCTCACGTACCTCAGCGGCAACGGCATGCTCGGCTGGGCCTCGGCGCCCTACGACGCCGCCTGGGGGCGCCGCCACCCGCTCCGGCAGGCGCTCATGTCGCTCGCGGGCCCCACGGCGAACCTCCTGCTCGCGGTCCTCGCCTTCGCGGCTCTGAAGGGCCTGCTCGCCGCCGGGGTGCTGGTCGCGCCCGCGCGGCTGCAGATGTCTCGCCTGGCCGACGTGGCCGGCGGCGACCCCGGCTCCGCCCTCGGGGCGCTCGCCATGGGGCTCAGCATCCTGTTGTCGCTCAACGTGCTGCTCGGGCTCTTCAACCTGCTGCCCGTGCCGCCGCTCGACGGGTCGGGGGTGCTCGCGGGGCTGTTTCCGCGCCGGATCGCGCCGCTGGTCGGCCGCCTCCAGGAGCAGCCGCTCACGGGGCTGCTCGGCCTCCTGGTGGCCTGGCAGCTCTTCAAGCTGGTGATCGGGCCGGCCCTCACCGTCGTCCGGCTCCTCCTGCACCCGGGGGTGATGTACACGTGACGATCCGGCGCGCGCTCGAGGTCACGCAGGTGGTCCGGGAGAGGTCGTGAACCTGGCGCGCGGGCGCGGAGAGCCGGCCGCCGGCGTTGCCCTGGCCGAGGCCCCGTTGGTGGCATCCGTCGCCCCGGACACGGCGCTCCACGTCGGACCGGCAGCCGTCGACCCTCGCGCGCGCGGCGGTGAGCGCGCGGAGTCGCGTCCCCTCACGCCCCGGTCAACCCCCTCACGCCCCTCACCCCGCGCTCGATCCGGCGGTTCGTCCCGCTCCTCGCGCGGCTCGCCCTCGCGCCGGCCGCGGCGACGCCGGACGAGGGCGCCGAGGTGTACGCGCTCGGCAGCCCGACCGGGGACGCGCTCGCCTTCTCCGTCAGCCGGGACATCGTCAGCGGGCCCCGCACCATCGAGGGCGACTCCTTCGTCCAGACGGACGCGAGCCTCAGCCCCGGCGACAGCGGCGGCCCGCTGGTCGACGCGGACGGCCGCGTGGTGGCGCTCGTGAGCTGCAAGGTGACGGGGGAGGGCGTCGAGGGGCTCGGGTTCGGGGTCCCCTCGGCGACGGCGCTGGACGCCCTCGGGGTCGAGTTCGGGGAGAACAAGAGCGTTCTGCTCGTGCCGCGCGCCAGGGCGGGCGGGCCCCGGGCCGGCCTCGTCATCGACGACGCCGATCCGCCCTTCGAGTGCTTCGGCAAGCACGCCCAGGGGTGGACCCCGGGCTGGGTCAAGCCGGTTCGCGGCCTCGGCTGGACCGGCGGCGTCCTCGGCGTGGGCGCGCCCGCGGGGACCGCGCTCGCCAAGGAGAACCCCGACAACTGGTCCGCGCTCCAGACCTGGAACACCGTCGGCTGGGCGGCGGCCATCGCCGGCACGGGGATGATCGTGAGCTCCTACGTCTGCCTCTGCCCGGACCGCCGCTGCTCCACGCCCGGCGGCTGCGGTCGCGCCCGCGTGCCGCTCTGACGGCGGCGGGGTGCGCGCCCCGGGGGCCGCGCGGCTAGAACACCCTCCGCGTGTCGAGCAGGAGGGTGACGGGGCCGTCGTTCACCAGCTCGACCTGCATGTGCGCGCGGAAGCGCCCCGTCGCGACGCGGATCCCGCCCGCGGCGCACGCGGCCGCGAAGCGATCGACCAGCGCGGCGGCGCGGACGGGCTCCATCGCCGCGGTGAAGCTCGGCCGGCGCCCTTTGCGCGCGTCGCCGAGGAGGGTGAACTGGGACACGACGAGCAGCTCGCCGCCGACGTCCGCGAGCGATCGGTTCATCTTCCCGGTCTCGTCCTCGAAGATCCGCAGGCCCACGACCTTCTCGGCGAGGCTGTTGGCCGCGGCCTCGTCGTCGCCCTCGGCCACGCCGACCAGCACGCAGAGCCCGGCCCCGATCGCCCCGACGACGTCCTCGCCCACCGTCACGCTGGCGCGCGTCACGCGCTGCACGACCGCTCGCACCGCCGCGCCATAGCACGTCCCGGGCGCCGCGCCCGCCCCCGGGTCGCCACCGCCGTTCGCCGCGGTACGCCCGAGTACTGGCGCGGCGCGGAGGCGTGGTATGGGTGGCCGAGCGCGGATGATCGAGGTCGAGGGGCTGGTCAAGGACTACGGCACCGTGGTGGCGCTCCACGGCCTGAGCTTCCGTGTCGGGGCGGGCGAGGTGGTCGGCTTCCTCGGCCCCAACGGGGCCGGCAAGACCACGACCCTCCGGATCCTCGCGGGCTTCCTGGGGCCGACGGCCGGCCGCGTCCGCGTCGGGGGCCATGACCTCGAGCAGGCCCCGCTCGCTGCGCGCCGGCTCGTCGGCTACATGCCCGAGGCGTGCCCGCTCTACCCGGAGCTCCGGGTCCGCGAGCACCTCGCCTTCCGCGCGGCGCTGAAGCGCGTGCCGCGCCGCGAGCGGCGACGCGCGGTGGAGCGCGCCCTGGAGCTCGCCGCCGTCACCGAGGTCGCCGACGCGCTCGTGGGGCACCTCTCGCGCGGGTACCGGCAGCGCGTCGGGCTCGCCGACGCGCTGGTCGCGAGCCCGCCGCTGCTCATCCTCGACGAGCCTACCGCCGGCCTCGACCCGAACCAGATCCGCGAGGTGCGGCGCCTGGTCCGGGGCCTCGGGCAGGAGCACACGGTCCTGTTGAGCACCCACGTCCTGTCCGAGGTCGAGGCCACCTGCGATCGCGCCCTGGTGATCGCCCGCGGCCGGCTCGTCGGGGAGGGCACGATCGAGCAGCTCCGCGAGCAACGGCGCGGGGTGCGGGTCCGGTTCGTCCTCGGTGATCCCGCGGGCGTGAGCGAGGCGCTGATCGCGGCGACGAGCGAGGCGCGGCTGGTCGATCGGTCCGACCTCGGCGAGGGCGCGGTGCGGATCGACGTGCGGATCACCGGGGCGCCCGCGGCCGCCACCATCGAGGGGCTCGTCGCGCGCCTGGTCGCCGCCGGCGTGGGCGTGCGCGAGCTCAGCCCCGTGCGCGCCTCGCTCGAGGAGGTGTTCGCGGCGCTCACCCGCGCCGGGGACCCGGCGGCGCCCGCGGACCCGCTCGCCGCGCCGGTGGCCGAGGTGGCCGGCGACGGCGCCGACGGGGGCGCGGGATGACCGGGATCCTGCCCATCCTCCGCCGCGAGCTCACCTCGCTCTGGGTCAGCCCGCTCGCCTGGGTGCTGACGACGGTGTTCCTGGTGCTGCAGGGCGCGAGCTACTACCTCGTGGTGCGCCACCTCTCGACCGCGCCGGAGCTCGGCGTCGACGCGGGGCCCGTGCAGGCCTACTTCGGCCAGTCCGTCTTCCTCCTCCTCTCGCTCCTGCTGCTCTGCCCGGCCCTCAGCATGCGTGTGTTCGCGGAGGAGCGGCGGAGCGGCACCATCGAGGCGCTCCTGACGGCGCCGGTCACGCCCCTCGCCGTCGTGCTCGGCAAGTACCTGGCCGTCCTCGCGACCTACGTCGTCATGTGGTCGCCGACGGTGCTCTACGTGGTGATCCTGCGGGACACCGGCGTCGTCGACTGGCCCGTGGTCGCCACCAGCTACCTGGGGGTGATCGGCATCGGCGCCGGCTACCTGGCGCTGGGCGTCCTGATGAGCTCGCTCACGCGCAGCCAGCTGGTGGCCTTCCTGCTCACGGTCGGGATCGAGTTCGGGCTCTTCATCCTGGGTATCGGCGAGTACGTCTTCGAGCCGGGGAGCCTGCTCGACGTGTCGATGCACGTCTCCGTCTTCACGCAGATGGATGAGCTGTCCAAGGGCGTGGTCGACCTCCGGCGCCTGGTCTTCGACGGAACGCTCGTGGCCCTGCCGCTGTTCGTCACCGTCCGCGTGGTGGAGTCCTGGAGGTGGGGGTGAGGCTCGGCTCGTGGCTCCGCGCCGCCCGCGAGGCGACGGCCTGGCTCTGGGCGACCCCGCTCGAGCGCTGGCTCGCCGCCAGCGGCGTCTTCTCCGCCACGGTGCTCGTGATCGCCACCAACGTGCTCGTCGCGCGGTTCACCACGCGCTGGGATCTGACCCCGCGGCGACTCTACAGCCTCTCCGCGCCCACCGTGGAGACGCTGCGCGGCCTCACCGAGCCCGTCGAGGTCATCGTCTTCCTCGGCCGGAGCGACCCGCTGACGTTGAGCGTGCGCCACCTGCTCGCCGCCTACGAGGCCGAGACGCGCCTGCTCCGGCCGCGTTGGGTCGACCCCGACCGGGATCCCGCGGAGTTCCTCGCGCTCCAGCGCCGCTTCGGGATGCGCGCCGGGAGGACCGAGGACGGGCGTGTGCTGGCCGACGCGGCCATCGTCGTCGCGCGGGGCGACGCGCGCTGGCTGCTCACCTCCGAGGAGCTCGTCAGCTACGATCCGGACGACGGCAGCGCTCGCCCGCGGCTCGAGCAGGCGCTCACGGAGGGGATCCGGCGGGTGCTCACCCGCGAGCGGCCCACCCTCTGCTTCACGGTCGGCCACCAGGAGGCGCGGGTCGACGATCTGGGGCCTGCCGGGCTCGCGGACCTGCGCCACCGCCTGGAGCGCAACAACTACGAGGTGGTGAGCGTCGATCTGACCGCGCCCCGCCCGCTGCGCCAGCTGGAGGAGTGCCGCGTGGTCGCGATCGTCGGGCCCGAGGAGCCGTTCGCTGCGGCCGCTGCGGGCCGCGTCGGCGCCTACCTCGACCAGGGGGGCAGCCTCCTGCTGGCGGCCGGTGCGATGATCGACGACGAGTACCGGCCGATCTCGAGCGGTCTCGAGCCGCTGGCGGCCCGGGCGGGCGTCGTGCTCGGCAACGACACGGTCGTGGAGCGCGCCCCCGAGGCGCGACTCCCGTCCGGCGTCGGCGAGCGCTTCTTCGCCCGCGTCGAGGAGCATGCCGTGACCCGCGGCATCGTCAGCGACGGCGCGCCCCTCTACCGGGTGCTCGTCAGCGTGGCGCAGAGCCTCGCGCCGGCGGCGGCGCCGCCCGCCGGCGTGACGTCCGCGGCGCTGCTCCGCACCAGCGACCAGGCCTTCGCGGTGGACGATCTCCGGCCCTTCCTGGATGGGCGGGCGCTCGCGCCGCGGGCGCGGGACCGGCGCGGCCCGTTCACCGTCGCCGTCGCCGCCGAACTCGCGCCCCCCGCGCCTCCCGCGCGCCCCCGCGCCTCGCGGGCGGTCCTCCTGGGGACCCCGGCGCTCACCCTCGCTCCGAGCTTTCGCGATCCGGCCCTGCGCGGCAACCAGCTTCTGGTCGAGGCCGCGTTCGCGTGGCTCGCGGCGGAGCCGGCGCTGGTCGACGTGCCGGACAAGCCCGCCGTCGCCCTCGGGGTCGGGCTCACGGAGGCGAGCCTCCGCGAGGTCGGACGGTACGTGCTGCTCTACCTGCCCGGCACGGTCGCGCTCCTCGGGGTGATCGTGCTGATGCGCCGGCGGGCGGGGGAGCGCCGAGCGCGGCGGCGGCCACCCGTCGACCGCGGCCCCGGGGGAGGTGGCCCGTGAGCCTGGCCGCGCTCCGCCGCCGTCCCGTCGACGCCGCGTTGGGCGCGTTGGCCGTCGCCGCTCTGGTCGCCGTCGTGCTCACGCGCCGCGCGGTCACTTCGGCGGAGGCGGAGGCGCGGGCGCGCCACGTCATCGTCGCCTTCCGCGCCGAGGACCTCTCGCGCGTGGTCCTGGAGCAGGGGCGCGAGCGCGTGGTGCTCGAGCGCCGCGCCGGTGAGCGGCACCCGGGCGCCGCCGGCGCGGCGGGGATGGCGGACGAGGTGGCTGGCGGCGGGGATGAGTGGCGGATGGTCGAGCCGCTCCCGGGCGAGGCGGGCACGGCCGAGGTCCGGGCTCTGCTCGACGCGCTGGAGCGCGCGGTCTTCGTCCGTCGGATCCCGCCGGGAGAGGTCGACCGCGCCCGCTTCGGGCTCGAGGCGCCGCGCGCCGTGGTGACGCTCACCCTGGGCGGTTCGAGTTGTCGCCGCCTGCTCGGAGGCGCGGCGGTGTCCCCGCCGGGGGCGGCGTACCTCGAGGTGACCGGGGAGGGCGTGGAGGGCCGCGGCGTGGGGATCGTCCGGGCGGACACGGTGGCCGCCCTCCTGCTCGGGGCGGACGCGCTCCGGGACCCCCGGCTCTCGCCCTACGTGGCCGACGATCTCGCCCGGCTGGTGCTCACGAACGGGGCCGAGCGCACCGAGCTCGTGCGCGCCCAGGGGCGCTGGCGTGTGCTCACCGCGGCCGGAGAGCGCCTGGCGGAGCGCAACCTCCTGGACGCCCTGTTCCTGCAGCTCGTCCGCCTCGACGTCGAGACGCCGGTGAGCGTGGCCGAGGCCCGATCGCGGCTCGGGGAGGCGCCGCTTCGCCTGGAGCTCACCCCGACCGGCGGGCGCCCGCGGGCGCGGCTCGAGCTCGGCGGTCGTTGCCCCCGCGGCGAGGGGCTGATCGCGCTCCGGAGCGAGCCGAACCCGCGCGCCGGCTGCGCTCCCGAGGACGTGCGGCGCGTGCTCGAGCTGCCCCGCGACCGCTGGGTTTCGTTGCGGCCGCTGGGCTTCGCCCCGGACGAGGTCGAGTCGCTCCGCATCGACCGCGGGTCGCAGCGGCTCGCGCTCGCCCGCAGCGAGGCCGGCTACCGGCTCCGGGCTCCCCGCGCCGCCGACGTGGACCTGGACACGGGCAACCGGCGCGTCCTCTCGCTCGTCGACGTCCGCGGCGAGCCGATCGAGGGCGCCGACCTCGCCGCCCTCGGGCTGGAGCCGCCCGCGGGCACGGTCACGGTCCAGAGCGCCGCGGCGACCGAGGCGGAGGTGATCACGGAGGTCGTCGACGTCGGGGCCGTCGCCGCGCGCGGGTTCGTCCCCGTGCGGCGACGGATCGACGGTGCCGTGCTGCGCCTCGGTCGCGACGCCGCCCGGGCGTTCTTCCCCGACGCGACCCTGGTGAGGCCGCGCGCGGTCCTCGACTTCGCGCCGGCGGCCGTACGCCGCGTGGAGGTGAGCGGGGCCGTGGAGCAGGTCCTCGTGCAGCCACGCCCCGGCGCGTTCGCTCTCGAGCGCCCGACCGGCTTCGCCGTCGATGGCGGCCTCGCCGCCGACCTCGTGGACGCCCTGGCGAAGCTGGAGGCCGAGCGGTGGGTCTCCGACCAGGACGACGGCACGTTCGGGCTCGCGCGGCCGGCCCTGCGGGTCCGGCTCGTGGTCGAGCCGGAGCCGGGCCAGGAGCTCGTGCGGCAGCTGCGGGTCGGGGACGCCACCACGGGGGGCGCCTTCGCGGTCCTCGACGACGACGAGGGCGTCTTCGTGCTGCCGCGGCGCACGCGGGCGAGCGTGGAGCGCTGGCTGGTCGACCGCGCGCTCCTGCCAGGCGAGCCGGCCTCGATCGTCGAGGCCTCCATCGATACGGCGACGGCCTCGCTCCTGCTGACGCGGGTCGGGCTCGGCTGGCAGCAGACGGCCGGCTCGCCGACGCTCGAGGCCGGCGCGATCGCGCGCCTCGGCGACGCGATCGAGGGGCTCCGCGCCGAGGCCGCCGTGCATCTCGGGGCGGCGCGCCCGGAGGAGGGCCTCGCGCGGCCGCGCCTGACGCTCCGGCTCCGCGCCGAGTCGGAGCGCGGCGCAGCACCCCGCACGATCCGCCTCGGTGCCGGAGACACCTGGGAGGGGACGAGCGTCGTCTACGCGCGCATCGACGGTGTCGACGCGACGTTCGCGGTGGCGCGAGGGGCCGTGGCGCCGATCCTCGACATGCTGTGAACCACCCGTCCTCGCGCGGCGCCGTCCCGCCGGCCACGGGCGAAAAGGCTCGCAGATCCCGGGCCGTCGGCGCAGGCCGTCCGGTCGAACCCGGCCCGCGAACCGTCGAGCCGTTGCCACCTCGACCAGGATCGGGTGTATGACGCGCCCGATGTCGCCAGCGACTCGCATCCCC
Organism: uncultured Polyangiaceae bacterium; assembly: GCA_964454025.1. GTDB lineage: Bacteria > Myxococcota_A > Polyangia > Polyangiales > Polyangiaceae > JAFGBI01. The sequence continues at coordinate 30,942 of CAYVRP010000028.1, read as the reverse complement.
GCCATCGTGGCGCTGGTCGGAGCTCTGCTCGGCCTCGTCTTCGCCACCTACTCGACCAGCGACTACGCAGCGCACCTCGACCGTCAGCTGCACGACGTGCACTGCAGCGTCATCCCGGGCGCAGCACCGAAGGAGGAGGCGCCGGGGTGTCGCGCCGCCCTCTACAGCCCCTACTCCGCGGTCCTCAAGGGGCAGCTCTGGGGCGGGATCCCGATCAGCCTCTTCGCCCAGGGTTCCTTCGCCTTCTTCGCGGGCTTCGCCGTGTACCTGGCGGTCGCCGGGTCGCGCGCCTCGCGCACGGCGGTCGTCTTCTACGCGATCGTCGGCACCACCCCCCTCATCACCTCGATCGCGTTGTTCGTCATCTCCGTCACGCAGCTGAACACCCTCTGCGAAACGTGCGTCGGGACCTACCTCGCCGCGTTGCTGCTCGCGGTCGGCGCCTGGCTGGGGCTCCTCCAGCTCGGGAGACGACCGCGCGGCGGACTGCTGCTGCCTGTCGCCTGGCTCGCCGTCCTCGGCGTGTTCACCCTCGTCCCGTCCCTCGTCTACGCGGCGGCGGCGCCGGATCACCGGCCCTACCTCGCCGGCTGCGGCACCCTGAAGAAGGCGGTCCCCCCCGAGGGCGTCCTGGTGTCGCTCCGTGGCGCCCGCCCCGTGCGCCAGGCCCTCTTCTTCGAGGACCCGCTCTGCGCGACCTGCAAGGCCGTGCACCTGCGGTTCCGGAGCGATGGCGTCTACTCGCGCCTCGACGCGCAGATCGCGCTGATGCCGCTCGACAGCGAGTGCAACTGGATGCTGGATCGCCCGCTGCACCCCGGCGCCTGCCAGGTCGCCAAGGCCGTGCTCTGCGGGCAGGAGCGGGCCGGCGAGGTGCTGGAGTGGGCGTACCACGAGCAGGACTACCTGCTGCGTGCCGGCAAGGCCGATCTCGACGCGGGGCGGCAGAAGGAGGCGCCCGTCATGCGCGAGGTGCTCCGCCGCCGCTGGGGCGAAGCGCTCGTGGCCTGCCTCGACGCCCCCGCCACCAAGCAGCGCCTCGAGAGGCACCTGCAGTTCGCCATCGACAACAGCGTGCCCGTCTCGACGCCGCAGCTCTACCTCGGCGGGCAGCGCATCTGTGACGAGGACACCGACCTCGGCCTGCGCTTCACGCTCCGACAGCTCGCGCCGGAGGTGCTCCCATGCCCCAACCGATGGTCGCCCCTGCCCAGCCCTCCAGCCCGGACACCCCGCCGTCACCGGGCGTTCTCGCGCCGGCCCTGCTGGGCGCCACCGCGGCCTCCGCGTGCCTGCTCGTGATGCTGCTGTCCGTGTACTCGTCCGTGGCGGGTGCGGCCGACCGGCTCGCGAACCCCCGCCTCAAGGACGAGCCGAAGGTGGCGATCGCGGACCACGCGGAGCTCGCCTACTGCACGCCGCAGTTCAAGAAGGTGCTGGAGCGGGTCCTGCACTCGTGCGGCCTCGGCGACACGACGGGCCGTCGGGGGTGCAAGCCCACCGACGTGAAGACCTTCGCGGAGATCAGCGACGAGGACTTCAATGCCCTCTTCACCCCGCTCAAGGACCGGGGCGCCGTCATCCTCTTCAAGACCGGAAAATACGACCTCGACGAGGGCGCCCGGCGGCTGATCGAGGAGAAATTCCGTGATCGGCGCGGGGCTCGCTACTTCTTCGTGGTCGCGCGGGCTTCCAAGGTGGGCAACGTGGACAAGAACCGCGCGCTCTCGCAGCAACGCGCCAACTCGGTCCTGTTCCACATCAAGGACATCACCCGGGACGATCCCGAGCTCGAGAAGCAGGTGGGGTTGCTCTGGCTCGGCGCCGAGTACGCGCAGTTCTCGACGGAGTACTGCGGGTGGACCACCTCCAACCCCGAGGAGAAATGCACCGAGCAAGCCATCAACCAGTCCGCCCTCGTCTCCTGGATCGACTGCCGGTTGTGATCCTCGCCCCGCGGCTCCGCCGCCGCGGCGTGCCGCTCGCGGCCCTGGGCGCGCTGGTGCTGTTCGGTGGTGCGTGCGAGCGCAAGGACCAGAAGGAGATCCCCCCGGCGACGCGCTCCCGCAACGCGGCCGTGGCGAGCCGGCGCAGCGCCGCGCCCCCGGCGGCCAGGGATCCCGCGCCGACGCGTTCCGCCACGCCCCCGCCGCGGCGCACCCTCTGCGAGGGCGCCCTCGCGCGGCCAGGCAAGGCCGTCCCCGAGGAGAGGTGCGCCCGCGAGGCCGCGCCCGGCGCCCCCCCCGTCGCCGGGACGCTCCCGGTGGGCGGACAATGGACGTGGCTGAACTTCTGGGCCGCCTGGTGCGTTCCCTGCAAGGAGGAGATCCCGCGGCTCCTCTCCTGGGAGCAGAAGCTCAACGCGGCGGGGATCTCCTTCCAGGTCGCGTTCGTTTCGCTCGACGACGACGCGCGGCAGCTCCGCGCGTTCCTGGCGGAGCAGCCCCCGACCGGGTTGCGCGCGACCTACTGGCTCGACGATCTCGATCGGCGCAAGGAGTGGCTCGAGAAGGTGGGGGTCGGGAGCGATCCCGAGCTGCCCGAGCACCTGCTGATCGACCCGAAGGGCAAGATCCGCTGCGTCATCGAGGGCGCGGTCGAGGACGCCGACTACGATCGCGTGCGGCAGCTCGTCGGCGGCTGACGCCCGCGCCGGGGGGTCAGTTCGCGGGCCCAGGATCCCGGCGCGCGGGCCAGATCCGGTCCCAGTTGTCCCGGTAGCTCTCGGACGCCACCTGTGGGGGGCCCTTGGCCGTGCGCGCCTGCGCCGCAGGCGCCGGGCCATCCGGTGGCCTCGGGGTCGCGAGCACGGTGTCGACGTCGAAGACGAAGGGGTGCTCGCGGCGCGGGCGAAGCCGCACCACGTCGCCGTGGATCGGCTGCCCCTCGACCAGGGGCCTGAGGGCACCCTGCTCGAGGCGGTCGTCGCGGGCGCGCAGCACCTGCAGTCCCGCGCCGTCCTCCGTGACCCCGTGCACCAGCACGACGTCGTGGGCGGCCGGCGACGGACTCGCCTCGGCGGCCGGGGGCGGCGGATCGACGCGCGGGGCCTTCATCGGCACTCGTCTAGCACGGGACGGGTCGCGACGCTCGCGCTCCACCGGCGGCGGGCAGTCGAGGTGGGGTGCTCAGAGCCCGATGGCGCTCTTGAAGACCCACCCCTCGTCTCCGGCGGCATTGTACTTGACCCGGTACCACTCGCCCTTGCGCCCCAGCACCTTCACGCGGGTGCCGGAGAGCAGCCGCCCGATCTCGGGGCTGCTCTTCTCCGGTTCCTTGCGGATGCGAGCGGCGACCCAGGCCACGGTCGCCATGCCGCTCGCCGGAGCCATGTCGCCGCCTGGGGCGGCGTCATGCGCGGCGCCATCGTCGCCGGCCTCGGCCGCGGCGGCGATCTCCACGAGGTAGAACACCGTGTACGTGGCCTGCGCGTGGGCCACGTCCTTCAGCGACACCGGCGCCAGCTCTCGTTCCGCGCAGGCGACCAGCGCGTGCGCCGCGCGGTCGGAGACGGTCGTGCTCTTGCCCCGCAGCACGTCGGTGACCCGACCGGACTCGAAGTCGAGCTTCACTCCGAGGGAGAGGATCCCGCTCGCCTCCTCGGTCCCTGGGCAGCCCTGCAGCGCCTCCAGCCGGGGGACGAGCAGCGGGTCGATCGCGATCGGATCGCAAGTCGGGAGCGTCTTTCCCTCGGCGGTCCGGCAACTCGTGACGCTCGCCTTGCCCACCGAGACACGCTTGGCCTCGGGTCTGGCCTCGCCCGGGCGGGCCGTCGGGGGGCTGGCGGCGGCCGCGGGCGCGAGCGCGGCCGACGTCGCCGCGCTCGGCGCGGCCGCCAGCTCGGCGCTGGCGCCCGGTCGTACGAGCTCGTTCTCCGGCGGGCTCGGGGCGAATCGCACCCCCGCCAGCCAGGGCCACGCGATCCCGATGCCGAACCCGAACAGGGCCACCAGGCCTACCCGCGCCAGCCGCGGGCGGTCCTCGTCCGGGGTCGGGATCTCGACGGTCGCCGGCTTGCCACGGATCACTCGCTTCGCCTCCCGCGCGGCGCCCGGGCCGCACGAGGAGGCCATAGCACGAGCGGCCCCCGCCGGGAAAAAGCGGCGCCGCGTGGCGCCCTCCGCGCCGTGACCGCCCGGCTCCCGGGCGCGCCCCCGCCGGCCGGGGGCGCGGCCCCGCCCGCGTCGCGCTTCGGGGTGGCGCGCCAGCGGCCAGATCCCGCACGATCGGGGGAACGTGAAGGTCTGTCCTCGCTGCGGTCTCAAGTACTCCGCGGAGCAGCTCACCTGCTTCGTCGACGCGACGCCGCTCGAGCCCTACGCGGACGTGCGCCTCGGGCAGACCGTCGCTGGTCGCTACGTGCTCGAGGCCGTCCTCGGTCGGGGACCCCTGGCGGTGGTGTACCGCGCGCGCCATCGCCTCGTCGATCGGCCCTGCGCGGTCAAGATCATGAACGCTGACCTCGCCGGCGTGGCCGTCGTCCGCGAGCGCTTCCGGCGCGAGGCCAAGGCCACCCAGAAGGTCGCGCACCCCAACGTCGTGGAGATCTTCGATCAGGGGGAGACGGAGTCCGGGGAGCTCTACCTGGTGATGGAGCTGCTCGAGGGCGAGACGCTCGCCGCGCGGCTCCGTCGCGGTCCGTTGAGCCTCGCCCAGGCGCTGCAGGTATCCGTGCAGATTGCCCGCGCGCTGGCGCGGGCTCACGACCTCGACGTCGTCCACCGTGACCTCACGCCCGAGAACGTCTTCCTGACCGTGAGCGAGGACGCGGCGCCGCGGGTGGTGCTGCTCGACTTCGGGATCGCGCGGTCCATGCAGGACGAGCGCCTGACCGCGGTCGGGGAGATCTTCGGGACCCCGCAGTACATGGCCCCCGAGCGCATCACCTCCCTCGACGCGGGGTCGTCCGCCGATCTTTATGCGATGGGCGTGATGATCTTCGAGGCGCTCACCGGGCGCCTGCCGTTCGTCGCCACCAGCCCGGCGGACTACCTGGTCTTGCACCTGCGGGAGCCGCCGCCGCGGCTCGGCGACTTGCGTCCGGGCCTGCCCGAAGCCCTGGAGGCGCTGGTGGCGGCGCTCCTCGCCAAGGACCCGGAGGCCCGCCCCGTCGACGCACGCCGGGTGGTACAGGAACTCACCGCGATCAGCGGCGCCCTCGGCGTGAGCCTGCCGCTCGAGTCGAGCGGCTCCGTCGACTCGTCCGAGCGAGCGCCGACCCTGCCCCCCGCGGCCCTGGACGCCTGGGGGCACCGGCTCGCCGTCTTCGAGCGGATGGTCGTTGTCGCCTTCGGTGATGGCGCCGCCCGCCGGGCCAGCGGGACCTCGAGCGGCTGCGGCAGGGCGTGGCGGCGCTCGCGGCGCTGCGCGATCGCTCCCTGCAGCAGCAGCGGTCGCTCGAGCAGCTGGAGGCGCGCGGCCGCGAGGGGCGCCAGCGCTTCGGGCACGCCGTGGACGCGCTCGGCGCGGACGTTTCTCAGGCCCGGGACGAGGCTCGCAGCGTGAGCGCCGCCGTCGCGGCCGCCCGCGCGCGCACGGAAGCCGACCGCCAGCAGGTGCTGCGGTCTCACGAGGACGTGATCCACTGGGAGGGTCGCTCCGGCTTCGCCGAGCCGCACGCCGAGCTGGCGGCGGCCTACCGGGCGATGGCCGCGCAGGTGGACAGGTGGTTCGCGGGCGTGCAGGAGCTGAGACGGCTCGAGCGGGAGGCCGGCGAGAAGCGGGGCGTGGTGGCGGATCTGGAGTTCCAGGCGGAGGCGCTCAGGGAGGCGCTCGCGCGCTTCCAGCAGGGGATCGAGGACGAGCAGGCGGCCTGCAACCGGGACCTGCTCGCGCTCGGAGCGCAGACGGACGAGCTCGACCGTGAGCTGGTCACCATCGCGTCGTCACTCGCGGGTGCGCTGCGGGGCAGGCCGGAGCTCCGGGGGCTCTTCCGGGAGCTCGAGCGGGGTCGCGCGTGAGGGATCCGGAATCCTGTTTGCCGACGCCCGTGACCTGCGATTAAATGCGCCTCGGCACGCTCGGCTGGACACCGGCCCGCGTCCCGCGGCGGCGGCCGGCAGCGCGGAGCTCGCGGTCGCCGGAACGAGGTCGCGCCGCTCGGTTTGGGTCCAAGCCTGGGACACCGGAATGGCCGACAACGAAGCCGACCTGAGCGTTTTCGACGACCTCCTCACCCGAAAGGAGCAGCCTTCTTCACGGCCCGCGCCCGCCGCCGGCGCGGGCCCCGGCCTGCCGCCGATTCGACCCGAGCTTCCCCCGCCCGCCGTCGGGTCGCTCCCGTCGCTCGGCCGCCGCGGGCTCGGCGCGCAGACGCTCCTCGGCATCGCGCCCGTCCCACCGCCGCCGCCGCCCTCGGTCGCGCCGCCCAAGGGACCATCCGGGCCGCTGCCACCGCCACCGGGAGGAGCGGCGGGGACCCCGTTGCCGCGCGCTCCCTCGGCCGCCGGCGCCTCGGCGGGCGCCCCGGGGCCGCGCTCGCTTGCCGGACCGCCGCCACCGCCGCTCTCCTCGTCGACCGCCGCCGCCGCGCCGCCGGCGCTGGCGCCGGTCGTGCCGGCGCCCGTCGCCGCCGCCCCGCCCGGGCTCCAGGCGGCGCCCGCCCCCGCCGGCGGACCGCCGCTCCCTGCGCCCAAGGTGGCCCCGCCGTCCGCCCCGGTCCCGGCGCATCCCCCGGTTGCTCCGGCATCGACCCCGAGATCGAGCGCGGCGGCAGGGGCGCCGCCGCCGAAGGGCGGGCTCGGGACGCCGCTGCCACTGCGCGAGGAGGCCAGCGTTCGTTCGGGTCCGCCGCCGTCGCCGCTGCCCGCCCCGCCCGGTCCCTTCTCGCCCGCGAAGCCGAGCCTCCCGCCGCCCGCACCTCCGCACGGCTCGCCCGCACGGCCGCTGCGGGCGACGCCGTCGATGCCGCCCGCGCCAGGGTCGCTCGCGCAGGGGCTGCCGCTCGCCGGAGGTCGTTCGGCGGTGACCAATCCGCCGCCGCCGCCGCGCTCGGTGCTCACGAATCCGCCGCCGCCGCCGCGCTCGGTGCTCACGAATCCGCCGCCGCGCAGCAAGCCGGGTCCCGACGACGTCGACTGGGAAGACGACGACGAGGTCACGAGCGTCTACAACCCCGAGGCGCACGGCAATCCAGCCGGACTGGGGCCCCTGCCGCGGTCGGATCCCCCCGCGCCGCCGCTGGCGGGGCCGCCTCGATCGCGACCGATGGAGGTGGCGCCGCCGCCGTCGAGCCGCGCCGAAATGGTTCCTCCGCGGGCGCGGCCGGAGCCGCCAGCCCCGACACCGAGGGCGGAGCCGGTGTCGGCGCCGCGCCGCGAGGCGTTCGCGGTGCCGGTCCCCGCGCGGCGGAGCCGCTCCAGCCGAGCGGCGCTGGTGATCGTCGGGTTGGCCCTGGCGGTCGCGGTGGGCACGCTGGTCTGGGTGTTCTTGCCGCGGCAGGGCGTGATCGCCGTCAACGTGTCGGGTCCCGGGGGCACCGCCCTCGAGCTGGTGTCGATCCTGGTCGACGACGCGGAGCGTTGCTCGGACTCCGCTTGCCGCATCGAGGTCGCCGCCGGGACGCCGCACAAGGTCCGGGTGATCGCGCCCGGCTTCCAGAAGGCCGCCGACAAGTTCGTGGTGGTCCCGCGGGGTGGCACCGCGGTGGTCGACTTCTCGCTGTCGCCCCTCGCCGGGGGCGGGGGGACCGGCACCGGGGTCCGCGTGGGGGACCTCGGCCCGGGGCTCCGGCTCAGCGTCGACGGCGTGGATCGCGGCCCGCTGCCGGCGTCCGTCACGGATCTCTCGCCGGGCGAGCACACGGTTCGAATCTCAGGCTCGGATCGCTTCCAGGTCTGGGAGGAGCGCGTCACCGTCGAGGCGGGCTCGGTGCGGCTGCTCGAGCCTGCGCTCCGCGCGACCAAGGGGATGCTCTCGGTGGAGCTGGGCGCGAACGCCGAGGGGGCCACCACGACGCTGGTCTGCGACGGCGACCGGCGCCTGCTACAGCCGCCGACGAAGGTGGAGATCGACCTGGAGAAGACCTGCGTGGTGGTGGCCAAGAAGCCGCCGTCGCCCGACTTCTCGGCGGACGTGCGGTTCTCGGGGAGCCGCGCGGAGGCCACCGTCACCATCCAGTTCGCGGCGGGCGAGGTGGCCCCCACCCCCGGCCCCGTCGCGACTCGGCCGCCGGCGTGGTTGCCGGGAGCACAGCCCGGCGCCGCCACCCCGCCCGCCACCACTCCGCCGCCGCCCCCCACGGCGCCGACCGCCGCGGCCGAGACGGGCAAGATCAGCATCAACTCGATCCCCGTCTCGTCGGTGCTGGTCGATGGCAAGCCGGTGGGGCAGACACCGACCCGCGTGACCGTGCCCGCGGGGCCGCACTCGGTCACCTTCATTCACCCCGAGAAGGGCCGCAAGTCCGTGAGCGTGCAGGTCCCGCCCGGCGGTAACGCCACCGCCGTAACGCGCTTCTGATCGAGCGTCAGCGGTCGTTTCTTCGCGCGGGCGCGGCGGGGCCTCGTCGCCCCGGGGCGCCGGTTCGTGGGCGAGCCGGCCGCTCACCCGCGGAGCCGCCGCGCGGGGCGGGGGCGGGCGGCCGGCTCATTGACGACGAGCAGCTCCATCACCGGCCCCCGGCGTTCGACCTGGCTATTGATGGCGCGCCCGGCCGGGACTTCCATCACCCGGAATCGGGAGAAGAGCTCACGGGTCCGGGGGGTCGCCGAGTTCGAAAGCACCGCCGGGACGCCGCGGGCAGAGAGCTCGCCGAAGACCGCGGCCAAGCGCGCGTGATCCTCGTCGCCGAAGGCGTGGCGATCGTAGGCGGTGAAGCTCGACGTGCGCGACAGCGGGAGGTACGGCGGATCGAGGTAGACGGCGTCTCCGGGGCGGGCGCGCGCGCTCACCGCCGAGAAGTCATCGACCACCAGCTCCACGCCCTGCAGCGCGAGCGACGCGGCGCGCAGGTTGGGCTCGTCGAGGATGGTGGGGCGGACGTGACGGCCGAAGGGGACGTTGAACTCCCCCGCGCGGTTGACGCGGTACAGGCCGTTGTACCCGGTCTTGTTGAGGTAGATGAGCCGCGCGGCCCGCGTCGCGGCCCGCCGCGGACGCGACGCGCGCACCGCGTAGTACGCCGCCTCGTCGTGGTGAGCGGCCAGTCGCGCGAGGGCGGCGACCACCCCGTCCACGTCCTGCTGGAGGGCGCGGTACACCTCGACCAGCTCCTCGTTGCGGTCGGCGAGCACGGCGCGCCGGAACCGCTTCGTCCGGGCCAGCGCGAAGAAGACCGCCGCTCCGCCCACGAAGGGCTCGAAGTAGGTGTCGATCCGCGCGGGCAAGAGGGGCAGGATGCGATCGAGGAGCTGGGTCTTCCCTCCGGCCCACTTGAGGACCGGCCGCGGCAGTTCGGCATACCTCATCCCGGCCTCGCCTTCTCGATCCCGCTTGACGGCTCCACCGTGATCCCGAGCCGCCGCATCATCTTCTGCAGTCCAAACCGTGACAAGCCCAGCAGCTCCGCCGCGCGGGTCTGGTTCCCGCCGGTCCTTCCGAGCGCCTCGCGGGTGAGCTCGCGCTCGAGCGCGTCGACGCGGCGCCGGATGTCGAGACCCCCGTCGGCGCCGGCGTCCCCCTTGGGTTCGGGGTCGGTCACCGCGGCCGAGAGGTGCTCGAGCCCCACCACCTCGTCGCAGAGGACCAGCGCTCGCCGGAGCTCGTTCTCGAGCTGGCGCACGTTGCCCGGCCAGGGGTAGCGGCGGAGCGCGGCCAAGGCCTCGGGCAGGACCCGCACGCGGCGCCCCGCCGCGTACTTGCCGATGAAGTGCCGGACCAGCAGCTCGACGTCGCCCGGACGCTCACGCAGCGCGGGGACCTCGATCGTGATGACGTCGAGCCGGTAGAGCAGATCCTCGCGGAAGCGTCCCTCCGCGACCAGCCGTCGCAGGTCGCGGTGGGTGGCGGCGATGACGCGGACGTCGACGCGGCGAGTCCGGTCGGCGCCGACCGGGCGGATCTCCCCCGTCTCGAGCACGCGCAGGAGCTTCGCCTGCATCGCCAGGCTCATCTCGCCGATCTCGTCGAGGAACAGGGTGCCGCCGCTGGCCGCGTCGAAGAGGCCCGCGCGGGGGCGGTCCGCTCCCGTGAAGGCGCCGCGCACGTGGCCGAACAGCGCGCTCTCCAGCAGCGGCTCGGGGATGGCCGAGCAGTTCTCGGTGACGAACGGCTGCCCCGCGCGCCGCCCGTGGCGGTGGATCGCCCGCGCCACCAGCTCCTTGCCGGTCCCGGACTCACCCACCACGAGGACCGGCACGTCCGCCTGGGTCACGCGATCGACGACGCGGAGCATGGCCCGGAGCGCCGCGCTCTCCCCGACGAACTCGTCGTACACGTGTCGCGTCTCGCGCGCCCCCTGGGCCCGCGCCAGTGCCCGCTCCGCGGCGTCGAGCTCCACCTCGCGCCGGGCCAGCTCCTCGGCCACCCTGCGCTCGGCACGCTCGGCGCGTCGTGCCGCCCGGCGCAGCAGGAGCTGGTCGCGGGCGTCGCCGCTCGCGAGCGCCGCCCGCGTCGCCACCAGGCGCACCCAGCCGCGCTCGCGCGGCCCGCACGCGCCCCGCCGGACCCGATCGTCGAGGTACACGACGCCGAGCACCTCGCCGCGGGAGATCAGCGGGACCGCCAGCACGCTCCGGAGCTTCAGCGCGTGGACGCTCTGGTGGACCTCCGGGAGCTCGCCGGTGGCGTCCACGGCGACGACCGTCTCGCGCTCGGCGACGGCGCGCTCCGCCAGCGAACGGCTCAGCTCGCGCTGCACGCCGACGAGGTCGTCGCGCCGGAGGTTTCGCGCCGCGCGGGGCAAGAGACGACCCCCGGGCGCGCGCAGCAGCAGCAGGCCCCGCTCGACCCCGGTCCAGAGCACCAGCGCGTCGAGGGCCTGGTCGAGCAGCGGCCGCAGCCGGTCGCGGCCTCCCAGCGCTCGCACCAGCGTCTCGAGATCGGCGATCTGCGCGGGCGCGAGCGGCGCCGCCTCGCGCATGGTCGCTGCCACCCAGGGCATGGCCCGCAGGCGGGCCCGGAGCTCGGGCGGGACGCGCGGGAGGAGCTCCCGCGCGCACTCGGCGGCCTCCTGCGCGAGGCGGCGGGCGGCGTCGCCGTCACCGAGGAACGCCGCCAGGGCGGCCCCGTCCGCGAGGGCTGGTCCGCGCACCGCGGGCATGCCCGCGGTCGCCGCCAGCGCGGTGAGCTCGGCGAGCACCCGCTCCGCGCCGGCCGCCTCACGGGCGCGCAGGAGCGCGGCGGCGCGGGCGCCCCACCAGTCGAGACGCGCGTCTCCGGCGGTTTCGGCGCGCAGGGCGGTCGCGTCCCCGGCGTCGCGAGAGACGTCCCCGCCGTGGCGGAGGACGCGCGCCGCCACCCGAAGCGCGGCCTCGTCGTCCTCGTCGCCGAGCAGCGCGCGGGCGCGCAGCGCGTGCTCCAGCGCGACCAGATCGTCGACCGGGCGCGCGTCGGCGAGCGCGAGGTGCGCGTAGGCCTGGCACCGCCGATCCGAGCTCGCGCGGGCGCGGTCGATGGCGTCGCGGGCGGCCTCCTCGGTTTCCTCGCGGGCGCCGAGCTGGGCGTACACGGCGGCGCGCGTGAGGGCGGACCGGGCGGCCTCGGCGGGGCGGCCGAGGTGCTCGAACAGGAGCGTCGCGCGCCGGGCGGCGTCGAGCGCCTCGCCGAGGTGACCGAAGCGTGCCGCCGCCGCCGCCAGCCCGGTCAGGTACGTCGCCTCCTCGAGGACCGCGCCTGCCTCCACCGCGTGGGCGGCGGCCTGGCGGAAGGAGCCGAGCGCCGCCTCCAGCGCCCCGTCCGCATGCTCGAGCGTGGCGCGGACCCCGGCCACCCGCGCGCGATCCTCGTGGTCGTGCGCGAGCGGCCACGCGCGTTCCACCAAGCGCCGAGCGCGCTCCCGATCGCCCAGGGTCGCGGTGGCCAGCGCCTGCACCTCGAGCGTCGCCGCGCTCTCGGGCGCCGTAGCGAGCTCTGCGAGCGCGCGCGCGGGATCGCCGGCGTCGAGCGCGGCCCGGGCGGCGATGGCCGCGTGGCGCGCCGCGAGCGCCCGGTCGTCGCCGGGGACGACGCGGGCCAGCCACGCGCGGCAACCCGCGAGGTCGCGCGCGCGGCGCGCCGTCTCGGCGGCGTCGAGCGCGGCCGCCGGCGTCCCCAGCCGGGAGAAGACGGCCAGCGCGCGCCCGAACTCGCCGCGGAGACGGAGGGCGCGTCCGAGCGCGCTCCCCAGCGGCGGCGGGCCGGCGCCAGCGTAGACGAGCGCCTCGGCCCGATCGAGCACCGCCGCGCTCGGCCGCCCGCCCGCGATCTCGAGCGCGAGCGTGACGGGGTCCCCGTCGATCGGGTCGAGCTCCCCGGTCCCCGTCGTGAGCGAGCGCAGCGTGATCGCCTCGAGCGGGCCCCGCGCGGCGAGCGCCCCGAGCTGGGCGGCGAGGCCCGCGTCGGTGACCGCGGGGATCGGCCACCCGGCGGCCGTCGCCCCGACGACGCCGACGAGCCAGCGCGCACGCCCGAAGGCGTCGAGCTCGCGGAGCACGACGCCGTCGCTGCGTCGCGTGCCGCGCAGGGTGCCCAGCCGCTGCTCCCGCGTGACCGCGCTCCGGAGCCATTCGCCCGGCGCGCCCGCGACCTCGACCGAAACCTCCGCCGCGTGGGCGGCCGCGGCCAGCTCGGCGCGCCGGACGGTGAGGTAGGCGCGTCGAACGGCCGCGACTCGCCGCGCGGCCAGCGCGTCGACACCGTCGGGCTCGGGCATGCGCGCGGCGCCGCGACGGGCGGCCCAGCCCGGCGAGGCCCGCACCCCCGGCGCGGGCGCGAGCAGAGCTCCGATCAGCGCTCGGAGCTCGGGATCGCCGACCTCGTCCAGGTGCTCCCAGGGGCGCTCGGCGCCGGCCGCAGTCTCGCTCGCCACCTCGAGCAGGGTCACACCGAGTGCCCAGAGGTCGCGCGCCGCGGCGTCGCCCGCGCCGGGGCTCGTCAGCACCTCGGGGGCGAGGTAGCGCGGGGTGCCGCCGCGGGGCACGGGCGCCTCGACGACCTCGGCCAGGCCGAGATCGATCAGTCGCGCGCGCGTCATGGCCCCGGAACCGGTGACAACGACGTTGGCGGGCTTCACGTCGCCGTGCGCGGTGCCGCAGGCGTGCAGATCCGCGAGTGCCGCGCCGACGTCGCGGGCCACCACGAACGCCAGCGCCACGCGGTCAGGCGGGGCGATGGCTGCGGGCTGGAGCGGCTCGCCCGCGATCCACTCGAGCGCGACCCAGGCCGTCCCGCGGGCGAGCGTTCCACCCTCGGGGGTAGGGAGCGCCCCGAGCAGTCGACCGGCATCCACCACGCCCGCGAGGTGCGGCGAGTCCGCGAGCAGCAGGCGCCGCGCCTCCTCGGCCAGCGTCGCCGCGTGCGCCTCGCTGCGGGCCACCTTGAGCGCCATCGTGGCCCCCGACGCATCCTCCGCCAGCCAGACGTCGCTCGATGCACCCTTCCCCAACCGCCGGATCAGGCGGGGATCGGATCGGCTGGACGTCAACTTCGTCAACTAGCCTGTCTTGCAGAGATGAGCTCATATTTCAGGCCATTGACCGCTCGATGTCAACCCAGTTGACACAGGACGGCCTTGTGGCCGGGCAGGCGGGGCCGGGGCCTCGGCCGCGCCCGCGCGTGGCCAGGACTCGCTCACTCGAGCGTGGCGCCGCTCGCGATCCAGTCGCCGATCAGCTGCAGGTCCGGGTCCGGCAGCCGCGGCGCCGGGCCGTCGGCGCCGAGCGGCATCGGCGAGCCTCGCACGAACGCCGCCCGCAGACGCGCCAACTCGGCCGCGAGCGTCGCCTCGCAGCCGTCGGGGACCGGCGCGGAGTAGCGCGTGGCGCAGCGCGGCGCGCCCGGGGCGTAGCGGTCGTTCACGAGCAGCTTGTAGTAGAGATAGCTGCTGCCCGGGCTGGCGCGGTCGATGAGCGGCATGCCGACGCCGACGCTAGACGCCGCCCGGACCTCGCCGGCGTACGGTCCGTTGGCGGTCTGGTGAGCGACCTGCCCGCGCGCGGGCGTCTCGACGCCGCGCGCGCCGCTGAGGTCGAGGCCCATGCGGGGCCCGGCGCAGATCCCCACCTCCGCCTCGCCGCCGCTCGCCGGGCATCGCGACGGATCCGGGCTCCGGTGGCAGCCGGAGGCGGCGCAGCCACCCCGAGCGAGCACCTCGCTCACCGCCGCGAAGGTCGGCGGCGGACCCACCGGCGCGGCCGTGGCGGTCGGGTCACGCCGCGTCCGGAAGGTGAAGCGGAGCGGCGCCGGTCCCTCGTCGGACAGCTCGGCGCCGTCGAAGGCGCGGAAGCCCCACGCCTCGGGGTGCTCGCTCGGCCGGAAGAGCTCCACCGTGTAACGGACGTTGGGCAGCCACGTCCCACCGCGCGGCAAGCGGTACAGGACGATCCGCTCGGCAGGATCGTAGGTCGGGACCAAGAAGACGCCGTTGGCGCCGGTGAACACGGACAGGGACTGGCGGACAGCCGTGCTCGGGAGCAGAAAGCGATCGAAGCGAAGCTCGATCGCGGCGTCGACCGGGACGCCGCAGTCGAGCGGTGAGTCCGGGGTGCAGTCGGTCCCCTCGCCCGGCGCGGGCGACGTCGAAAGCAACCGGAGTGCTGGACCCTCAAACGGGAGCGTCTCGGGCTGCCCCAGGTCGCAGCCTGCCTGGATCAGGGCGGCGACGACCACCGTGACGGGCACCGCGCCCACGCGGCACCACCCCGCGAGCGCCGACGCGCGAGGCGCGCTCAGCTCTCCGAGTACATCCCGAGCTGGTCGCGGATGGTTTCCTCGGTCACACCGGTCCGGATGTGGTCCTTCAGGCAGTCCGCGAGCGTCAGGAGCAGGTCGTCGACACCCTTCTCCTCGATGATCTTCGAGAGCAACGCCCGGGCCTCGCGGCTGTCGTCCTCTCGCAGGAACTCCCGGACCTTCTCCACCGAGATGTCGCCCTGGAAGTCCAGGTACAGGTTGGAAAGAAGATACCGCGCCAGCTCCTTCACCAAGGGCCTCCTTGGGCGCCCTCGACGCCCGCATCGGCGAAGCCTGCCTATACCTTTCGGGGGAACGACTGCGCAAGCGGTTTGGCAACGAAGGCGCGTCTTCGGCGGCCAATTCACGGTCGCCCCGGGGCGCCGCCGCGCCGGCTCGCGCCGCGCCGACCGCGCCCGCCGGGGGGAACGCGGCAACGGCCGGGCCGGATCGACTCAGTCGCATGCGGCGAGCTCCGGGTCGTCAGGGGCGTGGCACACCAAGCAGGGCCGGGGGTTCCTGCGGAACGCGGCGCCGCAGCTTCGGGAGAAGCCGGGGGAGTGGGGGTTGGCTCGGTGGCCGATTCCCTCTCCGGCGCCTCCCCGGGCGGCGGTCGCGTGACAGGCGACACAGTCGCGCTCCACATGGCAGCCGATGCACGCCTCCAGGTTCCGCTGCGCGGCCGAGGCGTGATGGGCCCGGGTACGGGGCGGGTCGGTCCAGATCGCTGGCGCGGGGTGGTGGCGGCCGCGCCGGGCGGTGGCGCTGGTGGGGCCTGTGGCGGCGACGCCCAGGCGCTGGTGGCACCCCAGGCAGAACGACTGCCGCCGGTGACAGCTCTCGCACCGCGGCGAGCCGAGGGTCGCCGCGCGACCATGGAGACTGAGCCAGTCGTTGGGGTGGAGGCGCCGGGGGCGAACGCGCCCGTCATGGCAGGCCGCGCATTCGCTCTCGGCGTGGCAATTCGCGCAGAAGCGGGAGTCCGTGCCCGCCGCCTCGGCGTGGTGTTCGGCGAACCCGGGTCCGTGCTCCGCGTGCCCCAGCCACCGCGGCGGCAGCAGGGGGACGCCACCGAAGCTCGTGCGCAGCCGCCCCCCCCGCGTCAGGTGGCAGGTCTGACAGCGCGCGGGCGCGTCACCTCGGGCCGAGCGGGGAGCGAGGTGGCAGGTGGCGCAGCGGCGCATCGAAGGGAGTCCCGCCCGGCCTTCTGCACGGCCGTTCGCCACGCCCAGGTGACATTGTGCACAATGGATGTTGCGTGCCGCGTGGGCGCCGTGATCGAACCGGAGGTTGGGCTGGGGGTAGCGTTGCGGGGCGATGCGATCCAGCTCGCCCGCCACCAGCTCATGGCAGCGCCCGCAGGTGCCGGCGACCGTCTCCGCAGGGGCCGAAGCTCGAAGCGGATCGTGGTGGTCCGTCTGGTGACAGCGATCGCAGGCGATCCCGGCCGGCAGCAGCAGATCGGACGCGCGTCGGCTCGAGGTGGCGTCAGGGTGGCAGTCGACGCACCGGAGCCCGGCCCGAGCGCCGTGGACGCGGTGCTCGAAACGCACCGTCCGGCGCTCGACCGGGAAGATCCCCGGGTTGAGGTCCACGACCCGATCCGGGATTTCGGCGCGCGCCGTCTTGGCCCACCCCGACGACGGCGCTCGCGGCGCGCCGTTGGCGCGCGCGGCGGGGGGGCCGCCGAGGAGCGCCGCCGCCGCGGCGAGCGTCAACACCAGGGCGATCCCGAGCCGGGCGGGCCAGCCTCGTGTCATCGTCCCACCTCCAGCCGCAGGGTGAAGAGGCAGCGGAAGCGCTGCCCGACGAGGCGGTTGGTCGTGTGCTCCCACTCCACCCCGAGGCGCGCGCCGTTCGCCGGGTGCACGCCGCCCCCGAGGAGGTACGACAGGCTCGTCGCGTCCCGCGCCGGCTGCTGGTCGTCATGCCAGTCGTGGAGCGAGACGCCGGCCACCGTGTCGTAGAAGCCATCCCGGAAGGTCTGCTCGACCTCGGCGCCCGTTCCCAAGCGGTGCCCGTCGGGTCCACCGTCGCCGGCGGTGTCGAAGGTGACGCTCCCCGCGGCCCAGTGATGGACCACCGCCAGGCTCCCGAACGCGGCCGACGCGGCCGCCTCGGTGGGCGGGGGGTCCGCCGACGTCGTCGCCGGGTCCGCCTCGCCGCCCGCGCGCGGGTCGCCGTAGGCGCGCAGGCCCACCCGCGGCGAGAGTGAGAGGCGAGGGCGGACGTGCAGATCAGCGGCCACCTCGGCGGTCGTCACCGGGGAGGTCGCGAACCAGTTGAAGATCGAGTCGCCGTCGAACGACGGCAGGGAGTGCTCGTAGCCGATCGAGAGGGTGACCGGCTCCCCCACGAACCAGCTCAGGCTCGCGGCGTGTTCGTGCCAGCGCCCGACGATGAAGTCGTAGGCGAGGCGCCCGGCGAGCGCCCCGAGCTCCGCGCGGGAGAGGCGGAGCGCGCCCGCCAGCCGCTCGGTCGCCACCCGCCGGCTCGTGATGACCCCGAGCGCCCCCGGTGTCTCCGGGAAGATCGTCACGAAGGCGGCGTCGCGTTCCTCCACGCGACGGTAGACGACCTCCGCGTCGAGCCAGCCCAGCTCGTGCGAGGCGGCGCCGAAGCCGAAGGCGGGCGCGACGCGACGCGCGTCGAGGTAGCTCGGCCACTGGTTGAGCTCGAGGTCCCGGCGCGAGCCGCGGAACACCCCGTCCGCGGTGAAGCGCGAGGTGGCGAGCAGCGGGATCCCGTCGCGCTGCTCGGCGCCGCCGAAGGCGAGGAGCGCGATCGGCGCCGGGGTGTCGACCCGGAGCCGCGCTCCATCGAACGACCACCACCCCAGCGGGTCCACCAGGTACTGGCGCCCCACGCGCACGGACAGCGCCTCCCCGCCGAGCCGGCGGACGTCGAAGTAGGCGTACTGCACGTCCACGGGCGCGAGCGACATGCCCGGGACGAACTCGTCCGCCCGCGTCGGGTCGCGCAGCGCGCTCGGCTGGCCGAGATCGGCGTCGAGGCGCAGCCGTGACGAGAACGTCACGGCCGGTCCTCCGGCGTCCCCGCGCTCGAGCACGTCGGCGACCGTGAGCCCGAGCGTCTGCGTGTAGCGGCGCCGCCGGAGCTCCCGGGTCCCGTACGGGTTTGGCACCGAGTAGAGCTGGAGCTCGCTGGAGGCGTAGGCCGTGGCGTCCGCGGCGGCGGCCGGCCCGGGGCTCACGCCGACGGTGAGGAGAGCGGCGGTGACGAACCCTCTGCAGCGACGCACCACGCCTCCCACCGTCCCGCCGACGATGGCCGAGCGGCGCGGCCGCTGTCAACCGGGCGCGCCCGCCGTCGCCCACAGCGCGTACAGGTACACGATCGGGCCGACGGTCGTGAGCGAGTCGATCCGGTCGAGCACGCCGCCGTGGCCGGGCAAGATCCAGCCGGAGTCCTTGGTCCCGCTCGATCGTTTCAGGAGCGACTCCACCAGATCCCCGCCCTGTCCCAGGAGGCCGGCGAAGACGGCGAGGCCGACGGCGTCGGCGAACGGGACCGCGGGCAGGTACCAGAAGTGTGCGGGCAGCGCGGCGAGGCACGAGCCGGCGACGGCGCCCGCCAGCCCGCCGCGCGTCTTGGCGGGGCTGATCTCGGGGTATAGCTTCACCTTGCCGAGGTAGCTCCCGGCGAAGTACGCGCCGGTGTCTCCGCACCAGGCGAAGGGCAGGGCCATCGCGACGTACCCGGGACCGTCGGCGCCCAGGTCGCGGCGGAGCAGGGCGAGGGTCGTGAGCAGCGCGCCGAGGTAGAGGGGCCCCGCGACGCCCGCCATCTGCCGCGGCCCCGCGGTGGCGATCGCGCCCAGCCGCCACAGCGGGATCAGCATCCCCACCATCGGCAGCACCAGCAGCACCGTGAGCAGCGCTCGCGCGTCGTCGGAGTAGAGGTAGATCGCGCCGGACACCAGCAGGGTGCTGGCGACGCCGACGGCCTGGCTGATCGGGTCGCGGCCGTGCGTCATCGCGAACAGCTCTGCTGCGGAGACGGCGATGGCCAGCGCGACGACCGCGTACCAGACCCACGGCGAAGCGAAGAAGAGCGCCCACCCGAGCACCGGGATGAGCAGGCCCGCCGTGAGCAACCGAACGGTGAGATCCTTGAGCTTCACGACGCCCGCGCGATAGGTTCATCAATTCCTACCGTGCGCCGGGGTGGCGGGCAGCCCCAAAAAGAGGGAGGTGTCGCCACGCGCGCGCTCGGCGCCGGCGCCGCCCCCAACACCCCCCGTCACGGCCCCGCTTGCGCCTTGCTCGAGGGCAGCCGCCCCGCTATGGCTCTGCCCTTCGAGGTCAGGCATGCGGTGGATCCTCGGCTTCGTCCGGCCCCGGGCGGGCGTGCTCGCCGTCCTGTCGGCCCTCGCGCTGCTCGAGCGGGCGGTCGCGCCGCCGCCCCCGCCCCCGACCCCTCCGGGGCTCGCCCAGGCGCTCGGCGCTCGCGTCGGCGGACGGGTCGATCCAGCGGACATCGTCTGGGAGCCGTCGCGTGGGCTCCTGGCGGACGCGTTGCTCGGGCGGCGCGTCCTCTTCCTCGCGGCGGCCGGCGCCGACGCTCGCCGGGACCTCTTCCGCGCCCGGGTACGGGTGGGGCGCGACGGCGCGCCCGCCCGGGTCCTCGCGCCGCGCAACCTCTCGCAGACCCCGCTCGGTGACGAGGCGGGGCTCGCCGCCCGCTCCGGTCATGCCGCCTTCGCCAGCGTAGCCTACGGGGCGGTGCAGGCGGTCACGGTCCTGGATCTCGAGGGCGCCGCACCGCCCGAGGCGGACGCCTCGCCGCTCGCCGTGCTCCCGCGTGCGCTCACCGCGTGGCAGCAGACCGGGACCCTCCGCGGGCTCGGGCGCACCGACATCCTCTTCGACGTCCCGCCGGCCGCAGTCGACGTCGAGCTCGCCCCGCCCCGGCTGGTCATCGCGGCGGACGGCCGCAGCCGCGCGCTCGTCTACGACCTCGACGCGGGGACCCTGGCGCAGGCCGGAGGCGGTCCGGTCACCGGCGCGCGCCTCTCGCGCCCGCGGCCCGCCGCCAAGCCCGTCGTGCTCTGGGCGGTCGATACCGTGCGCGCGGAGGTGGGGCCTGGCCCCGTCGCGTGGGCGGAGGGCGTGGCCTTCACCGCCGCCGACCTGGGGCGCCGGGTGGCCTTCCTGCTGCGCGGCGGCGCCGGAGGAGCCCGGGTCGCGGCCCCCGCCGCTGCGGCACCGCGCCGCGTCGCCGCGGCCCCGGGCGACGAATGGCCGCCGCCGAACCTGCCCTCGATGTGGCAGGAAGAGCTGCCCGGCGAGGGCGTGTGGGAGCCCGTGGAGTACCCCTTCCTCGCGCGCGTCGCCGGGGCGAAGGAGGGGGCGCCCCCCTACTTCTTTCGCACCTTCGTCCGCCCGGACCCGGAGCGCCCCTACTCGCGGCTCCTCCTCGTCGCGCTCGACATGCGCCAGCTCGATCTGCGGGTCCAGGCGGGGCACGAGGACCCGAAGCCCCTGCCCGGGCCGCCCGGCACCGGGCGCATCCCGCGCGATCCTGGCGTGCTCGACCGCGTCGTCGCGACGTTCAACGGTGCCTTCAAGACCGATCACGGGACCTACGGGATGGTCGTGGACCGACGGGGCCTGCTGCCGCCCGTGGCCGGCGCGGCGACGTTCCTCGTCGACGACCGGGGGCGCGTCGGCTTCGGGACCTGGTCTGGGCCTCCGGCGTTGCCCGCCGACGTGGTGTCGTTGCGCCAGAACCTCGAACCGCTGCTCGTCGACGGGATCGTGAACCCGACGGGGCGCAAGACCTGGGGAGAGCAGCTCGGCGGCACCAGCGTGCAGACGCAACGGACGGCCCTCTGCGTCACCGCGGCGGGCCACGTCCTGTACGGCTTCGGCGCGAGCATCGACGCGGAGAGCCTCGGGCGAGGCCTGCGGCAGGCCGGCTGCACCTACGCCCTCCACCTCGACATGAACCCCGGCCATTGCGGCTTCGTCTTCGCGGACGTGCTCGACATGGATCAGCACCGCTTCGAGCTGCGCAAGGCCGACCCCGCGATGAAGATCGCGCCCGACAAGTTCATCTTCGCCTCGGCCAAGGACTTCTTCTACGTCCTGGTTCGGGACCTGGCGCCCCCGCCGCTCCCGTCGGGAACCTGGCGGGCGTGCCCGGGCAGGCAGCCGGATCCCGACTTCCTCCCCGCCATCTTCTCCGCGCGCCTGCCGGTGGGTGGGGTCAACGTCGAGCTCACGAGCTTCGCCGACGAACGCTTCGACTTCGCCCTGCGGGCGGGGGAGCGGGAGCCACGCCCCCTCGACGCGCCGCCGCCCGTGCTGGAGCTGGCGGCGGCGGATCAGGCCCGCGCCGTGGCCGCCGTCGGGTTGGGGGCCACGACGCCGGAGCAGCGACTGGGCTTGAGCTTCCACCACCTCCCCACGCTGCCGCTCCGCGACGAGGCGGCGACGCTGGTGGTGTCCCCGGAAGGAACGCTGCGGATCTCGCCCCCGTCCCCGAACCTCCGGCTCGCCGCGGGCGAGGCGGCGGTCCAGCTCCCGCTGCTCGCGGTCGGCTCCGCGCTGGAGCCCCGCGCCGCGGCGCCCGGCCCGATGCGCGAGCGCGCCGCGCTGGGGGTGACCGACGACGGGCGGGTGGTGGTGGCGCGGGCGACCCACGACACCGGCGCCGTGCTGGCGAGCGCGCTCGTCCTCGCGGGGTGCAAGCTCGTGGTCGAGCTCGAGCGCGGCGCCCAGCTGCCGCCCTTCGTGCAGCAGGCGGGCACGGAAACGCCGCCGCGCCCGCGCGAGGACGCGACCGTGCTGCTCGCGCTGGACCGCACCATGCGTCCTCGCGCCTACCGCTGGGCCGCGCCTTCTCCGCCCCCGATCACGACGACGCCCGGCAGCGAGCCGCGCGCTGCCGCTCCTGGCGTCCACGGGCATTGAACCGCCGCGAGCGGTCCGCCGGGCTCGGCTCGCCGGCCTGGGGTCCGGCGCGGCGGTTTCTTGCCGGTCGTGCGCGCCGGGTGCCAGAGTTTCCGAGGCGGACTGGCGTCCGCGCGCGAGGTCTCATGGGCGAAGGCAGGAACCTGGTCGGCGTCGACATCGGTACGAGCTCGATCAAGGTGTGTCAGATCCGCGAGGTCCGGCGGGCGCCTTCGCTCGTCCGGTTCGGGTTCGCCCCCCTCCCGCCGCAGACCATCGTCGACGGGCAGGTGATGGACGCCGGGAACGTCGTGGAGGTGCTGCAGCGGGTGTTCCATGACGCGCGCATCCGGCAGAAGGAGGTCGCGCTCAGCGTCTCCGGGCAGAGCGTCATCATCCGCAAGATCACCGTGCCCATCATGACGGCGGCGGAGCTCGACGAGCAGATCCACTGGGAGGCGGAGCAGCACATCCCCTTCGACATCAAGGACGTCCAGGTGGACTACCAGGTCCTCCGGCGCCGCCCCGAGGCGAGCCAGATGGATCTGTTGCTGGTGGCCGCCAAGCGCGACCAGATCAACGACTACGCGCAGCTCGCTCGCGACGCCAAGCTCCGCCCCGTGGTCTGCGACATCGACGCCTTCACCGTGCAGAACCTCTTCGAGGCCACCCGGGGCCTGCCCCCCGAGCAGACGATCGCCATCATCAACGTCGGCGCCAGTCTCAGCTCGTTGAACATCGTCTCCAACGGGATCAGCGCCTTCACGCGCGAGATCGCCAACGGCGGCAACGTCATCACCGAGGAGATCCAGAAGCAGCTCAACATCCCGTTCGAGCAGGCCGAGGCGTACAAGTGCGGCGGCTCGTCCGCGGACGAAGCCGACCGCCCCGGGATGGTCCCGCAGCAAGTGATCGCGGTCATCGAGGCGGTGACCGACTCCATCGCGGCCGAGATCCAGCGGTCGCTCGACTTCTTCATGGCCACCAGCGGCGAGAACGAGATCGCGCACATCTACCTCACGGGCGGGACCGCGAACCTGGTGGCGCTGGCCCAGGCGATCGAGCGGCGCGCCCGGGTCCCCGTCTCCGCCTGGGCGCCCACCGAGGGGGTCGCCGTCGAGCGCGAGGTCGACCCCGTGCTGCTCCAGCGGCGCGCGGCGCAGCTCCCGGTCGCGCTCGGGCTGGCGCTGCGCAAGGAGCGGGAGACGCGCACGTCATGATCCGCATCAACCTCCTCCCGCAGAAGCGCCGCGGCACGGAGCGCCGCGAGGGCGGTCAGCTCTGGCTCGCCGCGCTCCTCATCCTGGTGCTGGCCGAGGTGTCGGGGCTGTTCGTCTTCCACGGCTACAAGAACCAGCAGCTGGCGGAGCAGACGCGCAAGAATCGCGAGCTCGAGGCGCGGATCGCCCAATCCAAGAAGGCCGTGCAGGATCACGCCGAGGTGACGGCGAAGCTCACCAAGCTCCGCGCGCGCGAGGACGCCATCGCCAAGCTGCAGAGCGCACGCACGGGGCCCACGACCGTCCTGCTCGAGCTCGCGCGCATCATGACGGCGGGCCGCGGTCCGACCGTGGCGCCGGAGGTGCTCGACCGGGTCCGCCGCGAGGACCCCCTGGCGATGTACAACCCCAACTGGGATCCGCGCCGGCTGTGGCTCACCTCCTTCATCGAGTCGCAGCGGAAGGTTCGCCTGCAGGGGGTCGCGCGCGACGGCGAGGACGTCAGCGAGCTCGCCCGTCGGATGCATCTCTCCTCGTGCTTCGACGAGGTCCGGCTGCTGCCGGCCGCGCGGATCAGCGGCAAGTCCGGGCTCGAGCTCGTCCGATTCGAGCTCGAGGCGAAGGTGAAATACTGACATGGCCAAGGACTCCATCCTCAGGCGCGTGCCGCTTCCGGCCAAGGTCGGGATCATCGTCGCCGCGCTGGCGCTGATCGGCGTCGCCTACTGGGTGGTCTTCTACGGCGACGTGGCGCAGAAGATCACCGCCGAGGTGCGGCGGGAGGACAAGCTGAAGTCCGATCTCGCGGAGGCGAAGAAGGCCGAGAGCGCGTACCAGAAGGATCTGGCCGAGCTCCACGAGCGGGAGCAGCGCAAGGCCGAGATCGAGAAGATCCTGCCCAGCGAGGCCCAGTACCCGGCCTTCCTGAGCTCGGTCCAGTCGGTCGCGAACCTGAGCGGGGTCAACCTCATCGCCTGGACGCCGGACCTGGAGCTCAAGCAGGAGTTCTACGCGCGGGTGCCGATGAAGGTGCGGCTCACCGGCCGCTACCACCGGGTGGCCAAGTTCTTCCAGGGGATCTCGGAGCTCGATCGCGTGATCAACATGGAAGACATCTCGATCACGGCCCCCAAGCTCGAGGACGACAACGTGGTGGTGTCGGTGGAGGCGCAGGCGACGGCGTTCCGCTCGCTCACCGACGCCGACGTGGAGCAGGCGGGCAAGGGCGCGCGGGGGCGCGCGCGCAGCGGAGGGAAGAAGTAGCCATGGCGCCAGGCGAGGCGATGGCGAGGCGAGTCCTCGCGGGGTTCTTCGCGGTGGCCGTGGCCGTCGCGTGCGGGGGCGGCGGCAAGACCAGCTCCAGCGCGCCCGTGGGTCCCCAAGGGAGGAAGAAGAGCGCGGGGGCGGCGTCGGCGTCGGCGTCGGCGTCCGCCAGCGCCGGACCGCAGGTCAGGCTGGTGTTCGAGGAGTACGAGTTCGGCGAGAGCGAGCGGAGCCGGGATCCCTTCCGCTCCTACGAGGAGCAGTTCGCGGTCGAGGCGAAGGGTCGCGTCGAGTCGCAGCGCGAGGTCCTGCTCGACAAGTACTCCCTCGACCAGCTCCGCCTGATCGGCATCGTGCAGAACGCCGATCCTCCGCTGGCGATGCTGGTCGACCCGACCGGCAAGGGGTACTCCATCAAGCGGGGCATGTTCGTCGGTCGCGCCGAGGTGGTGCAGTCCCCCGGCCAGCGCGGCGCCGCCTACGAGCTCAACTGGAGGGTCGAGCGGATCCGCGACGGAGACGTCGTGTTCGTGCGCGAGGACCCGCAGAACCCCGACGTCCCGAGCGCGACGAAGGTGATCTCGCTCCGGACCGAGGAGCCGAGCCCCGACGAGTAGCGCCGGCGCGCGGCCCGGCGCCGCGCCGCCTCGCCCGCGCCCGGGTGAACCGCGGATGGCGGTGCGGCCCGGCGCGGTCACGCGCCGGCGCGTGGGCGCGGCGCGCGGCGGCGGCGCCGGCGGCCCGGTTATCGAAGCGCGGCGGGGCGCGTCCCCGAATTTGTTCCCCCCGATCGCAAGCCGCTAGGCTTCTACCCGACGGTCGTACGTGCCCACGTAGCGCGGCAGCGGCGACTCTCCCTTCCCTCGGAGCCCGGTGAAATGAGGTTCAGAGTTCGAGCGTCCCCGGCGTCTGCCCTGCTCGTCTTCGTGGCCTTGGTCGTCCTGGCCGGCGCCGCGCGTGCCGCCGGTCACGGTCGCGCCGTCACCACGGCGGCGGTCGAGGCCGCCGCCGACGCCACGGTGGTCCGCCTCGGCGTCACGGCCAAGCCGAGCTATACCGCGCGGCTCGACCGGAACGGGACGCGCCTCGTCGTCGACCTCGCGGACGCCGTGCTCGACGGCGCGCCGGCCGCCATCACGCGGGGTAGCGGGCTCGTCGCGGGGGTCCTCCTGCAGGAATTCAAGCAGTCCAAGCGCACCACCACGCGCGTCCTCGTCACCCTCGCCCGGCCTGCCGAATTCGCCATCGACGCGACCGACGAGAGTCTGGTGATCACGCTCCGCGCGGGCTCCTCGCCCCGACCCGCAGCGGTGCGCGCCCCCGCCGCGGGGCCGCCGGCCCCCGCCTCCCGGGTACGGATCGGCGACGTCCGGTTCCGACACGAGGCCCGGCTCGACGCGGTCGTGATCGACCTCGGCGGTCAGGTGCGCCACCGGATCGTGCCGACCCGTCCGGGCCGGACCCGCCTGGTGCTGGAGGGGGTCGAGCTCCCGGCGCCACTCGCGCGCGTGCTGGACGTCGCCGCCTACGGGGGGCCGGTGGCGAGCGTCGCGACGTACCCGAGCGCCGCCCGCGCCGACGAGGTCGTGGTCGACGTGGAGCACGTGGAGGAGGCCCGAGCCATCGTGGCTCGGGAGGGGGGCGCCCTGGTCCTGAGCTTCGCGACCGCCGCCGCGCAGGCCTGGGCGGACACCGGGGTGGGCGCGGACGGGGGCCCCACGCGCCGCGCGCGGACCGTCACGGTGGAGGACGCCGTCGGCGGGTTGCCCGAGGTGCACGGGGGCTTCGCGCCGGTCGCCGCGGTCGCCGAGGACGCGCCCCCGCCCGATCACGCCAGCGGCTTCACGCCTGCGGTGCTGGGGCAGGCCCGCGCCGAGCGCTTCACCGGGCGCCGGATCGACCTGGACCTGAAGGACGCTGACATCCACAACGTGCTCCGCCTGCTCGCCGACGTGGGACGCGTCAACATCATCACCGCCGACAACGTCCGCGGCACGGTGACCATCCGGATGCGCAACGTCCCCTGGGACCAGGCGCTCGACGTGGTGCTCCAGTCCAAGAAGCTGGGGATGGTCCGCCAGGGCAACCTCATCCGGGTGGCGCCCCTGGACGACCTGCAGAAGGAGCGCGAACAGGAGCTCGCGCGGCGCAAGCAGCAGATCGCCCTCGAGCCGCTGGAGACCCGGCTCATCCCGGTGAGCTACGGCGATGCCGCGGACATCCAGCCGCGGGCCAAGGAGCTGCTTTCCAGCCGCGGCTCGATCGCGGTGGACGCCCGGACCAACGTCCTCATCGTCCGGGACATCGCGGGCAACCTCAACCAGATCGAGGAGCTCACCCGGGCGCTCGACACGCAGACGCCCCAGGTGCTGGTCGAGGCCAGGATCATCGAGGCGACCAGCCGCTACTTCCGGGATCTCGGCATCCAGTGGGGCGGCGACATCTCCTTCTCCTCCGCGACGGGGAACCCGACCGGGCTCGCCTTCCCGCACACGCTGGGGATCGCTGGCGGCGCGAGCGACGGGCAGACGCCGACGGCCGGTCTGAGCCCGTTCTCCAACTCCATCCCGAACCCGAACTTCGCCGTCAACCTCCCGGCGCCCGCGGGCACCGGGCAGGGCGGCGCCATCGGCTTCGCCATGGGCTCGGTGGACAACACCATCAACATGAACCTCCGCCTCACCGCCGCCGAGGCGACGGGCATGCTGCGGATCCTCTCGAGCCCCCGCATCCTCACCCTGGACAACCAGCAGGCGCGCATCTCGCAGGGCACCATGATCCCGTTCTCGCAGGTGAGCGCGCAGGGCGTCCAGACGGTGTTCCAGGAGGCCAAGCTCCAGCTGCTGGTCAAGCCCCACGTCACGGCCGACGGCAGCGTGCTGCTCAACGTGAAGGTCAACCGCGACGAGCCCGACTTCAACCAGACCTCCGCGCGGGGCGATCCCACGATCCTCAAGCGCGAGGCGGAGACGACGCTGCTCATCGCGGACGGCCACACGGCGGTGATCGGCGGCATCTACACCCGCAGCACGGGCCGCAACGTCGACCAGGTCCCCTTCTTTGGCGATCTGCCCATCCTGGGGCTCCTGTTCCAGCACCGGCGTGGCACCGACCAGCGCGGGGAGCTCGTGATCTTCATCACCCCGCGCATCGTCAACCGCGCCGAGTCGCTCGGCCAGTAGGGGGCCGCCTCACCCGGGGACGCTCGCGCCCGGGCCCGGCGTCGGCGCGAGGTCGGGCGGGCGCGCGAGCGCTTCGGTGATGGCCGCCGGCACGGCCTCGAGGTCGAGCCCGCGCCAGTAGACGTGCCAGGGCGGGAGCCGCATCATCCCGTCGCACTGCTTGACGTACCAGGAGCCAACGGGGTTGTGCGGCGCCGCGCGCCAGAACAGGGCCCGGTGTTCGCGGGTGAGCGCCTGCCACAGGTCGTGGCCGAGCCCCTCCCCTTGCGCGACCGGCTCCACGGCGAACTTGGTCAGGTAGGAGCCGACGGGAGAGGGCTCCACGATGGCCACCCCCTGGTAGGATGCCTCCAGGTAGAGCGCGAGCGGTCGGCGCGCGAAGAACCCGGGCGCGAGCCGCCGCCCGAACGCGCGCTCGAGGAGCGAGCGGAGCCGCGCCACATCGATCTCCGCGTAGGAGCCGTAGCGGCGGATGTCGCTGCCCGCCTTCACCAGCGTCCCGGATCCCTTGACCGTGAAGAGCTCGCGCAGCAGCGTGAACGGGGAGGTGACGCTCACCGTGCGCGCCGAGGCCTCCATCCCCTCGTCGAGCAGGGTGGCGATGAGCTCCAGGAGCCGCGCGGCGGCCTGGCGGAGTTGGCCTGCGGCCAGGAGCGGTTCGAGGTCGGTGCGGAGGTTGAGCACGGAGATCTGGCCGTCCTCGCGCAGCGCGCCGGGATCCGAGTAGGGGTGGGGGCCCCGCTCGTTGCGCAGGCGGATGCTGCCGCCCTCGCGCACCAGGACCACCTTGCGGGACCCGAGGTCGCGGGCGAGCACGCCCAGCCGAGCGAAGCGCGCGCGCGGCGGCTCGCCGGCGACCGGCCGGAACCACACGACGGGGACCTGATCGCCCTGGAGCTCCTCGGTGAGGCGCGCCACCAGGTCCGGCTCGTCCATGGCGTGGAGGCGAGACGTGAGCGACACGTCCGGCAGCCATTCGCCGAGCTCGACGGCGAGCTGCGCGGCCCGGTCGGTGTTCACCGCGCCCACCACGATGGGGGCCACCAGGCCCAGGTCGGCCAAGAACCGGAGCTGCTCGAGCATGCCGCCGACCGCGCGGCGCAGGACCTGGCCATCCGCCACCACCAGGGCGAAGCTCTGCGGCGGCAGCTCGCGGAAGAGCTTGAGGTAGAGCTCCGCTTCCGAGCGGCGTCCGACGCTCTCGAGGAACGTCAGCACGGCCTCGGCCGCGGTCGGGAGCGCGTCGCAGGTCATCGCCGTCCGGGCCGGAGCCCTCCGGTCCCTAGCACGCGGCGGCGTCCGCGCTCAAACCGTTCTCGCCGTGCGACCCGCGGCCGGCCGAACGAGGCGGTGCGTCTCCGGGGCCGGCGCCGAGTCCGGGCCACCCCGTCCCCACCATGACGGCCCGGGGCGAGCGGCGCGGCGCCCCGGGGGCACCTCGCCCCCGGCCGCTGCGGGCGGGCTGTTCGAGAACCGTCCCCGGTGCCGTAGACTCGGCGCGATGGTCGAGGTCGGACTCGTCACCCCGCCTGGGATCCTCGCCGGGTTCGTCGCCCGTGCGCTCGGTCCGGCGGGGCACCGCGTCCGCGCCGCGCCGGACCTCGCGGCGCTGCTCGGGCGCGATGACCCGCCGCCCGAGGTCGTGATCTTCGCGCCGATCGTGGCCGGGGAGCCCGCCGCTCGCGCGCTCTGCGCGGCGCGCGCCGCCGGCGTCGTCCTCGATCGGGCCATCTACCTCGGGCTCGACGTCGCGGACTGCGAGGCGGCGCGTGAGCTCGGGTTCCTCCGGAGCCTGCAGGTGCCCTTCCCGGCGCAGGAGCTGCTCTCGGCCGTGGAGGCCACCGCTCACGGCCGGCTGACGGTGCTCCTCGCCGACGACAGCGACCTCATCCACCGCCACACGGTCCCCCTCCTGCGTGACGCCGGGTACGACGTGGTCGAGGCCTGGGACGGGGAGGAGGCGCTCGCCCGCCTCCGCGACCGGCGGCCGGATCTGCTCCTCACGGACGTGGAGATGCCGCGCCTCGACGGCTTCGCCCTGTGTCGGACCGTGAAGCAGGACGAGCGGCTCGCCTCGGTGCCCGTCGTCATCTGTTCGTCGCTCGGGGAGGCGTCGGATCTGGAGCGTGGCTTCGACGCCGGGGCCGACGACTACCTGGTCAAGCCAGTCGTCCAGGAGGAGCTGATCAGCCGCCTCCACGCCCTGCTCGCCACCCGGATGGCGAAGCCGCGCGAGCGCGTCCTCGTGGTCGACGACTCCGCCGCCATCCGCCACCTGGTCGCGGACTGCCTGCGACGCCAAGGCTTCGTCGTCGACACCGCCGTGGACGGGCGCGACGGGCTCGAGCGGGCCCTCGCGCACCCTCCCGATCTGGTGCTCACCGACTACGACATGCCGCGCATGACCGGCTTCGAGCTGGTGATCGCCCTGCGGCGCGAGCTGCTGACCCGCGACGTGCCCATCGTCATGCTCACGGCGCGGGACACCCGGCGGGACCAGGCCCAGATGCGCGCCGCGGGGCTCACCAGCTACCTGGTCAAGCCGTTCAGCACCGACAAGTGCATCGCCATCGTGGAGCGGGTGCTCGCCGAGGCGCGCCTCGCCGGCTACAAGGAGGCGTCGCGACTGTACCTGAGCGAGGGTGCGGTGCGGGCCGCCGAGGCCCTGGGCGCGAGCG
This sequence comes from uncultured Polyangiaceae bacterium, assembly GCA_964454025.1. Lineage (GTDB taxonomy): Bacteria > Myxococcota_A > Polyangia > Polyangiales > Polyangiaceae > JAFGBI01. Next base: position 874 of record CAYVRP010000028.1, on the reverse strand, counting down.
GAGACCTCGGCGAGATCCGGGCGCGGGGGGTCGACGCGACCCTCCTCTTCAGCGACATCTCGGGGTTCACCGCCATGAGCTCGCGGATGACGCCACGCGAGGTGGTCGACGTCCTCAACGCGTCCTTCGACGCGCTCTGCGTGGTGATCCGGGATCACGGCGGCGACATCGACAAGTTCATCGGCGACGCCATCATGGCGGTCTTCGAGGACCGGCCGGACTTCGACGAGCCGCACGCGCTTCGGGGGGCGCGCGCGGCGTGGGGAATGCAGCAGGCGCTGGCGGCGTTCAACGTGGGGCGCGAGCCGCCGCTCGTCATGCGCATCGGGTTGAACTGCGGGCCGATCGTCCGTGGCGACATCGGCTCCCGCCTGGTTCGCCGAGACTACACCTGCATCGGGGACGTGGTGAACCGGGCGCAGCGCCACGAGTCCAAGTGCCCGCTCGGGGGGGTGCTCCTGAGCCAGGCGGTGTATGACCGCATCGCGCCCCACGTCCGAGTCGAGACGGTGACCGGCATCCAGCTCAAGGGGATCGAAGAGCCCCAGAACGCCTACGTGCTCCAGGGATTCTGCCGATGAAAGACGCGAACCGATCCGACCCGTGCGCGCCGCGCCGCGCCGCGTGCCTCCCCCCCGATACGACGCCTCCTGCGCGCGCCCGGCGCGCGGTGATCCTCCCGCTGGCCGCCGCCGTCCTCGCCGGCGTCGCGGTCACGGGGATCGCCGCCGCGGACGGCTCCCGGGACACCTACCGCTACCCGTACGACCCCGTGTGCTCCTGGGGGCGGGTCGCCGACGGCCGGGGCATGATCGTGCGCTGCCTCACCCGCGCCGAGGCCGAGGCGCTGGGGGCTTCCCCCGGCGCCGCGCGC
>CAYVRP010000027.1:0-77997 GCA_964454025.1 uncultured Polyangiaceae bacterium | reverse complement strand
CGGGCGGGGAGCCCGTGACGGGCGGTGCCGAGACGGGCGGCGCGCCGGCGACGGGTGGCGCGCAGACGGGCGGGGAGCCCGCGACGGGCGGCGTGGAAACCGGTGGGGAGCCCGCGACCGGTGGGGAGGCGACCGGCGGTGATCCCGGGACGGGCGGCGCGGCGACCGGCGGCGAGGTCGCGGCGGGCGGTTCCGGTACGGGCGGTGTGCCGTCCTCGGGCTGTGGGGTGACCGGCGCTCCGACGGGCGTGCAGGAGCGGACGCTGACGGTGGGGGGGACGGAGCGCACCTACGTGCTCTCGGTGCCGACGGGCTACGACGCGAGCACGCCGCTGCCGCTGGTGTTCGCCTGGCACGGGCTCGGCGGCAGCGGGTCGATGGCGCGGATGTACTTCCGGATCGAGAACGAGTCCGGGGGAGCGGCCATCTTCGCGTACCCGGACGGGCTGCCGAACGACAGCGGGCAGGCCGCTTGGGATCTGTCCGACACCGGCGGGGACGTGGCCTACTTCGACGCGCTGCTCGCGGCGCTGAGCGCGGAGTACTGCGTCGACGCGACGCGGGTGTTCAGCACGGGGCACAGCTTCGGGGGTTTCTTCACCAACCGGCTGGGGTGCTCGCGGGCGAGCGTGCTCCGGGCGGTGGCGCCGGTGGCGGGGGGGCCGCCGTTCGGCGGTCCCGGCGCGGCGTGCACCCCCGCGGTGGCCGCCTGGATCGCGCACGGGGAAAACGACGAGACCGTGGACTTCTCGATGGGGGAGGATGCGCGCGATGCGTACCTCGCGGCGAACGCCTGCGGGACGACGACGGCGCCGGTGGAGCCGAGCCCCTGCGTGGCCTACGAGGGCTGCGCCGCGGGCCGCCCGGTGCACTGGTGCGTGCACCAGGACGGGCACAACTGGCCGTCCTTCGCGGGGGCCGGCATCTGGAGCTTCTTCGCGCAGTACTGAGCGACCGCGACGAGAGGCCGCGGATTGCCCGGCGCTCCCCGCTGAGCTATCCCTTCTACATGCAAGCTCGCCTCGCCCGCGCCGGGGCGGCCCCGCTCCTCGCCGCGCTCCTCGCGGCCTGCTCGGGGCTCGGGGGTGCGGAAGAGGACGACCCCGGTGGCGGACCGGTGACCGACGACGAGATCCCCGGCGGCGATTTCGATCACCCGCAGCCGTACGAGGGTACGACCTCGGGCCTCGTCTTCAGCCCTCCGCGCGGCGCCTACTCCGTTCCCTTCGCCCTGACCGTCAGCCACCCGACCGCGACCGAGGTCCGCTACACGCTCGACAGCAGCGATCCCCGCACCTCGGCGACCGCGCTCACCGCCGCGCTGCCGCTCGTGCTTCACGTCGATCCGGCGGACACGACCAACCGCTACCTCGCGCCGGGGTACGTGGTTCGGGCCACCGCGAGCGGTCAGACGGCCGCGGCGGGTGAGGTCGTCACCCACACGTACCTCTTCCTCGACCGCGTGGTCGAGCTCTCCCCCGATGGTCAGGCGCCGGGGCCCCAGTGGCCCGCGCCGAGGGCCGGCCGCGGCGACGACCCCTGGAGCAGTGGCGGCGACGAGCAGGCGATCGACTACGGGATGGATCCGGACGTCACCGGCTCGGCCGAGTACGGTCCCCAGCTGCCGGCCGCGCTGCGCGATCTGCCGAGCGTCTCGCTCGTCACCGAGCTCGCGAATCTCTTCGATTCGTCGAGCGGCATCTACGTCAACGCGCAGCAGGATGGCCCCGAGTGGGAGCGCTTCGGCTCCTTCGAGGTCATCTACCCGGACGGGCGCGCGGGCTGCCAGGGCAACGTGGGCATCCGCATCCGGGGGGGCTACAGCCGCATCGGGACGAACCCGAAGCACGCCTTCCGCCTCTTCTTCTCGGGCGACTACGGCACCCCCAAGCTCCGCTTCCCCCTGTTCGGCAGCGAGGGCGAGGCCTCCTTCGACAAGCTCGATCTCCGCACCGCTCAGAACTACTCCTGGGCCTTCGAGGGGGATCTGGACGGCGAGAGCATCATGGTGCGCGATGTCTTCTCGCGGGATCTGCAGCGCGCGCTCGGGCGCCCTTACACGCGGAGCCGCGCCTACCACCTGTTCCTCGACGGCGTGTACTGGGGGCTCTTCCAGAGCCAGGAGCGCGCGGAGGCCGCGTACGCCGCGAGCTATCTCGGCGGCGCGCGGGAGGACTGGGACACCCTGAAGGTGGATCGCGCCAACGACGACCCCACGGTCGTCGCCACCGACGGCACCACCGCCGGGTGGGAGGCCGTGTGGGCGCTCTGCCAGGAGGGCTTCGCCAGTGACGCGACCTACTACCAGCTCGAGGGCAGAGGCCCCGACGGCACCCGGGACCCGAGGCTGCCCGTCCTGGTCGACGTGGACAACCTCATCGACTTCATGCTGGTGATCTTCTACACCGGCAACTTCGACGGGCCGGTGAGCAAGTTCTACCAGAACCAGGAGCCGAACAACTTCTTCATGCTCGACAGCCGCGTGGACCCCGAGCACGGCTTCCTCTTCTTCGCCCACGACAACGAGCACACCCTGCTCGCCGACCCCGTGCGCGTCGGTGACGGGGTGACCGAGGACCGCGCCATCATCGGCTACCCCGGGAGCGCGACCAACGAGCGCGGACAGATCGACGACCGCTACCGGATGGAGGTGTCTTCGTTCGCCAAGTTTCACCCGCAGTGGCTCCACCACCGGCTGGTGGAGAACGCGCAGTACCGGGCGCGCTTCGCCGCTCGCGCCGAGGAGGTGCTGGGGGCGGGGGGCCTCATGACCCCGGAGCGGGCCGTCCCGCTGCTCCAGGCGCGCGCCGACGAGATCGCGCTCGCCGTCATCGCCGAGTCCGCCCGCTGGGGCGACGCCCGGCGCCCCGACCGGCCCCGCACCAAGAACGAAGACTGGCTGCCGGCGCTCGAGAAGACCAAGAGCGCCTTCCTCGGCGCTCGCACCCCGATCGTGATCGAGCAGCTCCGGCTGCTGGCCCTGCATCCGTGAGCCCGCGCGGGGCGGGCGCCGCGTCCGGACCGGCCGGGCGCGGCGTCGCCGGGCCTACGCTAGTCCGCCTGGCAGGTGCGGTTGGTCCCCGCCCCCGTGCAGCTCAGGCCGTCGGCGCAGAGGCCGCCGAGGCCGGCGCCGCCGGCGCTGCAGCAGGGCTGGTCCACGTCACCGCAGGTCGTCCGGCAGGTGGCGGATGACGTCCCCTCGATGCACACGCCGACGCTGCACGCCTCCGCGGGCGGCTCGCAGCATTCGGCGCCGTCCTCGTTCCCGCAGGCGGTGCAGACGAAGCCACCGGACCGGTCACAGTCCAGGCCTGCGTCGCAGACCAGCGCGCCGTCCACCGCGCAGCAGGGCTCGCCGGCGGCTCCGCAGACGACGCAGGTGTTCGTGTCGCGGACGTCGCAGGTCAGCTCGGCCTCGCAGGTGGCGTCCGCGCAGCAGGGCTCGCCAGCGCCGCCGCAGTCCCCGCAGACGCCGTCGGTGCAGACCAGGCCCGCGGTGCAGCTCCCGTCGCAGCAGGGCTGGCCCGCGGCGCCGCAGCCCGAGCAGGCGCCGTCGGTGCAGGTCCCGAGGTCCTCGCCGCAGGACTGGTCCTCGCTGATGCAGAGGTTCCCCACGCAGCAGCCGGCGTCGTTGCAGGCGTCGCCCGGGCAGCAGCGCTGGCCTCCACCGCCGCAGAGGACGCAGACCCCGCCGGTGCACGTCGCCCCATCCGCGCAGGCGCCGTCGTCGCAGCAGGCCTCGCCGGGCTCCCCGCAGGCGACGCAGACGTCGCCCGTGCTGCAGGCCCCGCCGGCCCCGTCACAGAGGCCGCCGCTGCAGCACGCTTCGCCGAGCGCGCCGCAGTCCGTGCAGGCTCCGTCCTGGCACAGGAGCCCCGCGTCGCAGGTGTCGCCGGCGCAGCAGATCTCCCCGCTCGCGCCGCAGGCGCTGCAGGTCCCGTCGGCGCAGAGCAGACCGCCCTCGCAGCTCCCGTCGCAGCAGTCCTCGCCGGCGCCGCCGCAGTTGGCGCAGGAGCCGTCCACGCAGGCGCCGAGGTCCGCGCCGCAGGAGCTGTCCTCGGCGATGCAGAGCCCGCCCACGCAGCAGGATCCGTCGCTGCAGCCGACGCCGGGGCAGCATTGGGCCCCCGCGGTGCCGCAGGCCTCGCAGGTGTTGGAGTCGCCACAGGTGGTGCCGGCCTCGGCGCAGACGCCGTCCGCGCAGCAGATCCTGCCCGCGGTCCCGCACGCCGCGCACACGTCGCGGGCCGTGCAGACGGTCAGCGCGGAGGTGCACACGTCGCCCTCGCAGCAGCTCTCGCCGATCGCGCCGCACTCCACCGGTGGCTCATCGCCGGCGCCGCCCTCGCCCGCCGCGCCGCCCGCGGTGGCGCCGCCGGTGGTCGTCCCGCCGAGTCCGCCGGTCGCGGTGCCGCCGCTCGGCGCGCCGCCCGAGCCAGGCGCTCCCGCACCCTCCTGCTCGCCCGCCGCGCCGCCTACCTCGGCGTTGCCCGTGCCGGCGGTTTCGCTCTCGCCGGCCGTGCCGGCGTCGCTTGCGCCGCCGGACGCCGCGCTCTCGCCCGCGGTCCCCGTGTTGCCGGTTCCGGCGGTGCTCGCGCCGCCGGCGGCCTCGCTCTCGCCGGCCGTGCCGGCGTCGCTGGTGCCGGCGCCGCCCGTCCCGGCTGTGCCGCCGGTGCGCCCGCCGGTCCCGCCGGTGCGCAAGCCGCCTGTGCTCTCGCCCTCACCCGCAGCCCCCGCGACCTCGCCGCCGGTCCCGCCAGGGGTCGCGCGGTCGGTGTCGCTGTCGTCCTTGCTGCCGCACTGGACGAGGAGCACCGCCATGGCGAGCGAGCCCACCGTAGCGATGGTGTGTCGGATACGAAGCGTCATGCTGCCCTTCCTCCCTTGGTTGATGTGACTGACGAAATACACCACGCGACCCGATGTCGTTCATCGGCGTCGCCGGAACCCGCTCGAGCCTGCGCGCACTTCCTCGCCGCCGCGCGGCTGGGCTGTAGGGTCATGTCCCCTGCGCCTCTCCCCATCGACCGACGTGGAGGTTACCCTCCTCCGTCCCCCATCACCGCCCCGCACTCCTGACGGCGGCAAGCGCGTGGGGCCGGCCCACGTGCGCCGGGGACAACGCACGGGGCCGACCCCACTCCGTGTGGGAGGGGCGGACACACGGAAAGCCAGGTGCCAGAGGCGGCGCTGCTCCGCGGCCCCCCGCCGCGTGGGGAGACGCGACGAAGAGGCGCGGAGCAGGACCGCCTTCGGCGAGATCTGCGAGCGGGATCAGCGGCCCGCCCCCGCACGTGAACCACTGTCGCTGCCCGTTGCGCCGTCGCTGCCGGCCGCGCCCGCATCGCCCGCGGCGCGCCCTTCGCGAGCCCCAGCGGCGGCGTCGCGCCGCTGTTCGCGCTGCTCGGTCATCGTCTCGGTGCGCGTCGAGGTGCGGTCGCGCTCGCGCCGCTCGGCGGCGGTCGCGCCCTCGCCTCGCTCGCCCTCGCCGGCGGCGTCCGCGCGAGAAGCCTTGCGCAGCGCGTCGTTCCCGTCCGAACGCTGGCCCGCCGCGGCCGCGCCCGACCCCTGGGCGTTGGCCTGCTTCGCTCCGTCGCCGGCGCCTTCGGCCTTGGCTTGCTTCGCCGCGTCACCTTCGGCCTTCGCCTTGGCCTGCTTGGCCGCTTCGGCCGCGGCCTTGGCCGCGGCGGCCTTCTCCTGGGCCTTCTTCTCCGCCTTGGCGGCCGTCTTCGCCGCGCCCTCGGGGTCGGCCTGCGCCATCTTCTGGAGCTTCTGGGCCTTGGCCTCGGCCTTGGCGGCCTTCTTGGCGGCCTTGGCGGCCTTCTTCTCGGCCTTGGCCGCCTGCTTCGCCGCCGCCGCGTCACCCTTCTGGGTCATCACGGCGTCGCCCTGCTGGGCCTTCACGGGTTCACCGGTCTGGGCCTCGACGGCGTCGCCCTGCTGGGCCTTGACCGCGTCGCCGGTCTGGGCCGTCGCTCCGGCCGCCTCGGCCACTGCCGTGCGGTCCTGCGTCCGGTCGGCACTCGCCGTGCCCGCCGCGTCGGGCGCGGCCTGAGCCGTGCCGAGGACGCCGAGGCAGACGGCCATCGTGAGGGTGGTCATCGTCATCGTAGTCTTGCGCATCGCTAGCTCCTTGTGTCTCGGCCCACGGCGTCGTGAGCTGGCCGTCCGACGAGATGTCCCGAGCTCGAGTTCCGCGCGGGGGATCGCTCGCGTGCAGCGCCGTCCTTCTCTGCGGCCAAAGCCGCGGAAATCGAGCGCTTCGCTGGCGGCGCCCGACCCCGGCGGCTATGCTCGGCCCCGGTTCGGGGAACTCCAAGGCCGCCGGCCTCGTCGAACATGCGCTTGTTCGCTGCCCGTGATCACGACCTCGTCGAGCGGGCTCGGCGTGGTGACCGGGCCGCGTTTCAGCAGCTCGTCCGGCCGCACCTCGACAGCGTGCGCCGCTTCGCGTTCTCGTTCGCCGGCAACTGGGCCGACGCCGACGATCTCGCCCAGGAGGTGCTCCTCAAGGCCTACCGCTCCATCGGGGGGTTCGAGGGGCGGTCGTCCCTCTCGACCTGGCTCTACACCCTCGCTCGCTCGGTCTTCATCGACTCCCGCCGCGGGCGTCAAGGCACCGCGCGCGCGCGGGAGCAGGAGCTCGGTGAACAGGTGGGCGCCGCCGAGGACGCCGAGAGCCAGGAGGAGCTCACCGCGCACAAGCAGGAGGTCGAGCGCCTGTGGCGGGCGGTGCGTGCCCTGGAGCCGGAGTTCCGGATCCCGGTCGTGCTGTGCGACATCGAGGGGATGTCGTACGAGCAGGTCGCGACCGTCGAGGGGGTGCCCATCGGGACCGTCCGCTCCCGGCTCTCGCGGGCGCGCGCCAAGCTCGCGGCGGCGCTCACCGCCGAGGAGGAGGGCGTCAGCGTGCCGCCGGCGGCGGGAACGCAATCGACCCCGGCTCCGTCCAATCGTTCAGGAAGGCCCGCCGCATGATCCCCTCATCCGAAGCCGAGCTCGTCGAGCGCCTGCGCGGCCTGCGCGTCGCGCCGCCGGACGGAGCCTTCGAGGAGCGCCTGTGGGCCCGCCTCGCGGAAGAGCCCCCGCCCGTGCGGCAGCTCACCTCGGCTCGGCGCTGGACCGCGCGGCGCACCCTGTGGACGGTGGCTGCGGTGCTGGTCCCGACCGGGGCGCTGGCGGGCGTCGGTTTCTGGGCGGCCTCGCGCCCCGCGCCGCGCCCGGCGCCGGCGGTCGCGGCGCCGCACGGGGTGGGGGAGCGCGCCGCGCCCCCTGCAGGGCCAGCGCGAGGCTCGCCGGCGGCAGTCGAGGCCGAGCCGCCTGCGGACGGCGTTGCGCCGGAGGCCACGCCCGTTCCGCCGCCGGAGCGCGAGGCCCGGCCGCGTCCCGGCGCCGCGCGCGCGGCCGTCCCCGAGGGATCGCGCGCTGACCAGCCGGTGCCGGAGCCGCGGGCGGAGGAGCCGGTCGCGGAGCCAGCGTCGAGCGCCGTCAGCGAGGCCGAGCCCCCCCTCGCGCTCGGGCGCGTCCGCATGAGCGTCGGCGCGAGCGACGCCACCGGCACGGCGACCAACCGCGACCCGGCCGGGGGAGCGCTGCGTGACGCCGCCGGGATCCACTCCGGCGACGCGGCGAGAGCTCGCGCGGGCGTGGCCGCGACGACCGGGGAGCGCGCGGCGGAGGACGCCGCGGACGCCGCCCGTCGCGAGCGAGAGCAGCAGCGTGAGCGCGCTCGCCAGGCGGGGGAGGGCGCGGAGCAGCGCCGGGAGCGTGCGGGGGAGGAAGCGGGAGGTCCGCGCTGAACGGATCGCGGCGTTCGGGCCTGGGGCGACAGCGTTGGCGGACGGCAGCGATCGCCGTGGCCGCCACGGCGACGCTCGTAGTCGCCGCCGCCCGCGCCCAGGAGGCGCCGCCTCCCGAGGGGGCGACGCCGTCGACAGCCGAGGCGGTGCCGCCCGCCGCGGTGGAGCCGCGGGCGGCGCTGGCGGAGCACGCCCGCCGGGCCACCGCCCTCTTCGAGCAGCGAGAATTCGCGGCCGCGGCGGCGGAATTCGCGAAGGCGCTCGCGCTCGCGACCGCCGACACCGAGCGGGCCGCGCTCGAGTTCAACCTCGCGTCTTGCTTCTTCGAGCTGGGGCGCCACGCCGAGGCGGAGGCGGCGTTCGTCCGGAGCGCGCAGCTCGACCCCGCGTCGTCCGCGCTCGCCTGGCTCGACGCCGGGCTGGCGGCGGTCCGTGACGGGCGGCCCGCCGACGCGCGTCGTCACCTCGCCGCGGCGGGCCCCGGCGACGCCGAGGTGGAGACCCGGCGGGCGGAGCTCAAGGGCGAGCTCGACCGCCTCGACCGCGCGGCGGCGGCGAGCGACCTCGCCGCGCAGCTCCGCGACGCGGCGGCAGCGCTCAGCGGCGGCGCTCCCGGGCGAGCCGCGGTCCTCCTCTCGGCGCTCCTGGCCCGGCCGGACGCGCTCTCGCCTCGCGACCTCACCGACGTGCGCTTCGGGCTCGCCGCCGCGCACCTCGCGCTCGGCGATCCCGCCGCGGCGCGGGTGCACATCGACGCGGCGATCGCGCTGTCGCCGGCCGACCCGGAGCTGTACGCCAAGCGCGCCGAGATCGAGCTCGCGGCGCGCGAGGACGAGGCGGCGCGGCGCGACCTCGAGCGCGCGCTGAGCCTGGGTTTCGACGGCGACGCAGCGCGATGGGCGCGCGCGACCCTGGCCGCGCTCGACCCGCTCCCGCCGTCCGGCGCCTCCGGGGCGCTCTACGTCGGCGGCGGCTTCGACTCGAACCCCGCGCAGTCCGGGTCGATCGAGGTGAGCGGGCTGTCCCCGTCGGCGACCCCGGAGGGCAGCGCCGCGCTCTCGGCCTACGGCGCCCTGGGCTACACCGGGCGGCTCGGGCGGCGCGCCGCGCTCCGCGGCGAGTACACGCCGAGCCTGTACGCCCTGCTCGAGCCGAGCGTGCGCGAGCTCAGCCTGCAGGCGCACCAGGTGGCCGCGCACCTGTACCTGGCGCGGTCGAGGCGCCTGCGGTTTCGGCTCACGGCGCTGTCGGCTCTGATGCTCGACGGGCTCGAGGCGGTCACGCCGTTCGTCTGGGAGAACGGCGGCGCCTGGCGCGCGGAGCTCCGGACCGGCGCGAGGGCCCGGACCCGGCTCGACCTCGGGGCGCGCGCCGTCCACGGCTTCGACGAGGACGACGCGCTCACCGGGGCGCGCGAGGACGTCGCGCTGCTGGAGCTCGTGGAGCGGGGGGACTTCACGCTCGGCTTCGGGGCCCGGCTGCGCGCGGTGCAGGCGGGGACGGTGGTGCGCACGATCGCCGCCGCCGACTACCCCGCCTGCGACGCCCTGGTGAGCGGCGCGGGCGCGGCCGGATCGACCTGCGAGGGGGCGCTCTACCGGATCCCACTATCGTACCTCATGCCGGGCGGACTCCTGGACGTCACCTGGTCGCCGGGCCTTCGCTGGTCGTTCGGGCTCTCCGGCGGCGTGGAGGGCCGCACGTACCTCGATGAGAGCGGCATCCTCGCCGCCGGACCTGGCGCGCGGCAGCTCTGGGTCCAGAGCAGCAAGACCCGTCGCGACCTGCGCGTCCGCGGCGGCGCCGAGGTGGAGGTTTCGCTCGATCGGGCCGGCCGCCTGGCCCTCTCGGCCGAGTACGCGCTGCTCGCCAGCCGCTCGAACGTCGCCTACGACCCGGACGATCCCGACCACGCCTTCGACTACGACGACCGGCAGTTCGTGCAGCACCTGGTCGAGGCGGGCCTCGAGGCGCGCTTCTGACGGCGCGGCGCCGCGAGCTTGAAGGGCCGCGGCGGCCGTGCGATGGCTGCCCCAGGCGCATGCCCTCGACGCTCGTGATCACCGGCACCGACACGGGGGTCGGCAAGACCTTCGTCGGCTGCGCCCTCGCGCTCGCGCTCTCGGCTCGCAGCGTCCGGGTGATGGCGATCAAGCCGATCGAGAGCGGGTGCCCCGGGCCGCCCGCGGCCGGCGAGGACGGGGCGCTGCGCGCCGCCGCGACCGGGCAGCCCGACCCGGTGCACGCGCTGGTCCGGCTCCCCGCGCCCCTGGCCCCCGCGGAGGCCGCGGATCGCGCCGGCGTGCACCTCGATCTCGAGGAGCTGGCTCGCCGCGTGCGCGCGCTCGCCGCCGGCGCCGAGCTCGCGCTGGTCGAGGGCGCCGGCGGTCTACTGACGCCGCTCACCTGGGAGCGGGACCTCACCGATCTCGCGCGCGCGCTCGACGCCCGGGTGCTCGTGGTCGCCGCCGAGCGTCTCGGCGCCATCAACCAGACCCGCCTCGTCCTCGGCGCCCTCACCACCGCCGCGCTGCCGCTCGCCGGCGTCGTCCTCTCCGCCGCCGCCGCGCGCGATGGTTCGACCGGCACGAACGCCGCCGCCATCGCGCGGTGCTCCCCGGGGACGGTGGTGGTCGAGGTGCCTCGCGCGTCCGATCCCCGCGATCTCGCGGCGCCCCTCGCGCCCCTGCTCGATCGGCTCTGAGCCGCGCAACGGCCCCGACCCGCGCACCGCCGCGTCGCGCCGTCCCCAGGGATCGGCTATCGTGCCCGCGGCCGGCGCGCGGGGTCGGTCGGCGCCGACGCCGTCAGATGGATCAGCTCTCCGGCACCGAGGTCACCCAGGTCCTGCTCACGGGCGCCGTGCTGCTCGGCAGCGCGCGGCTCTGCGGGGAGCTCGCGCGGCGCTGGCACCAGCCGGCGGTGCTCGGGGAGATCATCGCGGGGATCCTGCTCGGGCCGACCGTCCTCGGCGCCCTGGCGCCGGGGGTCGCCGGGTACCTGTTCCCGGCGAGCGGCCCCGGGGCGCAGGTGCTGAGCGGCATCACCAACGTCGCGCTGGTGCTGTTCATGCTGGTGGCGGGCATGGAGGTCGATCTGTCAGCCGTGTGGCGCCAGGGACGCTCGGCGGTCGCGGTCAGCCTCTCGGGGTTGCTCCTCCCGTTCGCTGCCGGGTTCGGGCTCGCGTGGGCGTCGCCGCGGATCCTCGGCGCGGAGCCGGGGGCGGACCCGCTCGTCTTCGCGCTCTTCTTCGCGACGGCGCTGGCGATCTCGGCGTTGCCCGTGATCGTCCGGACCCTGCTCGACCTCGACCTGTTCCGCAGCGATCTCGGGATGGTGGTCGTGCCAGCCGCCATCGTGAACGACGTCATCGGCTGGGTCACCTTCGCCTTCGTGATCGGGATGGCCGACGCGAGGCATGCGGAAACCCCCTTGCTGGTGACGCTGCTCGGGACGGTGGCGTTCTTCGTCCTGATGCTCACGGTCGTCCGCTGGGCGCTCGACTTCCTGCTGCCGCGCCTGCACGCCTTCGCGAGCTGGCCCGGCGGGGTGCTCGGCTTCACCGCGACCTTCGGCCTGCTCGCGGCCGCCCTCACCGAGTGGCTCGGCGTCCACGCCGTCTTCGGCGCCTTCGTCTTCGGCGTCGCCATCGGCGACTCGCGGCACCTGCGCGAGCGCACGCGCGCCACGCTCGACCAGTTCGTCTCCTTCGTCTTCGCGCCGCTCTTCTTCGCCACCGTCGGGCTCCGGGTGAATCTGCTCCGGCACTTCGATCCTGCCCTGGTGGCGGTGGTGCTCGCGGTCGCGGTGGTGGGGAAGGTCGCGGGCGGCACGCTCGGGGCGCGGCTGAGCGGCATCGCGCCGCGCCAGGCGTGGGCGATCGGGGTGGCGCTCACCTCGCGCGGGGCGATGGAGATCATCCTCGGCCTGCTCGCCCTCCGCCTCGGGATCATCGGCGAGCGGCTCTTCGTGGCGCTGGTGGTGATGGCGCTCGTCACCTCGGTCCTCACCGGCCCCATCCTCGCCTGGCTCCTCCGCAGCAAGAAACCGCGGCGCTGCCTCGACTTCGTCGTCGCGCGGGCCTTCCTCCCGGGCCTGGTCGCCGACACCAAGGAGGACGTGATCCGCGCCCTCTCGGCCGCCGTCGCCGAGGCCCACGGTCTCGACGCGGCGCGGGTCGAGGCGGCGGTGCTGGAGCGCGAGCGGCTCATGTCGACGGGGCTCGAGAAGGGCGTCGCCGTGCCCCACGCCCGCCTGGAGGGGCTCACCGGGCCCGTCGTCGGGGTCGCCACGTGCGACCGCGGGGTGGAATTCGATGCCGTGGACGGTGAGCCCTGCCGGATCGTCGTGATGGTGTTGACCCCCGCGTCCGACGATCAGGCCCAGCTCGAGATCCTCGCGGACGTCGCGCGCACCCTGAGCCGTGGCTCGGTCCAGCGCCACGTGCTCGCCGCCCGCACCTTCGTCGAGCTCCGGGCGGCCGTGCTCACGGCCGAGCCACGCGGCCACGACCCGCGGTCGTCGCTCGCCTGAGCGGCGGGCGCCCCGGGGCGGGGCAGCCGTCCGCCAGCGTCAACGGTCGCGGCGCGTCACCGTGGTCCCGGTGGGGCCGTCGGTCACCGCCCAGCCACGCCGCCCGAGCTCGTCGCGGAGCCGGTCGGCCTCGACGAAGTCGCGGCGCGCACGCGCCGCGTCGCGGGCCGCGCGGAGCGCCTCGATCTGCTCGTCGGGCACCGCTACGGGCGCGTCGAGGTCGAGCACGCCCAGGATCCGGTCCATGCGCGCGAGCACCTCCAGCATCCGCGCCGCGTGCTCGCGGCAGACACCGCCGTGGTCGAACAGGTAGTTGCCCTGGCGCACCAGGCCGAACAGGGCGCCCAGCGCCGCCGGCACGTTGAGATCCAGGCAGATGGCCTCGCGGAACCCCTCGGCGGCGCGCTGGATCCAGCCCGTCGTCTCCTCCACGCAGTCCGCCCGCGGCGGCGTCGCGCGCAGCCGCCGCACGAACTCGTCCAGGCGCCGCAGCGTCGCGCGCGCCGCCTGCAGGCGCTCCTCCTCGAGGTGGATCGGCTGGCGGTAGTGGGTTTGCGCCAGGAAGAAGCGGATCTCGCGCGCAGAGTAGCCACGCGCGAGCAGGTCCGGCAGGGTCACGCGCGTCGCCTCGTCGTAGGTCATCTTCTTGCCGCCCACGAGCAAGAGCTCGCTGTGGAGCCAGAAGCGCGCTGGCTTCTCGCCGGTCAGCGCGCGGCTCTGCGCGATCTCGTTCTCGTTGTGGGGGAAGGTCAGATCCACGGAGGCGGTGTGGATGTCGAAGCGGTCGCCGAGGTGCTTGCGGGCGAGCGCCAGGCATTCGACGTGCCAGCTCGGCCGCACGGCGCCCCACTCGGTCTTGAAGCAGAGCCCTTTCTTCATCTCCTGGAGCGTGGAGCGCCGGAGCAGGGTGAAGTCACGCGGGTCGTCCTTCTCGTAGCGCTCGAGATCGACGGTGGCCCCGAGGCGGATCTTGCCGAGATCCTTGCCCGAGAGCTCCCCGTAGGAGGGCACGCTGCCGATGTCGAAGTAGACGTTCTTGAGCTTCTCGTAGGCGGCGCCCTTGCGCACCAGCTCGCGGGTGAGCGCGATCATGTCCTCCACCGCCTCCGAGGCCCGGGCGTACGTCTCCGCCGGGGTCACCCGGAGGGCGGCCACGTCCTCGAAGAACTCCGCCTCGTGGCGGGCGCAGAGCTCGGCGAGCGAGGTGCCCGCCGCCTCCGCCGCGGCGATGGTGCTGTCATCGAGATCGGTGACGCTCACGACGTGACGCACCGCGTACCCCTCGCTCTCGAGCGCTCGCCGCACGAGATCCGCGGCCACCATGCGCCGGAGCAGGCCGAGGTGCGGCCGCTGGTGGACCGTGGGCCCGCAGGAGTACAGGGTGACCGGCCCGCCCGGGGCGAGCGGCGCGAACGGCTCGTAGCGGCGGGCGAGCGAGTCGAGGAAGGTGAGCCGCACCGGGATCTCCTCCGGCTCCCTCACCTGGCTCACCTGGAACAGCGGGGTGCTGAGGTAGCGCTCGCCGCCGTCGCAGAGCACGGTCACCACCACGCCCGAGTCGAGCTCGCGCGCGACCTCGCAAGCGACGGCGACGTTGGCGCCGGCGCTCATGCCCACCAGCAGGCCCTCCTCGCGGGCGAGGCGCCGCGCCATCTCGTAGGCGGCCTCGTCGTCGATGCTGCGCTTCTCGTCGTGCGCCGCGGCCGCGTAGATCCCCGGGACGTAGGCCTCCTTGAGGTTCTTGAGCCCCTGGATCTTGTGGCCGAGGTAGGGCTCGACCGCGACGATCCGCACGCCCGGCTTCTGCTCGCGCAACCGCCGGGAGCAGCCCATCAGCGTCCCCGTGGTGCCCATCGCGACCACCAGGTGCGTCACCGTGCCGCCCGTCTGCTCCCAGATCTCGCGCCCGGTGCCGTGGTAGTGGGCGAGGGGGTTGTGGGGGTTGTTGAACTGATCGGCGAGGAAGAAGCGGTCGGGCTCGGCGGCGGCGAGCTCGTAGGCGCGCTCGATGGCCCCGTCGGTCCCCTCACCCGCGGGCGTGAGCAGAAACTCGGCGCCGTAGGCGGCGAGGATCCGCCGGCGCTCCACGCTCACCCCCTCGCTCATCACCAGCAAGATCGGGTAGCCCTTGACGGCGGCGACCATGGCCAGCCCGATCCCGGTGTTCCCGGAGGTGGCCTCGAGGATGGTCTTGCCGGCGCGAAGCTCGCCGCTCTGCTCCGCCGCCTCGATCATGGCGAGCGCCGGGCGATCCTTGATCGAGCCCCCCGGGTTCTTGCTCTCGAGCTTGGCGAGGAGCTTCACCCGCGGGTTCGGGTTGACCCGGTCGAGCGGCACCAGCGGGGTGGCGCCGATCATGCCGAGCAGACCTGGACGGGAGGGGGCGCTCATGGTCGGCGCGGAGCCTAGCACCCTCCCGCCCGTGCGGAGCGGCGCCGCCGCCCGCGCGCGGGGTCGCGGCCCGCGCGCGGGTCAGAAGGCGACCTGGGCCGCGAGGATCCCCTCGTGCCGCCGGACGTCGGGATCCTCGTCGGTCCCGAACATCGCCCAGGCTGCCTGAAGCTTGGCCTCGTGCGCGAGCAGCAGGTAGTTGAAGCCGAGCTCGTACACGCGGGTGATCGTCTCGGGCGCGTCCGCGTCCAGGTCGACGAAGCCGAGCCGCCCCACGGGCTGGTATCGCTCGGCGAAGGTGTAGCCCAGCAGGGCGTAGCCGCCCTCGCTGCGCGTGCGGTCCCCCGCCGGGCCCGCCCAGCGCGAGAAGTACTCCCCCTGGACGAGGGCCCCCGCGAGGTCGAGGCGCAGGTCGACCTCGACGATGTCCTTGGTGCCCGGGTCGTCGCGCTGGCCGAGGCCCGTGTAGCCTGCGAGCCCCAGGCCGAGGCCCTCGATCGGGCAGACGGCGACGCGCCCGACCAGATCCTTCTGCAGGTTGGCGTCGGGGACGTTCAGGCCGGAGCCGCTGAAGAGCCCCACGGAGTAGCCGAACCGCTCGAACTGCTTCTCGACCTTGATGCCGAGGTCGCGCCGGTCGGCGAAGGTGCGCGTCGCGAGGGCGCGCTCCGGGAAGGGAAGCTTGGACGAGGAGCTGGTGCTCTCGAGCCCGATGGGGGGCCGGAACTGCCCGAGCCAGAGCTCGGCCCAGTCACTCAGGAAGCGGATGGAGACGTCCTGCAGGATGGTCGTGTCCTGCGGTGGGGTAGACACCGCGACCTGCTCGGGCTCCTCCCCCTGCTCCGGGGGTGGGCTCTGGTTGGCGACCGGCACCGAGGCCTCGCCGAACTTGAGCGTCTTGGCCGGGTCGATCTTGACGGCGTAACCGATCCGCTCCGGGAGGATCTCGCCCTCGACCTGGATCTCCGCGCGCCGGACCCGGTAGCCGAAGGTCGTATCGGGGCCGTCAGGTACGCCCTCGCTCGTCACCAGGCCCCAGAACTGGAGCAGCAGGCGCGGCTGGAACAGACCCCGCTTGCCCACTGCCAGCGCCTCCGGACGCGCGGGCTCCGTCACGGGCGGTGGGGCGTCGCTGGTGGGCGCCGGGGCTGCGGACGCCGGGGGCGGCGGGGTCGCCACCGCCGTCGTCGCCGCGGCGGTGGTCGCGGCGGGCGCGGCATCGGTCGGCGCGGCGGCGGCTCCGGCCGGCGCGGCGTCCGTTACGTCCGCGGGCGCGGCGGTGCCGTCGGCGAGCGTGTCCGTCCTCGGTTCCGCTTCCGCCGCGGGCGCCTGCGCGTAGGCCAGGGTCGGGGCGATGAGGACCGCGGCGGTGAAGAGAGACGCTCTCGTTGGAATGGGCATGAAGGTTGGTTCTCCTGGAGGATCTTGCCGAGCGAGTGGCGGGTGCCGCACCTCGAGCGGTGGTTGGCTGCGAGCTCCTGTCACTCGCTTGCCGCCGGACCGTCGCCGCACTGTCGGTCAATTGCCTCGGTTCGGGTGACAAATGCGTTGCGCAAGCGTGAGGTTCTCTCGACATCCCGGGCACGCCGCAGGCCGCGTGGCCGACACCGGGGCGCGCGGCGCGCCGGTATCGCGGCGACTGGCGACCCAGCCGCGACCCGGTCGGCTCCTCGCACGCCGCCTCGAGAAGCCGCGGCAGACGCTACCCGTCGCCGCCGCGCACTCGCAGCGGAAAACTCCGATATTCACGGCGTGATAGAAAATGGAAGACCATGTAGAAAATAGGAATCACGCTGCGCGCCGCGTGGTGCCGGGCGGCGCCGGGGCGCGCCGCGCGAGCGCGCCAGCGCTCCGCATCGACCCGGCTTGCCGCGCCCCGCGATCTGGGGGATTCTCGACGACGGTCGGCGGGGCGAGGAGCGAGCGGTGACGCGCAAGAAGAGCCTGGTGGTCGGGGCGGCGGCGCTGGTCTGTTCGGTGGTGACGGAGGCGGGCGCCGGGCCGTGCTACGTGGACAGCGAGGGGGGCGACGACGCCAACGACGGTCTGTCGGAGGCGTCGCCCGTGCGCACGCAGGACGCGATCCCCGCGAGCTGCACGGAGGTCTACTACGCGCGCGGGAGCGTCTTCCGCGAGCCGGTGGCCACGGGCGGCGGCTTCGGCGGTCCCGGCGGAGGCGGCGGGGCGCGGACCCTCTTCACCAACTACGGGGACCCGAACCTGCCGCTGCCGGCGTTCATCGTCGAGAGCGGGAGCGTCGTCTCCAGCTTCCAGGGTGCCATCACCGTCGACGGGCTCCACCTGGAGGGGTCGCGTGGCGACGGGACGATGGAAAACCTCATCCAGGGCGTGTGCGTCACCATGGGGGGCGACAGTCAGCTCCTGAACTGCGAGATCACCGACTGCGACATCGGCATCATGCTGATGGGCGAGAACAGCCTCGTGCAGGGCAACGTCATCCACGACCTGAACATGGCCGTCGACTCCACCGACACCAGCATCTACGCCAACATCGTCGGCGGCGCCGAGGGCATCTTCGTCAACGGGTCGAACAACGAGGTCGCCTACAACACGTTCTTCAACTGCAAGGACACCGCGCAGTGGGTCGGTGGCAACTGCGACGGTGGCGCCACCGAGGTTTCGGTCCCCCGGGACGGGGAGGTCGCCAACGTCCGCATCCACCACAACTTCTCGTACAACAACTGCGGCTTCTTCGAGGTGTCGGGCTTCGGCACCTTTCGAGACTCGGACTTCTACTACAACATCTCCATCGACAGCAGCTGGATCGGCCTCCTCCAGGTCAACGAGACGGCGCTCTCCAACGTCTCCTGGGTCAACAACACGATCGTCCACCACCCGGAGTCGCAGACGCCCGCCATCTTCATGATCTACGGCGAGGACCAGGGGGCGGGGCAGCTCGAGCCTGGCACCGTCAACTTCGAGAACAACCTGGTGATCCTCGCTGGTGCGAACAGTTTCCTCGCCACCGTCGACGAGCGCATCAACCAGTCCAACAACCTCATCACCAGCTCCGACCCAGGCGTGGTGAACATCGACGGCGTCAGCGCGACGGACTTCGAGCTGGTCGCCGGCAGCGCGGCCATCGACGGGGGTGCCACGACCCCCTACACCCGGGATTTCCTCAACCGCATCGTCCCGGCGGGATCCGCGCCTGACATCGGCGCCATGGAATACGGGGCCGAGCCGGGGGAGCCGCTCCCCGAGCAGCCGGAGGTGACGACCCGCAGCGAGACGGACTCCGGTTCGGGCAGCTCCGACATCGGCACCGGGACGGCCACGGCGAGCGCGGAGACGGGCTTCGACACCGACACGGGCACCGGAACTGGCCCCGGCACGTCGACGGCGGTCGATGACCCCACCGGCACCGGCACCGGCACCAGCGCCGTGACCGACACCGGCACCGGCACCGGCACCGGCACCGGCACCGACACCGGCGTCGTGATCTTCACCTGCACGGCGCCGCTCGTCGCCTGCGACGGGGCCTGCGTGGACGTCACCGTGGACGCGGCCCACTGCGGGGCCTGCAGGGCCGCCTGCGCCGACGGGCAGGTCTGCTCCGGCGGCCGCTGCCAGACCACCTGCGCCGCGGGGCAGACCCTCTGCGAGCAGTCCTGCGTCGACCTGACGACCAACCTGCTCCACTGCGGGGCCTGCGGGGCGGCCTGCCTGGTGGGTCAACAGTGCCGCGCTGGCGCGTGCGGCGGTGCGGCCACCGGCGGGGACCTCACCACCGGCGTGACCAGCGTCGCCACGGGCACCGGCACGGGCCACGACGCCGCCGGCGGGGCCGACGACTCCGCGGACGACTCCGCCTGCGCCTGCGCGGCGGTCGGCAGCCCCGCTGGCGCCGCCGCGCCGTGGAGCGCGCTCCTCGGCCTGCTCGGGGCACTGTCGCTCCGGCGCCGCCGGCGCTGACCGGCCGTGCTCCGCTGCTCGCGCGGGGCGGCGCCGCCTCAGCGCGCCCGGCAGACGACGCGGTCCCGCCCTGCCGACTTGGCCTCGTAGAGCGCCCCGTCCGCGCGCTGCATCACCGCGTCCTCGCTCGCGTCTTCCTCGTGCAGCGCGCTCACGCCGAGGCTGATGGTGAAGGCGAGGGCGCCGTTCGGCTGCGGGCAAGGCCGCGCCGCCACGGCGGCGCGCAGCCGCTCGGCGACGATGCCCGCCACCTCGAGCGCCGTGCTGGGGAGCAGCACGGCGAACTCCTCGCCGCCGTACCGCGCGACGACGTCGACGTCCCGCAGCTCCGCGCGCAGGACGTCCGCGAGGTGGCGCAGGACGGAGTCGCCAGCGACGTGGCCCAGCCGGTCGTTGACGCGCTTGAAGTGATCGACGTCCAGCATGACGAACGCGGTGGGCTGTCCGTAGCGGCGGAAGAGCTGGTAGCTCCGGTGGAGCTCGTCGTAGAGCTGGCGCCGGTTGGCGAGGCCGGTCAGCTCGTCGGTGACGCTCTGGCGCCGGAGCTCGGCGGCGAGCTCGTAGCGGCGGGTGACGTCGCGGGGCACCCACACCACCGCGCGCTCGCCGTCGCAGGGGGACTCCAGCGGCTGGATCCGACCCTCGAACCAGCGCGTCCCGCGCGGGCTCGAGGCGGTCGCGAGCAGCGCCTGATCCTGCTCCTCCAGATCGTACTCGACCGCTCGCAGCCGCCCCTCGGCCAGCGCCAGGCGGATCTGCGCCAGGAACCACGCCGCCTTCTCCGGGGGCAAGAGCTCGAACAGGGTGCGGCCGAGCAGCGCCGAAGGATCGCGGCAACGCTCCGGATCTCCCCCACCGACGACGCGGGAGACGCGACCGGAGGCCGTGATGACGAACACGGGATCCGGCAGCGACCGGATCACGGCGCGCAGCGGCTCGAGCTCCCGGGGACTGTCCATCCGTCGCGCCGACCTCCGGGGCCGCCGGGGGCGGCGACCTCGCCCCCTTCAGCGTCTCACCGGGCCGGTGCGGGATCAAGGCGCGGTCCCGCGCGGGGGGGGGCCGCCCGAGCCGCCCCGGTCGCCGCCTCTGCGCGCGCGGCTTCCCGGGGCAGATCACCTCCGCTACGCTCGCCCCCGGCCGGGGAGCGCGAGCGAGTGAGCACGGATCGGGAGGCGTGGGCTCGGGCGGTGAGGAACGCCATCGAGGCCGAGCGGGGCGCGGCCCGGTTCTACCGCCGCTGGCTCGCGGAGGTGCACGACGACCGGGTGGCGGCCCTCTTGATGCAGCTCGTCGCCATGGAGGAGGCGCACGCCAGCAGCATCGAGCAGCGCGCCCGCGCGCTGGCCCTCGATCTGCGCCCCGACGTGGGCGATCGCGCGGTGCCGTTCGAGACGGCCCCCGAGTGGGCGTGGATCGAGGAGGCGGATTTCGCCACCGTGCTGCGGCTGGCGGTCGACGCCGAGCGACAGGCGTTCCACTACTATCAGGCCGTGAGCGAGCTCTTCAGCGGCGTGTCGCGCTCGTTCTTCGCGAGCCTTGCGGAGCAGGAGGCGGGGCACGCGGAGCTCCTGCTCGAGCGGCTCTCGCCCCGCGCCGCGCCGCCCTGAGCGGCGGCGCGCGGCTACTCGCCCATCATCTGCGCGGCGAGCGACCTCGGGCGGGCGAGCGCCCGCCGCTCGCCGTCCCGCAGCCCGGCGAAGTCGAGCGGAACGAAGCGCGCGCCGTCCCACTCGAGCAGGAGGGTTCGCGCCCCGTCCAGCGGCTCGTCGAAGGTGAAGCGCACGGCGAGCGCGTCGAGCCCGTCCGCGGTGACCGCCTCGACGACGGCGGTGACCCCGGGTCGCGGCCAGCGGCTGCCCGGCACGACGGTGGCCTCGGTGCGGACCAGGTTGGCGAAGACGTGGCTGATCCAGCCCCGCTCGTCGGTCCGCAGGATCAGGGTGCGGGCGTCCACGCGCTCGAGCTCGAAGGGGACGTTGGCGCTCGAGAGCAGGGTGACCGGGATCCGCCGCCCGACCTCGAAGGAGAGGACGTCCGCGACGTAGAAGGTCAGAAAGGAGCCGGAGGTGTTCGTGATCACCACCCGCTCCGGCGCGGCGGCGCGGACCGCGGGCACCGCCGTGCGCACCTCCTCCGCGGGGGCGTCGAGGCTCCGGCGCAACAGCGGGGGGTAGGCCGCCGACAGGATCAGCCCGCACAGCGGCGCGCTCACCCCGACGCTGGCGGCGGTCAGCCGCGTGAGCCACGGCGCGCGCGGGGCCGGCGTCGAGAGGACGAGGCGCCCCAGCCACGGCAGCGTGGCGAGCAGGCGCGCGAGGACGAGGCCGCCGAACACCATCGGGAGGTAGAGCAGCCGCTCGGAGGGGAGGGTGGCGAGCTGGGGCAGGAGCGCGACGAAGAAGAGCGCGGTGCACCAGGCGACCAGGGGCTCGCGCGCCACCGGTCGGAGCGAGAGCGCGAGGACGAGCAGCACGACGAGCCCCGCGCCGGCGAGGCCGAACCCCGTCTCGGGCA
Organism: uncultured Polyangiaceae bacterium; assembly: GCA_964454025.1. Classification (GTDB taxonomy): domain Bacteria; phylum Myxococcota_A; class Polyangia; order Polyangiales; family Polyangiaceae; genus JAFGBI01. The sequence goes on along the minus strand of CAYVRP010000027.1, from coordinate 56,821 downwards.
GGAACATCACGAGGCTCGGGGGCACCGGCGTGACCGCGGCGAGGACCATGACCGGCAGCCCGAGGAGCACGTTCTTGACGTAGGCCACCGGCTGCGTCATCGGGTTCAGGTACATCAGGCCGCTGACGCCGAACCCGGCGGCGCGATACCAGGCGAGGTAGGCGACCATCACCGCCGCCGACGGCCCCCACCACCGCGCGCGCGCCAGCGCATCACGGAACAGCGCCCGCGGTCGCAGGGTGACGGGCGCCGTGGCCGGGAGCGTCGCCGGGAAGAGGACCTCCAGGAGGAACACGGCAATCGGCGCCAGGGCCGCGCTCTCCTTGGACGCGAGCGCCGCCAGGAGGCAGCCGAGCGACACGCCGAGGGACACCCCGCCCCCACCGGCGCGGTGGCGGACGTGGGCGAGGAGCGCCAGGTTCACGAACAGCGCGCAGAGCAGGTCGGTGACGGTCGCGATCCAGCCGACGCCCATGCTGTGATCCTCGCAGGCGAGGAAGCAGAGCGCCGCCAGCAGCGCGAGCCGGGGCTCGCCGCCGAGGCGGGTGAGGAGCGCGTAGCTCGACGCCGCGACGGCCCCGTGCAGCACGATCCCGAGCAGGTGGAGCGGCAGGGCGTTGGTGCCGAAGACCGCCATCCCCGCCTCGATGAGCAGACTGGGGAGCGGGCGGAAGAACGCGCCGTTCACGTCCGGCGCCGCCCACCACAGCGCCTGGAAGCCGTCGATGGCCGAGAAGGGGGCCGCCCAGAGGCCCGTCCACCGGGAGTAGGGCAGCGGGTCACGCCGGCGCAAGGCGAAGAAGATGAGGTCGTCCGCCTGGTAGCCGGAGAAGAGATAGGGGAAGTTCAGAACGAGCGACAGCGCCACACAGGCCGAGAGCACGCTCAGCATCCCCGCGCGGCTCTCCAGGCGCATCGCCGGCCATGGTCGCGCCTGCGCGCGCCGAGCGTCAAGCCGGGCCGGGCGCGGCGGTCAGGCTGGTCCGAGCAGCGCCTCGATCCGTTCGGCGAGCGCCTCCGGTGCCACGCTAGGGGCGAACCGCTCCACGCTCTCCCCGTCGCGGCCGACCAGGAACTTGGTGAAGTTCCACTTGATGGCCTCGGTGCCGAGCAGGCCCTTCGCGCGCGCCTTGAGCGCCCGGTAGAGCGGGTGCGCGCGCTCCCCGTTGACGTCGATCTTGGCGAAGAGCGGGAAGGTCACGTCGTACTTCAGGGTGCAGAACTCGCGGATCTCCGCCGCGTCGCCGGGCTCCTGCCCGGCGAACTGGTTGCAGGGGAAGCCGAGGACGGTGAACCCGCGCGGCCAGAACCGGCGCTGGAGCGCCTCGAGCCCCGCGTACTGCGGCGTGAAGCCGCAGCGGCTGGCGACGTTGACGATGAGGAGCACCTGGCCCCGGTACGCGCCCAGCGTCGTGTGGGCGCCCTCCAGGGTCACCAGTGGGATGTCGTACAGAGCGGGGCTGGAGTCGGCCATCTTCGTCGTGGCTCCTCGGTGGCGGCGGCGCAGACCGTCGCGGCGCGTCGCCTCAGGGGTAGTGGATCCGCACGGTCACGCGGGTCGTGGTCCCGTCGAAGTCGAAGGCGGCGGCGGCGAACTTGGGGGGGCCGAAGTTGCCGGGCCGCGCGTCGTTGGAGAAGCCGTATCCCTCTCGGGGGATCCCGAGCACGGTCCGCAGCTTGCGGTCACCGTCCTCGTCGTGGAAGGCCGCGACGGCGTAGCGCCCCGCCGGGATGCCCTCGAAGCGACAGAGGGCTCGCCCGCCCGCGATGCTCGAGTAGGCACCCGCCCGTACGCCGCTCTCGCGCGGGAAGGACTCCGCCCGGTCGTACAGGGCACAGACCACCTCACCCCGGTCGTACCGCAGGTCCACGCATTCCACCTCTATGGTCCCCATGACCTGGATGCTCTCCTTCGGGCTCATGGCTCGAGGATACTCGCTCCCGGCTGGGGCCGCGCGCCACCGGCCGGGTGAGCCCCGGCTAGCCGCGGAGCTTGGCCGCGAGCTCGGCGACGCGGCGGCCGAGGTAGCGCGCGGTGGTCAGCACCTGCTCGGTCGGCGGGGCGCCGTCGGGGCCCGTCGCGTGGCTCACGCCGTAGGGGTTGCCGCCGCTCGCGAAGACCGCCGGATCCGTGTAGCCCGGCGAGGCGATGACGCCGCCGAAGTGGTGAATGGTCTGATAGAGCGCGAGCAGCGTCGCCTCGTTGCCGCCGTGGAGGTTCTGCGCCGAGGTGAACCCCGAGTAGACCTTGTTGGCGAGCTTGCCCGAGAACCAAAGGCCCCCGGCGGAATCGATGAAGCTCTTGAGCTGCGCCGCCACGTTGCCGAAGCGGGTCGGAGTGCCGAACACCACGCCATCTGCCCACTCGAGGTCGTCGAGCGAAGCCTTGGGGAGGTCCTTCGTCTTCTCCACGAACGCCTGCCATGCCGGGTTCTTGGCCACCACCTCCGGCGGCAACGTCTCCCCGACGAGGCGCACGCGCACGTCCGCGCCCGCCGCTGCCGCCCCTTCGCCGACCGCCTGGGCGAGGGCGTGGTTGGTCCCGGTCGCCGAGTAGTAGATGACTGCTATGTTCGCCATGGTCGTCTCCTCTCTCTCATGCTTCGCCGCGGCTGGCCTTCGGTCGCGCCGACGGCCGCCCCTGACTCGAGAACCGTGGGCGTCTCCCGGCCCGCCGCGCCTCGGCGGCGCGAGCCGTTCCCGCTCACGGGTACTGTATGCGGACCGCGATCCGCTTGGACTTGCCGTCGAACTCGAAGGCGGCCGCCGCGAACTTCGGCGGCCCGAAGGTCCCCGCCTTGGCCCCGTTCGAGAACCCGTAGCCCTCTCGCGGGACGCCGAGGACCGTGCGAAGGTGCCGGTCCCCGTCCTCGTCGTGAAACACCGCCGCCGCGTAGCGCCCCGCCGGGAGGCCCTCGAAGGTGCACACCGCCTTGCTCTCCGCGATCGGTGAGTAGCGCCCGGCGCGCGCGCCCGACTCGCTCGGGAACGCCTCGGCTCGATCGAAGAGGGCGCAGACGACCTCGCCTCGTTCGCCTTTCAGCCCGCCCACCTCGATCGCCACCGCTCCCGCCGGCTCGGCCCCGGCTCCGGTCGAGAACCCCAGAGCTGCCGCCACCATCGCCCCTGCCGCTGCCCTTCGTACCATGGCCCCGTCCTTACCTTACGTAAGGTGAGGTTGAACATGGCTGACGCGGCTGTCAACGGCTGTCTCGCGAGAATTCCTGCCTGGAGAGCCCGCACCGGACGAGCAGAAACTCGAGTGCCGACCGACCAGCCGATAGCCTGGTGGGGTGGGGAGTCAATGGGCGAAGGAGCTGCTGAACAGCCCCATCACGATGATCCCGGCGCCGATGCAGGCCATGCCCAGCACGGCGGGCAGATCCGGGCGCTGGCCGTAGAGGGCCCAGGCGAACAGCGTGATCAGCACCAGGCCTGCCCCCGCCCAGACCGCGTAGGTCACGCCCACGGGGATGTGATCCATCGTCCGCGACAGGCAGTAGAAGGCCGCACCGTAGCCGGCGAGGCTGAGGAGGGTGGGCCAGAGCCGAGTGAAGCCCTCCGTTGCCTTGAGGGCGGTCGTCGCGCCCACCTCCGAGAGGATGGCCGCGGCCATGAAGAAGTATGAGCTGTGGGGCATCCCCCGGGATGTTCGCCCGTCCGCGTCCCGCGGGAAAGCTACCGGTGCCCCTCCGGTCGCGGGGTGCCCCCATCGGGCACGCCGGCGCGGACCACCTCCAGCAACAGCTCCGCGAAGTGGCGGTCGTTCTGCACGTGGGGGACCTTGTACTGCCCGCCGATCCGCCCGAGCCGCCGCATGGCGGCGTAGAAGGTCCCCGGGGGGACCGGGCAGAGCTCGGGCAGCGGGAGGTCCGCGTCGTGACGGCGGTGCTCCTCGTAGTCCACGTTGCGGCGCTGGAGCGCGGTGTCCAGCGCGCGGACGAAGGCGTCCGGGTCGGGGGGCGGCAGGTCGAGCTCGACGAACCACTGATGCCCGCGTCTCCGGGAGTCGGCGCTCGGGTAGATGGGCGCCACGTGGAACTCGGCGATTCGCGCCCCCGTCTGCTCGCAGGCGACCACCACCGCCGCCTCCACGTCCACGTCGCGCAGGTGCTCGCCGAAGGCGCTCAGGAATTGCTCGGTGCGCCCGGCGAAGCGGAGGCGGTGCGGCCGCAGCGAGGTGAATCGCACCGTGTCGCCGATCAGCGACCCCCAGAGGCCGCTGGCCGTGGTCACGGCGATCGCGTACTCCACCCCCGTCTCGACCGTTCCCGCCCAGTGCCGCGGCGGGCGCTCGGAGCCCAGCGCCTCGACCGGGACGAACTCGTGGAAGATCCCCGCGTCCATGCGGAGCGCCAGGTCGGGGCTCCCCGCCTGATCCTGGATGGCGAGGAACCCCTCGGAGCCGAGGTAGACCTCGAGGCCGTAGAAGGGCCGGCCGATGAGCTGCTGGAACAGGCCCCGGTAGGGCTCGAAGCTGACGCCCCCGTGGACGACCAGGGTGAGGTTCGGCCAGGCGTCCGCGATGCAGCTCGCCGGGAGCCCGGCCGCGCGGCGCCGCTCCAGCACGCGCTCGAACAGCGCCACCAGCCAGGACGGGATCCCGCTCACCCCCCGCACGTCCGCGTTCCAGGCCTCGTCGGCCACGGCATCGAGCTTGGCTTCCCAGTCCGGGACCAGATGCACGCGGGGGGTGGGCAGCCGGAAGGGGCGGTAGACCCACGGCGTCTGCTCCGCGACGATGCCGCTGAGATCGCCGTTCACCACGCCGTTCGGCCCCGGGGTAGGCTCCCGGCTCCCGCCGAGGTAGAGGAACTTGCCGCGGAAATGAGCGACGTCTCGCGTGTTGACGATGTAGTGCGAGAGGATGTCGCGCCCCGCGAGGAGGAAGCCCCTGAGCCCCTCCTCGGAGACGGGTACGTACTTGGGCTGCCCGGTGCTCCCGGAGGTCACGGCGAAGAGCCGGATCCGCCCCGGCCAGGTCACGGCGCGCTCGCCGGCGCGGAGCCGCGCCCAGTAGGGTTCGAGCTCGTGGAATCTGCGCAGCGGGACCCGCGCCTGGTAGTCCGCCACCGACCGCACGGCGCCCAGGTCGTGATCCCGGCCGAACCGGGTCGCCGCCCCCCGGCGCGCGAGGTGCGCGAGCAGGGACGCCTGCTCCGCGGCCGGGTTCGCCATCCACTGCGCGATCCGCCGCATCCGCTGCCGGGAGTACGCAAGGAAGAGCTGCCCCATCACGCTGCTCATGGGCGGGCATCCTAGTGCACGCCCCGTCCCGGACCCAACGCTCCCGAGGCCCGGGGCGCGGGGCACGCCCCGGGGCGGGCGGGACCGTGTTATGAGCGGGGCCGAGAGAGGTGGGCGATGACGGGCAGAAACCTCGCGGCGATCTCCCCGATCGACGGAGCGCCGCTCGGCGAATACGCGACCGCGACGCCGGAGGAGGTGCGCGCGGCCGTCGAGCGCGGCCGCCGCGCCGCCGACGGGTGGGGCCGGACGTCGATCGGCGAGCGGCTGCGCTGGCTCGCGGGGCTGCGCGCCGTCATCGTGACCGATCTCGACGGGATCGTGGCGCGCATAACCGCCGCCACCGGCAAGCCGGATCTCGAGGCGCTCACCGGGGACGTGCTGACCACCCTCGACACCCTCGCCTACCTGGAGGAGCACACCGAAACCGTGCTCGCCTCCGAGCCGCGCCCCGGGCACCGCCTGGCGCCGCGGAGCGAGTTCCGGGTCGACTACGAGCCGCTCGGGGTGGTCGGCGTCATCGCCCCGTGGAACTACCCGTTGCAGCTCGCGATGTTGCCGCTGGTCACCGCGCTCGCGGCCGGCAACGCGGTGGTGCTCAAGCCCTCGGAGCTCGTGCCCTCCGTCGGCGCGCTCATCGCCGAGCTCTGCGCCCGGGCGGGGCTGCCCCCCGGGGTCGTCCAGGTCGTGCAGGGCGGTCCGGAGGTGGGCGCCGCGTTGGTTGCCGCGCGACCGGACAAGCTCTTCTTCACGGGGAGCGTGGCGACCGGCAAGAAGATCGTTGCCGCCGCCGCGGAGCACCTGGTCCCGCTCGAGCTCGAGCTCGGGGGCAAGGATCCGATGCTCGTCTTCGCCGACGCGCCGTTCGAGCGCGCCGTGAACGGCGCCGTGTACGGCGCCTTCGTCAACGCCGGCCAGGCCTGCGTCTCCATCGAGCGCGCGTACGTCGAAGCGCCGATCTACGAGCGGTTCGTGGCGGCGGTGACGGAGGCGGCGCGGGCGCTCCGGGTGGGCAGCGGCCGCGCCGCGGACCTCGGCCCGCTCATCAGGCCGGCGCAGTGCGAGCTGGTGGAGGCACACCTCGACGACGCGCTCCGGCAGGGGGCGCGGCTGACCACCCCGCGCGAGCGGCTCGGCAACCGCTTCCGGCCTCTGGTCTTGCGCGACGTGACCCACGCCATGCGGGTGATGACCGAGGAGACGTTCGGGCCCGTTCTCCCCCTCATGCCGTTCCACTCCGAGGCGGAGGCGATCGACCTCGCCAACGCGACCAGCTACGGGCTCAACGCCAGCGTGTGGACGCGCGACCGGGTGCGCGCCGAGCGGGTGGCGCGCGCGCTGGTGGTGGGGAGCTGCGCGGTCAACGACGTGCTCAAGAACATCGCCAACCCGCACCTGCCGTTCGGGGGGGAGCGGGAGAGCGGCTGGGGTCGCTACCACGGTCCCGAGGGGCTCCGGGCGTTCTCGCGGACCAAGGCCGTGATGTTCAACGACGGCAAGGCCGCGTCCGAGATGAATTGGTTCCCCTTTCGCGCCGTGAGCTACGAGTTCGTCAAGAGCTTCATCTTGGCGACGTACGCCGGCGGATCCCCGCTCGAGAAGGCGGGGGCCATCGCGGGCCAGTGGCTCGGTGCCGCGCGGTCGCTCTGGCGGCGTGGCGACGGGGAGCGGTGAGCCGGCTCGCCCTCCTCCCCGGAGACGCCACGCCGCGGCCGAGGTCCGGCACCGGCACGGTGACGTCCCGCGGGACCGCTGGTAGAAGGGGGGGCCATGAGGACCCGGCGGAACCAGAGCGTCATCGTCATCGGCGCCGGGCTGGGGGGCATCGCTGCCGCGATCACCCTCGCCACCGAGGGCTTCGACGTCCAGGTGCTGGAGAAGAACGAGCGGATCGGCGGCAAGCTGAACGTGCTCGTCAAGGAGGGGTTCAGCTTCGACCTCGGGCCCTCCATCATCATCTTGCCCCACCTCTTCCGCCGCGTCTTCGATCGCGCCGGCGTCCGGATGGAGGACTACGTCACTCTCCGGGCTCTCGACCCGCAGTGGCGCGGGTTCTACCCCGACGGCACCCGCCTCGACCTCTGCTCCGATCTCCGGTTGATGGAGCGCGAGCTCGAGCGGCTCGGCGCCGGCGCGGATGGATACTTCAGCTTCCTCGAGCACTCCCGGCGGCTGTGGCGGTTCTCGGAGCGCGCCTACCTCGAGCCCGCGTCGCAGACCGTCGCCGACATCCTGCGGCGCAGCGACGTGGCGGAGCTCGCGGATCGGGCCTTCGTCAGCACCATGTACCAGGGCGTGACGCGCCACGTCACCGAGCCGCACCTCCGGGACATGCTCGCCTTCTTCAGCAAGTACGTCGGCTCCTCTCCCTACGACTCGCCGGGGATGATGAACCTGCTGGCGTACTCGCAGCTCGGCTACGGGCTCTGGTACGTCGAGGGCGGGATGTACAACCTCGCGCGCGCCTACGCTCGCCTGATGGACGAGCTCGGCGTCGTGGTGCGGCTGGGGACGGAGGTCACGTCCATCACCAGCGAAGGGCGCCGCGTCACCGGCGTCACGCTCGGGGACGGGACCCGCCTCGCCGCGGACGCGGTCGTTTCCAACATGGAGGTCATCCCCACCTACGAGCGGCTGCTCCCCGAGGGGCGCTCGCTCCTGCCGGGCTACCGGAAACGCTTCGAGCCGGCGGCGTCGGGGCTCGTGCTGCACCTCGGCATCCGGCACGATTACCCGCAGCTCTTGCACCACAATTTCTTCTACTCGGCGGACGCCGAGCGCTTCTGCCACACCATTCACCGGCGCCACCAGCTGCCCGAGGACCCGCACATCTACCTGGTCTGTCCCACCAAGACCGAACCGGGGCTCGCGCCGCCGGGGCACTCCATCATCAAGGCGCTGCCGCACATCCCCTGCGTGCAGGATCCACCCTTCACCCGCCAGGACTACGAGGCCCTGCGTGACCGCGTGATCGACAAGCTCGAGCGGATGGGGCTCGTGGGCCTGCGGCGCCACGTCGTCGTCGAGGACATGCTGGTCCCCGAGGACATCGAGCGGCTCTACTACTCGAACCGCGGCGCCATCTACGGCACCCTCAACCACTGGCGCAAGAACTACAGCCTGAAGGCGCCGCAGCGGAGCGAGCTCTACGCGAACCTCTACTTCGCCGGCGGCAGCGTGAACCCGGGCGGGGGCACCTGCATGGTGATCCTCTCCGGTCAGAACGCCGGCATGATGCTCAGCCGCTCGCTGCCGCGAGCCTGACCCCGAGGGAGAACCAGAGAGATGGCAACAACCAAGGTGCTGGTGGTCGGCGCGGGCCCGGGCGGCCTGACGGCGGCCATGATCCTCGCGCGCCATGGCTGCGAGGTCACGGTGCTCGAGAAGCAGGATCGGGTCGGTGGGCGCAACGCCGCCATCGTCGCCGGTGACTATCGCTTCGATCTCGGCCCGACCTTCCTGATGATGAAGGGCCTCCTGGACGAGGTGTTCGAGCTCGCGGGGCGGCGCGTGGAGGACTACCTCGACATCGTCTCCCTCGACCCGCTCTACCGGCTCGTCTTCGCCGACGGTCGGGAGTTTCTCCCCACCCGGGATCGGAACGCCATGCGCGAGCAGATCGCGCGCATCTTCCCCGGCAACGTCGCCGGCTACGAGCGCTTCCTCTCCTACGAGGCGAAGAAGCTCGAGCGGTTGGTGCCCTGCCTGAAGTTGCCCTATAGCACCCCGACCCCCCTGCTCCGTCCGACGCTGCTGCGGGCGCTCCCGTACCTCGACGCCCACAAGAGCCTGCACGCGCACCTCGCCGGCTACTTCGACGTGGAGGAGCTCCGCCTCTCGTTCACGTTCCAGGCCAAGTACCTGGGGATGTCGCCGTGGAAGTGCCCGGCGCTCTTCAGCATGATCGCCCTGATGGAGCACTCCCAGGGCATCCACCACCCGATCGGCGGGCTCAACCAGATCAGCCTCGCCATGGCCCGGGTCGTCGAGGAGCACGGCGGGACGATCCGGCTGTCCACGCCGGTGGAGCAGATCCTGGTCCAGAACGGCGAGGCCCGGGGGGTGCGCCTCGCGGACGGAGAGGAGCTCCGCGCCGACTACGTCGTGCTGAACGCCGACTTCGGCTACGCGATGGAGCGGCTCCTGCCCCCGGGCACCGTCCGCAAGTGGGCCCCCGATCGGCTCGAGCGCAAGGGGATCTCCTGCTCCACCTTCATGGTCTACCTGGGGGTCGACCGGCAGTACGGCTCGCTCCCGCACCACAGCATCCTCTTCGCGCGCGACTACAAGCGGAACGTCGACGACATCGCCGAGCGGCTGGTCCTCTCCGAGGATCCGTCCGTTTACGTCCAGAACGCGAGCGTGACCGACCCGACCCTCGCCCCCGAGGGCCACTCGACGATCTACCTCCTGGTCCCGGTCGCCAACAACCGGAGCCACATCGACTGGGAGCGCGAGCAGGACCGCTACCGGGACCTGGCCGTCCGCCTCGCCGAGGAGCGCGGCGGCTTCACCGATCTGTCCAAGCACATCGTGCTCGAGCGGCGGATTACCCCGCAGCAATTCGAGCGAGACGTCCACGTGTACCGCGGGGCGGTCTTCAACCTCGCTCATTCTTTCGATCAGATGCTCCTCTTCCGGCCCCACAACGCCTTCGAGGAGGTCGGCCGCCTCTACCTGGTCGGTGGCGGCACCCACCCCGGCAGCGGGCTGCCGACCATCTACGAGTCGGGGCGGATCTCCGCGGGGCTCATCCTCAAGCGCGCCGCCTGGTTCCAGTAGGCGGCGCGGAGCACGGCGGCCGAACCATGGGCGACCAGGTGGCCACTCGGCGGACGTCCGGGGGAGGGGACCGGCGATGACGGGGGTGACGCCTTTGCGCGCGGTGGTCAGCGGCGCGACCGGGCTCGTGGGCAGGGCGCTCCTGCAGCGGCTCGAGGCGCCGGTCGTCCTCACGCGCTCGCCGGCGCGAGCCGCCACCGCGCTCCCCGGCGTGGTCGCCCGGCGTTGGGACCCCGAGGCCGAGCCCGCGCCGGCGGCGGCGCTCGCTGGCGCCGACGTCGTCTTTCACCTCGCCGGGGAGCCGATCGCGGCGGGTCGCTGGACGGCGGCGCGCCGCCGGCGCATCCGCGACAGCCGGGTCCTGGGGACCCGTCACCTGGTCGCGGGGCTCGCGGCGCTCGAGCGACGACCGGCGGTGCTCGTCTCCGCCTCCGCCGTCGGCTACTACGGCGACCGCGGCGACGAGCTGCTGGACGAGCGCTCCGCGCCGGGGTCGGGCTTCCTCGCGGAGGTCTGCGTGGAGTGGGAGGCGGCGGCCCTGGGTGCGGCCCAGCTCGGGATCCGCGTGGTGTGCGCCCGCCTCGGCGTCGTGCTGGCGCGGGGCGGCGGCGCCCTCGCGGCGATGCGCACGCCCTTCCGGCTGGGGCTCGGCGGCCGCCTCGCCGGTGGCCGGCAGTGGATGTCTTGGGTCCACCTCGACGACGTCGTTGGGATGCTGCTGCATGCCGCCCGTTCGGCCGCGATCCAGGGCGCGATGAACGCGGTGGCGCCCGCGCCGGAGACCAACGCGGAGTTCACGCGGGCGCTCGCCGCCGCCCTGCGGCGGCCGGCGCTCCTCCCCGTGCCCGCGCGGGCGCTGCGCGCCGCCCTCGGCGACATGGCGGAGGTCCTGACCGCGTCGCAGCGGGTGCTGCCGGTCGTGGCGCGGGACAGCGGCTACCCCTTCGCCTTCCCGACGCTCGCCCCCGCCCTCGCGGCGGCCCTCGGCGAGGAGGCTGGCGCTCGGTAGGGGGGTGCGCCATGAAGACCCCGGTGAGCTCCCTGCGGCGCTTCGTCTCGGCGGTGGGTGTCCTGACGCTGCTCGGGGCCGCGCGGCCCGTGTGGGCGGACGGGCTCGAAGTGGACCTCGAGGGCGGTGTGGCCGCGGCGTCGGCCAACGTCGTGCGCATCCCCGGGGACGGGGGCACCCGGCTCTCGCTGGTCGACGATCTCTCCACCAAGGCCGCGCCGGCCTTCCGCGTGCGCGCCGGCTACCGCTTCGCCGAGCGGCACCTCGTCACCGCGCTCTACGCGCCCCTGACCGTCCTCGCCCGGGGGACCCTCGACCGCGACGTGAGCTTCGAGGGGCGGACCTTCGCCGCGGGGAGCACCGCGCTCGCCGTCTATCGCTTCGACTCGTACCGCCTCACCTACCGCTACGACCTGCTCCGGCGCGACGAGCTCGAGCTCGGGGTGGGGCTCACCGGCAAGATCCGCGACGCGGAGGTGAGCCTGTACGGGGGGGAGGCGCGCCGCAAGACGAACACCGGCTTCGTGCCGCTCGTGAACCTTCACCTCGCGTGGCGGCCGGGGGGCGGCGTACTCGGCCTGCTCCTCGACGCTGACGCGCTGGCGGCGCCGCAGGGTCGGGCGGAGGACATCCTCCTGGCCGGGACCTGGGCCGTGCGCGAGGGGGTGACGGTGCGCGCCGGGTATCGCACGGTCGAGGGCGGTTCGAACGTCGACGAGGTGTACTCGTTCACGTGGCTGCACTACGGCGTGCTCGGGGTCGAGCTCCGCTTCCCGTGACCACGCCGCGCACCCTCGTCTGGTTCCGCGAGCACGATCTGCGGCTGGCGGATCACGAGCCGCTCCGGGCCGCCGCCGCCGGCGAGATCGTCCCCCTGTTCGTGCTCGAGCCGAGCACGCTCGGGCCGGCGCGGGCGCGAGCGCGGGCGCACCGGGCGCAATTCCTGCTCGAGTCGCTGGGCTCCCTCGCGGACGAGCTCGCTGCGCGCGGGACTCGCCTGCTCGTCGTCGAGGGGCCCGCCGAGAGCGTAGTCCCCCGTTTGGTGCACGACTGGCGGGTCGATCGCGTGGTCGCGCACCGCGTGACCGACCCCGCGGGGCGCGAGCGCGACCGGCGGCTGCTCGCGGCCCTCGGCGGGCAGCTCGAGCTCTTCGCGGGCGAGACGCTGGTTCCGCCCGGTACGCTGCGCAGCGGGGCCGGGACGCCGTACTCCGTGTTCACGGCGTTCGCGCGCGCCTGGCGCCGGGCGGTCAAGACCACACCGCCGCTGCCGGCCCCGCGCGCGCTGTCGCCGCTCCCCGCGGGCGTCGGCGCGGGCGCGCGGGGCGTCCCCACGCTCGCCGAGCTCGGCATCACCCGCAACCCCGCGCTCCAGCCCGGCGGCGAGCGCGCCGCGAAGGAGCGGCTGCGGCGCTTCCTGCGGTCGGGGCTCCGCGACTACGCCGCGCGCCGCGACCGGCTCGATCTGGCGGGGACCAGCCGGCTCTCGGCCGACCTGGTCATGGGCACGCTCTCGGTCCGACAGCTCTGGGCCGCCATCGATCGCGCCCCCGGCGGGGGCGACGGGGCCGAGGCGTTCAGGAACGAGCTCGTGTGGCGGGAGTTCGCTCACAGCACCCTCTGGGACCGGCCCGATCTGCTCGAGCGCCCGTTCCGCCCGGCCTGGGCGGGCTTCCCCTGGCGGCGCGACGAGGCGGCCTGGCGCGCCTGGGTCGAGGGCAGGACCGGCTACCCCGTGGTGGACGCCGCCGCTCGCCAGCTCCTCGGCGAGGGCTTCGTCCACAACCGCGCGCGAATGATCGCCGCGAGCTTCCTCACCAAGCACCTGCTCTTCGACTTCCGTCGTGGCGAAGCCCACTACCTCGCTCACCTCACCGATGGGGATCCGGCCAACAACGACGCGGGCTGGCAGTGGTCCGCGGGGTGCGGCGCCGATGCCCAGCCGTACTACCGAGTCTTCAACCCCGTGCTTCAGGGCGAGCGCTTCGATCCGGAGGGCGACTACGTGCGGCGCTGGCTGCCGGAGCTCGCACGGCTCCCCCGGTCGCTCATCCATCGCCCCTGGGAGGCGCCCCCGGCGGCGCTGAAGGCCGCCGGCCTGCGGCTCGGGGCGGATTACCCGCGTCCGATCGTGCCGCACCGCTTCGTGCGCGAGCGCTTCCTGGAGGTCGTCCAGCGGCACCTGGGCGTGGACGTCGCGAGGCCGCAGGACGACGGCTGACCGGCGGCCGGCTCGAAGCCCCCACTGGCGCCGAATCCCCGGTCAACCCCGGCGGGGGCCAGGGGCCAACGGAGCCGGCGCCGCCGGAAGGTGACGGATCGGAACGAGAATCGGCCCGGTCACCCCGCTCACCGTGAATCCATCGTTCCGCCCCCGGGGTCTTACCAGGACAATCCTCCTCCGCACCTCGATGTCCGTGCCTCCCGCCCCCGCAGGAGCCGCCGCGACCGGGCCCTCGCCCGCGCCGCGATGGGCGTCCCTCGGGCTCGTGCTGCTCACGGTCGCTGGCGCGGCGGCGCTCACGGCGCTGCTGACTCCGAGCCGCGGCCTGGCCTGGCGCGCCGACGATCCCGCGGCGCGGGTGGCGCGACCGCGGACGCACACCGACCACCGCGGGCTCTTCCCGGCGCCGCTGCCCGACGGACCCTCGGTGACGCGGGCCTGCCTCGAGTGCCACCCCACCGCCGCGCGCGAGGTGATGGGGACGCAGCACTATCAGTGGCTCGGCCACGCGCACGCGGTGCCCGGGCGGGGTCCGGGGCACGCCGCGCCGACCCGCATCGGCAAGAAGAACACGATCAACAACTTCTGTCTCAGCGTGGAGAGCAACTGGCCCCGCTGCACGAGCTGTCATGCCGGCTACGGCTGGGCCGACGCGACCTACGATTTCGAGGATCCCGCGCTGGTGGACTGCCTGGTCTGTCACGAGCAGACGGGGGCCTATCGGAAGGACCTCGCGGGCCTGCCGGCGGAGGGGACGGATCTGCGCGCCGCGGCGGAGAGCGTCGGGCGCCCGACGCGCGCGAATTGCGGCGCCTGCCACTTCGCGGGCGGTGGCGGCGACGCCGTCAAGCACGGGGATCTCGACGCGACGCTCACCAACCCGCCGGCGAACCTCGACGTGCACATGGGCCGCGCGAACCTCGCCTGCGTCGACTGTCACCGCACCGAGCACCACCAGGTGCCGGGGCAGAGCATGGGCGTCAGCACCGGCGCGGGGCCGCGCGTCGCGTGCACGGCCTGCCACGCCGCGCGGCCCCACCGCACCGAGCGGCTGAACCAGCACGCGGGCCCCATCGCCTGCGTGACGTGCCACGTCCCGCTGATGGCCGTCGAGACGCCGACCAAGATGGTCTGGGACTGGTCGACCGCAGGCCAGGACACCCAGGCCCAGGATCCGCACCGCTACCTCAAGGAGAAGGGGAGCTTCGTCTACGCCTCCCGCGTGGTGCCGGAGTACGCTTGGTTCGACGGGCGGATGGAGCGCTACCTCAAGGGCGATCCCGTCGACCCGAACCGCACCCTGGACGTCAACCGACCGCTCGGCACCATCGGTGATCCGCGGTCGCAGATCTGGCCCTTCAAGGTCCACCGCGGCAAGCAACCCTACGATACCCGCCTCCGGCACCTGCTGGTGGCCAAGACCTGGGGCGAAGGCGGCTACTGGACGGAGTTCGACTGGCGACGCGCCCTCACCCTCGGCTCGGCGGCGGCGGGGATCCCCTTCAGCGGCGAGTACGGCTTCATCCAGACCCGCATGTACTGGCCGCAGGCGCACATGATCCCGCCCGCGGGAGAGGCCCTGGGCTGCGTCGATTGCCACTCGGAGCAGGGGCGGCTCGACTGGAGGGCGCTCGGCTACGAGGGGGATCCGGCGCTGCGCGGCGGGCGTGCCCGGCTGGGGTACGTCGGGGAAGGGGAGGGCTGATGGCGCCGCCCCGATCCGGTCGCGTGGCGCTCCTGATCGCGGCGGCCTTGCCCTGGCCCCTGGCGGCGGCGCTCGCCGAGCCACCGGTCCCGCCGGTCGCGCCCTCTGCCTCCGCGAGCGCGGCGCCCGCGCCGGAGACGCGCGGGAGCACCGCGCCGGTCGCCGCGACGTCCGCCTCCGCGGCGCCGCCGCGCGCGGAGCCCCCGCCGCCCTCGCCCGAGGTGATGGTGACGCCGTCGCGGGCGACGCCGGCCCCGGGACTGCACCCTGCCGTGCCCCTGCGCGATGCTCGGGGCGAGCTCGTCCTCCGCACGGGACGGCCGCTCAGCTCGCTCGCCACCTGCGGGGGCTGCCATGACGCGGCCTGGATTGCCGAGCACGGCTACCACTTCCGGCTGGGAGTGGACGAGCTCGTGGAGCCGGGCCGCGCCCGATCGGGGCGCGCCTGGGATCGCGGTCCCGGGCTCTTCGGGCGCTGGGATCCGCTCGCCGGCTACGACTCGGTCGCCCCGAGCGGCGCCGCGCCCGGCGCCCCCGGGCTCGTGGACGCCTGGGTGACGCAGAACGCGGCGAGGATGCTGGGCGCGGGCCCGGCCCGGCGCGGGGACCGCGCGCGCCGCTTCGAGGCGGACTGCGTCGTTTGCCACGTCCGCGGGGCGCGGGTCCCGGACGTCGCGGCGCTCGGCGGCGATCTCGCGAGCTACTCCAGCGCCGCGCTCCTCCCCCTCGGCGTCGTGCGCGCGGCGGGCTCGGCGGCGCCGGCCGCCGACGAGGTGCCCGTCTCCGAGGCGCCCCTCCCGCCGCTGCGGTGGCTCGCCGCCGCCCTGCAACCGGCCGGCACCCTGGCCGGCGAACGCCTGCGGATCCGGTCGCCGGCGAGTGAGGCGTGCGGCGCGTGTCATGGCATCGCGTCGCGGGATGGCCCCACCCTCGGTCGGCTGGGCGCCAGCGCCCGCGCGACCGAGACGACGGGCGCGGTCTTCTCGCCCGCGCGCATCAGCTCGAGCGAGCTGAACGTCGCCGGGCGCGCCGCCCTCGATCGCCCCTGGGACGTCCACGCCGAGCGGCTGCTCGAGTGCTCCGACTGCCACTTTTCCCCGAACGATCCGGCGAGCGCCTTCTCGCGCAGGATGCCCGCGCACCTGCGCCATGACGCCCGCCACGTCTCGTTGGGCGAGTTCCTCCGCCGCCCCAGCCACGAGCTCGCCAAGGGCTACAGCACCCAGGGGACCGTGGCCGACGCGCACGACGGCACCATGCGCCGTTGCGAGGACTGCCACGACCCGCTCCGGGTACACGCCTGGCTGCCGCGTACGGAGCGTCACCTCGCGCAGATCGCCTGCGAAACCTGCCACGTCAGCGCCCTGTACGCCCCGGCGCGACAGGTGACGGACTACAGCGTGCCGGACGCCGCCGGTCGCCCGCGCGTCGAGCGCCGTGGCCTCGCGGGCTCGATCGCGGATCCGGCCGCGCGGGTCGAGGGCTACCAGCCGCTGCTGCTCCGGCGCGACGAGCCCGGCGGGCGCCGCCGCCTGGTGCCCTACAACATGGTCGCGAGCTTCTTCTGGGTCGTGGATACGGACGCCGGGCCGCGCCCCGCGAGCCTGGCGCTGCGCGGGCGCGCCTGCCACGGCGGGCCGGCCGCCGCGCGGCGCCGCGGGCTGCTGGACCGCGACGGGGACGGCCAGCTCAGTGACGACGAGCGCGTGCTCGACACGAGCGACCGCGTCGCCGGCGCCCGGGAGCTCCTGGTGGCGGCCGGCGCGCAGAACCCCCGGCTGGAGGGCGAGCTCCAGCCCTTCGGGGTGCACCACGGGGTGGGCCCGGCGACCTCCGCGCTCCGCGACTGCGCCGCCTGTCACGCCGCGCGCTCGCGCCTCGTCGCGCCGTTCACCCTCGCCGAGCGCGCGCCCTTCGGCGTCGCGCCCCGGCTCGTCGGCGACGCCCGCCTGCTCGCCGCCTTCTCGGTCGCGCGCGACGAGTCCGGGCGCCTCACCCTCGCGCCGCGCGCGGCCGCGCTCGACCTGCACGTGCTCGGGCTCAGCCGATCTGGCCTGCTCGACGCCCTCGGGCTCCTGCTCCTCGGGCTCACCCTCGGCGGCGCGGCGACGCACGGGGCGCTGCGGGTGATCTCGGGTCGCCGCGCCGGGAGGGGCACGTGAAGCGCGTCGAGATCTACACCGCCTACGAGCGGATCTGGCACTGGCTCCAGGCCGCCACCATCTTGCTCCTCGCGCTCACGGGCTTCGAGATCCACGCGCCCGAGCGCGTGCGCCTCCTCGGCTTCGCGGGGGCGACGCGCCTGCACGAGGCGCTCGCGCTGCTGCTCATCGCCAACGGGTTCCTCTCGCTCTTCTACCACCTGGCGACGGGGGCCATCCGGCAGTACGTCCCCGCGCCTCGCGATGCGCTCACCCAGGGGGTAGCGCAGGCGCGCTACTACCTGCGCGGGATCTTCCGCGGCGAGCCGCACCCGTTCGCCCGTCACCCGGGCCGCAAGCTCAACGTCCTGCAGCAGCTCACCTATCTCGCGATCCTAAACCTGCTCCTCCCGGTCCAGATCGCGACCGGCGTGCTGCTCTGGCAGGCTTTCCCGCTCGCCGGGCTGGTCGATCGCCTCGGCGGTCTCGGCGCCGTCGCCACGGTGCACGTCGGCGCGGCCTGGCTTTTTCTCTGCTTCGTCGTCATGCACGTCTACCTCACCACCACCGGGCCCACGCCGCTCGCGTACCTCCGCGCGATGATCACCGGCGACGAGGCGGCCCCCCCGGAGGCTCCTGATGAGCGATCCTGACCGAGCTTGCCGCTTCTGGAACCCGTACGCCGCCGGCGCCGCCCTCGGGGTCGTGCTCTTCCTCTCCCTCCTGTTCACGGGGCACGGGCTCGGCGCGTCCGGTGGCCTCGCGCGGCTGGTGACGGCGGGGCTCGACCTCGTCATGCCCTCCCAGGTGGACACGCGGAGCTTCTTCGCCAACCTGGGCGGCGGCCCGCGCCCCGCGCTCTCGCACTGGGTGGTCTGGGAGGTGCTGGGCGTGTTCCTCGGCGGGCTCGGCTCGGGCCTCGTCGCCGGGCGGGTGAAGCCGGAGCTCCTGCGCGGCCCGCGCCTGGGGGCGTCGGCGCGGGTTCTGCTCGCCCTCGGCGGCGGGCTTCTCGTCGGCTGGGGGACTCAGCTCTCGCGCGGGTGCACGTCGGGGCAGGCGCTCTCCGGGGGCGCGGTGCTCGCGGCCGGGAGCTGGGCCTTCATGTTCGCCGTGTTCGGCGGCGCCTACCTCGTGGCCTACCCCCTGCGGAGGCTCTGGCGATGACGTTGGCACCCCTCGACGTCTCGAGCCTCGGGCGCGCGGCGGAGCCGGCGCTGAACCTCCTGCTCGGCGTGGGCTTCGGCGTCGTGCTCGAGCGCGCCGGGTTCGGCAGCGCCAAGAAGCTCACCAACCAGTTCTATCTGAACGACATGACCGTCCTCAAGGTCATGTTCACCGCCATCATCACCGCCATGACGCTGGTGCTGGCGGCGACCACCTTCGGCCTGCTCGACTTCGAGGCGGTCTGGGTGAACCCCACCTACCTCGGCTCCGGCATCGTGGGTGGGCTGATCTTCGGCGTCGGTTTCGTCGTGGGCGGCTACTGCCCGGGCACCGCGCTCGTCGCCGCCGCCACCGCCAAGCTCGATGGGCTGCTGTTCGTCCTCGGCGTGATGGGCGGCATCCTGCTCTTCGGCTACACCGAGCCGCTGGTCGACGGGTTCTGGAACCACGCCGGCAGCTACGGGCGCCTGACGCTGCACGAGTGGCTGGGCCTGCCGATGCCCGTGGTCGTCCTGCTGGCGCTCGCGCTGGCGCTGGCCTTCTTCGCTGGCGGGGAACTCGTGGAGCGCTGGATGACCGGGATCGCGCGTCCGCGCGGGCTGCGCCCGGCCCATCTCGGCGCCGCGGGGCGCGTGGGAACGGCGGGGCTCCTCGCGGCGGTGTGGCCGGTCACCGAGCCCCTGCGGACGCGGGAGCTGGCGGGGCGGGCGGAGCAGGCGAGCGCCGCCGGGCAGGTGCAGATCGACGCGCTCGAGCTGGCGGCGCTGATGCGCGAGCGCACGCTCGCGCTCGAGATCCTGGACCTGCGCGACGAGGACTCCTTCCAGCGCTTCCACCTGCGCGACGCGCGGCGCGTCGAGGGCGACGTCGTCGAGGCGGCGCGCGGTCCCCGAAAGAACGTGGTGCGCGTGCTGGTCGCGGCCGACGAGGCGCCGGCGCTCGACGCCTACCGGGCGCTCGCGCGCGCCCGGGTCGAGAATGTCTACGTGCTCGCCGGCGGGCTGCCGGCCTGGATCGCCCTCTTCCCGGCGGACGCGGCCCCGCCGCGCCTCGGCGCGCTCGGCGATTTGCACCCGCTCAGCCGTCCCCCGAGCTTGCCCCCCGGCGCCCCCGCCCCCGCCTTCGTCGCCAAGGTCAAGCGTCTCGACGGCGGCGCCCGGAGGACCGGCGGCGGCTGCGGCGGCTGAGGGCGGACGAGCCGGGTCGGGTCCCCTGCTGCGGCGGCGCGGGGTCACCGCTCCAGCGCCGTGATCGCCGTCCAGGTCGGCGCCCCCCGCGCCGCCGGGGGCGGCGCGCCGCGCGGCCCGTCGGCGCCCGCGGCCGGAAGGGGTAACCTGCGCCGCGTGGCGCCGTTCTTCTCGCCGGGGCCGTCCGCGCCGCTGCGCTGGTGCGCGACGGCCGCGCTCGGCGCGGCGGTGAGCTGCGCGGCGGCGGGCTCGAGATCCGCGCGCCCGGCGCCGGCCGCGGACGCGCTCGTGGGCGCAGCGGGCGCGGCGCCGGCGAGCGCCGCGGTGGCCCCGGCGTTGGCGGGCGCGGCGGGCGCGGCGGGCGCGGCGCCGCCTGCGACCACCGAGGCTCGGACCGCGCCCCTGTCCGCCACGACGCACGTCGACGTCCCGTACTGGGCCACCCCGGAGCCCATCGTCGAGGTGATGCTGGAGCTCGCCGAGGTCAGGGCGACCGACCTCGTCTACGATCTCGGCTGCGGGGACGCCCGCATCCTGGTCACCGCGGCGAAGCGGTACGGCGCCCGGGGGTTCGGCGTCGACATCGATCCGCGCCGCGTGGCCGAGGCGCGCGGCAACGCCCGCCGCAACGGGGTCGACCACCTGGTGCGGATCGAGCGCGCGGACATCTTCAGCCTCGATCTGTCCCCGGCCGACGTCGTCTTCCTCTACCTCCTGACGCGGCTCAACGACCGGCTGGTGCCGCAGCTCGAAGCGCTCCGGCCCGGGGCGCGGATCGTGTCTCACGAATTCGACATCCCCCGCGCGAGGCCCACGCGGATCCTGCGCGTGCCCGGCCCTCCCGACGGCCCCCCCGAGACGGACGGGGCGGCGAGCACGATCCTGCACACGCTGTACCTCTGGCGGATGCCGTGGCAACGGCGCCCGGTGCCCGCCGTGGTCAACCAACCCTGCTGGTCCACCGACGCGGCGCCGCCCCCTAGCCCCTGCGCGGTCACGGGCGATTGAGGCCGGCGAGCTCGGGGGCCGCGACCGGTGATGAGGAGGGTGGCGCGGGCGTGCCCACCGGCGCGCCTACGGCAGCGGCTGGCGCTCGAACACGCTCCAGGCCACGCTCGCGACGTCGAACCCGAGCGTGTTGTTGTAGCAGCCGTGTCCCACGCCGGGGAGCGAGCACAGCGTCGTCTCCACGCCGCCCGCGCACTGGGTGTAGGTTTCGCAGTACCGCTCCGTCGTGGCGGGCGTGCCGGTGCACTCGTTGATCTCGGCCCAGAGCGCCAGCGAGCCGGGGCCGCCGGGCGAGACGTACTGCCCGCCCGGCGGGCCCACGACGCCGCCCTCGTAGGGCTCCAACGTGTCATCCAGCCCCCGAAATTCGATCATGGAGATGGGGCGCGAGGCCTGGCAGGGCTGGGTTCGGAGATCCGTGTCCGAGGGCGCGATCGCCGCGACCAGGTCGGCCGCGTCGCAGCCCATGCGATGCGTCAGCCCACCCCCGTTGGAGAAGCCGGTCACGTAGATGCGCCGTCGATCGATGCAGCTCGCTCGGCCCAGCTCCTCCACGATCGCTCGGAGGAACCCGACGTCGTCGATCCGTTCTCTCCCGGCCGTGCCACAGCAAGTGTCGTCCACGTTCCAGTAGCCGTCGATGCCGTCCGGGTAGACCGCGAGGAACCCCTCGCGATCCGCCACGGCGTCCCAGCCGCTCATCTGCCGTTGCTGCCGGCCGTTCCCCCCGGCACCGTGCAGATCCAGGACCAGCGCCGTCGGCACGGTGCCCGTCACGCCCGAGGGGACGTGCAGGAGGTACGTGCGAGCTCTCCCGTCATGCTGCAGCGTCGCGGTGTGGTCCCCCGCCGCCAGTGCGGCCAGCGTGTCCGGGCACGCCTGGGGCCCCTGGCCCGCGGCGCCGCTGGCGCCGCCACCGGCGGCTCCGCCGGAACCGCCCGCACCGCTGCTGCCGCTCGCGCCAGCCAGAGGAGTCGTTCCGCCGGCCACGCCCCCGGCGCTGGTCACGCCACCGCTGGGCGTCGTGCCCCCGCCCGGCGCGGCTTCGCTGCTGCCCGCCGCGCCGCCCCCGGGGCTCCCCTGGGAAGCGCCGGTCCCGGCGGTCGCCAGGCCACCGGTCGTACCCCCCGACGCCGTCGTCCCGCCGACGGGCGTCGTACCCCCGGTCGGCGTCACCTCGCCGCCGCCGCTACCACCGAACGGAGCGCCCCCGAACGGCGCGCCCCCGGAGCTGGCCGCGCCCTCCGCGATCGTCTCCCCGCCGCTGCCCGACCCGCCGGCAGTGCCGGCGCCGCCCAGGCTTCCCGTCCCCCCGGTGTCCGCGGTCGCGCCACCCGTGCTTGGGAGGCCACCGGCGCTGTCTCGTCCAGCGGTTTCGGCGCTACAGGCGACGAGGCCGGCGCCCAGCCCGACGCCGAGTCGGGCCATGACCATCGCGATTCGCATCTCGTGTCCTCGCTCGCCCGCTGCCAGGTCCCGGCGGGTCTGACGCGGCAGACGCCGCGCCGCCGCGGTACCGGCTCATCTTTTCGCCGGGCAGCAGCGGTCGCACCCTGCGATGCCGAGCCGCGCTGGCCTCAGCGCCGGCAAGCCCGGGAGCCGCTGTGTTGTCGTTCCGCGGCGCAGGGGTCGGGTGCATGAGGCCGTGAGTCCGTGTCCTGGCTCGCTCGTCCTCGGAGCGGTTGCCGCCAGCCGACCCTTGCCGTAGCCCGCGGTCGAGGTGCTCGTCAGTGCGGTGCTCGGCCACGATCCCGTGGTCCTCGCCAGGTCGGTCGGGCGGGGAGAGGAGTAGCGGGCGAGCGCGCGGTCGAGCTGGCCGGCACGATTGGGCCGGTCGCCCTCCACGCCGTGCATCGACGAAGCCGTGCTTCTCCCGGCGGCGTTGCCCCGATCCCGACGCAGACCTCTCCAGCGAGCGCCGGGAGCGGTTCGCGCTCGGCGTCCGCCTCGAAAGCTGGCTCGGCCCCGGCGCGCGGACCGGAGCTCCCTGGCGCCTGCCCTCGAGGTGTTGACGACGTCGCCGGGCGCGACGATCGCGGAGCTCCTCCGCGCCCTTCGCCCCGGTGCATCTATCTCTCCCGCACGCTCCAGCCTGGCTCGGGGCCGCGCCATAGCGCCTCCAGAAATCGGCCCTGAAGCAACCCACCCTGTCGCAGATGAGCGAAGACCTCGGCAGGAGGCCAGCCGCTCGAGCCTCCTGCGAATGGGATCCCGGCATCGCGGAGGGCGCCCAGCAAGGAGGCCAGATGGTTGTCGTCCGGAGCATCGTAGGTCCACGCTGACTGCCCCTGGCTCCTGCGGCCGCCGAGCCGCGCCAGAATCGGGGCGCAATCCTCCGTCTGGTAGCGGACGGTCACTCGACCATCGACCACGAGGGTGACCATCAGCCTCGGCTCGTTCAAGCGTCGCCTCGTCGGTAATGGAGCAGGGAGCCGCCGGCCAGGCTCTCGCTCTTGCCTTCGTGTCCGAGCAGGGCCGAGGAGCCGAGCCGCACCGCCAACACCGGCCACTTCGTGCGTCGCTCTTCCTCCCACTTGCGCTCGACGGACCCGCTCTGGCCGACCACCCTCGGCACCTCGTCGAGGATCAGCAGCACCTTGCGATCGGCGCCGGGCCTCTTCAGCCGCGCAAGACGCCCTCGGGTTTTCACCCAGTTCGTCCCCGGGAGCGGCGCCTCGGGCGCCGCGCAGACGATGAACCAACCCAGCCGCTCGAAGAGCTGCTCGGCCGCCGTGGTCTTGCCCCCCCGACGCCGCCCCGCGACGAGCCGCAGCAGGGCGGGCTCGCGTTGCAGGGCGAGGGCGAGCTCATCGACCAGGGAGCGTGCGAAAGACACGCCCCGACTCCGTCGCGGCAGGGCGGGGGCGTCAAGAGTACTCGACGGTCGGGCAGAGCCAATCGGTGATTGAACGATAGAATCAGCGGGCAGTCGGGTGAATCGCGCCCTCGGCTTAGAGGACCGCCGAGTCGGCGGCGACCACCCCGGCGCGACTCACGGAGCGGCGGCGAGCGGCGATCCGCGAGCGCCTCGAGCGGGACGCGGCGTGGGAGCTCCTGCACCGGACGCGCGGTGCGTCGGCGAACCGCGCTCTGCTACCTCGACCTCCTCCGGGTCCAGGCCGAGGGGCGGATCGCGAAGCCCCGGCGACTACACCCGACACGGCCGGACGTGAGGGCGCTCCCGGCAAGTGACCAGGAGGTCCGAGCGCAGATCTCGGTGACCCCCGATCTTCGCGACCGGACTGCCGTCTGGAAGTCGGGGCTCGCGGTGCGATCCGCCCCGAACCCATGCGCGAGTTGTCCGTCGCGACGGGAGGGGTCGCGGCGACGTTTCCGTCGACATGGCCGCCGCGGGACTCCGCGCCACGAGAGCAACCTTGGCGCGCGCTTCGACGAGGCGAGCAGCAATCGTGTGCGACACGGGCATCACGGTGCGTCGCCTTACCGCTGACCCACGGGCACCGCCCGGCGAGCCGCCCGACGCACCGCACGCACGACCGGTCGGCGCTTGCCGACAGGTCGCGCGCGACTCCGCAGGTCCGACCGAGGCCCTCCGCCAAGACGCGGACGGCCTCACCCCTCCGCGCTCGATCGCCGGCCATCGCCCGGAGGTCAGCCCCGACCGGCCTGGCGGGGGGAGCCCTGCGAAGTAGCCGCCTCTGGCGGGGAATGGGGATGGGTGCGGTCGGTTGCCCGCGGTGTGGTGACGCCGAAGCACTCCGTTCTGCTCGAAACGAGGACCGCTTCCATTCCGTGCGGGAACAGTGTGTCGACCATGCACGTGGGCTTCCGGATGGCGGTGGGTGTGGTGCTGGGTGTTCCAGTGGGTGGGTGCGGTGAGGCTGCGGACGACACGCGCGGCAGCGGTCGCGAGACGAGCCGCTGCGCGATCCGCTGCCGGGACGCCGCGCGCCCCGGAGCTGCCCACGCCTCCGACGGCAGTACCGCGATCTCCCCGGAGACTCGACCGGCAATCGCCCATGACCCACCTCCGCTCGGATCCTCGCTGTGTGCTCGACCGCGCTTCCCGTCGCGAGGCCACGGAGTCGAGCCGAGCGGGTCGAGGCAGATCGACCGCACCGGTCGGTGCGGCCCCAGCGGTGGGAAAAACGCAGGAGAACACTTGGGAAATGACCTGGCTCAGATCTAGGCTGTCGCTCGCTGTCCTGAACGTGGGGCTGGTCGCCTGCTCGACCGAGGCCGCTGACGGCAGAGGCCACGAAGCGACCGGCGGTCTTGCCGACACGGGTGGCGTCTCGGGGAGCGTTGGCGCTTCGACCCCCACAGTCAGCGGGGGCGAGAGCGCTGCGATCACGGGAGGCGCCCCAGGTACGGGCGGCGTGACGAGCGCCGGCGGCGCTCCGAGCAGCGGTGGGGTCACGAGCACCGGCAGCGCCCCGAGCACCGGCGGCGTGCCGAGCACCGGCGGCTCTCCGAGCACCGGCGGCGGTCTGAGCACCGGTGGTGCCCTGAACACCGGCGGCGCCCCGAGCACCGGCGGCAGTCCAGTGATCGGGCCGCACCTCTCGGTGTCGGCGCCCTACCTCGACCAGACCACGGTCTTCGTGGGAGACACGCTCACGGCGTCGGTCACCGTGACGAACGATGGCACCGAGGCGATGACGATTGACCAGATCGTGATCGCCGGGCGGCCGCCGGGCGGCACTCATGACGGCGGTCCTTTCCTCGATCTCGCCCCCGTCCATCCCGCGGTGACGCTGGTCCCCGGGGAGAGCCTCACGGTCACCGCGTCGCGTCTCATCACCGCGGCCGACCCGCTCGGTCGCTGGGAGATCTTCGCGACGTACCGGGATGCCAGCGGCTGGCACGATCAGGCAAGCTCCATCGTCGAGGTCGCCGCGGCCGAAACGGGAGGGACTGGGGGCGCATCCGGGGCCGGTGGTGCAGCGGGCGCCACGGGCGGCAGCGCCGGCACGGAGGGCGGGGCCGGTGGAGCTGGCGGGGGCGCGACGGGCCCGCTCGATCCGTGGTCCCTGCGGGATCGCATGGGACGGGGCCTCAACGTCAAGGCCTTTCGACTCAACGGCGCTCCTGGTTGGGGAGCCACCTACGACTCGCGCTACGCGGACGTCATCGCCGACGCCGGGTTCGACTCCGTCCGGGTATGGGCGTTCGTCCAGAATGAGAGCGGCGGAATGCGGAACTTCGGCAGCGACCCGAACAACACGCTGGTTCCCGAGTTCTTCAGCGAGCTGGACCAACGTGTGAACGACTTCCTCGACCGCGATCTGGTGGTGATCTTGAACTTCTTCGAGCTCGGCGGTTTCGAAACCGGGAGCAACGAGTACAAGACGATCTTCGTCAACCTGTGGACCCAGATCGCCGAGCACTACCAGGGGTACTCGGATCGCCTCGTCTTCCAGCCCATCAACGAGTCGCACGACGGCCTGGATGAGGTCCTGTCCGACTGGTACCTCGCGTTCACGGAGGCCGTGCGACGGACCAATCCCACACGCGTCATCCTCTACAGCCCACCCAACTGGGGGAAGGGATCGCTGTTCGACATCTCGATCCCAGCGGCAGCGGGCGAGTACTACATGGGAGGGGTGCATCCGTACGAGCCGTTCTGCTACACGCACCAGGGGTGGAGCGGTTGCGCCACGGGCATTCACTGGACGGGGTCGGAAGAGGACCGGAGTCCGGTGACGCGCCTGCTCGACACCGCGCAGCGCTGGTCGGACGCCCACGACAAGCCGGTCGTCGCCGACGAGTGGGGAGCCGTCGACGGTGTGCCCAGCCTGACCGAGCGGGTCGCCTGGGCGTCGTTCGTGCGCGATGAGTGCTTCAGTCGTGGCTTCGCCTACACCTACTTCGATTTCCCAGCAGGTCACGACTGGTCGATCTACGACAACGGCGCGGACCGGTGGCGAGACGAGGCGCTGCGCGACGCGCTGCTCGGCGGTGAGGCGCCATGGGACTGAGCCGCGGCGAGGGCGCTGATGGTTGAGGTCCTCGGGGCGTCCGGCAAGAAGTTGAACCGTCGCCGCGGGCCCGGGGAACAGTGTGGAGACGGCGAGCTGCTAGGGGCCGGTTGAGCGCTTCCGAGCGCGCCGTTGGAGGAATTTCCTGACATGTCCGCCCTGCGCTTCCTGAACACACTGGGATTCCTGCTTCTGACTGCTGCTTGCGCCGACGACAACGAAGGGACCGACGGCGCCTCGGCGGGCACCGACGCCGCCACGACAACCGGCGGCGCTCCGGCGAGCGCCGGTGGAACCGCGACGACCGCCGGTGCTCCGGCTGGCACCGGCGGGGCCATTACCGCCGGCAGCGCTCCGGTCGACACCGGTGGAACCACGGTGACCGGCGGCGCTCGGCCCGTGACCGGTGGGACCACGACGACCGGCGGCGCGCCGGCCAGCACCGGCGGGGCCACGGCGACCGGCGGCGCTCGGCCCGTGACCGGTGGGACCACGACGACTGGCGGCGCGGCGGCCGACACGGGTGGCGCGACCGCGAGCGGCGGGGCGGGCGGGGCGACCTATCCGGGCGTGCACCTGACGACCTCGCCCCTCGACCTCGAGCAGACCGTGGTCGCGCTGGGGGACTCACTCAGCGTGTCGGTGACCGTGACCAACGACGGCTCCGAGCCCGTGGTCCTCCAGGAATTCCTGATCGCCGGTCGTCCACCGGGAGGCACCCACGCGGATGGCCCCTACCTCGACCTCTCGCCCACGCTGCAGGACTTGACGCTCGCGCCGGGGCAGAGCGCGACCCTGAATGCATCGCGGACCTTCGGCGCCTCCGATCCGGTGGGAACCTGGGAGCTGTTCGCGACCTACCAGGACGCGGAGGGCTGGCACGATCAGGAGAGCGTCTGGGTCGAGGTGGTTTCGTCTTCCAGCGGCACGGGCGGTGTCTCGGGCGCGGGTGGCGCGAACGGCACCGGTGGTCAGGTGGCGACCGGCGGAACGACGTCGGGGGGCGGCACCGGCAACCCGGCCCTGGACCGACTGCTGGGCATGGAGATGTACTCCTCCAACCCCACCGGCGCGGCTACCTGGATCGGCGACTGGGGCGACATGCCGAGCGTGGTCCGCGACGAGATGGACGCCGCCGCGGCGCAGGGTCGGTTCGTCGTGTTCTCCACGTACTACAGCGTGGATCTCAACCCCGACGAGAGCGGCTTCATCGCCTGGATCGAGGGCGTGGCCAGCGCGATCGGATCCAGTCCGGGCCCGACCGTGGTCGCGCTCGAGGCCGATGCGTTCCCCTCCGCGGGCGACGACGAGGCCAAGCACCGGATGCTGGATCGCGCCATCGGCATCCTGAAGCAGTCCGCGCCCAACGCCGCCGTCTTCCTCGACATCGGTCACAGCGCCTGGCTCGATGCCCAGTCGGTGGTGGACCGGGCGAGGACCTACCAGAACTACGCGCTCATCGACGGTTGGGCCTCGAACACGTCCAACTACAACCCCACGGAGAACGAAATCGCCTACGCCGACGCGCTCTACGCGCTCAGCGGCAAGCCCACGATCATCGACACCTCACGCAACGGCTGCGATCACCCGCCGAACATTCCCGTGCACAACCCGCCCCAGTGCACGGGAGGCCAGACGAGCAACTGCTGGTGCGAAGGACAGCCCTTCCAGTTCCACGACGACCCGGCGGTTCTCTTCCTCTACTACAACAAGCCGTCCGACGAACCTGATTGAGCCTCGACTTCGCGCGAGCGCAGCACGAGGCTCGGATCGGCGGCGTGGGACCCGGTTCCGGGGCGGCGGTCGACCGCTTCGGGACCTCGGGTCCGAGACGAGCGCAGACCGCTCCCCTCCCGCCCGATGCGCCTTCTACCGGCCATCGCTCCATCAAGCTGCCACAGCGAGGGCGCCAGGGGCGGAATCCAGCGACGGACCGACCGCAACCGGCGACCCTCGCGCCCGATCGATACGCGCCGAAGCCATGGCGTCGGCCGTTGCGCGACTGCACGGGCCGCGCGACGCGCGTGCAGGCGGAGCCGGCCGTGCGCGCCGCTGCATGAGGGCTGCGCTCGCCTCGGACGGACCGCCCACCACGCGGCTTGCGTGGCTGCTACTCCCACCCCCGCCCCCGTTCGCCTCCGACTCCGAGTCGGTACGCGCGCTGGATGCTCGCCGCGCGCGTGGATCCTGCCACCGCAAACGACCGCGACGAACCCGGCGCGCCCCAGAGCCACGCCGTCGCGAAGAGCGGCCGGTCGAGCTGCTCACCCGCGCTGCCACGACGACGCGATGTCGTGGCTCGGGCGACGCGTGGCCGGTCCACTGTAGGGCGTGGGTGCGATCAACGGTGTGATGACCCACCGGCTGGTCGAACGCCAAACGATTCGAGACGTGGCCGTCGGCTACCGCTCAGTCACATCCGATCGGCTCGGTCCCGACGATGAGTCCATCGAGGAAGAGGTCGAAGCCCGTCGTGGCGCTCGAAGGGCGTGCCCCCAGGGACACGTAGCGGATGGGGTTGGCCGGGGCGAGGTCGAGATCCGCGCCGGTTTCCACCACCGGGACGCCGTCGAGGAGCACCGCAACGCTGCCCGTGCCAGCCGCGAGCACCGCCGCGAGCTCGACACAGGCCCAGCGGTCACGGGGGAAGATGGCGGCGGGGTCTGCGACGCCAACCGTCGGATCGCCGTACGTCAGCTCGAGCGAGTCTGGCGGCACCAGATCGACGGATATCTTGAAGTCCCGTCCTTCCTGCTCGTCCCAGAGCTCTGCCAAGATCAGGTACTCGGGGATCTCCGCGGTCGCAGGGAGATACGCGAACACTCTCGCGAAGACGCTTCCGGCGGCCACGGTCACCGGAAGCTCTGCTCGAAGCTGGGCGGCGCCCGCGTCATCCGCGCCGAGGCGCAAGGCCGCGCTCCCAGCGCGAACCTGACACGACTGGATTTCGGCGTGTGCGCTGCGGTCGAGCCAGAGCGACCATTCCTCGGGTGGCGGTGCGTCGAAGGACTCACACAGTATCTGCCCGGTGCCGGTGCACATCGCGGGCGCTGGCCCCGCGATCTCCGGCGTTGCGGTCAGCACGATACCGGGGCAGCCGATGAACGAGGTGGTAGAACCGCCCTGACCTCCCGCAGCCGGCTCCTCCGCGACGATCGGCTCGAGTCGGGCCGAGCAGGACGAGCAGGACGAGAGCACCACCATGGCTCCGACGGTACCCACCGCCAATCCAGCCCTGCCCGGCAAAGGGAGCTCGTGCATCGGAAGTCCCTCGGGGTACCGTGCAACTGTAACCACTCCTTTCCTGACCCGGCAAGCAGCCGCTGCGGTACTCTTGAAATGAATTCCCCGGTGGCATCACGCACCTCAGCGAGCCCGCCGCACGTCGGCTCCACGCATCTGCGCGTCGTCGCCGGAGGTAGCGAGGAGGACATCGTCGATCTGGTTCACCGCCACGCCGACGGTGCTGCCGAGAAGCTCTACGACCGCTTCGCGACCGACATCCACCGAATCGTCTGGAAGGTTCTGGGCGCAGATCCGGATCATGACGACATCGTGCACGAGATCTTCATCGCCGTCTGGATAGGGCTGCAACGGGGCCGCCTCGACCAGAGGGAACGCCTGGCCAGCTGGGTCATGGGCATCGCGATGAACACCTTGCGCAAGGAGCTGCGTCGTCGGCGGTTCCGTCACCAGCTCGCGATCGAAGCTACCGAGCGCTTCGGTCCCGACGTCATCGAACACGACCCGGGCGCGCGGGAGGTGCTGCGTGCCTTCTATCGGACCGCCTCGCAGCTACCGACCGAGGAGCACCTGCTCATCACCTTGCGCCACGTCGATGGACGGACGCTCCCGGAGATCGCCACGCTCTGCGCTTGCTCACTCTCCACCGCCAAGCGCCGGTTGCGGAGGGCGGAGCAGCGGTTCCGCAGGATCTCCGAGCGCGAGCCCGCGATCCTGAGACTGCTTTCCGGTTCCACACAGGAGGAACGACCATGAGCGAAGTCGAGAGGTGGGGCCGCCGGGTCGAGACGCTGCTGGGTGAAGTGCCCAGCGAACGCATCGAGCGCGGTCGCGCGGCGTTCGTCCATCACGCCGCGCTCACGCCGGCACCGCGGCGTGTCGTTCGCCTCCGTCAGGGTTCCCTGCTGGCCGCTGCCGCGCTGCTCGCGGCGGTGCTCGGTCTGGTGTTTTGGCGCTACCCGCACCAGGGCGATTCCCCAGGTTTGGCGCAGGTCGTCGAGAGTCGGGACATTCGCGCCGGATCGGACCGAGCGGTCCGCGTGGCACTGGCCGAGCATTCCACCGTCGAGCTCCAGGCAGGCACTCGGGCACGTCTCGAGGAGCTCTCGGACGGCAGTGGCCGCTTGCTGCTGGAGGGGGGGCGGGTGGACGTCGACATCGAGCCCACCGGCAAGCGCTGGTCGTTCGTTGCCGGGCCGTTCGACATCACCGTCCTCGGGACCGCCTTTCGCATAAGGTACTCGCCGGACGACGTCGCGCTCGAAGTGGCGGTTTCTCGCGGCAGGGTTCGGGTGGAAGGAATGCCTCTCGGCGGCGACGTCGTGACGCTCTCGGCTGGACAGCGTCTGCAGGCCGACGCCAGAGGCATTCAGGTTACCCGGGTGGAAGCGGCCGTCGGATCGGCGAGCTCGGTGCCGTCTTCCGTGGCGCCGGGCGCACCACAACCCACCGGAAGGGTGCAGGCGCCGGTTGCCGAGCCGCCTGCCCAGACGGGCTGGCACGAGCTGTTCGACCGGGGCGACTACCGAGCCGCCTTCGCGACCGCCGAGCGGGAAGGGCTCGACGGGATCATGCGCACGGTCGATGCTGACGAGTTGTCTGACCTGGCCGACGCCGCCCGACTAGCCGGCAGGGCGGCGGATTCCGCTCAGATCCTTCGTGTTCTGCGCGAGCGATTCCCGGGCAGCGAGGCCGCGGGGCGAGCCGCCTTCCTCCTCGGGCGCGCTTCGGGCAACCCCGCCGACGCCGCCCGCTGGTTCGAGCTCTGCCTCGCCGAGCACCCCGCTGGAGTATGGGCTGGCGAGGCCCGCGGGCGGTTGATGGTCGCCTATCGCGATCTGGGCCAGCCCGAGAGAGCTCGCGCGATGGCTCGGGAATACCTGCGCCTGCAACCCAAGGGCGCGTACGCCAAGGTTGCGCATGAGATCGTCGAGTAGGTGCCCCGTCCTGCTCGGCTGCGTCCTGCTCACGCTGTTCACGCTCTACGCGCTCGGCGCCGGAGCCCAGCCTGCCTCGGACGTGATCCTGTTGCTGCACGTGCAGCTCGCCGACGGAGGCTGGCCGGAGGCGGAGCAGCGGGCTCGCGCCGAGCTGGAGGCGGACGGCTTCACCATCGTCGTGGTCGAGAGCCCGCCGACTCACCGGCTCGACGCCGAGCTGCCGAATCTCGTACGGGCTCAAGGAGCGATCGCTGCACTCCGCATCGCCCGCGCCAGGGACGCCAAGGAGGGTCCGTTGACCATCTACTTGCTCGATCGCGTGACGGGTAAGACCAGCACGCGGTGGATCGATCCACAGCAACCCGATCTGACTTCAGGTCGAGTCGGATTGCTCGCGGTCGAGCTGCTGCATGCGTCGCTGATCGAGCTGACTCTGGCCAACCAGTCGCTCGGCGAGGTGGAGCCCACGCCGGCGGTTCAGCGCGTCGTCGCTCGCGAGCTCGAGCCGGAGCCTCGGTTCCCGCGCCCCCTGCTCCGCTTCGGACCGGGGCTGCTGCTCACGCGGGGCGGCCATGGGGTCGTCGGCGGCGTCGCCGTCGCCGGCGGACTGCAGCTCACTCGACTCGCGGGCGTGGAGCTCGACGGATTCACCACCGTCGTGCCCAGCCAGGTCGAGGGTCGACCCGGCAGCGCTGAAGTGTTCTTCCACGGACTCAGAGTGCACGCGCTGCTCCGCCCCGCGCTCTCGCGCACGTCCAGCCTCCTCGTGGGGGCGGGGGCTGGTGCCCTCGGCGTCCGGGCCGTGCCGACGCCCGCCGCGGGGTACCGCTCGGTCGGAGCCGCATGGGGCGGGGTCGGCATCGCGTCTTCTGTCGTGGGAGTTGCCTGGGGGCTGACCCCGGACTTGGACCTCGTGGCCGTCACTCACCTCGGCGTGCCATTGGATCGCCTCGAACTGGTATTCGCGGGCGTTCCGGTCGCGTCGCTCGACATGCCACTGCTCGACGCGGGGCTAGCGCTCGAGTGGACCCCGGTGCGGTAGGCAGGAGGGTCTTTCATCTTGCACCGACATGGCGCAGGCGGCCGTTGCCCGAGCCGGTGGGCGCGTCGGTGACGGGTTCGGCGCGGCACGTCTCGACCGCACCGCAGGTTTCGCAGTCACGGGTGATTGACCGCCGCTCACTTAGCGTAGTTGCAGTCGGACCGTTGGTAGCCATCGAGGGAGGTCTGCTGCCCCACGAGCCGATCGGCACGGTGCCGACCTCGAAACGGACGTAGCTGACGTGCACCTCTCCGCCGGTGCAGCCGGGCGGCAGGAGCGCGGAGGCACCACCGCCGGTAGCCAATGGACTCGCGCCCGACGTGGTCCCACAGGGACCGGTCCCGCCGGTAGCCGCACTGCCAGAGGCCGTGGCGCCGCCGGACTTGGCGCCGCCGGAGGGCATGGTTCCGCCGGTGGCGGCCCCGCCGCCACCGGTCGGCTCGTCGTCGGTGGCTCCGCCGCACGCCAGCGCGAGCAGCGCAGCGGCGGCTAGGATTGCCAGTCCCACGGTGGTACCGAGGCAGCGATTTCGAGGTCGCATGGGCAAGCCCTCCGAGAGAAGGCGACTGTCTAGCAGTTGGCCCGCGCGTGGGTCGTCCCCCGCCGGCTCACGCACCCGGAGCCTCGCCGGGGTCGTAGCGCTGCTCGGCGTGCTCCAGCCGGCGCCCGAGCCCGGCCCGCAGCGGAAGTCCACCGACGAGCGCGAGGCGGACGAAGTCGAGGCGAGCTGCAACCACTGCGACCCGGGCATCACGGTGCGTCGCCCTACCGCCGATCGACGGGCACCGCCCGGCGAGCCGCCCGACGCACCGCACGCACGACCGGTCGGCGCCTGCCGACAGGTCGCGCGCGACTCCGCACGTCCGTCCGACGCCTGCCGATGAGCCGTTCGCGACTCCGCCCGTCCGGTCGCCGCCAACCGGGAAACCGTTCGCGGCCGTCCCCCCGCCTGCCGCGATTGCCGGCAGTGCCCCGGCGGTCGTGACCGTATCTTCCTGGATTGCGGGCAATGCCTCGGCGGTCGTGGCCCCATGTTTTCGATTGCCGGCCGCCAGCACGGCCGCCCCGCCGAGAGGCTCCGCCGAGTGGCTGCGCCCTCGCGTACGGCTATCCTGCGCCAGCATGCGCGCCGGGCTCTCTCATGATGAGGTGCTTCGCGAGGTCCGTGAGCTGGCCGAGCGGATCGACCCGAAGGCAGTCGCCGGTGCCTTCGTCGCCAGCCTCCAGCGACGGCCGGACTTCTGGAGGGCGCCGCTCGTCGCCCTCGCCGCGGCCCAGGCGGTGCGCCCGCACGAGCTCGGCGCGACCTTCCGGGGCGGCGAGTGCAAGGTTTGTGGCCTGCGGGCGAAGAACCCGATCGCCCCCGTGCACGAGCGCGGCCAGGCCCTGCCAGGCGATCTCGGCGCCGCCCTGGCGATCACTCCGTGAGTACCTCGTCCGGGCGACCGCGGCGCCCGCGCCCACCAGCGACGACCTCCGGCGCTTCGAACAGCTCCTGCAACTGGTCGCCGGACTCCCGGACCACGCCCGCGAGGGGCAGCTCAACCAGGCGATGTCCGCGGCCAAGATCTGCGTCGGCAACAGGTACGACCGGCGCCACGTCATCGAGACCCTCGGCGCCTGCGGGATCCTCGAGACGCCAGAGCACCCGGGGTTCAACACTCGCTTCACGACCTTCGCCGCCCGACAGGACCGCCCCCAGGTGCGGGTGGATTGCGACCCGCCCATCGCCTTCTGGACCGCCGCCCACGGCTGCAACGCGACGAACCTCGGCGTCTGGTTCGGCCATCTCGGGGTGGGGGCCCCGGTCACCAGCACCCCGTCGCGATCGGCGGCCGTGGCCAAGCAGAGCGCGGCCCAGGGCCGGAAGGCCGCGCGCGCGGCGCGCAGGACCGAGCTCGAGCCGGCCGACGCCGTCGCGTTCTCCGCCGGACATCGCTGGGGGGCCGCGGTGGTGGTCCGCACGGTGACGGACAAGGGCGGCCAGACGCCGGTAGTCCGGTGGTACGACTGGACCGGCCAGGCTCCGCCCGACGATGACACGCTCGTGGACCGGCCCACGCGTGGCGGCGGCGTCTTCCTCCACGGCCTGTGGATCCGGAACGACCCCGCGGCCGCTGGCGGTTCGTCGCCAGCGGCATGCCCCACGACGCTACCGGCCGGGGATACTCGGTCCATCGTATCGCCGAGCCCCCGCGCTCGTTCGCGAGGGCGGGCGGGCCAGGTAGACGCGGGCCGAGGGGGTCGAGGTCCAGCGCGTCTCCTTGATCGTCCCCGCCCGGCCCCCCGGTGCCGGCGGTCCTGGTCGAGCGCCGGCACTGCCCTTGAGCCGGGCGGTTTCCGGTATAAGAGGATCTGGTCCTCGCACCTTCGCTCGGGGGTTTCCCATGTCCAAGCACCCAGCCGACGGCGGCATCACGCGCCGAGGATTCCTCGGTTCCTCCCTCGGGGCGCTGGCCGTCGGCATCGGCTGCAGCGACGCCAGCGAAACCAACCCGGAGGGCAGCGCAGCGGGTGGCGCCGCGAGCGGCGGCGCCCCCACCGCGGGGGCTCCGAGCGGTGGGGGCACCGCTGCTACCGGGGGTGCACCGAGCGAGGGAGGTACGACCGGCAGCGGAGGTTCGGGCGGGGGAGCGGGCGAGGCCAAGGTTCACCTCGCGGCTGCCTGCGGCACGTACTGTGGAGCCTGCCTGTCCTACATGGCCAAGCACGGCGAGGACGAGGCGGTGACGAGGCCGAATCCCTGGGGGGACTGCGACGGCTGCCTCAGCGGCGGCACGCTCGCTTCCCACTGCCAAACCTGCAGCATCAGGCTCTGCGCGGCGGAGACGCAGAGCGGGGGTCGCTGCACCGACTGCGCGGAGCTGCCCTGTTATCGCATCACGAACCTGATCGACGCCGGCGGCTACCCGCACCGTCAGGAGTACCTGCCGAACCTCGCGAAGATGCGCGAGCTGGGCGTCGAGGAATGGGTCAGCGCCGAGGAGGAGCGCTGGCGCTGTCCCCAGTGCGGCTTGCCCATGAGCTGGTACGACACGGAGTGCGCCCGGTGCGGGGCGCCGAGGTCGGCGAGCCTGTTCCCCGTGACCGCGGACACGCCCCGGCCCTACTAGGGGAGGAGTCGAGGCGGCCGGGAGGGAAGGGGGGCGACTATCCGACGGAGAGCGTCCCTGATGCGGCGATCGATCGGCTGATCCTCCGTTACGGGCGGCACTAGCGGACGACGTAGCCGTCGCACGCACCGTGGACGGCGGACGTCGTGACGAGCACAGGATTCGTGGTATCGGAGCACGATACGTTCGCGACGCTGAGCGGCGTCCCCAGCGGGCCGGTGGACCCAGTGCATCGATCGGACCCGACGGGGTACTCGCTCACGCGGGTCATCGTCCTCGCGGCCGTCACGCCCGAGCTCGGCTCGAGGTCATAATAGGCGAGCGACCCCAGGCGGACAGTATACCGACGCCCGTCCGCCGCTGCGCCCCCCCCGCGCCGCCGAGCCCAGGCGGGGCGTCGCGGCCCACCGAAGAACGCGGCGGCAGCAGCTCGCCGTGGCGCGGCTGTTCCGCCGGCGTGCGGCGGTCCGCGCGCGGGCGACGGGGGTCAGGAGCCCGCGGCGAGTGCCCGGTCGATGGATGTCGGGTCCTCGCCGGCGGAGAACCACGCCGATCCATCCGACGAGAACGTGATCGACTCGCTCGCGCCAAGTCCGACGCACCGCCCCAGTGCCGGCCGAGCCGGGTCACCCCGCCGCCCGGCGGGTGTCGCTGACGATCTCGCCATCGACCAGCTCGAGGACGCGATCGCAGCGGGCGGCGAGCCGCGGGTCGTGGGTGACGACCAGCAGCGCCCCGCCGCGCTCGGCGTGGAACTCCCGCAGGAGCGCGAAGATCTGGTCCGCGGTCTTGGTGTCGAGGTTGCCGGTCGGCTCGTCCGCGAGCAGGAGCGGCGGATCCATCGCCAGGGCGCGCGCGATCGCCACCCGCTGCTGCTGGCCGCCGGAGAGATTCTTCGCCAGGTAGTCGGCGCGGTCTGCCAGCCCGACCCGGGCGACCAGCGCGCGGGCTCGCTGGACCAGCGCCGGCCGCCGCTCGCCGTAGGCCGCATACATCGGCAGGAGCACGTTCTCGACCGCGGTGAACGCGGGCAGGAGGTGGTGGAACTGGAAGATGAACCCGATGCTGCGGCCGCGCAGGCGCGTGATGGCGTGATCGTCGAGCTGGGAGGTGTCCTGGCCCTGGAGCAGGACGCGCCCGGAGGTCGGCCGATCGAGCAGGCCCATCAGGTTCAGGAGCGTGCTCTTGCCGGAGCCGGAGGGGCCGATCAGCGCGGCGAGCTCCCCCGCGTGAACGTCGAACGAGACGCCGCGCAGCACGTGGGTGACCACCGCCGTCTCGTAGTCCTTGACGACGTCCTCGACCCGCAGGACCGGCGTGGCGCTCACCTCAGCCACCGTGGATCACCGTCGCCGGGTCGAGCTGGGCGGCCCGCCGCGCGGGGATCACCGCCGAGAGGAGCCCCACCGCGACGGCGATCGCGGAGGCGGTCAGCATCAGCGCCGCGTCTAGCCGGACGGGAAAGGTGGGGGAGCCGTCCGGGCTGGTGGCGAGGCCGGCGAAGAAGAGCGCCAGGGCGGTGCCGAGCAGGCAGCCGGAGACGGCGCCCACGACGCCGACGATGCCGCCCTGCACCAGGAAGATCCCCATGATGCTGCGGGTCGACGTGCCGGTGGCGCGCAGGATCCCGATCTCCCGCGACTTGTGCACCACGCTCACCGCCAGCACCGACGCGATGCCGAGCGCCACGGCCAGCACCACGAAGAACTGGATCATGTAGCTCGAGCTCGACTGCGAGGAGAGCGCGACCAAGAGTTGCCGGTTGAGCGTCATCCAGCTCTCGCTCACCATGCCTGTGCGCGCGCCGACCTCCCGCGCGATCGCCTCGGCCTGGAAGGGCTCGGCCACCCTGAGCTCGATGGTCGATACGTCACGCCCGATCTGGAGCAGCGTTTGCGCCGCGCGGATGGACACGAAGACCCAGCGCTGGTTCACGTCCTTGTTGCCGAGGTCGAAGACGCCGGCCACCACGAAGGCGTCCGTCCGGCCGTCGCCGGTGCCGAGGCGAATCTTGTCGCCGACTCGGATCCCCAGATCCTGCGCCAGCTCCGCGCCGACCACCGCCTCGTCGCCCAGGACGCGGAAGCGGCCGCTCTGCATGCGGTCGCCGATGGCGATGACCCGCGTGTACGAGTCCGGATCGACGCCCCGCAGCGCGATGGCCCGGCTCGCGTTGCCCCGCGTCGCGAAGCCCGAGCCCGCGACGGTGACCGCCGCCGCCTCGACGCCGGGAACCCGGGTGGCCGTCGCCAGCACCAGCGGCCACTGGTCGAGGGTGCGATCGCGCTGGTTGCGCTTCTCGACCCGCGCGGCCAGCGCGCTCCCCGCCGGCGCGACCACGCGCGCCTCCTCCTCGGGGGGCCGGATCACGACGTGCGCCTGGGTGGTGAGGGTGTTCTTCACCAGGCTCGCTTGCAGCCCGTCGATGAGCGCGGTGAGGAAGACCATGACGGCCACCCCGACCCCGACGCCCACGAAGATGAGCAGCGTCTGCAGCCGCCCCTCGCGCAAGAAGCGCAGCGCCACGAACCACTCAAAGGGCACGGGACCCCCGCCAGCGTCGCGCGCCCCGGGCCACCCGCTCAGACACCGCCGCCCTCCACCTCGCGCGGGCGGACGCGCTCCCCGGCGGCGGGCACCGACCTCGAGGTCACCACGACGCGCTCGCCCTCCCGCACCCCCTCGAGGACCTCGATCCGCTCGTCACCGCGGATCCCGAGGCGCAGGGGACGCCGCTCGAGGCGGTCTCCGGCGACCACCAGCGCCCACGGTTGCTCGGTCGCCGCGTCGCGAATCGCCGCCAGGGGGAGCGCCACCGTGGCCTCCCGGCGGGCCACGTCGAGGTTGACGCTCACCGTCAGCTCGGGCCGGAGGAACGCGGGTGGCTCCGGCACCGCGAAGCGCAGCTCGATGGTGCCACGCCCCGGATCGACCGCCGGCGCGACGTAGATCAGTCGCGCGGGGAACGGGCGGTCGGGCGCCGCGGCGGCGATGGCGATGGCCGTCTGCCCCACCGAGGCTACGCCGAGGTACTTCTCGTCGGCCTCCGCGGACAGCCGCGGCGTACCCGCCCCGAGCAGGGTGATGAGCCCCGTGCCCGGCTGCACGACGTCTCCGGGCTCCACCTTGCGCGCGAGGACCACCCCTGCGGTCGGCGCCTCGATGCGGGTCGCGGCCAGCCGGGCCTCGGCGACCGCGAGCGCCGCCTGCGCCTCCGCAGCGGTGGCCGCGGTCGCCGAGTACTCACTCCCGCCCGGGCTCGTGCTCTCGAGCGCGGCGCGGGCGGCGGCGAGCTGGCTCCGGGCGACGTCGAGCGCCGTCCGCGCGGCGTCGAGCTCGGCATCGGGGAGCGCGCCCTCCGCGTGGAGCTGCCGGGCCCGCTGGAAATCTCGCTCGGCGCGGTCGAAGCTGGCGGTCCGCTCCTCCACCGTGCGCTCGGCGATCCGACTCGTGACGCGCCCGACCACGCCCACCCGCGCGTAGGCAGACCCGAGCGCGGCCTTCGCCTGAGCGACCTCCGCCCGGGCGATCGTGTCGTCGAGGCGCACCAAGAGCTCGCCCTCCGCGACGGTCGCGCCGTCCTGCACGCGGACCTCCACCACCTTGCCGAGCACCGTGGTCCCGAGCTCGATCCGGGCCGGCGCCATCACCCTCCCCGTCGTCACCAGCCGCTGCACCAGCGGGCGCTTCTGCGCGATGACCACGTCCACTCGCGGGGCTCGTGTCGCCCAGGCATGCGCCCCGACTCCGGTCGCGACGACCAGCGCCAGGGCGAAATACGTTCCGGGGCGCGCCCAGCGCGGGCGGGGTCCCCCCGGGGGAAGCGGCACGGATTTGGACAAGTGAGTTCAATATTGAACAGCGTGTTCACAAATGTCAAGCTCGATCTGCCATGTCCACTCGGCGCGCTCCTCGGCGCCCTCCCGACGCTTCCAACGTGGGGGGGCGCGTCGAGCGGCGGCGCCGCGCCCGTCACCAGCGCCTCCTCGCCATCGCGGCCCAGCGGTTCGCCGCGCACGGGGTCGAGGGCGTGCGCCTGGAGGCCATCGCCGACGCCGCGGACATCGCCCGCGGGACGCTCTACAGCCACTTCCCCACCAAGGAGGCCCTGGTCGCCGCCATCGTCCGCCCGGCGCTGGAGCACGCCGTGGCCGCCCTGTCCGCCATCGATCGCGGTCGCGGCGCCGCGTCGGTCGATGCGCTGCTCGACGTGTGGACGCATCTCTGGCGCGAGCACCGCGACGCGCTGCGCGTGATGCAGCACTCGCGCGCGATGCCGCTCGGCGATCTCGCGGCGCTGCACGGAGCGCTGATGGAGCGCGTCCTGCCGGTGTTCGCGGGCGCCGCCGCGCGTGGGGCGCTGCGCGGCGACGATCCGGCGCTCGCGGCGCGGATCCTCGCCCGCCTGGCGGTGCCCCTGCTCGAGCTGTGCGGGGAAGGTCCCGAGGCCGCCGCCCGCTTCAAGGACGCGATGCACGGTCTGCTGCTGCGGTGTTGACCCTCGCGCGGCGGCGCGCGAAGAGACGGAGCGCCGCCAGCCCGACGA
The DNA here is from genome assembly GCA_964454025.1 of uncultured Polyangiaceae bacterium. Classification (GTDB taxonomy): domain Bacteria; phylum Myxococcota_A; class Polyangia; order Polyangiales; family Polyangiaceae; genus JAFGBI01. Next base: position 16,528 of record CAYVRP010000027.1, on the reverse strand, counting down.
GCGTCGCGGGGCCCGGCGCGTGGCCCGTCCGGGCGGCGCGGCAGCCACAGCCTCCGTCGATCGCCGCCGTCGCGGTGCCGTCGCCGGGAGCGGGGGGCGCGCCGTCACCGCCGCTGGTCGCGGCGGTGCTGCTCGCTCCGGTGCCGCTCGCCCCGTCCGCGGGAGCGCCGCCGGCGCCCGGCGCGCGGCCCGCGCAGAGCGTCCCCAAGGGCCACGCGAGCGGCGCGGTCGTGTAGGCGGCCAGGCGCCTCCGCATGTCTGCGGCCGTGCCGCCGGCTTCGGAGTCGGCCGGAGGCACCGCGTCGAGGCCGTCGCCCTCCACGGCGCGGCAGCCGTCGGGCTCGCCCTCGCCGCGCAGATCGAAGAGGCCCGCGCCCAGGCCGGCCTCCACGAACCGCCGGAGCAGCGTCGGTTCGGAGTCGAAGAGGTGCCAGTCGGTGGTGCCGATGGGCATCTGCCACATTACGATCGGGAGCGACGCGCCTGCGGACACCGCCCGCAGCCAGGCGACGTTGGCGTCCACTGCCGCCGGATCGGCGGGCTCCCACCAGGTGGCCTCGTCGGCCTCGAGGTGCGGCGAGTCGGTGAAGATGACGTCCCACTCGCCCAGCGAGGCGTAGAAGCCGGTCGTGACCTCCGGGCGGGTCCCCGCGCGGAAGTTGGAGGCATGCCAGGCGAGGCGGACGACCGGGGCGTGGCGGTCGCGCAGGCGCAGCAGGGCACGGCCGAAACCACCCGCGTGGTCGGGTAGATCGGCGAGCTCGGGGTGGCCCGAGCCGGCGACGGCGACCGGCACGGTGGTCGCGTCCGCGTTGCCCTCGATGCCCATCGCCCAGCTCATGAAGCCCCAGGAGTCCGGCTCCACGTGGACGATCGGCGGCGTCGGCGCCGCCGCCACCGTCTCCACCAGGAAGACGAAGTCGTCGAAGTAGGCGCGCATCAGGTCGGGATCCTGGAGCACGGCCCGCACCACCTCGGGCTCGGCGCCGGTCAAGCCCGCCGGCTGCCCGCGCTGCAGGAGCTCGTAGAACGTGTACACCGGGACGGCGCCGAGGGACGCCGCCACCTCGGCCTTGTGGAGCCAGAACCACTCGCGATCCGCGGCGGGATCGCTCGTCGGCACCACGTACAGGTAGAGGAAGCGCCAGTCGACGCCGTGGGTGAGCTCGGCTTGTTCGGGCCAATCGCCGGCGGCGGAGTAGCTCGCGATCCCGACGCCAAGGTCCGGCCCGAGATCGGCGCAGATGTCGTGGGCGGGCGCCGCGTCCGCGAGGCGTCCTGCGAGCAGCAGCGCCCCCCCGAGCGCGGCGACGGATCGGCGATCCACGCCCGGATCTGACGCGCCGGGTCGACGCGGTGTCAAGCGATGGCGCTTCGGGGGCCGGCGCGCTCGAGCGGGGCGCTCCGCCGCCTTCGGCCGCCCCGTCGTTGCCCCGTCACGGCGGGGGCCGGACAGCCGCCACGACGCCGGGCACGGCGCCGCTGCGCGATGGCGCGGGCGAGCCCGGGGGGCAGCGCCGGGGATGATCTCCCGCCGGGCGGCGAGGACGGCGGCCGGGACCGGTCCGGGCGCCTCGACGATCGGGTAATGGACCCAGAGGGCCTCGCCCCGGTCCTGGAGCAGCCCCACCTTGGCGAGGCAGCGCAGGTGGCGTGACGCCTGCGACTGCGTCACCCCGAGCACGGCGACGACATCGCCGACGCAGAGCTCGCCCTCGCGCGGGACGAGCCCGAGAATCGACAGCCGCGTCCCGTTGGAGAGCGCCTTGAGGACCGCGGCCGGGTTGCGCATGAGGGTTCCTCGCGAGGCCCTTTTGCATTCATCCGGATAGGCGGTTATAAGCGAGGCTCCGACCGAGGAGGAGTCCGCCCATGACCAGCCCGACGAGCCCATACGACCAGCAGCGCCAGGGCGTGTCCGAGGACTACGCGCGCGCGGTGCAGCGCCCGTCGTCAGGGTGCTGCTGCGCCCCGGTGCCGAAGGGTGTGCTCGCCAGGCTCGCCGGGTACGCTGACGAGGACGTCCTGGCGCTGCCGGCGGAGGCGGTGGCCAACTCCTTCGGCTGCGGCAACCCGCTCGCCTTCTCGGCGGTCGAGCCTGGCGACGTCGTGCTCGATCTCGGGTCGGGCGCGGGGATCGATCTGCTGCTCGCCGCCAGGAAGGTGGGGCCCCGAGGCAAGGTCATCGGCGTCGACATGACGGACGCCATGCTCGACAAGGCCCGCGAGAACGTCGCGGCTGCGGGGGTCGGCAACGTGGAGCTCCGCAAGGGGCTGATCGAGGCGCTCCCGGTGGAGAGCGGCAGCGTCGACTGGGTCATCAGCAACTGCGTCATCAACCTCTCGCCCGAGAAGCCGCGCGTCTTCGCCGAGATCGCCCGCGTGCTCCGCCCCGGCGGCAGGATGCTGGTTTCCGACATCGTCGCCGAGGACCTGCCGCCGGAGATCTCCGGCAACCGGCGCCTGTACTCGTCCTGCCTCGCCGGGGCCATCTCGGAGCAGGCCTACCTCGCGGGGCTGCGCGAGGCCGGCCTGGTCGACGTCGAGGTCAAGGACCGCCTCGTCTATGACACCGCGCAGATCGCGGCCTTCATCGGCTCGGAGCTCCAGGACGCCGGCGCCTGCTGCGGCGGCGGCCCGGACCCGCTCGCTGCGCGCTGGGCGCTGCAGCTGACGGGCAAGGTCCAGAGCGTCAAGGTCGCTGCGCGCAAGCCGTAGCGCGGGTCGCCGGTCGTGGGCCCGCGTCACCCCGTCGTCCGCCGCTCGCGGTCACGGTGCGGGGCGGACGCTCAGTGGTCGTCGTCGTGCTCGTCGCGGTCGTCGGCGTCGTGGTCGCGGCGCCCCGGACGCCGGTCGCGCTCCTGGCGCTCGTCGCGGTCCGCGTGATCGTCGGCGGCGCCGGCCTCGGGGCCGCCGAGCTGCCACCCGGTCCCGGGCGGCACGAGCCTCCCGGCACCGGCGTCGAAGCCCGAGAAGAGCCAGCCGAGGAGCGCCGCGACGAAGAGCGCCAGGATCGCGCCTGCGCCCCCGGCCGGCGCGGCCGCCTCGCCCGGGGAGGCTACTCCCTTCCTCCCGTCGACCATGCTGCGGATCAGATCGTCGCGGTGGCGAACCTGGTGCAGGATCACGCCGGCGACGTGCAGCAGCGCCACGCCGAGCAGCGAGAGCGCCAGGATCTTGTGCAACCCTTCGGCGTCCTCCCCGCCGCCGAGCGTCATCGCCATCCCGGTCGTGACGATGCCGAGCGCCAGCGCCAGCATCACGGGCACGAGGTAGCTCGTCGCCGGGTTGTGGCCGACGTAGCGCGGCGCGGCCCCCGTGAGCGCCCCGCGCAGGTAGGCGCCGAGGGCGGCCGGGCTCCACGCGAACGCCGAGAAGCGCGCGTACCGCGTCCCGACGAGGCCCCACGCGATCCGCAGCCCGGCGACGAGCCCCACCGCCAGCCCGAGCGCCATGTGGACGGGGAAGAACGGGCCATGCTCGCTCGTCACGGCGACGATGAACGCTCCAGGAACCCCCAGGAGGAGAACCGCGTGGCCGAGGCGGGTCGGAACGTCCCAGACCAGCGGGCGGGCGGACGAGGTCGCGGGGTTGCTCATGCAGGGATCCTCCGGGACAGAGGGTACTCCACCTCGGGCTCCGGGTGACGCCGCCACCAGGCCGCGGACGAAAAATGGGCGCGCCTGGGAACCCTGGCCGCCCGCGGGCCTCTAATCCGGCAAATACGCCGGGCGCACTGGTCGTGACGAGCCGTCGCGGTCGCGCCGCCCCCCCGAGGAGGAGCCATGAGCCGCACTGCTCTCACGTTCGCGGTCTACCGTCACGATCTGCCGTCGCACCAAGTCACCACCCGCACCGACGTCGTCAAGGTCGGCCGCGGTCCGGGCGCCCACCTCGAGGTCGCCGACGGCGAGCGGATGCACGCCGTCATCGAGGTCGCCGGGCCCGAGGCCATCACCCTGGTCGACCTCGGGCACGCGGCGGGCACCCGCGTCAACGGCGCCGCCGTCTCCAAGTGCCGGCTCGGCGTCGGAGATCGGATCCAGAGCGGCGACACCACCCTGGTCCTGGAGCAGGCCGCGCCGGTCACCGACACGCCGACCGCCCCCGCGCCGCGCGCCGACGCGGCGGCGGCGAGCCCCGCGCCGTTCGCGGTCGCGGCGGCGCCCCGCGGCGCGGCGCCGAACCCCTTCGCGGCCGACTTCCCCGTGGGGATCCACAACCCCTTCGCCGCCGCGCTCGCGCGCGACGCCGCTGCGTCCGTGGTCGCCGAGGACGCTGCGCCCGGCACCTACACCTACGCGATGATCCAGCGCGGCCCCGCCGTCAGCGCCGCCGAGGTGGAGCTCCCCGACCAGGAGGCGACCGAGGTGATGATCCTCTGGGGGCAGGACGTCCTCCACGTCACCCACCTCCGCCCCGGGCAGCCCTTCTGCGTCGGCGAGGAAGAGCGCGCGGGCCTCGGGGTCGACTACCTGCTCCCCGCGGAGCGGATCGGCACCACCCGGCTGCCCGTCGTCGTCCCCGATCCCACCGGCACGCGGGTCGTGATCCCGCGTGAAGCCACCGGCTCGCTGCAGCGCGGTGGCGTGCGGCGGTCCCTCGACGAGCTGCGCGCCGAGGGCACCGCCTCGGTGGCGGTGGCCGGCGCCACCGAGGTCACGGTGCCGCAGGGCGCTACCCTCCGCTACTCCCTCGGCGGCTTCACCATCCAGGTGACGGCCACCCGCGCCGGCAAGCCGCTCCCGCGCTCGCTGGTGCGCCGCCTCGACACGGCCTTGGCGACCGCGTTCGGCCTGAGCTTCACCGCCGTCGCGAGCCTGATCGCGACCATGGCGGCGACCGTCCCCAGCCTCGCCTTGACCACGGAGGACGGCCTCGACAAGTCGCAGCTCCGCCTCGTGCAGCAGCTCCTGGCCGCCAGCGCGGAGCGCGAGCAGGAGGCCCGCGAGGAGGCGGTACGCTCCGACGACGAGCCTGGCTCCGACGGGGGCGAGGGTACTCGCGCCAAGCTCGAGGAGGGGTCGATGGGGAAGCCCGCCTCGCTCAAGACCGGCGGGCGCTGGGGCGCCGCCGGCGACGCCCGGCCCGAGGACGTCAAGCTCGCCAAGGCGGCGGCCCTGGCGGAGGCGCGCTCCTTCGGGATGATCGGGATGCTCAACGCCTCCCTGGGCGGAGATCCCAACGCCCCCACGGTCCCCTGGGGCGGTGACGTCACCGTGGGCGCGGATCCGGTGAGCGCGCTCGGTAACATGTGGGGCGACGACATCGGCGAGTCCATCGGCAGCGGGGGTCTCGGCCTGACCGGGATCGGCGAGGGCGGCGGCGGGCGCGGTGAGGGCATCGGCCTCGGTGACGTCGGCACCTACGGCCACGGGACGGGCTGCCGCGGCGGCGCCGGCTGCGGGCAGGGCATCGGCCACGGGCACGGGCACGGCCGCATCGGTGGGGCGCACAAGACCGCCTCCCCCAGGCTCCGCTCGGACGGCAGCACCTCCGTCTCTGGCCGCCTCCCGCCCGAGGTGATCCAGCGCATCGTGCGCCAGAACTTCGGCCGCTTCCGCCTGTGCTACGAGAAGGGGCTCGCTCAGAACCCGAACCTTACCGGTCGCGTCGCGGTGCGGTTCGTGATCAACGGCGACGGCGCCGTCGCGCACGTCGCCAACGGGGGCTCGGACCTCCCGGACGGCAGCACCGTCTCCTGCGTGGTGTCGAGCTTCTACTCCCTGAGCTTCCCCGCCCCGGAGAACGGCGTGGTCACGGTCGTCTACCCGATCTTCTTCGAGCCCGGCTGACCCCGCCCGCCCCCGCGAGCGCGCCGAGCAGCAGCCACGCTGCGGCCGGCGCGCTGCCGGCGGGGGCGCCGACCCGGCAGCCGCAGCCGCCGTTCTCGTCCCGCCCGCCGTCCGCGTGCGCGGGCTCCAGGATCGAGAAGACCCCCGGCGACGAGCCCTCGGGCTCGCCGTCTGCGGCGTCGGAGAGCCGGATCAGACACTCGCTCGAGGCGGGCCCCGTCACCGGGTAGGTGAAGGTCGCTGTGCCGGCCGGGACCGCGGCGGCGAGCGTCTCCCAGCTCGTGCCCCCGTCCCGCGAGAGCTCGATCTGCACCTCGGTGACGCCGCTCGAGGACCAGGTGACGTCGCGCGTCTCGCCGATGGTCCACGCCTCTCCGCCGCGCGGGGAGAGCACGACGATGGCGTCGCCGAGCGCGAAGCCGGCGTCGGAGGCGTCGCCGGGCTCCCCGTCGGACGCCTCCGAGATCCGGACGCGGTAGTCCTCGCCCCGGGCGTCGGGCAGCGTCACCACCTCGGCCCCGTCCTTGGTCGTCACCGCCACCACCACCACCACGGCGTCGGGATTCTCGGCGCCGCCGGTCAGCGCGATGGTCACCGGGCCGACGAACGCACCGGACTCCCAGGTGACGGTCGCCTGGCCGCCGGCCGGGAGCACCTCGCCGCCGTTCGGCGGAGGTGACCCGGATCCCAGGCGGCTCCGGGCCCTCGATGGCCCCGATGTCGTAGGCGGCTCCGACCGCCGGGGCGAGGGTGAGGCCGCGCCGCCCGTGGAGCGCGGCGAGCTCGGGCGGCAGCTCCCCGCCCGCGTCGATGAGGGGGCTCCCGGGCGCGGGCGTCATGTCCCGGCCCGCGGCGTCCACCACGATGGCGGCGTCGTCTCCCCCGAGGTCGATCGAGCCCACTTCGTACGGGGTGTTGGCGGTGACGTCGGCCACCGTGACGTACTTGCTCCCGTCCACGTACAAGAGGTCCGAGCAGAACTCGTGGAAGGCGTTGTGGTGCGAGACGAGTCGCTCGTCGGTGAGCGAGTAGAGCAGGCCCGACTCGATCTGACCCCAGTAGTGGTCCTCGGGCAGCCCGCAGGTGGTGAAGTCCATGAACGGGTTGTTCATGACCAGCGCCTCGCCCTGGCCACTCGTGGTCGTGCTCTCGCGGCTGCACGAGGCGCCGTGGCGCGCCTCGAGCACCGTGTTGTCGAGGTTCCAGTTGAGGTTGGACGGCGTGCTGGGCCACAGCGCCACCCCGCCCACGGCGTAGATCAGGTTCCGGTAGAAGGTCGTCCCCCAGAAGTAGTCGCAGTAGAAGCCCGAGCCGCTCAGTCCTGTCGTCCGCCACCACTCGTTCACCTCGGACGAGTAGGCCCAGCCCATGTTTTCGTGGATGATGTTCTCGGTCGCCAGGATCGAGCGGGGCGCGTCGCGGTCGAAGGTGTCGTCGTTGTTCCAGAACTTGATGCAGCCGTTGTCGGCCGAGTTGAGGCCGCAGTGGTGGATGTGGTTGCCCTTGATGAGGATGTCGTCGCAGCCGTAGTTGACGCCCACCGCGTGGTGGGGCGTGGTACGGACCTCGTTGTCGAGGGAGCGCAGGCCCTTCACCCGGCTGAAGCTCGCCCCCGTCATCGCGTTGGTCCCTTCGGGGTTGCGGAAGCCGACGTCTTCGAGCAGGCACCGCTCCACGGTGATGTCGCTCACCCCGATCGCCTCCACGGGCCAGGACCGCACGTTGCTGCCGTGGCCATCGACGTGCCGGATGGTGGTTTCCACGACCGTGACGCCGTCGATGGTGACCCCCCTCGCTCGAGTCGGCGACCAGGTCGATGCCTCGCGCGGCGTGATCGATCACGCAGTCTCGCTCCACCGGGCGGGTGGTGACCGGATCCTCCCCGCCGCGGAGCGAGATGGCGGCGTCGCGCGCGCCGCTGCCCCAGTAGTCCTGCTCGTAGTTGAACCCGCGCCGCGTGAGGCCGTCGACCAGGACGTCGCTCGCCGCGGTGGCGATGCCGCGCGTGCGGCGGGCGATCTCGAGGCCGAGCCCCGCGGGATCTCCGCCGCCCATGGGCCAGACGTGGTTCTTCGACGTCGCCGCGTCGAAGAACCACTCCCCCTCCTGGTCGAGCAGCGCCGCCGCGCTCTCGAGCACGAACTTGCTCGCCGGTCCGAAATCGTCGTCGCCCCCGAGATGTGGCACTCCTGGCTGACCTCGATGGTTCCCTCGTCGAGCCAGTGGCCGATGATCCCGCGCGAATAGGTGTCGTGACCGGTTGACGCCGTCCTTCATCCACGCCCGGGCGCTCGTCAGATCGCCCCACTGCCGGAGAAACGGGGAGCTCAGGTAGTGGGCCGACATCTGGCTCGACGGCTCTTCGTCCTCCCAGTACCGCCAGGGGACCGCGGCGTTTGCCCAGTGCTCGTGCCATTTCCACTCGGTGGTCACCTCCCAGTCGGGCTCGCGCGCCAGGGGCAGCCGCACCAGGGTCCCGTCCGGCGGCGCCTGGGTGACGATCTGCGGGGGAACCTCCCAGGCCGAGAGATCGGCCCCCCACACCTGCCCGGACGCCGCGGCGGGCAACCCCGCCGGATCGGCCGACGTCCACACCAGGCTCGAACTCGGCTCCGAGCCCGTGAGCACGACGTCGCCGCGATCGGCCTCGGCCACCAGGAGGTGGGTGCCGTCTCGCTCGATCCGTACCACCTCGCGGTAGGTCCCCGGCCGGACGTGGACGACGAGCGACGCGTCGTCGGTGGGCTCGGCGCAAGCGCGGCCGAGGGTGCCGAACGGCGCCCCCTCGCTGCCGGCCGCCTCGTCGCTCCCACCGTCGGCGTCCACCCAGACGTCGAGCGCGCCCGCGGCGCTCGCCCAGGTGACGGCGGCGAGGAGCGTGGGGAAGACGGCGCGCGTATGGGGCACCGGTGACCTCCGGGCTCGCGGCCGCAGGCGTGGTGAGTACCCCCGGCCGACCACCCCTCCCGGATATTCCCTGTTCTTTCGCCCCGCATCTGGTAGCTTCCCGCCGCCGAAGCAGGTGCAAGGAACCCTCGAGATGCTGAACAAGAACGCGCATTACGGTCCGCAGACCCGCGCGATCCACGCCGGCGAAGCACCGGACCCGGTCACGCACGCCTCCGCGCCGAGCATCGCCATGTCGACGACCTACGTCGTCTCGGACGCGAGCGCGCAGTTCTCGGCCAACGCCCTCGGAGAGGAGGCTCCCTTCGTCTATTGCCGCTGGGGCAACCCCACCGTGCGGCAGCTCGAGCTCAAGCTCGCGGATCTCGAGGGCGGCGAGGCCGCCGTGGCGTTCGCGAGCGGCATGGCCGCGGCGACAGCCCTCTTCCTGCACCGCCTCTCCGCCGGGGATCACCTCGTCGTGAGCGACGTCGCCTACGCCGGGGTGTCGGAACTGGTCCGGCAGACCCTGCCTCGGCTCGGCATCGAGGTGGAGGCGGTGGACCTCACCGACACCGCCGCGCTCGAGCGGGCGCTCCGCCCCACGACCAAGCTCGTCTACGCGGAGACGCCGGCCAACCCCATCCTGAAGCTGACCGACATCCGCGCCGTCGCCGAGCTGGCGCACCAGGCGGGGGCGGAGCTCGCGGTGGACTCGACGTTCGCCTCACCCATCGCGACGCGGCCCCTCGAGCTAGGCGCCGACGTCGTCCTGCACTCGCTCACCAAATACCTGTGCGGGCACGGCGACGCCGTGGGCGGCGCCCTGGTCGGCCGGAGCGAGGCCATGCGCCTGCTCACGCAGGACGCTGCCATCCACCTCGGCGGCATCCTGAGCCCGTTCAACGCCTGGCTCACCATGCGCGGGATGGCGACCTTGCCGCTCCGCATGCGGGCGCACGCCGAGAACGCGATGAAGGTGGCGACGTTCCTCGAGCAGCACCCCCGCGTCACGCGCGTCATCTACCCGGGCCTCGCGTCGCACCCCCAGCACGAGCTCGCCCGACGCCAGATGCAGAACTTCTCCGGGATGCTCACCTTCCAGGTGCCCGACGGGCGCGCCACCGCGCAGCGGTTCGCCGACCGGCTCGCGGTGATCCACTACGCCGTGTCCCTGGGGCACCACCGGAGCCTCATCTTCTACCTGCCCACCGAGGAGATGCAGCACAACTCCTTCCACCTCGACGCGGCTCAGATGGAGGTCTACCGGCAGTTCGCCGGTGACGGGATCTTCCGGCTCTCCGTCGGGCTCGAGGATCCCGAGGATCTCTGCGCGGACCTCGACCAGGCCCTCCGCCCCGAGTGAGGACCTCGCGGGGGCGCCCCTTGATCGAGCTACCGTGCCGGCTCCTGGCGGGTGGCCGTGAACTGCCGGGCGGGCCCGCCCTGCGGTGACCTCATGGTGCCGCGGATCTGCGCGGTCTTCCCCGTCGCGGTGAGGGTGCCCTCCAGGGTGACCGAGCCGCCGCCGGTCCCGCTCCGGTTGACGGCCGCCACGCGCGACGACTGGGTGTAGCTCGAGGTCACGGTGGCGGTGGCGGCCAGCTTCCCGTTCTTCACGGTGCCGGTCCCGTTGCCCTTCGCGTTGACCTTGATGCCGACGAGGCCGCCGCCGCCGGAGAAGTTCACCGGCAGCTCGAAGCGGACCGTGGCCGCTCCCTCCTTGGTGACGACGATGGTGATCGGCCCCTCGAAGCGGACCGTGCCGTCGATCCCGGCGGCGGCGTGCGATCCAGTGAGGAGCCCCTCGTAGGTCCCCGCCGCCTCCTCGAGGTCGAAGAGGACACCGGTGAGCTTGAGCTCCTGCTCGATCTGCTCGGGCTCGCCCCGCTCGTTCGGGATCGTGAGCACGATCTTCTTCGGCGCCCCGTACATCAGGTAGCCGAGGGCGGTGCAGCGCATGGTCCACTTCCCGTCGGCGTCGGTCTCACCCCGCCAGAGGTCCTGGTCGCGGCTCACCGGGATGACGACGGAGAGCCCCTTGACCGACCGCTCCGGGTCGTCCGCGCGCACCGTGACGGGGATGGTGTACACGCGGTTCAGCGCGGCCGCCATTTGCTTCATGGTGTCGTGGACCTTGCCGGCCTGCTCGTAGGCGAGCTCGCGCTTGATGCGCGCCAGAATGTTGTCGAGCACGGGCGCCAGATCCGCCTTCGCGTTGTTGGAGATCTGCGCCTTGACCCGCTCGTTGAGGCCACCCCCGCCGGTCCAGGCGTGCCCCGAAACCCGCTCCTGGTACTCGGCCACCGTGGCCTCGTTCTGCCAGAACTCGCTGGCGTAGGTGTCGATCTCGCCCGCCATCGCCGCCGCCGCGGCGTCGGGATCCCGGGCCCCCTGCAGGATCCCCTTGAGCTTCCGGTACCAGTCGGCGCCCGTGCGCCGGTGGTCCCGATAGTAGGCCGCGTAGGCGCGCTCGTAGATGGCGTAGCGCCCCGCGACCGCCTCGTTCGCGAACCGGTTGAGCGAGTAGTCGATGGCGAACACCCCGACGCTCGCGATCTTCATCGCGGAGGTCCCCCAGGTGCCGAGCTGGTAGTACCCGATGCTCTTGGTGGCGTTCATCACGCCCCGGACGTCCTCGCCCTCGGCCAGGTCGATGGCGAGCTGCAGCACCGCGAAGCCGAGGCCGAGGTTCCCCGCGAGCTCGTTCAGCCGCGACAGCCCCTGGACCTGCCCCACCTCTTCCACCAGCGTGAAGAAGTTGGTGCCGAAGCCGAACTGCTCCATCGCGTAGTCCCACCCGGCCTTGGCCGCGTAGGCGGTTCCCCCGGACAAGATCGACTCCGCTTCCTCGACGCTCCCCACCGGCGAGAAGGCCGGCCGCGCGCCGCTCGACACCCGGGCCATCGGGTGCTGCTCGGGGCTGCTGCCGCCGGCGCTGCTCGGCGCGAACCCCGAGAGGTGGGTGGTGAAGATCCGGAGCTGGCGCGTCCGGCGGTCGAGCAGGGCCGGGGCTTCGGTCCACTTGCCGCTCGCGGCGTCGTAGGTCAGGGCGACCAGGCGCCGGGGTTCGACGCCCGGGAGTGAGGCGAGGGAAACCTGGATCTCGAGCCCGTCGTCGAAGCGGTGCCGGTCGCCCAGCGTCACGTCGTAGGCCGTCCCCAGGCGGTGACCCGCGGGCGGTGGGGGAGGGGCGAGCATCCGTGAGACGGCGAGGGTCTGCTTCCGGTCCAGCGTCCCGAAGGGCACGGTGACCGCGATCTGATCGCCGTGCTTCACGACCTGGTCGTGATCGGCGTCGGGGACGACCTCGCGGCGCACCAGCGGCAGCTTCAGCGCCGCGAGGCCGTTGCGCTGCACGAGCAAGCCGGCGCCGACGAGGGCAAGGAGGATCACCAGGCCGCCCAGGCCGAGGACGACCAGCGCGGCGAGTACGGCGACCGGTGAGCAGCCGCAGCCGCGGCGCCGAACCGGCACGGGCACGGGCGGGGCGACGGGGGGGGTGGCGAGGGGCGGAGGGTTCATGGGGTGCCGAGGACGCCGGGCGCCAGGGTGAAGAACGGCCAGCGTCTACGATCTTGAACCGATCGCCGCGGCGCACCAGCGCTTCTCGCGCCCTCGGGCCACCAGGGTGTGGGCGAAGGTGCGCGCCACGGCGGCCGCCGTGTGCAGGGGCGGAGGTGCGCGGCGGCCTACTCGTCCCGCACGCACTTCGTGTAGGACGGCCCGAAGGTGTTCCACGCCGCGGAGCCGGAATTGAAGCCGGTGAAGCCGTCGTCGAAGTTCAGGCCCCAGGAGGCGGTGCTGCTGCCCCGGGCGCGGTGCGAGGCCCAGTACCAGTTGTTGCTGCGCGCACCGTAATGGGTGTTGGGGAACACCTCGCGGTTGATGGCCGGCGCGACCTGCGCCTCGTCGACCAGGGTCGCGAGCTCCCGGATCGTGGGCAGGCGCCAGGTGTCCGCGCCGCCCAGCGTGAGCCCGTCGCAGTAGGCCTGGGCCGCCTCCCAGGAGACGAGCCCCGTCGCGGCGCCGTCGCGCTGCCAGATGAGCCGGGTGTAGTTGTCCCGGGCCTCGTCGTCGGACAAGAGCGTGGACTGGTCAGGGGGGGCGACCGCCGGCTCGTCGTAGCCCTCGCCCGCGCCGTTGCCCCGCACGCACCGGATGCGCGCGGCGGTGGCCGCCGAGTAGGCGTTGCTCACGATGCCGTCGCTCATGTTGTAGGCCCAGGCGCAGTCGCCGTTGCCGCAGGAGGTGCCGGCGCCGCGCTGCTGGATGGTGAGGATCCAGTTGGAGCCGGTCTTGTGGAAGCCGCCGGCGGCGGTGAAGGTCGGATCGATGGAGCTACTGGCCGTGAAATCGACGATGGACGCCATCTCGACGCGCGTGGGGGCGCGCCAGTCGTCGTACCCGCCGAGCGTGAGGCCCTCGCAGTGGGCCAGGGCCTCCGCGGCCGTGAAGGAGGTCGACGACGGGCTCTCTTCCCAGTCGAGGCAGGTGACCTCGTCGTGCACCACGCCGTCGCTCACCGTGTACGCCTGCGGGTTGGGGCCGGTCCCCGGCGGGTTCGGCATCCGCCAGCAGGCCCACTTGTGGCGGCCGCAAGGCTGGCACCCGCCGGCGCCGCCGCTCCCCGGGCCGCCGCCCGTGGCGTCGCCGCCCGTGCCTGCGCCGCCGCCTACCATCGGCGCGATCCCGCCGGTGGCGCTGCCGCCGGTCGCGGTCCCGCCGGTCGTGGCCCCGCCGCTCGTGACGCCACCGGTCGTCACCCCGCCGGTCGCGGGGACCCCGCCCGTGACGATTCCGCCCGTCAGTGCGCCCCCGCCGGACGTACTGCCGCCCGTCGTCACGCCGCCGTCGCCGGGCGCGCCGCCGCTGCCCGGCGCGCCGCCGGCGCCCCCGCTCGCGGTGGGCGCGCAGGAGCCACTCGAGCAGGTGCCGCTCGGGCAGGCGGCGGCGCAGCGGCCGCAGTTCGCGGGATCGGTGAGCAGGTCGACGCAGGCGCCCGCGCAGTCGGTGCGTCCGGCGGGGCAAAGGCAGGCGCCCCCGACGCAGTCGTGCCCGGCCGCGCAGGCCGCGTCGCAGCCCCCGCAGTGCAGCTCGTCGGTCTGCAGATCGACGCAGCTCTGTCCGCACTGGAGCTCTCCGCTCGCGCAGGCGCCGGTGCAGACGCCCTGCGAGCAGACCTGGGGCGCGACGCAGGCGACGTCGCAGCTCCCGCAGTGGCTCGCGTCCCCGAGGGGGTTCACGCAGGCGCCGCCGCAGTCGAGGTAGCCGGGCTGGCAACGGCAGATCCCGGCCTGGCACGTCGCCGCCGCGGCGCAGGGCGCGCCGCAGCGGCCGCAGTGCTGGGCGTCGCTCAGCGGATCGACGCAGCGGCCGTCGCAGTCGAGCCCCCCCGCAGCGCAGCCGCCGCCCGCGCCCCCTGCGCCCTGCTCCGCTGCCTGGTCTTCACCCCCTGCGCAGCCGCCGGCGGCGAGCAGCCACACGCCAATTCCCAGCCACGGCTGAACGAGTCTCACCGACCTCACCTCCGACCCGAGGATACACCGGGTAATGCGCGGCGCTCCGTGATCGATCACCAGGGCGCGCAGCCCTGCAAGCGCCATCGCCCTCGCGCTCGGAATTCCCGTCCCGACCCGCGCTGGTGCAAAGCTCATTTCTTCCGCATGGAAGCGCCAGGAATCGGGTATTGTCGCCCACGACGGAGCGTTTCGTGGTGGGCTGAGCCAGCTCCGGCGCGAACCCGCAGGAGAGGGAAGCACCGATGGACGGAAAGAATCTGGGCATCCTCGCTCGACTCGCGGCCGCCTCGCTCCTGACGGTCACGTCCGCCTGTGTTCCCGCGAGCTCGACCGGGGAACGGGGAACCGGCACCGGCGTCGCCACCGGCGGCGGCTCCGGGACCGGTGGCTCGAGCGGGCCCGGCAGCGGCGGCGCCGGACCGAGCCTGGGCGGCGCCGGTCCGGCGACGGACGATGCTGGACCGGCGACGGGCGGCGTCGGTCCGGCCACCGGTGGAGCCCCACCCGCCGCTGGCGGCAGCGTTCCCGGTACCGGCGGCGCGGCGGGAGGCACCACCTCCTTCACGGTGAACGTGGAGCTCAGCAGCGCCATCCCGACGGTCGGCATCGCCACCTGGTCGCTCGCCGCCCCGATCGACAGCGCCACGATCGAGTTCGGCCGCGACTCCGCGAGCTTCGAGCTCCAGGCGCCGGTGGACCTCGGCAGCGCCGATCACCGCACGCTGCTGCTCGGCATGAAGCCGAACACCGAGTACTTCGTGCGGGTCACGGCGTCGGGTGGCGGGCAGACCTACGTGAGCGAGGTGGCGACCGTCACGACCGGATTCTTGCCGAACGGGATGCCCGTGCAGACGATCACCGACATCAACCCCGGCGCCCTGTACGCCGGTGGCGGGTTCACCACGGTATGCACCGGATACGCGATGGGTTCGGGCTTCAGCGATCCGACCGTCAACGGCTGGGCGTTCACCTTCGACCGCGACGGCGACGTCGTATGGGCGTACGATCTGAGCGGCACCATCGTCTCGACGTGCACGCACGCGCGCATGTCGCGCGACGGAAGATCGATGTGGATCGGCAATTTCGGCAACACGACGCCGGACGGCGCGCTGATGCGCGTCTCGATGGATGGCCTGGGCACGCCGAGCGAGTACAGCCTCCCCGGTCGCAGCCACGACTTCGCCATCCTCCCGGACGAGCACGTCGTCTACTTCGGGCGAGACGGCTCCGACTCGGGGATGCGACCCGAGTCCCTCTGGGAGCTGGATCCGGACACCGGTGCGACGACGCTGCTGTACAGCGAGGTGACGGACTACGGTGAGCTCTTCGACGAGCGGGGGGGGCACACCAACCAGGTGAACTACGTCCCGGAGCTGAATGCGATCTCGTTCTCCATGTACTTCATCAACGCGATTGGCCTCATCAGCTATCCCGGGGGACGGCTCATCGCCACCTTCGGCGGGGACAGGTCCACCTTCCCTGGCATGTCGTGGAACGGGCAGCACGGGCACGACGTCTACGCCGATCACATCAGCGTCTTCGCCAACAACGGCTCGAACGGCGGCTCGGACGTCCTTCGGTTCCAGTTCGACATCCAGTCCGGGATGGCGACAGCGCTCCCCACCTACAGCTCGGGTCGCTCGAGTCAGGCGTTCGGCGACGTGAAGGAGCTGCCGAACGGCAATTACTTCGTGACCTACTCGACGAGCGCGGTGATGCAGGAGATCGACGCGTCGCTGAACCTGCTGCGCGAGGTGACCACGACCGAATCCATCGGCTACTCGGAGCATCGCGCCACGCTCTACGGGGACCCGCCGCCCTACGGACCCTGAGGCCGTCTCCGAGCGCCGCGCGGCGCCACCGTGGCGCGCGAACGTCGTGGACGCCCCCGACCCGGCCGTCCCGCACACCGTCAGCACGTCCGGTCCGACCGCCGCGGTTCCCACGGCCGCCGCGAGCCCTCGCCGAGCGCCCGGCTACCTGTCCGCGCCGCTCGGTGCCCGAGGACCGAGGTGATTCCATCGTGGCCTTCCAGCGTCGCGACCTCGGGCTCGGCCGGGTGCCAACGATCGGGCATCTCCGAGGGGTTGACGGACGGAAACGGGAATCCCCACCAGCTCGTGCCCGCGTGCTCCACTGAGGTCTCGAGCAGCACCCTGACGCTGAGCAAGTCGTCTTCGAGGTAAGCGGTAGCCTTCACGGTCCCAAGGATCTGGTTCTCTTCGCACCACGACCACTCGTCCGACGCCTCTCGTTCCCAAGGGTCCACCTCCTGAGGGATCCCCCCAAATTTTCGGCGAATCTGCGTTTCGAGGGAAGAAGGCA
>CAYVRP010000026.1:4659-78317 GCA_964454025.1 uncultured Polyangiaceae bacterium | reverse complement strand
CTCAGGAGATCTTCGCCGTCCTATGAGGCTGAAAAATGAGGGGACGATTCAGGTGCGACCCCCTTCCCGGGTACCGGGTGCGCATCATCGACGGCAATCACCTTGCCGCCACCGAGCGGCGCTTGAAGGTGCTGCATCGATGCCAGGCGGGGCCGCTGCCGGGGCACGCACTGGTGGTTTTGGATCCGGCGCTGATGCTGGCCACCGAGATGATCCCCTGTGAGGATGGTCATGCTCAGGAGCGGTCCCTGTCGGACCAGATCCTCGGCCTCGTCCAGAGGAGCGACGTGTGGATTGCCGATCGCAACTTCTGCACGACAGCCCTGCTCCGTGGGATTTCGGACCGCGGCGGGTACTTCGTCATCCGGCAGCACGCAAAGCTGCCGTTGGCCTCCCAAGGCAGCTTGCGCCACTGTGGTTCGACCGCGACCGGTGAGGTGTTCGAGCAGCCGGTGACGATCGATCTGCTGGATGGGCAGGTGTTGGCGGCACGTCGTGTGGTCGTCCGCCTCCACCGCCCCACTCGCGATGGCGACCCTGAGATCGCCGTACTCACGAACCTGCCGAAAGGTGTCGCCGCTGGCGTGCCGGTGGCCGAGCTGTACCGCGACCGCTGGACCCTGGAAACCATGTTCCAGTCGCTCACCATGATGCTCGACGGAGAACTGAAGGCTCTCGGCTACCCCCGCGCCGCGTTGTTCGGGTTCGCGGTGGCCTTGGCTGCCTACAACGTCTTGTCGACGGTCCAGGCCGCCCTTCGCGCTAGCCACGGCACGGACAAGGTCAACGACGAGGTGTCCGGGTACTACATCGCCAACGAGGTCCGCATCATGCAGGTGGGCATGTCCGTAGCGCTGGAGCAATCCTGCTGGGTCCCCTTCCAGACCATGACCACTGCCAGCCTCGCCCGCCACCTGCTGCGGTACGCGAAGCAGGTGAACCTCCGTGCGCTCAAGCGACACCCACGGGGTCCGAAGAAGCCCGTCCCCAAACGCACGCGCTTCACGGACAAGACTCATGTGTCGACGGCTCGACTCCTGGCAGAATCTCGAAAGAAAGCACCTTGAAAGGGATGTCATCGGTACCCTAACTGGTACCGGACGCATTTGGGGGGTTACCAGCGGCGGCGGGCCCGGCGTATATGACGCGAACGCCAACGCGGTGACGCACGGAAGACCGCTCGCGCGCGGCGTAATAGCCCTTGGTGGCAGCTACTACAAGAACCAGGCGCTTGCGTCGTTCCCCGAATGGGCCACGCGGACCAACGTGAAGGCTGTCGCCGGAGACTTCAACGCCGACGGGAAGGCGGACCTGGCGCTGGTTGGCTACTCTGGCTGGACCTCCGTCCCGGTGGCATTCGGGGACGGTTCCGGTGGTTTCACCGTTCAGAACAGGACCGTGTCGCAGTTCCCTGCGCTGGCGGCTCAGGCACGGAACGTGGTGGCTGCTGACTTCGATGGCGATGGCGACACAGACCTTGCCCTTACCGGGAAGTCAACCTGGACCACCATCCCGATGGCGCTCTCCAACCGGGACGGGACCTTCACCTTCAGGAACGAGCCGATGGCGACGTTCCCCGGGTTGAGCGCGGCCAGTGGGGCATACGCTCTGGCGGGGGACTTCGACGGGGATGGGGATGGCGACATCGCTCTCTTGGGTGGGGCAGGCTGGACCTCGATCCCGCTCGCGCTCTCCAATCGGAACGGGACGTTCAGCTTCCAGAACCAGACGGTAGCGACCTTCCCAGCCCTTTCCCGCACCTCGGGAGCGGTCGGCGTCGCCGGTGATTTCGACAAGGACGGCGACACGGACCTTGCACTCACCGGCGCATCGGGTTGGGCGAGCATCCCCGTGGCCTTCTCCAATCGAACCGGCGGTTTCACGACCACGAACAACGCCGTGGACAACTTCCCCGGTTGGGCCGCCACCTCCGGGAGAAAAATCGTCGCCGGCGACTTCGACGGGGACCAGGACACCGACATCGCGGTGGTCGGGCCGTCCGGATGGCGCACGATTGCCATGGCGCTGTCCTCGGGGGGGGGCTACTTCCTCCCAGCGAACCTGCCGATTAACGATATCCCGCGCTGGGCGACTGCGGCGCGGTTCGCGCTTGCCGGGAAGGTGAACAACTCCTTCCCGGGGGCCTCCAACTGGGATCTGATCCTCTTGGGCGGTTCCGGTTGGACTACGGTCCCGATCGCGATGCTCACGCAGTCCTATTAGCTGCGGCGTTCACGGCAGGTCCCCGTTCCCCGCACCGTCGCGCGAGCGGGGACCTGCGGTGTCTTGGCAGGCTGTTGCGCCGCCGAAGAACCTGGGCGCCAAGTTGAAGAGGCGCAAACCTCTGCGCGTGGGGCCCCCGGACTGAGCCGAGCGAAAACTCCCGGCAGCCAGCGGGGCGGGGGGCGACCGGGGATAACGACCATGGCCATGGCGGATCCTCAACGCACCGAGTGCGGTGTCCGCTCCCAGATCGCGTGGTGTCCGTAGCGGCGAACCTCCCGGAACCGCGTGCGCAAGTACTCGTCGAGCACGGCGATCCCACTCGATGCGCTACTCTCGTTCGGCTCCCGACGGTCGTCGAAGCCATCGAAAAGCACGACACTGCGGACGTTCTGGGCCTCGAGTGAGCGCACGATTTCCTCCTGAGCAAGGCGGGTCGTCGTGACTCCGGGGTGGAGTTCGTAGTAGCGGGTTGCGGGCCGTCGTTCGGCCAAGAAGTAGAAGGCCACGTCGCCTGCGAACACTCGGTCGTGGCGGGTGGTGCCCACAAAGAGCGCCTCATCGGGCCGGGTGCGTTCGCGCACATAGCGCAGGGCAGCGCACTGTTCGCTCGAGAGCCGCGCTCCGACGGCACGCGGCACGCACCCGGCTCGAAGCTGCCAGGCCGCCGTGAGCCTGCCGGCCGCCAGATCGTCGAGCAAGGGGCGAGCGAAGGCGCCACCCAGCACGAAGAGCGCGCTGACGGTCACGAGAACGCGCCATCGGCGACCGCTCGCCCAGTTCCAATGGCGAGCTAGGAGGTATGGTACGAGCGTGAAGGTGAGGACGGTCACCGGCAGGAGGTGGGCGCTTCGCGGCCGCACGAGGCCCTTGGCGGAAAGAACCAGCATTGCAAGCGTGAGGAGCACGACTCGAAAGGCGCGCCCGTCGCTTCTGCGGTCGCGGATGCTGCCGACGAGCGCGAGGGCCCCGACGAGGAAGTGGAGGTAAAACGGTACCAACCAGAGCACGGTGGCAACCGGCGCGCGGGCGCGGCCGCTGTCGAAGGGCGGATAGGGGAGCGCGCGAACGGCGGCGTAGCGAGTGACTGGAAAACCGACGAGATCCTCCAGGAAAGCTTGAGCGTCGCCCGCTGCGATCCACAGGAGCGGGGGTAGCGCGATGGCCGCGGCGCCCACGGCGAACCCAGCCAGGTGCGACGACGTTCGGACGCCAGTGAAGCGGGAGCGCCCGCCGAGCATCACCGCGAGCACCAGCGCTACCGGGATGCCGAAATCATGGCGGAAGAGAACCGCGGCCCCAACCCACGCTCCCGCGAGCGCCGCCCGGGTTCGATTCCAGCGCTCGGTGGACGCCGCGGCGATGGCAGCGAGGACCAGCCCCGTGGCGGGCAGCGTCGGCAGCGCTCGGAAACCGCCAAGTGACCACATCCAGAGGGTGGAGAGGAGCCAGGTGGCCAGGCCAGCGCGAAGCCCCGCGAGCCGGATGGCGTGCCAAGCTGCCAATGCTGCAACGGCGCCCTTCACCAGCGCGTCGAGGAGCATCGCGCTTTCGAAGGTGGCGCCCAGCAGGTCGAACACGCCGGCGAGAACGGCGAACTGGCCGGGTGGGTAGAGCGTCCAGAAGTCCCGATGCGGGAGCGCGCCGTCCTGGACCAACGCGGCGCCCGTGAGCATGACGCCTTCGTCGTACACGTTGAGACTCGCGTCGCGTAATCCGAAGCAGCAGAGTGCGGTCGTTGCGCCAAGCAGAACGATCAGGGCGACCGTGCGGCCCCCCGCTGCGCGGGCGGGAGCAGCGACTACCCCCGCCAACGCCGGTGCCTCTCCGATGCAGGCTCGCGATGCCGGCGTGTCGCTCGGTCGGACTGAAGCCATCGTCTCTGTCACCTGGGGCATGATAGTACACGTCATCTTGCGCGGTGACCCTGGCCGCCTAGATCCCCACCCTGCCCGGGCTCCACCGAGCACGTTCCGTGCGCTAATGATGCCACCGCCTCACGGGGATCGGGAACGCTCCACGAGGTCGGCTTCCTGTCGATCCCCCTCTACAGGGAAGGCCCACGCCCTCGGCATCGCCGGGATCCGGTGCAGTTGTCCTGGGTCGAGCGGCCGCGAACAGCCCAGGCGTTCCCACCCTCGGGACCCCACCGCCGCGCTCCTTCGCTCACGCAGTCGGGCGCAGAAGAAGTCGTCGAACGCATCGGGGTCGCGGTCCACCGGCCCGTTCGCAGTGATCGCGCCGAGGTCGTCGGTACGGCTGACGCCCTGCGCGACGGCCAGCTCCTCGATGGACACGGGCGCGCCGGGCTCGGTTCCCGACGGGAGGTTCACGGTGGGTTCGGCCACGAGGAACAGATCTCTCGCGGAGATCCTCCGCGCGACCACGGCGCTCACTTCTTCCGTCGCAGAGGAACGAGCGTGGGGCTCGAGCCCGTCTCCGTGACGCCGCTCGTCGGCGGCTCCCGTGATGCCAGCAGCCTCCCCAGCGCCTCCCACGCCACCCTCGCCGCGTCCTCCCGCCCCGCCGCGCGGCACTGCGCGACCGCCTCCGCCAGCGCCTCGACGAGCACCTGCTCGGGATCGTCGTCGAGGGCCCCTGACGGCGCCTCCTGGGGGGCCTCCGGGTGGGCCGCGGGTGGCCCGCAGGGTGGGCCGTCGTGCGCGTTCGTGCTCGTGCCTGCGTCGCAAGCGCGTGAAATCACGTCTTCGTGCTCGGCCATGTCGGCTCGTGCCAAACTCAAAATCCGCTGCCCGCAAGGGCGTGTCGGTTCGAGTCCGACCTTCGCTACTGAACTGAAATGATTGAGCAAACGGGGGACGCCGGGGCGCAGCGAAGACCCTCCACGGCGCCTCCGTGGCCCACCCCGTGGCCCACCCTGTGGCCCACCCCCCCGGGTTGAGCCGCCGCTGACGTCCGGGCCGGGGCCTCCTCCGAGCGAGCCGGCGCGCGCTCGCCGCGCAAGCTCCGGGATCGCGACGTCGAGCGGCGTCAGCTCGCCGAGCTGCGCCTCGGCGAACGTCCGGGCTCGGCGCCGGTAGCGGTTTAGCATCGCCGAGGTGGTGTGGCCGGTGCGGTCCACGATTCAACCGGCGCTCAGCCCGCTGGCGAGGGGCATCGTCACGAAGGTCGCGCGCCTCGTTGCGCGCCGCTCACGGTGGCGGATAGACGCAGCCCGGGACCGCCTTGAGCACTCGGACGTTCAGCTCGTTCGCTTGCGAGAACGCCAGCCAACGCTCCTCGCCGTACTCGACGGCGATCATCTCGCGCAGGTCCAGCATCTCATCGCTCCAGCCCACCACGATGCGGGGCTCGGATAGCGTGCCATCAGTGATCTCATACTCGTAGAGACGATAGCCCGTCCGCGAGTAGATCAGCGCCGAGTCCGCCCCGCGCGCGACAACCGCGTGCGCCTCGCCGCGGCCCGGGTCGTCGGCTGGGGCATCGATGCGCAGCGGCTCGGCAGCACTGCCGTCTGGCGCGAGGTACGCCGCCTGCGAGTAGTAGTTTGCACCGTACATGTCCGAGAAGACCAGCCACGCGCCCCCGCTATCCTCGAGCCCCAGCGCCGGAAAGTTCGTGGAGTCGAGGTCGGGTAGGATCTGGCTCAAACCCGCCTCACCCACCCAGGGCAGCGATGACCCGTCACGAGCGTGGCCGCTGACCCGGAGCGACCCGCCCGCGTCGAACATGATGGTGTTGCCGCTCTCGGCGTTGGTCAGCGTGCGGTGACCGTCAATGCCGTAGCCCGCCGAGCCGATCGCGCCGTAGCGCGTCAGCGGCAGGAGCAGCGTGCCGTCGGGCGCGATGCGGGCCACCTCAAGCCCCGCGTCGGCGCCGTGCGTGTGCACCGCAAACGCCTCCCCGTCCCACCCCACCTCCGTCGGCATGTGCGTGGCGTCGCACTCCTCGTCCTCGCAGTAGTCCACCTGCACCACCCCCTCGGTGCCGACGCGCCCCAGGGTCAACGCCAGCGGCCCCACCTCCCCGCTCGACACCCACAACCCCGCCACCGCAAAGGCGCCGTCCGGGTTGAGCGCGACGCTCCAGAGTGTGCTGTCGGTCGCGAGCACGCCCGCGGGAAAGACGTCTACGAACTGGTGGGAGAGCACGGCTCCCGTACCGGGGTCGAGCGTCGTGACGACGACCCAGGTGCGCGTCGGCGTGCCGATGGTTGGGATCTCTCCCTCAGGATAGCCACGGTTGAGCCACCAAACAACCCGCACCTCGCCCGCGGTGCGCGATAGCCCCCCACGCAATAGGCGCGCGTTGTCCACCCACCCCGCATCGCTGAGCACGCCAGCGTCAATCGTCACGTCCACGCACCCCTCCGGTAGCGCGCCGCCACCCTGACCGGCGGTTTCCGCCAGTCCCCCCTCCCCGCCGCAGCCTCCGCACCCGGCCGCACCGCCGCTAGCCTGCGCACCCGCGCTCCCGCCAGCAGCCTCACCCGCTGCTCCACCGCCCTGCGTGTCGTCATCCGCCGAGGACGCCCGCCCGCACCCCAAGGCCAGGAGCGCAAGCCCGAACCACCCAGCCGCACGACCCGCGCCACCCCGCGACACGGAACAAGGCTAGCACCGAAACCTGCCGCTCCCCTCGGCGCCAGACACCGCGGCGCCAGCTTGCACTCGACGGCGGTGACGCTTCCAGCGACCGCCCAGGGGTTCACGACGGGACGAGGGCCTCGACAGGGCCGCTCCGAGGTGGGTCACGCCAGCGCAGCGTGGCCCGAGGCCGTTCGTCGGCTACCCCGCCCGGCAGACGACGCGCAACCCGTCGATCTCCAGCCCGACGAAGTCCTGGTCGTGGGTGACGAGCGGGATGGTGTAAGCGACGGCCGCCGCGGCGATCCAGGCGTCACCGGCCTCGAGGCGCCGGCCCCGACGACGCGCGCCGACCATCACCTGCGCCCACCTCTCGGCCACCTCCATCGTGTGCGGCAACACGACGAAGTGGCTGACGAAGCGACGTAGCCCTGCTCGCTGCTCTGACCCCCATCCGTTCTCGTCTGCCCAGGACCATAGCTCTGCCACTGTCTGGAGATCGACCGCGAGCGTCTTGCCGCGCAGGTCGGCCTCGTAGAGGGCGAGCAGGGTCGAGGCTCGCCGCCGGGGGTGGAGCAGGCTTGCTACCGACGTGTCCAGGAGGACGGCACTCACTCGCGCGATCCCAGCGCCGCGCTGCGGCGCTCCTGCCGCCGGGCCCGGACATAAGCGTCGAGCGCCTCGGGGTCGTCGTCCACCGGCCAATCCGCGGCGATCGCGTCAAGGTCGTCGGCCCGAGCGACGCCCTGCACGGCGGCCAGCTCCTCGATGGACACGGGCGCGCCGGGCTCGGTGCCCGAGGGGAGGTTCACGGCGGGTTCGGCCACGACGCAAGGATCCCCCGCCGAGATCCTCCGTGCAAGCGCGGCGCTCACTTCTCCCGTCGCAGAGGGACGAGTCTGGTGCTCGAGCCCGTCTCGGTGGCGCCGCTCGTCGCCTGCTCCCGTGATGCCAGCAGCCTCCCCAGGGCCTCCCAGGCCACCCGCGCTGCGTGCGTCCGCCCGGCGGCGCGGCACTGCGCGACCGCCTCCGCCAGCGCCTCGACGAGCACCAGTTCGGGATCGTCGTCGAGGGCCCCCGACGGCGCCTCTTGGGGGGCCTCCGGGTGGGCCGCGGGTGGCCCGCAGGGTGGGCCGTCACGCTCGTTCGTGCTCGCCCCTGCGTCGCAAGCGCGCGAGATTATGTCCTCGTGCTCGGCCAGGTCGGCTCGTGCCAGACTCAAAATCCGCTGCCCGCAAGGGCGTGTCGGTTCGAGTCCGACCTTCGCTACTGAACTGAAATGATTGAGCAAACGGGGGACGCCGGGGCGCAGCGAAGACCCTCCACGGCGCCTCCGTGGCCCACCCCGTGGCCCACCCTGTGGCCCACCCCCCCGAGTTGATGCGCCGCTGACGTCCGGGCCGGGGCCTCCTCCGGGCGAGCCGGCGCGCGCTCGCCGCGCAAGCTCCGGGATCGCGACGTTGAGCGGCGTCAGCTCGCCGAGCTGCGCCTCGGCGAAGGTGCGAGCCCGGCTCCGGCAACGGTTGATCATCGCCGAGGTGGTGTGGCCCGTGCGGTCCGATCCAGATCGCTCGGTCATGCGCGAGTCTCGGCCAGGTTGGTGGCACCGCCCAGTGAATGGAGCCGCAACTCCGTGCCCGACCTCTCTCCCCTTCGAGGCAGAACTGGGAACCGAGAGCACCGCCGGCCTGCGCCCCCGACGAGCCGGGATGCGCGGAGCCCCTCGACGACCCCGCTCGGCTTGCCTGCGCTCACCCTCCGATAGCGCCGCAACCCGACCGCGCGAGCTTGCGAAAGGCGCTGGGGGTGGTGCCCTTCATCTTCAAGAAGTGGCGGTTGAAGTTGGCGATGTTGTTGAAGCCAACGCGGTAGGCGATCTCGCTGACGCCGAGATCCTCCTCGAGCAGGAGTCGGCAGGCCTGGCCGATGCGCACCTCGGCCACGTAGGTAACGAAGGGCTTGCCGAATTGCCGCGTGAAGAAGCGGCTGAATGCGCCCGGTGACATGCCGAGGAGGGAGGCGGCCTCGCGCTGCGAGACGCGATCGGAGGCGCGATCGTTGAGGTAGCGCATCACCTTGCCGGCGCGGGTGGTTTCGCGCACGCTGGCGTTCGATGGCCCGGCGCTGAGCGACAGCAGGCGGGCTTCGCGGCTCGCGGCCAGCGTGGCGAGGATCGAGAGCAGGCACGTCAGCTTGTCGAGCGCGGAGATGGTCGGGTCGGTGAGACGCCAGAGCTCCCGGGTCACCTCGCCGCGAGCGGCCCCGTCGAAGACGATCCCGTGCGCCGCGCGGCGGAGCAGCGCCGCGATGGGCTGCGTCGCCGGCAACGAGAGGAAATCCTTGCCGAAAGCCTCGGGTAGGAACTGGACGACGATGGTCCAGTCCGTGCGCTCTCGCTCCGGGGGTGAGAGCCACGCATGGGGGGTCCCACCCGAGATCAGCGTCACCTCCCCTGCCTCGAACGCCCCCACCGAGTCGCCCACGTAGCGCAGGCCGCACCCGTTCACGATGAGATTCAGCTCGATCTCGGGGTGGTAGTGCCAGGGATAGTCGAAGCGGGTATGGGGGATGTTGCGCACCGTGATCGCCGTGAGGGCGTCGGGAGGCACCTGCTCGCGCTGGGGGGGACGGGGGAAGCGGCGCATCGGGCAACGATATCACGTGCAACCACGGCGGCATCGGGGGTCGAAGGGGGATCGTTACTCGCTCCCGCCGGGTCCGACGCGTGCCGAATCGTGTCCGCCTCGCGGCGCCCTGCCGCGATCGTGAGTGCAGCCCCCGCCATGCGCCGCGCCGGCTCCCGGGGCCTCGCTCTCCCTCGTCGCCGCCTCGACCCGGGTGGCCGCCTCGGCGCCCGGCTTCGCCGAGGAGAAGGCGTTCAACGGCGCTCGCCCTCACGTTCCCGGCTCCGCGCGGCGGCGCTCCTGCCGCCGGGCCCGGACCTGGGCGTCGAGCGCGTCGGGATCGTCGTCCACTGGCCAGACCGCGGCGATCGCGTCAAGGTCGTCGGCACGAGCGACGCCCCGCGCGACGGGCAGATCCTCGATGGACACGGGCGCGGCGGGCTCGGTGCCCGAGGGGACATTCACGGCGGGTTCAGCGATGAGGCCAAGACGCCCCGGGGAGATCCTCCGCGCGAGCACGCCGCTCACTTCTCCCGTCACGGAGGGAGGAGCGTGGTGCTCGAGCCCATTTCGGTGGCACCGCTCGTCGGCTGCTCCCATGATGCCAGCAACTTGACCAGCGCCTCCCAGGCCCCCCTCGCCGCGTCCTCCCCCATCGGCGCGGCACTCCGCGACCGCCTTCGCCAGTGCCTCGATGCGCACCTGTTCGGGATCGTCGTCGAGGGCCCCCGACGGCCCTCTCGGGGGGCCTCCGGGTGAGCCGCGGGGGCCCGCAGGGTGGGCAATCATGCTCGTTCGTGCTCCTCCCTGCGTCGCCAACGTGCGAGACTACGTCCTCGCGTGTCCCCGTGTCGGTTCGTGCCCGGGTCGAGATCCGCGGCCCGCGAGGGCGGGTCGGATCGAGTCCGACCTTCGCTGCCGACGGCCTGGATGTGGCCGCCGCGGCCGCGCCGCGGCTCGGGCGCACGCCCGGCGCGGCCGCGGGTCCGTCCCGCGCGGGGTGAGGGCTCGCCGGGCACTCCCCGAGAGACGGCCGCGGAGGCCAGACGATGACCCGTCCCCCGTCCGGTGCGGCGAGGCCCCCCCGTGAGGTCTCACCCCCCCGCGATGCGCGGCCCGCCCTGCTCGCGACGTTGCTGGACAGCGCCCGGCGCGCCGCGGCGCGCGCGGCGCGTGCCGGCCCCGTGGATCGCGAGGTGTGGCGCGAGGTCGCCGGCGCCCGCATCGCGTCGCGAACCGAGATCGGCCAGCTCGAGCAGGGCACGCTGGAGATCCGGGTGGACTCGCCGGTCTGGGCCCAGGAGCTCGCCTTCCTCGCTCGCGACATCGTGCAACGGCTGCGCGCGCGCGGGCTCCCCGTGAACCGGATCCGGTTCCGCGTGGCCGCGGTGGCGCCGCTCGACGTTCGTCCGAGGCGGGAGCGGAGGGTCGCGCCGGTAGCGCTCCCCGGTGCGCTGACGGCGGATCTGGCGCGCGTCCAGGACCCGGAGCTCCGCGCCGTGATCGCCACCGCCGCCCGCTACTCGCTCGGGCTCCACGCCGCGGCCGTCACAGGGTCGCGAGCCGCTCGAGCCCCTCGATCCGCTGCACCAGGAAGCGATCCGCCGGCCCCATCTGACCCTGCCTCGCACGGAGCGCCGCGGCGTAGAGCTTGAGCCCATTCACGCTCACACCCCGCACCGAGCGGAGCACCGTGTAGAGCTGATCGACGACCTCCACGGGGAGCGGGCGCCCGACGAGCGTGAAGAGCTCGATGGCGTAGTCGACCCAGCGCGCCTTGCCGCTCACCCCCGCGATCTTGACGGCGTAGCTCGCGGCCTGGTCAGCGACCTTCGCCTCCGGGATGCGCCCCTCCCGCGCCTGCTCCACCAGGTTCGTCAGCAAGGGGCCGAGCAGCCGCTCCGCCTCCTCGCCCCGCTTGAGCGCGAGGACCTTGTCGGCCACGCCACCGAGCAGCTCGAGCGTGTTGGCCTTGATCGACGAGTCGGCGTCGCTCTCGGCCTCGGTGGATCCCCGGCCGGCGGCGCGCAGGACCGCCGCGGCATCCACGCCGCTCAGTGTCTCCGCCGCGAAGCGACGCTGCTCGAGCGCGCGCCGCACGCGGGTCCCGGCCCGCAACACGAGCTCCTGAGTGCCGACGAGGACGCGATCCCCGATCGCCAGCACCTGGCGGCCCACGACGCGCTGGCCGTTGACCTCGACCCCGTTGGCGCTGCCGAGATCCTCGACCGCCACGTCACGCTCCTGAACGAGGATCCGTGCGTGGCGGCGGGACACGAGCGCGTCGTCCAGAACGATCTGACAGCCGGCGCTGCGGCCGATGACCACCTCGCCCGGACGCAGCTCGAACTGGTGCCCCCGGTACTCGAGCCAGAACCGGGGGATCTCGCCGTGCTTCGTCGGCGGCTCTTCCCCCTCCTCGGGTGGGACCGACACATCCCGGCTGTTATCGTCCGAGCTCACCACCAGGCGAGGATAGCGATGAAGGGCGCGCCGGTCGAGTGCGGCCGCTCCCCCGGTCGGCCCCCCGCGCGCCCGACCCGGCGCGGACGGACGGTGCCGGGCGCAGCGCGCCCGCGCCACGAGGGCCTGACTGCGGAGACACCACGGTCGCCCGCGCAGTCGCTAGCACGAGCCGCGCCGGGGCGAGGAACCCCAAGAGCGCGATCGCTCGCGACCATCGAGCGGCAGGCTGCGCTACGCCTCCACCTGGGTGCGAAGCGCGCGGATCCGGACGTAGCTCGGGACCTCCTCCGGCGCCGGCCCGCCGCTCGCGGCGATGGCCCGCGCCAGACGATCCGCGGGCAACGCCAGCTCGTTGCGCACGGGCTCGGGCATCAGATCGATAGGCTGTAGCACGGCCTCCCCCGGGACCCGCTGCAAGGCGGAGTAGATGGTCAGCACCCACCCGGCCCAGTCCGACTGCCCGCGCTCGACGGCGAGCCAGATGGCGGCCTGCCCGACCCGGTCGAGGTGGCCCGGATCCACCGGCTCCCCGGTGGCGGTGTGGGTTTCGACGGTGGCCCGCGCGCGACGGAGGAGCCGCTCGACGTCGTCCCAGCGCCGGGCCGCGACGGTCTGCTCGAGCACCTCCACCAGCACGTCGAACGCGACGTTCCGCTCCCCTTCCGCCGCGATCCCGCTCAGCGTCTCGTCGTCGATCCGCTGGCGCGAGCCGCACTGGGGACAGCACGCCGACTCGGCGGGGTAGGTCGTGGTGCACTCCGCGCAGTGGCAGAGGAACCCGGTCGGCCGGCGCCCGATGCGCGGCTCGGTGACCCGGTCCGACGCCCGGCTGAAGACGAGCTCCAGGGTCCCGATTCGGATCCGATCCCCGTCCTGGAGCTCCACCACGGACCGGATCGCCCGCCCGTTCACCAGCGTCCCGTTCCGCGAGTCGAGGTCCTCGATCGTGACGCCGCTCCGGGTGACGAGGAGCCGCGCGTGCTGGCGGGAAACCAGCGGGTCCTCGATGGTGACGTGACAGTGCGCGCTGCGCCCGATGAGCGTCTCTCCGTCACGGAGATCGATCTCTTGCAACAGGAATCGAAGGCGAGGACGCGACAAGTGACCTCCGCGGGCGAGCACCCGACGATAAGGCTATCAGGAGCGCCCGACGCCGCAATCCCTTCCCCCGGCGGCGATTCGCGCCGGGCGACAGGCACCTACATTCCTGCCTGGTGCGGCTCGCATCGAGACAGGATGAGGTCAGCCGGGGAGTTCTGGTAGCGTGACTGGACCATGATCCGCTCGCCTCGTGGCCACGGCAGCATCGTCTCCACCCTGGCGATCGGCGCGCTCCTCGCGCTCGCGTCGAAGGCGCGAGCCGAGCCGGTGCCCTCGACGAGCGGAGCGGACCGCACGGGGCGACCCACAGCGGCCAGCGGCGAGGAAGCCGGCGAGACCGCGGGCGAAGCCGGCCGCGAGTCGCCGGCGCCGCCGACTACCGCTGCCCCGACCGGCCGAGAGCAACCCGCCGAAGCGCGGACGGAGGCGCCCGACTCGGCACCGCCTCCGGCGCCGTCCCCCTCCGCCGTCCCCCCGGCCTCCGCGGCGACGAGCGCCCCTTCGCCGCGTCCCGCGCCAACCGCGCCGGCCGAGCCCGGAGCCACCGCCCGCGTCGAGGTCCACGTCGCGCGCGCCGGTTGCTGGCTCGAGCTTCGCTCCTCCCCCGGGGTTGGAGAATGGATCCGCGCGTGCGAGCTCCCCTGCTCGACCACCCTCGTGGTCGACGGACGCGAGGCGCGCGTCGCGGGCGCGGGGGTCACGCCCTCGAACCCCTTCCTCATCGAGCCGGGGCCGGGCACCGCCCGCCTGGAGGCGAGGCCCGGCTCCGCGCGTGCCCGGCGTTACGGGACCGTGGCGCTCGCCAGCGGGGTCCCGCTGGTGCTCGCGGGGATCACCGGCCACGCCTTCGGCCAGCTCGAGGACTCGCCCGCCCTGCGGGACGGCGGCGTCGCCGTGGCCGCGCTCGGGACCGCGGCCATCGCCGCCGCGCTTCCGCTGTTGGCGGCTGGGGCCACTCGCGTCCGTGACGGCCGCGGACGCCGCATCGCCGCCACGCCGACCCTGCCCGCGGGGCTCTGAACCCGACGTCGAGCCTCCCGCGGGCGGCGGCGGGCCCCGCCGGGGACCCGCCGCGGGACCCACCCGCCACGACTGCTCAACCGAGCGAGATGCAGATGACGCTCTTGACGCCGGCGCTCTTCCCGATCCGCTCCAGCGCCGCGGCGTCCGGCTCGGAGTCGAGCGCCCAGAGCGACGCGGCCTCTCGCGTGCTCGTGTCGAGGCCCATCTGCATCCGCGACACGTTGACCCCGGCCTCGCCGAGCACGGTGCCGATGCGGCCGATCACCCCGGGCTGGTCCTGGTTCACCACCACCAGGTTCGTGCCCTCGAGGTGGGCATCCATCTCGTAGCGGCCCCACCGGACCAGGCGTGGCGTCCGATCCGCGGCGAGCGTCCCCGCGACGCTCACCTCCGACCCCCCCTCGCCGATGAGGGTGACCCGAACGAGCGTCGTGTACTTGGCATGCGCCTCACCCTTGAGCTCCCGCACTTCGATGCCGCGATCGCGCGCCAGGACCGGGGCGTTCACGCCGTTGACCGGCTCCTCGAAGAACCGGCCGAGCAGTCCGGCGAGCGCCGCGTTGACGATCGGCGCCACGGTGAGGTGGGCGACGTCACCGATGCACTCCACGGTGATCTGCCGCGGGGCCACCTTCTCGACCTGACCGAGGAACTGGCCGAGCCGTGACGCGAGGACAGCGTAGGGCCCGAGGATGGGCGCCATTTCCCGGGAGACGCTGGGGACGTTGACCGAGTTGGTGATGGTGCCGCTGGTGAGGTACGCGACCACCTGCTCGGCGATCTCCACCGCCACGCGCGTCTGTGCCTCGTCGGTCGAGGCGCCGAGGTGCGGCGTGGCGACCACGTTCGGGTGCTTCACCAGCTCCGTCAGCCCGCACGGCTCCTGGTTGAAGACGTCGATGCCGGCGCCGCCGACCTGGCCCGAGTTGAGGCCGCGCACGAGCGCGTCCTCGTCCACGATGGCACCCCGCGCGGCGTTGATGATGATGACCCCCTTCTTCATCCGGGCGATGTTGGTGTCGTTCACCAGGCCCTTGGTTTCCGGGGTGAGCGGGGTGTGGAACGTGATGGCGTCGGCGGACGACAGGAGCTCCTCGAGCGTGACCAGCGCGACCCCGAGCTCGGCGGCCCGCTCGGGTGTAACCACGGGATCGTAGCCGATCACCTTCATCTTCAACCCCAGGGCTCGATCGGCCACGATGCGGCCGATGTTGCCGAGCCCCACGACGCCCAGCGTCTTGCCGGTGAGCTCGCGACCCTGTAGCTTCTTCTTCTCCCAGATCCCCTGCTTCATGGTCGCGTCGGCCATGCCGATCTTGCGCGCGACGGCGAACAGGAGGCTCAGCGCGTGCTCCGCGGTGGTCACCGCGTTGCCCGTCGGCGTGTTCATGACGATGATCCCGCGCCGACTCGCCGCCTCCTTGTCGACGTTGTCCACGCCGATGCCCGCGCGCCCGATCACGCGCAGGCGGTCGGCCGCGGCGATCACGCGGGCCGTGACCTTGGATCCGCTGCGGATGATCAGCCCATCGTAGCCCGGGATGGCGGCGACGAGGTCGTCCTCGCTGAGGCCGGGCTTGTAATCGTGCTCGATGCCCTCCGCCTTGGCGAGGACCTCGAGCCCTTCCTTGCTGAGCGAATCGCTGACGAGGACCCTGGCCATCATGCCCCCTTGTGGAATTCGGCCATGAACTCGCACAGCGCGCGCACCCACTCCAAGGGCACCGCGTTGTAGATCGACGCGCGCATGCCACCGACCGACCGGTGTCCCTTGAGCCCGACCATGTTGCGCTGCTTCGCGCCCTCGAGGAACTCGGCCTCGAGCTCCGGGGTCGGCAGGGTGAAGACGACGTTCATCACCGACCGCGACGCCGGGTCGACCGGGCAGCGGTACAGGTCGGGACGCGCGTCGATGGCCGCGTAGAGCAGCGCCGCCTTCTCGCGGTTCCGCCGCTCCGCCGCCGCCAAGCCCCCCTCCTGCTTGAGCCAGGCGAGCACGTTGCGCAGCATGTAGATGGCGAACGTCGGCGGCGTGTTGCTGAGCGAGTTGGCCTCGGCGTGGGTGCGGTACTGGTAGATCGGCGGGATGTCCGTGCGCCCGGCCTCGACCAGATCCTTGCGGACGATGACGAGGGTGACGCCCGCAGGGCCGAGGTTCTTCTGCGCGCCGGCGTAGATGACACCGAACCGGCGGAGGTCTATCGGGCGCCACATGATGTCGCTCGACATGTCGGCCACGAGCGGCACCTGGGCCGTGTCGGGAAACTCATGCCACTGGGTGCCCGCGATCGTCTCGTTGCTCGTGATGTGCACGTAGGTCGCGGCCGGGTCGAGCGAGAGCTCGTCCTGCCGCGGCATGCGCAGGAACTTGCCGTCGACCTCGACGTTGGCGGCCGCCCGCACCGTGCCCACCGCCTTGGCATGCTTGAAAGCGCCCTTGGCCCAGGACCCGGTCAGCGTGTAGTCGGCGCTCTTGCCGGGGTGGAGCAGGTTCATGGGGACCATCGCGAACTGCCCGGTCGCACCGCCCTGGAGCAGCAGCACGTGGAAGTCGTCTCCGACACCGAGCAACTCCCGCACGAGCGCGATCGCCTCGTTGTGCACCGCCTCGTACGCCTTGCCGCGATGGCTGTGCTCCATGATGCTCATACCAGTGCCGGCGTACTCGACGAATTCGCGCGCCGCGCGCTCGAGCGCCTCGAGAGGCAGCGCCGCGGGTCCAGGGTTGAAGTTGAGGGCTCTGGCCATGTTCCTCCGTTGGTTGCGGCCGGACGTTGCTCGTCACACGAGCGGCGATCCCCGACCGCCGGACGCCCCTGCTGCTAACCCCGGGTCCATCGGGGGTCAATCCCCGCACGGGGCGTCCAGGACGCGCAGCAGGCCCGCCTCCGCGGTCGCACGGAGGCGGGCGACTCGGCACCTTGCTCGCTCGACCGGAGTCAGGGTGGCGGGCACGCCGCCGACCGCCGCGCTCTCCGCCGCGAGGAACCGCAGGTCGGGCGGGGTGCGTAGCCTGGCTCGCACCTGCGCGCCGGTCTGCGCGGGCAGCGCCCCCCGGAGGTCGGCGCTGGTCGCCGCGAGGGAATGGCCCAGGGCGCGCGCCTGGTCGGCGGCAGGAGACGCCGCGGGCCAGCGGGCGGTGACCGTCCATTCCCGGACGAGCTGGCGATCGACCCCGGCCGCGGCCAGCAGCGAGATGGACCGCGGTCCCGGCCAGCACGCGGGCGCTGGCCGGGCCGCGATCGGCAGGCTCGCCCGCCCCGAGGGACGCCCGCGCGGCGGCACCAGGAACGATGAGCGGCACCCCTGGTCGTGCCCGCGCGTCTTGACGGCGAGCCGGGCGTCAGACCACCCGCGACTCGAAGGCGCCCACCGGCACCCCGAAGAGGGTTCCGGTGGGTGCCGCGACCAGCCCCCGGGCCCGCAGGTCGCCGAGCGCCTCGATCAAGTCCCGAGCCCGCGCTGACCGATGTCTCGGCGGAAGTGCATGCCCGCGAAGCGCACCTTCCCGACGGCGCAGTACGCGGCCTCTCGAGCCGCGGCGAGCGAGCTGCCGGTCGCCGTCACGCCGAGGACGCGACCACCCGCGGTCACCACCCGCCCACCCGCAAGCCGGGTCCCCGCGTGGTAGACGCGCACGCCCGGAACGGCCTCGGCCGCCTCCAGCCCCTCGATGGGATCACCCGAGCGCGGAGAGCCCGGGTACCCCGCAGCGGCCAGCACGACGACGAGCGAGTGCCCGGCCGCCGGCCGGAGGGCGTCGGCCGGCAGCGCTCCCCGAGCTGCGCCGGCGAGGGCCTCGCCGAGATCGCCTTGCATCGAAGGCATGAGCACCTGCGTCTCCGGATCGCCGAAGCGGACGTTGAACTCCAAGAGGTAGGGATCGCCGGCGTCCGTGATCATCAGGCCCGCGTAGAGTACCCCGCGGAAGGGCCTGCCCTCGGCGGCCATGCCGGCGAGCGTCGGAACCACGATCGACCGCTCGACCCGCCGCGCCAGGTCCGGGGTCACGATGGGTGTCGGCGCGTAGGCGCCCATGCCACCCGTGTTCGGCCCCTGGTCGCCGTCCCCAACGCGCTTGTGATCCTGCGCCGCGGGGAGCATGACGAAGCGCTCCCCGTCGGTGAGCACATGGACGCTCGCCTCCTGCCCGGAGAGACGCTCCTCGATGACGACCCGCCTTCCGGCAGCACCGAAGGCCTGCCCGGCGAGCATGGCGCGAGCGGCGTCCGCGGCTTCTTGGTGGGACTGGGCCACCACCACCCCCTTGCCGGCGCAGAGCCCGTCGGCCTTGACGACGGGGGGCACCGCGAAGCTTGCCACGACCGAGTCGACGTCGCCCGGCTCCTCGACCAGCCTGTACCGCGCGGTGGGGAGACCATGGCGCGCCGCGAACGACTTCATGAACGCCTTGGACCCCTCGAGCTCGGCCGCGGCGGCCGAAGGACCGAAGGCCAGGACGCCAGCGGCAGCGAGCCGATCCACCAGCCCGGCCACCAGCGGCGCCTCCGGCCCGACCACCACGAGGTCGAACCCACCATCGCGGGCGAGCGCGAGGGGCTCACCGGGGACGGAGCGCAGGGTCTTTCCCGCTGGGAGCCCCGCGGCGACGCGCGAGGTCCCCCCGTTGCCCGGGTTGACGACGACCTCTTCGACCGCCTCCGACTCGAGCAGACGCACCGCGAGGGCGTGCTCCCGCCCCCCCGAGCCGCCCCCGCGCACCCTCCGTCCTCTGTCCATCGTCAGAGGCTCATACCCAAAACTCGCGCGGCGCGATACCGGCGCCAATTCCTCCC
The DNA here is from genome assembly GCA_964454025.1 of uncultured Polyangiaceae bacterium. Taxonomy (GTDB): domain Bacteria; phylum Myxococcota_A; class Polyangia; order Polyangiales; family Polyangiaceae; genus JAFGBI01. Next base: position 59,537 of record CAYVRP010000026.1, on the reverse strand, counting down.
GCTGAGTCCCCTGACCCCCCGCCGAGGCCCGGCCTCAGTGCGGCTGGGCAACAAGCGCCCGATCGGCTAGAATGAAGCCCCCGCTCGTTGGCGCCCCGAACGGGCCCCGTGCCGTGACCGATCTGGTCCTCGTCCGCATCGTCCGACCCTACGAAACGAGAGCGGAGTACCTCGCAGCGGAGGCGGAGACGATCGACCAGCGGGGAATGCTCCTGGTCGACGCCGAGCCGCTCCCGCCCGGTACCCTCGTCCGCCTATCGGTGCGCCTGGCCAGCGGCGAAACGGTCATCGAGGCGGAGGGCCGGGTCCGCCGCCACCGGGCGCCCCGAGACGGCCGACCAGGCGGGCTCCTCGTTCAGTTCAAGCGGTACGGCGCCAGCACCAAGTCCTTCATCGACGCGGCGATCGCTCGCCTCGGCACCCCCGCGGGCGAAGGCGAGGAAGACTCGTCGCCCGGAGAAGAAGCGGCGCCCCTCGAGGCGGCGAGCGAGGTGATGGCGGCCGTGGCAGCAGCACCGCTCGGCGCCTCGGAGGCCAGAGCCGTCATGCCACGACCGATCGCGCCGGAGCCGCCGCGGTCGGTTCGGGGCGCGCGCGCGATCCTCGACGAGATCCCCCCGCCCACCAACCGCGAGGCCCTGCTCGAGCAGCTCCGGGCGCGCGCCCGGTCGCTCTCACCCGATCAGGTCGCGCGGCTGACCGCGCGGGTCGATCGGGTCTGAGCGGCCCGAGGTGAGCGTCACGTCGGCATGGGGAGCGCCGGAGGCGGCGCCCGCCGGGGGCGCCCCAGCGCACGGCGAACCAGGCGATCGCAGAGCGACGGAAACGCGATCCCGGCCGCCGCGGCGGCCTCGGGCAGCAGGCTGGTCGCCGTCATTCCGGGCAGCGTGTTGAGCTCCAGCAGCACCCACTGCCCGTGCTCGTCCAGGATGAGGTCCGCCCGTCCGAGATCCCGGGCGCCGAGCGCGCGGAACGCGCCGACCGCGATCTCCTGGGCGCGCGCCGTCTGGCCCGGATCGAGCGCCGCCGGACAGCGATGCTCGCTGCCACCCGGAGCGTACTTCGAGCGAAAGTCGTACCACTCGGCGGCTCGGCTCAGGATCTCGGTCGGCGGCAACGCGACGGGGCCGTGCTCATCGAGCTCGAGCACCCCGCAGGTGAGCTCCCGGCCGGCCCGCAGCTGTTCCACCAGCACCACCGGGTCGAGCGCGAGCGCAGCCTCGATCGCGGCGACGACCGCCGCGTCGGAGGCCGCGGCCGAGAGCCGCGCGACTCCGATCGCCGAGCCCCCTCCGGCGGGCTTGACGACCAGCGCGGGGCCGACCGCGCGCCGGACCGCGACCACCTTGTCGAGCAGGTCCTGGCGCCCTTCCACCACGGCGTCCGCCGCGACGGGCAGCCCCGCCGCGCGAAAGTGCAGCTTGGCGGTCGGCTTGTCGGCCGCGAGCGCGCTCCCGCGAACCCCGGACCCGACGTAGGGGATGCCGAGCACCTCCAGCAACCCTTGCAGGCACCCGTCTTCGCCGACGGCGCCGTGCGTCACCGGGAAGACGACGTCCGGCGGGTGATCGGTGAGGCGGCGAGCGAGGGAGGCGTCGAGCTCGTGCCGGGTGACCGTGTACCCGGCAGACTCGAGCGCCGCGACCACGGCGCGCGCCGAGGCTCGGCTCACCGCGGCCTCGCTGGACGGGCCTCCGGCGATGACCGCGACGCGGACGCCGCTCACGGCGCCACCCCCGCGCCCGCCCCCGGCGGCAGGTGCACGAGCTCGATCGCGAGCGCCCGCCCGAACTCGAAGATCCGCTCGTCGCGGTAGAACTCCCCGAACACGACCCGCACGAGCCCCGCGTTCGCGATCAGCTTGAAGCAGCCGAAGCAAGGCGAGGCGGTGACGTAGATCTCGCCCCCCTCGAGGCGCACCCCGGTCCGCGCCGCCTGCACGATGGCGTTGGCCTCCGCGTGGACGGTGCGCACGCAGTGTCCGCCGTCCATCAGGTGCCCGACCTCGTCGCAGTGTGGCAGGCCGCGCAATGAGCCGTTGTACCCCGTCGCCAGGATCATGCGATCGCGCACGATGACCGCGCCGACGTGCTTCCGGTCGCAGGTCGATCGGGTCGCGACCTGCCGCGCGATGCCCATGAAGTAGTCGTCCCAGCTCGCTCGGCTCGTGGTCACGGGCACCCTCCAGGGAGCGCCCTCATACCACGCGCGCGCCAGGTCACGGCAGGCGTGGCGGCGCGCGCGGCGGCCGGACCGCAACCCCGACGCGCGCCGCCGCTTGACCTCGGCGGCCTGCCGTGGCGTCGTTGCCGCCGTGCGCCGCGCCAGGGTGTTGGTCCCGCTCCTCTTCGCGCTGGGTGGAGCGGCCGTCACCGCGCTGGCCATCGCGGCGGGCATGACCCCCCGGGAAGCGGCGGAGTCGGCGCTGTCCGCGCTGTCGGCGACCCCAGCGAGCTCCGCGCTCGCGGCGCGACCGGCGAGTCAGGCGCGCGAGGCGCTCGCGCGCGCCGACGACGCCCGCGCCGCCAGCGATCCGGAGCATGCGGCGCGGCTCGAGGCGCTCGCGCTCGAGTGGGCGCGCACCGGGACCGATCTCGTCCGCGCGGCCGCCGTCGAAGCCACCGCCGCCGCGACGGAGCGGGAGGCCGCCGATCTCGAGGCGAAGACCCGGCGCGCCCGCGCCCTGCTCGAGCAGACGATCGCGCGCCGCGGCCGAGCCGAGGCGCGGCTCCAGGCGCTGACGGCCCCAGCGGCGAGCGCGAGCGCGGCGAGCGGCGGCGCTCCGGGTGCCCGGCCATGACCCCGGCCGTCGTGCGAAACCGGACCGGTACCGCCGCGCGGGCGGCCAGGGTCCGCCGCCACCCGGCGGCCGGGGGCGCCGTGCTCACCGCCGCGCTGACCCTGCTCCTCACGATTTCCTGCGCAGCGCACCCCCCACCCCGCATCCTCGCCCGGGTCGACGCCGTCCGCGCCAGCCCCGCCGCGTCGACCGCGCGCGAGCTCGCGCCCCAGGCGTTCCTCGCGGCCGAGCAGCTGCGGAGTCGGTCGCGGGCCGCCGCCGACGCCGGAAACCTCCCCGCCGCACAGGTGCTGGGCGAACACGCCGTCGCCGCCTACGAGCACGCCTTCGTGCTCGCGCGATTGGCGAGCGCGGAGCGGCGCCTCGCTCGCGCCCGGCTCGAGGTGGACCGCGCCCGGCGAGAGCTCGCCGCGATCGAGGAGCAGCAGCGGCGCGTGTCCGCGGAGGCGGACGCCATCGAGCTGCGCGCCCAGGTCCTGCGTGACCTCGAGCCACTGGCCAAGAGCGGCGCGGCCACGCCGGAGCGCGAGCGCGCGCGGCGCCAGGCGGTGCAGTCCCTCGTGTTGCAGGCGCGGCTGACGTGCACGGCGGCGCGTCTGCTCGATCCGGAGGCGGAGGGCCTCGCGGCCGCGCTCGAGGAGCTGGCGGGAATCGCGCGCCGGCGGGCGACGCCCGCGGAGCCGGCGCCGACCGACGACGCGCGGCGCGCGCGGCCCCGCCGCCCCCGCCCGCCCCCGCCCGCCCGCCGGCCCGCCCCCGGCGGCGGCCCGGACCCCGGGGCCGCCGACGCCCTCCTGACGGCGATCAGCGAGGAGGGAAGGCACTTCGTCTTCCGCGACGACCGCGGGGTCGTCGTGCTGCTGCGCGACCTGTTCGACGCCAGGAACGAGCTGACCGCGACCGGCACCGCGGATCTGAACGCGCTGGCTCGGCTCGGGCGGGACCACCCAGCGTTCCCGATCCTGGTCGTCGTGCACGGGCCCGGGGGCTCCGCCCGGCAGGCGTCGCTCCAAGCGGAGCGCCTGGCCGAAACCCTGCGCCAGGGCGGCGCTCCCCGCGTCGAAACGACCCTGGCTGGAGACGCGCTCCCGCTCGTCGACCCGGGTCGGGCCGGGGCCGCCCAGCGCAATTCCCGGTACGAGATCGTGTTCGTGGCGCCGGTCCCATAGGCAAGTGCCGGCGCGCCGCGCGCCGCGCGCCGGCGGCGGCCGAGGGGCGCGTTGCATTGACGCTGAAACGGCGCTCCCGAGGTGCCACCTCGGTGGAAAGGATGCAAACTATTCCTTGGTGCGCGCGTCCAACCCGGCACGAGCATGAACCGAGACTCCACCATCCCCGAGCCGATCCAGTGGACGGGCCGGCCCGAGCTCCTCGAGACGCCCCCGCTGCTGCGGGCGGCGGGGTGGACCTTCGCGGTGGTCGCCGCCGTCTCGACGCTGTTCGCCATCGTGGTTTCGCGCGCGCTCGAGGCGTCCCCTTCGCACCTGCTGATCGTCGGCGCCTGGGCGGCGACGCTGGCGCTCCTCGCCTTCCAGGGCTTCAAGATCTGGCTCGGCCCCGTCCGCTATGCGGTCACCACCCGTCGGATCATCGTTCAGCGCGGCCTGTTGCGCCGCACCATCGAGCGGGACGCCGTCAGCTTCGCCCGCATCACGTGGAGCGCCACCCTGCCCGACGTGGGGGATCTGGAGCTCGTGCGCGCCGTGCAGACCGGCCCCATGCGGCGGCGTCTTTCCGTCACCCTCCGGGGCGTCCGGCAACCGAACCGCGTCTGGGCGATCATCCGCGGGGCGGAGGCGCTCGCCCCCCGCGGCAGCTCGCGGCTGCCCATCGCCCAGCGCCTCGACACGGACGAGCGGGTGCTCTGGGCGGCGCGGCCGCGGTCCCGTCTCCGCGCCTACCTCCCACACTCGACCCGCGAGTGGACCTCCCTCGGCATGGCGGGGGGCCTCTTCACCGCGGCGGGCCTGCTGGTGTCCCGGGCGGTGCCCGCCGTGCACGCGCTGCTGGCGGCGGGCCTCTCGCCCACCTCCGCGCCCTTCCTCGCCCTCGTCGCGGCGGAGGGCGTGACCTTCGTGCTGCTCCTCGCGATGGGCGGGTACATGGCGTACGACGCCGGGCTGCGCAGCGCCCGACTGGTGCGCGACACGCGCTACCTCATCACGAACAAGCACGTGCTCATCTCGCGCGGCCGCGAGGAGCTCCACCTCGGGCGACACCGGATCGTCGACGTCATCGACACCTCGGCGGGCCGTGGCCTGAGCGACGTGTTCCTCGTCCTCGACGGCCCGCGCGCGCGCGCGCTCGCGGCGAGCGGGGCGTTCGGGGAGATGGAGCGCAGCGACTCGCTCCGCCCCGTGTTCCTCGCGGTGGACGACGCGGAGAGCGCGCGGCGCATCCTCCGGTCCAGCCCCTCGGACCCGAACCTGTCCAACGCCGCCTGAGGCGCGGTCACTCCTGGCTCGCCGCGGTGCCCCCGGCGAGCGCCGCCTGCGCGCGGCGACAGAGGCCGAGGTGCGCGCGCGCGTGGCGAACCCACGGCGTCCCAGCCGGTTCGGCCTCGACCAGGTAGCGCTCGAAATGCCCCGCCGCCCGGGCGAAGGCCGCGACGGCTGTCGCGGGATCCGGGCCGACCTGCGCCGCCCGCGCCACGGCGAGCTCCTCGAGCCCCTTGTAGTAGTAGAGGTCGAAGGGGGGCACGAAGAAGACGTCCGGATCGTCGAGCGGCGAGTACGGGGCCGTCGACGTCCAGGCGGCCCGCGCTTCGAGCAGGGTCTGTAGCGCGGAGGGGAGGTTTCCGCTGCGGTCGAGTGCGACCCCGAGCCCGTAGCACACCAGGCTCAGCAGGTCCGGACGCGAGGCCCAGCGCCGGGCCTGCCGGAAGTCCGCCACCGCCCCGGCGAGATCGCCGGCCAGCATCCGCCCTTCGGCGCGGTTCATCAGCGCCGTGGCCCGGGCCGGCGGCGAGGTCGCGAGCTCGAGCACGCGGGAGTAGGCCCCCCGCTCGCAGGCGACGTCGCCGAGCTTGGCGCAGGCGACGCCGAGGAGGAATTCCGCGCGCTCCGCGAGCGGGGCCGGCGGCGCGGCGGCCAGGGCGCGGGTCAACCACGCGCGCGCAGCGGCGTAGTCCGCGACGTATGGCTCCGAGTAGAGCGCGCCGACGGCGGCGTCGAGCCGCGCGGAGCGCGCAGCTCCCGGCGGGTTCGCCGCGATCTCGGCGAGCAACCGCGCCACCGCCAGCCGCACCCGCACCAGGTCAGCGGGCGAGGTGACGCGCTCCTGCAGCAGGCGCTCCGCCGCCAGGGACTGCGCGTCGATCCGACGTACGAGCGGATCACGCGCTGCCTCCCAGACGCTCGGTTGGGCCGCGCCGAGGGACGAGGTGAGCGTCGCCACCCCCAGCACCGCCACGGCGAGCCATCGCCCCCGCGCGCTAGTACCCGCGCTCGAGGGCGGCGAGGCGACCTCGCGCATGTTCCACCCAGGTCCCCTGCTCCCCCACCGCCGCGATGTACGCGCGCCACTGATCGATCGCCTCCGCGCGCTGCTCTCCCTCGGCGAGCACGGCCGCGACGGCATGGAGCTCGCCGGGCGGCAGCGCCGGCTCCGTGCGCGCTCGTCCCCCCGTCCCGGGAGGCGCCAGGGCAGACGGGTCGGTCGTGAGCAGGGCTCCGTCGGCGTCGGCGACGACGCCCCGCGCCTGATCCTGGCGCCCTTGCCGCGACAGCGCGAGCCCGAGGGCTCCCAGCACGAGCGCCCGCTGCCCGGGGCCGCGGAACCGCCGCCGCGCCTCACCCAGGTAGCTGACGGCCTCGTCGAGCGAGGCAACGCCCTCGGTCATGACCGCCCCGGCCGCCTCCACCAACACGCGGCGGGCGCGGGCGTCGTCCGCCAAGAGGTCCACCCGTGGCACCAGCGCGCGGTAGGCGGCGCGAGCTCCCTCGAGACGCCCGGTCAGCAACGACGCGAGCGCGACGTCGTGCAACGCGTCGGGAGCGCTGGCGCAGCGACCGTCGAGGTCGAGCGCGCGCGCGAAGCGCTCCGCGGCCTCCTCCGGACGGTCCAGCGCCAGGAGCGCCCGACCCGCCAGCAGCGGCGGCCCCGCTCGCCCCGGTCGCGCGCGCTCCGCGGCGGCCGCCCGCTCCAACGCCTCCTCCGGCCGCCGGAGCAACCGCGCGTAGCCCTGCGCGAGCGCGGCGCAGTAGGCCGCCTCCGCGGTGTCGCGAGCGCGGAACCAGACCGACCCGCGGACTGCGGCGAGGCAGCTCGGCGAGCGGGGGCCGTAGGCCGCGATGGCCGCGAGATCGACGGCCCCAGCGGGCGGCGCGGCTGGGAGCCACGCGGCCAGGGACAGCGCGAGCGGGAGCGGCGACACCGGCGAGCCCTCACCCTCAGGGCGCCGCGGCGCGCCCGACGAACGGGTTGTGCAGGACGATGGTTTCGCGCCGCCGCGGGCCCACGCTGACGAAGTAGACGGGCACCCCGGCGCCCTCCTCGAGGAAGCGAATGTACGAGCGGGCCGCCGACGGGAGCTCGTCCAGCGTGCGGTACTCCTCCAGGCGCTCTGCCCACCCGGCGAGGTCCTGGTAGACCGGAGCGATGGCCCCGGGCACGTCGAGCAGATCGATCGGAAACTCCGCGGTGCGGCCGGTGGGCGTGTCGTAGGCGACGCACACCTTCAGGCGATCCATGCCGGTGAGGACGTCGAGCTTGGTCAGCGCGAGCCCGTCGAGCCCGTTCACGCGCGCCGCGTAGCGCAGCGCGGGCAGATCCAGCCACCCCGTGCGCCGCGGGCGCCCCGTCACCGATCCGAACTCCGCGCCGACCTCGCGGAGGTGCTGACCATCGCGGTCATCGAGCTCGGTCGGGAAGGGGCCGGCGCCCACCCGCGTCGTGTACGCCTTGGTGATGCCGAGCACCGTCGCGATGCGGTTTGGACCGATCCCGGCGCCGACCGCGGCGCCGCCCGCCACCGCGTTGCTCGAGGTGACGAACGGATAGGTCCCGTGATCGACGTCGAGCAGAGTGCCCTGTGCCCCCTCGAGCATCACGCGACGCCCGGCCCGGATGGCGTCGTCGACCACCTTGGAGGCGTTGTCGAGCATGGGCACGATCCGTGTGGCCAGATCGACCACCGGGCTCATCAGCTCGGACACGGTCGGCACGGCGCCGCCGAGGTGTGTGATCGTCGGGCGCCAGGACTCGAGCGCCACCTCCATCCGCCCCCGCAACCGGTCGAGGTCGCGCAGGTCACCGGCGCGGAGCCCGGTTCGCCGGGCCTTGTCCTCGTAGGCGGGTCCGATGCCCTTCTTGGTGGTCCCGAGCGCCCCCTTCCCGCGCTCGCGGAGCTCGTCGACCAGCACGTGGTACGGCAGGATGAGGTGGGCGCGATCGCTGACCGTGAGGCGCGCGGCGAGCCCGCCGTACCCCCGCGCCTCGAGCGCGTCCATCTCCGCGAGCAGGACCACCGGGTCGATGACCATGCCCTGCCCCAGGACGCAGCGGGTCCCCTCGCGCAGGATACCGCTCGGGAGCAGGCGGACCACGACCTTCTCGTCGCCGACCACCAGCGTGTGGCCCGCGTTGGGTCCCCCGGCGTAGCGCACGACGACGTCCGCAAACTCCGTGCAGAAGTCGACGACCTTCCCCTTGCCTTCATCGCCCCACTGGGCACCGACGATCGCCACCGCGCTCATGTCATCTCTCCACCGCGCACTCCTCGCGAGCCGACGTGCCTCGAGGTCCCGAGACGCCCCCTCGGCGTCGATCCCTCGGGTCACGGGAGGCCAGGCGGGACCTCCCCGATCTGCACCATCGCCGCCACCTCCGCGGCCGCCCGCGCCGGATCCTCTACGGACAGTCGGTGCGCGACGCCGCGCGCGAGGTCCGACAAGACCATGCCCCGGTGATCGACGACGAGGACGTGCGAGTGCTGCCACGCGCGCCCGTAGCCGACGGCATCCTCCCCCGGCCCGACCACGCAGGCGATCGCCAGCGCCCGGAGCTCCCGCGCCAGCACGTCGACGACCGGGCTCGACCCGGCGATCACGATGGACTTCGCACCTTGGCCCTTGACGCCGGCGCGCGCGAGCGCACAGGCGAGGTTGTCGAGATCGAGCGCGATCCCGGCCGCCGGGCGCGGCGCACCGAAGCGGGCCAGAAGCTCGTCGTAGCGGCCCCCGGAGCCGATCGCCTCGCCGGGCCCCTCGGCGAAGAGCTGACAGGTCATCCCGCTATAGTAGTCGAAGCGCGAGGTTTCCCCGAGGTCCGCCCGCACCTCGACGTTGGGCTCCTCCGCGCGGATCCGCTCCCAGGATCGGCGCAGCTCGTCGACCGCCCCGCGCGCGGCGGTGGCGCCGAGCGCCCGCGCGGCGCGATCCCAGACCTCCGCGCCGCCGTGGAGCTCGGGCAAGGCGGCCAGCCCGTCGAGCGTGGACCCCCGCACTCCCAGCCGCTCTGCCCGGTGGACCAGGGCGGCGCGATCCTTCAGGGCGAGCGCATCCACCAGGGCGCCCCGCGCCGCCACCGGGACGTCGGCCAGCAGCGCGGCTGCCACGCCTACGTGCCCGACGTCGATCACGAAGTGCTCGAGGCCCGCCGCTCGCACGGCAGCAGCCCCCACCCGGACGACCTCGAGATCACCCTCCGTGGCCGCGGAGCCCACGAGCTCGATCCCGGCCTGGGGGATCTGCTGGTGTCGGCGAGCCCGGGCGCGGCGGCGGCGCCAGACCGAACCGTGGTAGCAGAGGCGGATGGGGCCCGGCTCTTCCAGCAGACGGGTGACGATCAGCCGCGCGATCTGCGGGGTGAGATCGGGGCGGAGCGCCAAGATCTCGCCCGTCTCCGGCTCGACGAAGCGCAGCACCTCGTCGCCGTCGAGCCCGCCGAGCCCGCGCTCGAGCACGGCCGAGTGCTCGAAGGCAGGGACCACTACCCGACAGTACCCATGGAGCTCGAAGCACCGCGTCACGCGGGCGGCGAGCGCGGCACGCTCCCGCGCCTCCGACGGCAGGAAGTCCCGCATCCCCACCGGAAGGGGGTGCCGCGGAGGGAAGGTGAGCGCGGGCGCGGCGCGAGCCGGCAAGCTCAGGTCGGGATCGGGCGCCTGCACGTCAGGCCAGCATCATGCCCGCTCCCCGCTGCCCGCGCAACGCTCGGACGCCGGCGCCAACGCGCCCCCGCGGCGGCGCGTTCCACGGCGCGCGGCGTCTCGCGCTGGGTGCCCGGGGTCGAGACGCGCTATGCCATCGGGGCCATGCTGCCCGCGAACCGCACCCCCCCCCGCGCGATCGGAAGCGCCAGGGACCCGGCGGCCGCGTGGCGGCGCCGTCACGCGGGGCGCGACACCGCGGCGGTGAGCCCCCGACGCGCCTCGCCCGGCCCGCCCCCACCCCCGCGTGGCGCGGCGCGCCCGCCGCCCCGCCACCCCAGCCGGAGACGGGGTCGAGGGGGATCCGCCCCCTCCGCGCGGGATGGCGGGAGGGGCGCAGCCCGATGACGACCGCGAGCAACCGAGACCCGGTCGCCGCCGTCGTCTTCGATCTCGACGGGACCCTGGTCGACTCGCGCGCGGACATCATCGCGTGCTGCCAGTACACCTTGCGTGCGCACGGCCTGCCCCCCGTCCCGGAGCCGCGCATCGTGGGCGCCGTGGGCGCCGGCGCACGGCGGCTGCTCGCGCGCGTCACGGGCGTCCACCCCGAGGATCCGCGCTTCGCGGCGTTGCTCGCCACCTACCTCACGCAGTACGCGACCCACGGCTACTCGCGATCGACCCTCATGCCGGGCGCCACCGCGGCCCTCGCGGGGCTGTCCCCGATCCCACTCGCGATCGCGACGCACAAGCCACGAGCCACCACCATCCCTCTCCTGGAGCACCTGCACATCCGCGACCGCTTCGCGATGGTGGTGGCGGGCGAGGACGTGGAGCGCCACAAGCCGGCCGCGGACCCGCTCCTCCTCATCGCCGCCGAGCTCTCCGTCGAGCCGAGTCGGTTGGTCATGGGCGGCGACGGACCCCAGGACGTCCTCGCCGGCCGCGCCGCGGGTGCGCGCACGGTTGGCGTGCCCGGTTGCTTCGTCGCCCGCCAGGAGCTGGCCGCCGCGGGGCCAGAGGTCCTGCTCGATGACCTGGCGGCGCTGCCTGCGCTCATCGCCGCCTGGGGCGGCCGCGTTCAGGCGACGAGCTCGTGATACGCGGCCGAGAGCTGGGCGAAGCGCCGCAACAGCTCGGCGCGCTCCCGCGCACCGGCGGCGGGGTGCCGATCGGGATGCACCTCGAGCGCGAGGCGTCGAAAGGCCGTCCGCACCGCGTCCGGGGCCGCGTCGGGCGCGAGCCCGAGCACCGCCAGTGCTCGGCTCCGGGAGTCGATCGGCTTGGCCCTCCGCGCCGCCCCGCCGGCGGCGCCCCCGCGAGGTAGGACCTGGTCGCGGGTCCGCGCCCGCCCGTGGAGGAATTCCCGCGGGGAAAGCGGAACCCGACGCCCGTCGGCCGGCGGGCGCGCCGCGACGTGGAAGCGCAGGCGTACGCCCCGGAGCTCGAAGAGCCGGTCGAGGCGGCTCCGCAGCTGGTGACGCAGCGCGGCGCTCACCGCGGACCGGGTCGTGACCTGATCCTCGACCAGGATCTCGCCCGCGCGCTTCAACGGCTCCTCGGCCAGACGCCGGAGCAAGCGCCGCAGTCCCTCGGCGTCGATGAAGCCCTCGCGGTGGAGGATCTCCCCGAGCGGCGCCGTCCGGAGGGGGGAGTCCACGGCCTCGCCCAGCCCCTCGGCGAGGTGGATCCGATGCGCTCGCCCCGCCGTGGCCCCCCACCACTCGACCAGCTCGAGCACTCCCGTCGCTCGCTCGCGGTGGAGCGCGCCGAGGAGGTCGCCGAGCGTCGTCGCGTCGAGCCTTCCCGGGAGCTTCATGTCTCGGCCATCGCTACCAGTCCCCGCTCGGACGGGGCAACTTCGCGGCGCTGCGGGGGCGGGTTGCGCGTGACGCGCCCCAGCGAGGACAATCCCGGCCGGTGCCCCCGCGCGCTCCGCCCCCGGCCTCGCCGGCTCGCCCCCCTGCTCCGGCCGCCGCGACGCGCCCCGCGATCACCCCCCGCGAGGCCAGCCGCACCGGCGAGACGAGGCTCGCGCCAGAGTGGACCGTCCCGGTCGTCGCGGTGATCGCCCACCTCCCCTCGCTCCGGAACGGCTACACCACCGACGATTTCACGCTGCTGGTCGACAACCCCTACGTCCGTAGCGTGGCTGGCCTCCGGCCGCTGCTGACCTGGGAGCTGTTCCAGGCCTCAGCCACCCCCGTGAGCGTCCCCTTCTTTCGCCCCGTGAGCGGCCTCGTGAACTGGCTCAGCTACCAGCTCCTCGGAGGCAGCGCGCCGCTGCAGCACGCCCTGAACCTCGTCCTCTTCGCCGCCCTCGCCCTGGCGCTCGTGCGCGCACTCCGGGGCGTCAGGCTCGCCCCGCCGGTGGCGACCGGGGCGGCCATGATCGTGGTGACGCACCCGCTGACCTCGGGCTCGGTCGCCTACGTGCAAGGACGGCAGGACCTCTTGAGCATGACGCTGGTGCTCGCCGCCGTCGCGGTCGTGCGCCGACTGCGCGCGCCCGCCGCCGCCCTCGTTACCTACACGGCGACGCTGACCGCTGCCCTGACCAAGGAGCTGTGGTTGCTCGGAGCGGTCCTGATCCCGCTCGCCACCCTGGAGCCGAGCGCGCGATCCTGGCGCCACGGGCTGGTCCGGACGCTCGCCGCCTTCGGAGCCGGAGGGCTGGCGATGGCCAGCGTGGGGGCGCTCCGCGCCGCGCTCGCGATCCTGCCCGCGACGTTCGTGGCCGCACCGCTCGGGGACCGTCTGGCGGCGCACCTCGCGGCCGGCGCCCGGCTCGGCTGGTGCGTGCTGGTCCCGGTCGACATCGCCCACGTCGTCAGCGTGGAGCGCCCCGGCCCGACTGCGGCGCTGGCGCTGACGGCGGCCGCCCTGGTGGCCGCGGGGATCGCCGGCGGCGTCTGGCTGCGGCGACGACCAGCCGACGCGCCCTCGCTACTGTTCGGTTTCGCGCTCGCCGCCGGTGCGAGCGTGGCCGCCGGTGAGCTCTTGCTCCGCTTCCAGACCGTCTCCGACCGGTACGGCCTGTCGCTCCTCGTCGCGGGAGCGTTCACCGGCGGTCCGCTGGTGTCGTCGCTCGCGGCCTCCCTCTCGCCGCGACTCGCGAGCCTGGCGCGACACCTCCCCCTGGCCGTCGCGCTAGCCCTGTTGCCGCTCACCTGGGCGCAGGATGGCGCCTACCGCGACGACGACGCCCTGCTCGAGCACCAGATCGCGGTGCGACCGGAGGATCCCGAGTCCTGGGCCTCGGAGGCCCAGCTCCTGATGCGGCGCGGCGGCGATCCGTCGCGCGTGTTTCGCCTCTGTCGCGAGGTCGAACGGCGCAAGCCAGGCAACGACCGCGTGCGCGTCTGCGTCGCGGCCAGCTACCTCGCGGAGGGCAACCCGGAGGCAGCCCTGCCCTACCTCCGGCGGGCCGCCGAGGGCGCCCCAGGTGATGCGACCCACCGCAGCCTGCTGCTGCAGGTGCTCCTGACCACCCACCGGGAGGCGGAGGCGCGGAGCTGGCTCGCGCGCTGGGAGCCGGTCTTCGGGCGCACCGCCGAGATAGCGGCGGCCCGAGCGCGCCTCGAGGCGGCCCCCGCCGGGTCGGCGGCACCGCCCGACGCGCCGTAGCGCGCCGGCCGGCGCCTCAAGCGGCGCTCGGCGGCGCGTAGTGGTCGACGAGCCGGATCGGCCGCGGCGAGAGCCGGATCTCGACCTCCGTCCGCTCGCCCTGGACGTCACCCCCGATCTGGAACGGCGTCGGCGGGTCGAAACGGACTGAGACGCGCTCGACCAGGTAGTCGAAGATGGTGACCGGGTTGTCGTAGGCACCACTCCAGATCGCCCGAAAATTCTGCACGAACTCGCCCACCCCGATGGTGCTGATGCGAAGCTGCATGCGATCCTCGCGCTCGCCCGCGTACGGGTAGTACCGGAACCCGAACCCCGAGAACTCGATGGTGGAGGCGCTCGCGACCCGGGCGGGTCCTTCGTACAGGACGTCGCCGGCGGCGATGGGCGGGCCGAGGATCCTGCCGTGCGCGCCCACCCGGAACGCCTCCGCCGCGAGGTTCGTCACGCGGCAATGCGGCACCGGTCGCACCAGATAGCCCGGCAGCGTCCGGGTCACGGTCCCCAACACGAAGCTCAGCGCCCCCGGGGCCACCCGTCGGAGCCAGGGCCGCGCGAGCGCGTCCTTGACCGCGCGGTAGTCCTGGAGCACCACGGCGTCGGCGCCGAAGCCGCAGAATGGGGTCATCAGCCCCTCCGCCTCGACCAGCCGCAGGGGACGGCTCCCGGCGTCGTCGAGCAGGCGGCGCACGTCGGCGGCGACGCCGCGCCGTCCGGCCCGGCTGGCGCCGACCACCCAGGCGAGGGCGTTCCCCGTACCGAGGCGCAAGAGCCCGATCCGGGGCACCTCGACGCCCTGGCGCTCCGCCTCCCGCACCACCGCCGTCACCACCACCGTGAACGTCCCATCGCCGCCGCCGGTGAGTACCGTGCCATACCCGCGCGCGATGATGGTCCGAGCGATCTCGGCGACGTCCTGGAGGCGGTGGGAGACGAACAGATCGCCCCCCGTCAAGATACGGTCGAAGGTGGAGATCACCTCGCCGGTGACGCCCTGCGCGTTGCCGTTGACGACGACCGCGATCCGTCCCTGCGGCGGGGTCGGCGACGCCGCGGGGGGGCCCTCGGGTGGGGTGCTCTCCATGCTCCGCTGGACTATGCTGCCAGATATGCGCTTCGTCGACGAGTGCACGCTGCGCGTCGAGGCCGGCAACGGCGGCAACGGTTGCGTGGCGTTCCGTCGGGAGAAGTTCGTCCCCTTCGGCGGCCCCTCGGGCGGCGACGGCGGGCGAGGGGGGGACGTGCTGCTCGTCGCCGACCCGGGCCTGAACACGCTCTACCAGCTCCAGCACGTCCGCCACGTCCGCGCCGAGGACGGCGCGCACGGGGAAGGCAAGGACCGCTACGGGCGCGCGGGCGAGGACGCCGTCGTGCGGGTCCCCCTCGGGACCATCGTCTTCTGCCTGGACGACAACCTGCGCCTGGGCGAGCTCGTCCGCGCCGGCGATCGCCTGGTGGGCGCCACCGGCGGGCGAGGGGGGCGCGGGAACAAGCACTTCGCGACCCCCGTGGATCGCGCCCCGCGGCGAGCCGAGCCCGGGGAGCCGGGGCAGCGGCGCCAGCGCCGCCTCGAGCTCAAGGTGATGGCCGACGTGGGGCTGCTCGGCTTCCCGAACGTCGGCAAGAGCACGCTGATCCGCGCGGTCAGCCGGGCGCGACCGAAGGTCGCCGACTACCCGTTCACGACGCTGGAGCCGCACCTCGGCGTGGTCACCGTCGGCGACTCCCGGCGCGGCCTCGGGCGCGCCTTCGTCCTGGCCGACATCCCGGGCCTGATCCCGGGCGCCAGCGCCGGCGCCGGGCTCGGCCTGCGGTTCCTCAAGCACCTGGAGCGCACGCGGCTGCTGCTGCACCTGATCACCGTCTCGTCGGATCCCGGGCGCCGGCCGATCGACGACTACCACGCCCTCCGTCGCGAGCTTCGCTGCTTCAGCCCGGAGCTGGCGGCCCACCCCGAGGTGGTCGCGCTCACGAAGTCCGCCCTCCCCGACGTGCGAGAAGCCTTCGAGGCGGCGCGCGCCGACTTCGCCGCCATCGGCAAGGAGCTCCGCCTCGTGAGCGCCGCCACCCGCGATGGCCTCGCCGACCTGATGCAGGAGCTCGCCGAGCAGCTCCTGCTGTAGCCACGCTCAGGAAAACCCGTCGTCGTCGCCGACCACGTCGGCGTACGCATCGTACTGGTCGTTCTCCTCCTCCGTCAGGTTGTCGAAGCGGGTGAAAGCGCCGGAGAACTTGGTCTTCACCGTCCCGGTCGGGCCGTTGCGCTGCTTGGCGATGATGATCTCCGCCTGCCCGCGATCGGGGCTGTCGGGGTGGTAGACCTCGTCACGGTAGATGAACAGGACGCAGTCCGCGTCCTGCTCGATGGCGCCCGATTCGCGCAGGTCGCTCAGCTGGGGCCGACGGTCCTTGCTCGTCCGCGTCTCCACCGCCCGGTTCAGCTGGCTCAACGCCAGCACCGGGACGCTCATCTCCTTGGCGAGCTGCTTGAGCCCGCGCGACAGCTCGCTGATCTCCTGCTCCCGGCTCCCGGCGTCGCGGCGGCCCTGCATCAGCTGCAGGTAGTCGATGGCGACCAGCCCCAGCCGCCGGACGGGCACCTGGTCGCTCCCGCCGCGCTCGATCTCGGCCTGGAGGCGGCGCACCTTGGCCCGAAGCTCCAAGAGGCCGAGCGCCGGGGTATCGTCGAGCCAGATCGGCATGCGACTCAGCCGCGCCGCGGCCTCAGTCAGCTTGTGCCAGTCGTCCCCGCGGAGCGTCCCGCTGCGGATCCGCGAGACGTCCACGCGAGCCTCGGTCGCCAGCAGGCGCGCCGCGAGCTGCTCCTTGGGCATCTCGAGCGAGAAGAACGCTACCCCGTAGCCCGGCTCCACCACGGACGCCTCCCCGAAGACGTCCGGGCCGTCGGCGGCATCGACCGCGCTCGGCTTGGCCATGTTGGCGGCCACGTTGAGGACGAAAGAGGTCTTGCCCATGCCGGGACGCCCCGCCACGACGAAGAGCTCCCCGTCGTGGAGGCCCGAGGTCAGGCGATCGAGCCGCGTGAAGCCGGTCGGTACCCCGGTGATGCCGCCGGAGCGCTTGGCCGCGTCCGCGATGATGCGGAACGCCTCGTGGATCGCCGTCCTCACCGGGACCACCTCCGAGGCGCGGGCCACCCGGGCGATGTCGAAGATCGTCTGCTCGGCGTGGTCGATGAAGCCCTGCACCTCGCCGCAGTCGCCGTAGGCCTCCGCGGCGATCCGTTGGGTGGCGAGGATGAGCTGGCGGAGCCGCGCCTTCTCTCGCACCGTGCGCGCGTGGGCCTCGACGTTGACGATCGCGGGGGTCGCCTCGGTCAGCTCGGCGAGGTAGGCTGGACCCCCGATCTGCTGCAGCCGGCCGCGATCGTTGAGCCATCCCGCGACGCCGACCATGTCCACCGGCCGGTTCGCCGCGGCGAGATCGATCACGGCCTCGAAGATGCGGCGGTTGGCGTCGACGTAGAAATCCTCCACCCGGAGGACCCCGGAAACCAGGTCGACCACCTCGGGCGAGAGGAGCGCGGCGCTCAACACCGCTGCCTCGGCGTACAGGTCGTGCGGCGGCACGCGACCCGTATTCGCCGGAGCACCCCCGCCGAGGTCGGTCTCGGATTCGTTCATCTTCGCGTCCTGGCCCGCCGCCTCACCGCCCCGCCGACCCGGCCCCGCGGGCCCCACCCGCGCCGCCGCGGTCCGGGGCTCGTACCCGGGACAGGAAGCGACGGCGCACCCGCGGGCCCTCCCGCGTCCCGGCCGGGGGCGGGGCGCCGCTCGACCCCCGCAATTCAGGGGCGGCGGCGCCCGCTGTCAAGACCCGCCGCCGGCCACCTCGCGCCAGGCGGCCGCCGCGCGCGTCGAACCGGCGCGGGCGCGACCCGTCAGCCCGACTTCTTCACGACCTCGACTCGGAGCGTCGCGCTGAGCTCCGGGTGGAGCTTGAGCGGCACCTCGTGCAGGCCGAGCGTCTTGATGGGCTCAGGCAGGACGAGCTTGCGCCGATCCACCTCGACGCCGACCGCCGCGAAGGCCTCCTCGATGTCCTTGGCCGTGACCGACCCGTACATCTTGTTCTCCTCGCCGACCGCGCGCTCGAGCTTCACGCTGACGGCCTCGAGCTTGGCGCGGGTCTCCTGCGCCGCGGTCAGCCGCTGCGCGGCCCGCTCGGCCGCCTGCCGCCGCAGCTCCTCGACCCGCGCCAGGTTGGCCGGCGTCGCCGGCGCGGCGAGCCCGCGCGGGATGAGGAAGTTGCGGGCGTAGCCGGGCCGCACGCGCACGACGTCCCCGCTCGACCCGAGGCTGGAGACGTCATCCTGGAGCACCACTTTGATCGGGGTGGCCATGGTCTCTCCTCAGGAATTCGCGGTGAACGGGAGGAGCGCGATGCTGCGTGCGCGCTTGATGGCGGTCGCGATCTCGCGCTGGTGCTTGGCGCAGGCCCCCGAGACGCGGCGCGGCACGATCTTGCCACGATCGGTCACGAAGTAGCTGAGACCCTGCGGGTCCTTGTAGTCGATGATGGCATTCTTGTCGGAGCAGAACGGGCAGCCTCGACGGCCCATCCGCATCTCGCCGCGATCCCGCGCGGCCGGCTTCGCACGCATCATTCGCCCTTCTCCTCGGTCCTCGAATCGCCCTTCGCCTCTCCCCCCGCCTCGCCGGCGGCCGCGCCCCGCGGCGCACCCCGACGGCTGCGCGGTCCCTCGTGCTCCTCCCCCGTCCCCTCGTGGCGCCCTCCGCAGTCGCGCGACTGGGACGCCTCGTCTAGCCCGAGCTGCGCAGCCAGCGTCTCCTCCGGCTCCTCTTCCGCGGGCGGCTCGAGGGCCTCGAACGCGACGTCGTCCGGGTTCACGTTCACCGCGGCGAGATCCACGTCGTCGCGCAGCTTCACGGTCTGGTACTTGAGCACCTCGTCGAACATGCGGAAGTTGCGCTCGAGCTCCGACACCAGGCGCCCGCCCCCGACGTAGCGCAGGTAGACGTAGTACGCGCGCCGGTGCTTCCCCACCGGGAACGCCAGGGCGCGTCGACCCCAGCTCTCCACCAGCGTGAGCGTCCCGCCTTCGCGGGACACGACCTCTCCGACCCGCGTCGACAGTCGCGCCGCGCTCTCCTTGGACACGTCTGGCCGGAGCACGTAGATCGTCTCGTACTCGCGGGCCAGCGTGCCGACCGCACTCTCAGCCATCTCTTCTTCTCCTCGTGGGCGAGGCCCCAGGACGAGCGCCTGGAGCAAGGAGCGATCAACGGCGCGTTCAGCCGCGCTGGTTGACCACGGTCATCGCGGCGTCCAGCCCGTCACGAACGACCCGGAGCACCGCGTCCGCCGCACGGTCGAGCAGGGAATCCAGCTCTTCCCGTTCGGACGGGGCGAAGGCTTCTAGCACGAAACCGGCGGTGTCACCCGAGAACTCCGGGGGGGGCCGGCCAATGCCGAACCGCAGGCGGGGGAACCCGCCGCCCCCCAGGGCCTCGGCGACCGAGCGGACGCCGTTGTGCCCGCCGTCGCCCCCAGAACGCTTGAGGCGGAGTCGACCGAACGGGAGGTCCAGATCGTCGTGGACGACGAGCAGCTCCGGCGCGGCAATGGCCAGCGCCGCCGTTGCCATCCCCACGCTGGCTCCCGAGGAGTTCATGAAGGTCATCGGCTTCAGGAGCCACACCGCCCCGCCGCCGAGCTCAAGCTCGCAGACCTGACCGCGAAACCGAGCCCGCCAGGGCCCGGCCGATCCGAGCTCGCGAAGGGAGTCGAGGACCCGAAATCCGACGTTGTGCCGCGTGTGCTCGTATCGGGCCCCGGGGTTGCCGAGCCCGACGAGCAACCTCACGACTTGCCGGGCGCCTTGCCGGGCGCCGCCTCGGGCGCCTTGCCGGGCGCACCGGCGGCAGACGCGGGGGCCGGCGCACCGGCCACGGGGGCTGCCGCCGCGCCGGGCGCGGCCGCGGCCGCAGTCGCCTCCTCCTCGGGGGCCTTCTCGGCGACCACCGCCAGCAGGGTCTGGTTCGGCGCGAGGAGCACCTCGACCCCCTCCGGCAACGTCAGATCGGAGACGAAGACGTGCCCCTCCAGCTGGAGGGCGGTCACGTCGTGCGTGAGCTTGGCCGGGATCCGATCCGGCATGCAACGAACCGGCAGCTCGCGGAACACCTGCCGCAGCGTGCCGCCCTTCACCACGCCCTCCGCCTTGCCCGTCGCCTCGAACGGGACCGCGACGGTCACCGCTCGATCCAGGTGGATCTGGATGAAATCCGCGTGGAGGAGCGTCCTCCGCACCGGGTGGTACTGGTAGTCCCGGAGCATCACCGTGAGCGGGCTCGAGCCCTCGACGTCGAGCTCGAGCACGGTGTTGCGACCGAGCGGGCTCTCGAGCACCCCGATCAGGTCCGTGGGCGCGATGGCGAGGCTCACCGCTGGCAGCTCCTGGCCGTAGGCCACCGCGGGGATGAGGTGATCTCGCCGCAGACGGCGCGCGGCCCCCTTCCCCGCTTCCGTGCGCCGCTTGGCGGCGATCTTCCGTAGCTCGATCATTTCCCTGTCTCCATGTCGCCGTCTGCGCCGACGAACCCGCGCGGTCCCGCGCACTCCGAACCACCGCTCAGACGAACAGCGAGCTCACCGAGTCCGCGTTGTGAATGCGCCGCAGCGCCTCGCCGAGCAACGTGCCCAACGAGAGCACCCGGATCTTGCTGCACGCGCGCGCCTCCGCGCTGAGCGGCTGCGAGTTGGTCACGACGACCTCCTCGAGGACGCTCTGCTCGATGCGCTGCACCGCGGGCCCGCTGAAGACCCCGTGGGTCGCGCAAGCGACCACCCGTCGGGCGCCGCTCTCCATCACCGTCTTCGCCGCGTTGCAGAGCGTGCCGGCGGTGTCGATCATGTCGTCCACGATGATGCAGTCCCGATCGCGGACCTCCCCGATCAGGTGCATCACCTCGCTCACGTTCGCGCGCTCGCGGCGCTTGTCGATGATGGCGAGGTGAGCGCCGAGCCGACGCGAGAAACCCCTGGTGCGCTCCACGCCCCCGGCGTCCGGCGACACGAAGACCGCCTCCCGGTCGAAGTTGGGCCGGAGGTAGTCGTTCAGGAACACCGGCATCGCGTACAGGTGATCGAACGGGATGTTGAAGAAGCCCTGGATCTGCCCCGCGTGCAGATCCACGCAAACGACCCGCGTGACCCCGGCGGCGACGAGCACGTCCGCCACGAGCTTCGAGGTGATGGGCGTTCGCGGCGCCACCTTCCGGTCCTGCCGCGCATATCCGTAGTAGGGGATGACGGCGGTGATCCCGGTCGCGGACGCGCGGCGGAGCGCGTCGCACATGATGAGCAGCTCCATCAAGTTGTCGTTGACCGGCGAGCAAGTCGGCTGCACGACGTAGACGTCGAGCCCCCGCACGTTCTCACGAATCTCACAGAAGGTCTCACCGTCGCTGAACCGGGAAACCCGCGCCTCGCCGAGAGGGACGCCCAGCACCTGGGCGATCTCGGCCGCCAGCTCGGGGTTGGCGTTGCCGGTGAAGATGCAGACTCGCTTCAGGGCCACGGGACGGGGTTTCGCGTGAGCTGAGTTCGGATCTCGCTCAGAGATTTGCCGGCCAGGACTCCGTCGTCACCGGCTCGCTCTCGCGCCGAGTTGCGCTCCGAGCGGCTCCGCGCAGCGAGCGCCGCCGGATGCCGAGGTCGCGACGAGCCAGGAAGACTTCGCCCATGCCGAACCAGGTAGAGCGATGATTGGGCGGCGGGGGGGCGAGGCTCGCCCGCCGCCCGGGGGCCGGGTGCCCGACGGGGGCGGCAGAAGTAGCAGCGCCCCCCCAATCTGTCAACGCTCCGGCCCGTGGTCCCGGCGGTCAGCTATCGGTAGGGGTTGCGAAGAAAGTCATCGCTGTCCGGTCCCCGCCCAGACGGGTCCCAGCGACGGCCAGAGCCCGTCCTTCCCCCCTGGGGACGGGCGCTGGGCTCGGCGGTGACGATCGCGGAAGCTGACGGCAACGCATTCGCCGAGGCCGGAGCGCGGGGGCTCGCCGAGGGCAGGGCCGAATCGGTCCTGGGCCGACCGTCGGCGATCGATCCGCTCGGAGTCGGGCCCGGCGTAGCCACCAGACCCACGGCGCCCGGGTCCGCCGGTTCCGCGCCCGTGCCCGCAGGCGCCGTGGCGAAGAGGAGATACGCCGGCACCCCGACGAGGGAGAGCCCGGCGAGCGCCCCCACGACGAGGCGACGCCGGCGTCGCGGTGCCGAAGGCACGGACGGCCGGATAACCGCCGAGGCGACCGTCGGCTCGTTGGCGATGGAGCTCATGGATGCCATCCCGCCGCCGCTCGACGCCACGGGCGACGACGACGTGCGCGCGACCTGGCTCGGCTCGCTGAAGGCGAGCCACGCGCGCACCGCCTCGCGCTGCTCCCGGATCTCCTGGCCGATCACCTCCGTGACGTAGGCCGCGACGTCCTTCGGGGGCGCCACGCGCACGCGCAACGATCCCGCCGCTGCCCGCTCCAGGGCGTCCGCGAACTGGGCGCAGGTGGAGAAGCGACGCTCCGGATCCCGCTCGAGCGCCTTGAGACATACGTCGGCCACCTCGACGGGGACCGAGGGGACCTCGTCGCAAGGAGACGGGATCGGGCCGGAGAGGACGCGCTGGAGCGTCACGGCCTCGTTGTCCGCCTTGAAGAGCCGCCTGGACGCGAGCACCTCCCAGAGGACGATGCCCGCGGCGAAGACGTCCGCGCGGCGGTCGACGGGCTGACCGGCGGCCTGCTCGGGCGCCATGTAGGCGATCTTGCCCTTGAGCTGCCCCGAGCGGGTGGCCGTGAGTCGAGTCGCGGCGCGGGCCACGCCGAAGTCGGTGATCCGGGACACGCCATCCGCCCCGACCAGGACGTTCTGCGGCGAGACGTCGCGATGGACGAGCTCGGTCGGGTCGCCCTTCTCGTCGCGCAGCTCATGGGCCGCATGCAGGCCCATGAGCATGTCGATGATGATCCTGAGCCCGATGTCCGCCGGGAACGGGACCGATACGCTCGCCGCCCGCGCGAGCAGCCGCGCCAGCGTGTCCCCCTCGATGTACTCCATCACCAGGTAGTAGCCGCGATCGCTGGCGCCGACCTCGAGGATCGGGACCACGTTCGGGTGGTGGATGCCCGCGGCGAGGCGCGCCTCGTCGAGGAACATCTGCACGAATTCCTCCTCCTGGGCGAGGTGCGGATGCAGGCGCTTGATGGCCACGAAGCGCTGGAATCCGCCGACGCCGGAGAGCCGAGCGAGGAACACCGTCGCCATTCCACCGGACGCGATCTCGGCGACGAGCTCGTACCGGTCGATGTGCTGGCGGCCTGCGGCCCTGACGTCGATCAGCTTCGCGGCCACCGTGGCGCTCAGAACCTCCCGCGGAACCCGAGGCGCGCTCCGTCGTCGAGCTCGACCCAGGGCCGCACCCCGGCGCGCGCCGAGGCTGCGCCGGCACCGCGGAGCCCCGCCTTCTGCTTGCCTCGCCAGTCGGTGACCGCGCCGAGGATGATCGTCACCACCCCCACCCCCGCCGTGGCGCCGATGAGGACATTGGTACGCACTTCCTTCCGCTGCCCGGTTTCGTAGGCGGGACAGGTAGTCGGGTCCGGGTAGTTCGGGTTGTCCTGACAGAGCTCCTTCACCTCGTCGGGACCGGGGTTGGTCTGGGTGTCGATCCCGCTCCAGGCGGTGACGCCACCGAGCACGGCGGTCGCGCCCGCCCCGCCGATGAACCACCCGGGCTGCAGGCCCTTGCGATCCACCTCGGGCGACGCGGGTTCCTCATCATCCTCGTCGCTCTCCATCCCGAACTCGTCGACCCCTGGCGGCAGCTCGCCGACCTCCTCCGGCGCCGCCGGCTCAGGGCGGACGAAGTCGATCGCGTCGCTGCCCTCGGCGATGGCCACGACGGATTTCGTCTCCGTGCCGTACTCCTTCGACCAGCTCGCGCGGATGACGTGCTCGCCCGGGTTCAGGTACACGACCCGGCTCGTGGCGGCCACGCCGTGCACGAGGCTGGTGCCGACCACCAGCGAGCAGGGATGGTCGCACGTGACCTCGACCCGATGCAGGGTCCGCGCCGCCTCGTCGAGGATGGCCTGAGCCTCCCCCGCCAGCTTCATGTCCTCGGGGTGGCGCGTGAGCGCCAGCGCCGCGAGCGTCGCCGCTCGGTCGAGCTGCCCCGCCTTGGCGCGCGAGGTCATGGCGGCTCTGAGCGCGTTGACGCTGGGCGCGCTGTCGTCCGCCGCCTCGAAGTGCTCGGCCGCCCCGACGTAGTCCTCCTCACGATAGGCCTCCTTGCCCGCGGAGAACTCCTCGGACGCGCGCTTTATCTCTTCGGCCGACGGCTCGTCGCCCTGAGCGTGAGCACCCGTCGCGACTCCGAGGAGGGCGGACACCACGATCAGGTGCAACAGACGCTTCATCGGCAGGAAACCTCGTCGCGAGCCGGTTCGCACGTTTCAGGCTACAATGGAAGCGTCTTCGCGGCGAGGAAGGGTACTCTCGCACCTACCTGCATCGCGACGAGTGCGCAATGGTACCCGGTAGCCTCACACGGACCTACATTGGTGTACCTGGCACAGAGGCGAGCGAAGAGCGCTCGACCCACGCTCGCCGCCACGAGATCACCGATGGCGAGCGCGAACCCGCGTCGCGAGCGAGGGGGCGAACGGGCGCCGCGCGCCTGACCGCGCGCCGGCCGCTGCGGCAGCCGTTGCGCTGACACCTCGCTCGATCGCCGCGGATTGAGCACGACGGGTGCGCTGGCGCAATTTCGTGCAAGTCGAGCCAGCGCTTCAGGCCTCGACCGCCCCGACGCCTGGCGGGTGACGCGGTCCTCCGATCCCCGCCACGCCCATTCACTCAGGGCATCGAGACAAGCAGTCGGTCCGGCTGCTCGAGGAGCGCGACGATGTCCTGAGCGAACGCGGCGGCCACGTGCCCGTCGATGATGCGGTGGTCGAAGGACCAGGAGAGCATCATGACCTCACCCACCGTGACCGTGTCGCCGCGGACGACGGGGCGGCGCTTGATGGCGTGAACGCCCATGATTCCGAGCTCCGGGTAGTTGATAATGGGCGGCGCCACGAAACCGCCGAGCTTGCCGAGCGAGGTCACCGTGAACGTGGAGCCTCCGAGATCGGCGGGCTGGGTCCTGCCGGCACGAGCAGCCTCCGCCAGTCGCTCGACCTCGCGAGCGAGATCGAGGATGCTGCGCCGGTCGGCGCGGCGGATCACGGGCACGATGAGCCCGGCGTCGGTGGCCACGGCAATCCCCAGGTCGTACTGGCGGCGACGGACGATCTCCTGCGTCTGGTCGTCGACCCAGCCGTTGAGCGCGGGGTGCGCCTGGAGGGCCGTCACGACCGCCTTGAGGATGAACGGCAAGAACGTAAGCTTCACCCCCTGCGCGTCGGCGAGCGGCTTGACGCGATCACGGAGCTTCACCAGGGCGCCGACGTCGCACTCTTCCACGTAGTGGAAGTGAGCGGCCGTGTGCTTCGAGCGCGCCATGTTCTCGAAGATCCGGCGGCGCACGCCGCGGATCGGGATCCGCTCCTCGGATTCCGGATCGGCGCTGGCCGCGACCCGCGCCACCGGCGGCGGCGTGGGCTCCGGACGCTCGAGGCCAGTCACGCCGCTTCCCCCCCGTTGCGACGCCGCGAAGCGCTCCACGTCCTCCGGCGTGACCCGGCCGGCCTTCCCCGTCGGCGGCACCTGCCGGAGATCCACCCCGAGCTCCCGTGCGCGGCGCCGCGTCGCCGGCGCCGCCAGGGGCTGCCCGGCGACCCCTTCGCCCTGCGCCGCCCCGCCCCTATCGTCGCGCGCGGACGCCATCCCGGGCAGCACCTCGTCGAGGTTCCCCACCGGTCCCCCACTGCCGTCGCTCACGGGCGGCGTCACCACCGCCGGCGCGGGCGCGAGCGGGGCGGCCACGGGCGCGGGCGCACCGGCGTCGGCGGCGTCCCGGAGCTCGAGCACCACGAGCACCGAGCCGACGGGCACCCTCTGCCCGGGCTGTCCCCGCGCTTCGAGGAGGCGGCCCGCCTTGGGCGAGGCGATGGTGACGGTCGCCTTGTCCGTCATCACCTCGACCAGCTCCTGGTTCTCCTCCACGTCCTCGCCGACCTGGGCCAGCCAGCTCACGATCTCACCCTCGGCGACGCCCTCACCGATGTCGGGCAGCTTGAACTCGAATCTCGTCATGTCACGCCTCGGCTCAACTTCTCGCCACCTCCAGCACGGCCGGGAGGATCCGGTGCGAGAGGGGCAGGTACTCCATCTCGAGCGAATAGGGGAAGGGGGTGTCGAACCCGGTGACCCTGACGGGCGGGGCCTCCAGGGAGTAGAACGCGCGCTCCGTGATCAGGCTGACGAGCTCGGCTCCGAAGCCGCAGGTCCGCGGCGCCTCGTGGACGACCACCAGGCGTCCCGTCGCGCGCACGCTCTGGAGCAGGGGCTCGATGTCCACCGGCCACAGCGTCCGCAGATCGATCACCGTGCACTCGATCCCCTCCGCCGCCGCCTTCTCCGCCGCGTCGAGCGCCTCGTAGAGCATCGCGCCGTACACGATCACGGTCACGTCGGCCCCGCTCCGCACCACCTTGGCGGACTCGAGCGGCACCGTGTAATGCCCCTCGGGGACCTCCCCCTTGGCGGCCCGGTAGAGCCGCTTCGGCTCCAGGAAGATCACGGGATCCGGGTCCCGGATCGACGCCAGGAGGAGCCCCTTCGCGTCGTATGGCGTGGCCGGGCAGACGACCTTCAGCCCGGGCACGTGGATGAACGGCGCCTCGGGGTGCTGCGAATGATAGTGCCCACCCCGGATCCCGCCGCCCACCGGGGCGCGGATGACGAGGCTGGCCGAGTATTCGCCGCCCGACCGATACCGGTACTTGGCGAGCTCGTTCACGATCTGATCGTACGCCGGCCACAGGTAGTCCCCGAACTGGATCTCGGCGATCGGTGACAGCCCGTAGAGCGCCATTCCGATGGCCGCCCCCACGATCCCCCCCTCGTTCAGCGGCATGTCCACGACGCGGTCCTCGCCGAACTCGTCCATCAGCCCCGCGGTCACCCGGAACACCCCGCCGATACGCCCCACGTCCTCGCCCAGCAGCACGACGCGATCGTCGCGCCCGAGGGCCACGCGCAACGCGTCGTTGAGCGCCTGCACCATGTTCATCTGCGGCATGCGGCCTCGATCTCGGCGGGTCCCACGGCTACGCGGCGCCCCCGGCGCGTGGGCCAGCGAGGAGCTCGCGGCGCTGCTCGAGGAGATGCCACGGCGGCGTCGCGTAGACGTCTTCGTGGAGCGTCGCCAGGTCCGGCGGCGGGGTCCGCTCCGCGATCGCGACCGCCTCCTTGAAGCGCCGGTCGACGTCGGCGCGGTAGGCCTCGTCCTCCTCGCGCCCGAACAACCCCCGCCGGTCGAGCAGCCGGCGCATCCGCTCGATGGGATCCCGCTCGATCCAGGGGCGGATCTCCGCCTCCGTGCGGTAGCGGTTGGGAGCGTCGGAGGAGGTGTGGGCGCCCATCCGGTAGGTGAGCGCCTCGATCAGGGTGGCCCCCGCGCCGCTCCGCGCCCGCTCCACCGCGCGGCGCACGACGAGCACGACCGCGAGGGCGTCGTTGCCGTCGACGCGCACACCCAGCACCCCGTAGGCGCCCCCCTTCTCCGCGAACGTCGGCGAGGCCGTCTGCCGTTCGGGCGGGGTGCTGATCGCCCAGCCGTTGTTCCGGCAGAGCAGCACCACGGGGAGGCGAAAGATCCCCGCCAGGTTCATCGCTGCGTGGAAATCGTTGGTGCTGGTGGCGCCGTCCCCGAAGAAGGCCAGGCTGACGACGTCGTCGCGCCGGAGCTTCGCGCCCCAGGCCACACCGACCGCGTGCGGGATCTGGGTCCCTACCGGGGAGCTCGTGGACGCGAACCGCACCGCGCGACCGGTGTGGTGATCGGGCATCTGCCGCCCCTTGACCAGGTCGTTGGCGTTGCCGAAGACGTTGTCGACGAAAGCCTGGAGCGGCAGGCCGCGCGCCATCGCGGCCCCGACCTCCCGGTAGCAGGGGAAGATCCAGTCCTGCGGTCGCAGGGCATGCGCGGCGCCGATGATGGTCGCCTCCTCGCCCAAGGAGCCGACGTGAAAACCGATCCTGCCCTGCCGCTGGAGCGTGAGGAGCCGCTCGTCCAGGATCCGCGTGCGGACCAGGTCACGGTAGAGCGCGACCAGCTCCGGACCGGTTAGCCCCGGGTCGAGCGCTTCGTCGACGGAGCCGTCCGCGCGCATCACCTGGATGACGTCGCTCGGCCCCGCCTCGGGCGCGGATCTGGGCGTTTCCCCTCGTGTCATGACGGGGCGGAGGGGGGACGGCTGGCGCGCGCGGCGGGGGTCCACCCCGACGCCGACGGCGGGGCGCCCGCGATGATTCGCTCGGCGCCGATCACGGCGAGCTCGACGTCCTCAGGGCCGAGCCCGAGGCCCACCGCCAGGCGCCCGAGGACCGTCCTCTCCTCGGCGCTGACGCCGCCGGAGACGGCCGCGATCAGCGCGGCGACCCGGAGCACCTCCCGCGCCTCGACGGGCCCTCGCACGCAGCGCGCCACGGCCGCGACCCGGAGCGCGAGCCCGTCCTCGCTCAGCGCGGTTTCGAGATCCGCGAGCAGCGCCGAGAGCTGGCGCTCCCCCACCCGTCCCCCGCAGGCCATGAGGACGATCTCACGGAACGCCCACCGCTCCGCGTCGTCGAAGACACCGTCCGCGTTCGCCACCAGGAAGGCGCTCTCCACGACCGCCTCGAAGAGGGCCGTCGCGGTCGAATCCACCGGCCCGAGGCCGGGCTGTCCAGCGGCCCCGGGTCCGACCCCGTACTGCTCCGACGTCACCGCGAGCAGCGACGCGGGTCCGACCTCGTCATCGTCCCGGCTGACCGCGAGGGCGGCAGCCACGCGCTCGAGCAGTCCTACGTCTGCGCCCATGACCGCTCACGAACCCATCGTTCGGTGGCATCGTAGCGGACTCGGCGCGGACCGGCAAGCCGATCGCGCCGCGGCGCGCTGACTGGCCCCGCGGCCGCCCCTGGCCTGGCGTGGCCCGCTCATCGCTCGGCGACTCCAGCGGTCGACCGCCGCCCGCGGAGGAGCGCCCGCGCGTGGGCCTCGGCGGCGTGGTAGCTCGACCGCACCAGCGGCCCGCTCTCCACGTGGGAGAACCCCAGCTCCTCCCCGAAGCGGCGGAAGCGCGCGAACTGCTCCGGGGTGACGAAGCGCGCCACCGGCGCGTGACGGGACGTCGGGCGGAGGTACTGCCCCAGGGTGACGACATCGACCCCGACCCGCCGTAGATCGGCGAGGGACTCGTAGACCTCGTCGTCAGCCTCGCCGATGCCCACCATCAGCGAGCTCTTGACCAACCCGCCCCCCAGGCGGCGCCGCGCGCGCGCGAGGACCGCGAGCGAACGATCGTAGGAGCAGCGGCGATCCCGCACCCGGCGCGTCATCGCTCGCGTCACCTCGAGGTTGTGGCCGAAAACGTCGGGCCCCGCGTCGAGGACGCGGTCGAGGTGTTCCTCTCGCCCGCCGAAATCCCCCGTCAGCGTCTCCACCAGGAGCCCCGGCCGCCGCTCGCGCAGCACGGTGACCGTGCGCGCGACGTGAGCGGCGCCCCCATCGGCGAGATCGTCGCGATCGACCATGGTGAGCACCACGTAGTCGAGTCCGAGCCGCGCGATCGCCTCCGCGACGCGCTCCGGCTCGCGCGCGTCCACCAGTCCCCCGGGGTTCCCCGCGGCCACCGCGCAGAACCGGCAGCCTCGCGTGCAGACGTGCCCCAGCAGCATGACGGTCGCCGTCCCGCACCCCCAGCACTCGCCGACGTTGGGACAGCGCGCGTGCTCGCACACCGTGGACAGCTCGAGGCCCTGGAGCGTGCGCTTCACGTCGAGGTATCGCTCACCCTGGGGGGCGCGGACCTTGAGCCATTCCGGCTTCGTCGAGCCGACCGTCTGGTTCAGGATCGCGAGGGAGCGCGCGGCCACGAGCGCGACTCTAGACTGCCCGCTCGGCTCGGGCAAACCGGCCCGACCGCGCCCCTCACCGCGCGCCGCGCGGCGAGAGCCGGCGGACCGCGTCGGGTCCCACCGGCTCGACCACCCCACGCTCGGTGAAGATGGCGGTCACCAAACGGGCGGGGGTGACGTCGAAGGAAGGATTCTTCGCCGGGACACCCTCCGGCACCAGCCGCTGCTCGCCGAGGTGGGTCACCTCGCGGGCCGCCCGCTGCTCGATGGGGATGGCGGCGCCCGTGGGGCAGTCTTCGTCCACGGTGCTCCAGGGCGCCGCCACGTAGAACGGGCGCGCGTGGACCTGGCAGAGGCAGGCGACGCCGTAGGTCCCGATCTTGTTGGCGACGTCGCCGTTGCTCGCGATGCGGTCGGAGCCGACGACAGCCAGGTCGATCTCCCCGGCGGCGAAGCAGGCGGCGGCGGCGTTGTCGGTGATGACGGTAACGTCGATGCCGTCGCGCTGGAGCTCCCAGGCCGTGAGGCGCGCGCCCTGAAGGTAGGGGCGCGTCTCATCGGCGAGCACGCGGACCCGCTTCCCGGCGGCATGTGCCGCGCGGATCACGCCGAGCGCCGTGCCATAGCCGCCGGTGGCGAGCGCGCCGGCGTTGCAGTGCGTCAGGATCGTCCCACCGTCGGGGACCCGCGCGGCGCCGAGGCGACCCAGGGCGCGGTTCGCCTCGACGTCGGCGCGGTGGATGGCGCGAGCAGCCTCGGCCAGCCGCTCCACCCGCGATGGCGGAGCAAGGTGGGCCACGTCCCGCGCTGTCTCGAGCATCCGCGCGACTGCCCAGGCCAGGTTGACGGCCGTGGGCCGCGCGGCGACGAGCTCCGCCCCCGCGGCGCTCATCGCGGCCTCGAACTCCCCGCTCGCCCCGCGCGCCGCGAGCACCATGCCGTAGGCGGCGCTGATGCCGATCGCCGGCGCCCCACGGACCACCATTTCGCGGATCGCCCGCGCCACCTCCGCCGAAGAGGCGAGCGCGTGGTACTCCTCTCGCGCCGGCAGCGCGCGCTGATCGAGCATCACCACGTGGGCGTTCGTGGGCGCGAGCTCGACGGCCGAATAGCTGGTTTCGCTCAGGGGCGCGGGGTGGGGGACGGGCACGGGTCACTCCGGCGGTACACCGAGCAGCTCCGCCAGCAGTTCGCTGACGAGCCGCGGCTCGGCGCGCTTCTCCGTCCGCTTCATCACCTGGCCGACGAAGAAGCCGAGCACGCCCCGCTTGCCGCTGCGCACGGCCGCCGCCTCCTTGGGGTGGGCCGCGATGAGCTCCTCGCAGAGCGGCCGGAGCGCGCCGAGGTCGGAGACGACCTGGAGCCCGAGCTCCGCCACCACGGTGCGGGGGGAGCGGTCCGTGCCCTCGATGGCGGCGAACACGTCCTTCGCCTGCTTGCCGCTGATGGCCCCCGACTCCAGGAGCTCGAGCAGCTCCGCGAGCTGCGCGGGGCTGACGGAGAACTCCGCGGTCAGGCCGCGGAAGCGAGCGCCGTGCAGCACCTCGGACTGGATCCAATTCGCGGCCCGGACCGGGTCGGGAGCGGCGCGGACCGTGGCCTCGAAGAAATCGGCGAGCGCTGGGTGCTGGGTCAGCGTGACCGCCGCGGACGGGCTGATCCCGTGCGCGCGCGTCCACCGCTCGCGCCGCGCCTCGGGGAGCTCCCCCACCCGCGCGCGCTGGGCCGAGACGAGCTCGTCCGGGAGGACGAGGGGAGGGAGGTCGGGCTCGGGGAAGTACCGGTAGTCGTGGGCGTCCTCCTTGGAGCGGAGCGTCGAGGTCGTGCCGGTATCGGGGTGAAAGGCCCGAGTCTGCTGTTCGACTTCCCCGCCGGCGTCCAGGATGGCGGTCTGCCGGGCCACCTCTACGTCGATCGCCTTCTGCACGAAGCGGAAGCTGTTGAGGTTCTTCAGCTCACAGCGGGTCCCGAGGCGATCCTCCCCGGCCGGACGGATGGAGACGTTCGCGTCGCAGCGCAGGCTCCCCTCCTCCAGGTTGCCGTCGTTGACCCCGATGAACATCAGGATTTCGCGCAGCGCGCGCAGGTACGCGACCGCCTCGGCGCTGGAGCGCAGATCCGGCGCGCCGACGATCTCGATGAGCGGCACCCCCGCGCGGTTCAGATCCACCACCGAGTCGCCTCCGACTCCGTGGATGTTCTTGCCGGCGTCCTCCTCCATGTGGACGCGGATGATCCCGACCCGCCGCGTGCACCCGTCCACCCGGACGTCGAGGTGACCGTCGGTCGCGAGCGGCTCCTCGTACTGGCTGATCTGGTACCCCTTGGGCAGATCCGGATAAAAGTAGTTCTTCCGCGCGAAGACGCTGCGCTCATGCACGGTGCAGCCGAGCGCGAGCGCGGCCCGCACCGCGAGCTCGACCGCGTGGCGGTTCACCACCGGCAGCGCCCCCGGCAACCCGAGCGTGACCGGGCTCAGGTGGCTGTTCGGGGTGTCACCGAAGGCGGTCGAGCTCGGGCAGAAGAGCTTGGACGCCGTGAGTAGCTGGGCGTGGACCTCGAGCCCGATGACGGTGTCGTAGGTGACGGCCACTCGACCCGCTCTTTGGCGCGGCCGCGCCACGCGGTCAAGCGCCGGCGATCATCAGGGGCGGCGCTCCCGGTCCACCCCCGGGTACGTCGGGTCGCCGGGCTCGTGACGGGGGTTCTCCGTGCGGTGCCCGCCATCCCGACCGGGGAAGCGCAGCAGCAGGTCCTTCTCGTACAGGAACTGGTCCCGGGAGTCATAGGGCGGGGGGTGCAGTCCCGTATCCATGCGGATGGCGTCGCACGGGCAGGCCTCCACGCAGAACCCGCAGAAGACGCAGCGCACCTCGTCGATCACGAAGCGCCGGGGGAAGCGCTCGTATCCGCGGCGGCGATCCCCTTCGGGGTACTCGGCGGGCTCGATGAAGATGCACTGGGCCGGACAAGCGGTAGAGCAGCAGAGGCACGCGACACAGCGCGGTGACCCGTCGGCGCGCTGTGTCAGCCGGTGCACCCCTCGGAAGCGCTCCGGGTAGGGCCGGCGCTGCTCCGGATAGCTCAGGGTGTTGATCCCCTCCCCCACCGACTCGAGCACCGGATCGGGCCGCTGGCCGCCCACGTACTCCTTCGTGTTGCGCACGAAGTGCGCGACGGTGATGCCGATCCCACGAGCGATCTCCGGCAGGTAGGCCTGCGTGGCCAGCGTGCGCGGGGGCCGCGGCACGGGCCGGCCCACGATCTTCCGGGGGCCGAGGCCCGCGGGCTCGACGCCGGTCCGCTCGCGCTGGTCGTTCATCGCTTCGCTCTTTGCCTTCCCGGGCAGGGTCATCGGCGCTCCTCTCGGGCTCAGGCCCCCATGCGGGCGGTGCGCGTCCCGCCCCGCGCGCGCGCAGCGCGTACCGCCGAGGTCGCCGGCATCGGCGCGTGCCGCGCCGGATCCATCCAGAAGGAGACGAGCGCGAGCAGAGTCCCGCCGGTCACCACCACGACCAGCGCCATGGACAGGTCGGCGGCGATGGCGAGCGCGCCCCCCAGATGCGGCCCCGCCTGCTGGATCGCCAGGATCAGGAGCCCCGTGCCCAGGATGTTGACCAGCGACGCCGGCAGCAGGATGCGCCATCCGAGGCGCATGAGGTGATCATACCGGAACCGCGGCAGCGTCCACCGGATGGCGAGCTGCAGACCGCAGAGGAGCGCAGTCTTGCCGAGGAAGGCAGCGACCCCGAGCCCGACGACGACGACGTGCGAGAGCGCTTGCCTCGCCACGACCGTGTCGCCGATCGCGATCCGAACGCCATCCCGGTCGAGGAAGGGGACGTGCCAGCCCCCGAAGAACACCGTCGTCATCAGCGCGGCCACGGTGACCACCGCGACGTACTCCGAGAAGTAGAACATCGTAAACTTCATCCCGGAGTATTCGGTGTGATACCCGGCGACGATCTCGCTCTCGCCCTCCGGCAGGTCGAACGGAATCCGCTTGGACTCCGCGATGGCAGCGGTGAAGAAGAGCACGGCGCCGAGCGGCTGGACGAAGATCCCCCAGGCGTTGCGCGCCTGCCACGCCACCATCTCGTCGAACCGGATCGTGCCGTAGACCATCAGCGCGCCGACCAGCGTGAGCCCCAGCGTGACCTCGTAGCTTATCATCTGGCTCGCCGCGCGCAGGCCGCCGAGGAGGCTATACTTGTTGTCGCTCGACCAGCCCGCCAGCGCGGCGCCCACGATGGCGGTGCCACCCAAGGCGAACACGTAGAGCAGCCCGACGTTCAAATCCACCGCCTGCAGCCGCACGGCGCCGGTCGCGCAGACCCCGTCGGGCGGCACGGACCCGAGCGGCGACAGCAGGCTCGTCCAGTCGAGCTCACCGCCGGCGTCCGGAGCGAGGCAGAGCGTGTCACCGAACGGCACCACGGCGAGGAGCACCAGCGCGGGGAAGAACGAGACGACGGGAGCCAGGCCGTGCAGGAAGCGGTCGGCGTTCGGCGGTACGAAGTCCTCCTTGAACAGCGTCTTCAGGCCGTCCGCGGCAGGGTGCAGGAGGCCCGCCAGCCTGATCCCGACGCGCCGCCGCGGCTGCAGGACGTAGGCCGCGTACGCGGCGGCGAACACGAGGACCACCGCGAACACGAAGGGAGCCCCCCCGAAGGCGAACTCCCGCAGCAGGCGGCCGGTATCCGTGCCCCGCAACGTCAACCCCGGCAGCGCGACCGCCACGTGGGCGACCAGCCCCGCCGCCAGGATGCGTCGCGCCCCACCGATCCAGGCGATGAAGGCGTCGAAGCTCGAGCTGACGCCACGGCGCGCGACGTAGCGCGCGATCAACGCGCCCGTGACCCACGAAACCAGGACCGCCGCGTGCGCGAACCCGAAGGCCCGCGCGGTGCGCGGCGGGCCGTCCAGCGACCGCGACGCCACGGCCCATGCCACCACCCCGCCAGCGACGAGGAGCGCCGCGGCGAGGACGACCGCCTGCGCCAGGGGGCGGGGCAGCCACAGCACCGCACGGTTCGGGCCGATGCGATCCTGCATCATCGCCCCCCCGCGGCGGTCGGCCCAGGTGAGCAGGCCGCCGATGCCGAGCGCGAGAGCGCCCACGACGAAGACCGCCTTGGCGGCGTCCAGTGCCAGCTGTACCGACGTCATCCGACGACTCCCGCGCCGTCCGCGGCGCTCCCCGCCGGATCACCGGCCCCGGCGCCAACCATCTTCTTGCGCAGATCGCGCCAGCCGCGCCAGCCCAGATCGACCCCGAGGGCGTCCGCGAGCATGACCACGAGGCGCCAGGCGGGCAGCGAGTCCCCGCGGGGCCGGATCGCGCGCTCGCTCACCTGGGCGATCCCCCGCGCGTTGACGAACGTGCCCTCCGCCTCGGCCCAGGAGCTCGCCGGCAGCAGGACGGTCGCCGCGCGCGCCAGCGGTCCCTCGTGGCTCGCCAGCACCACCCGCAGGCGAGGCTTGCCGAACGGTCGCCCCAGGACCACGTCGGGCAGCTCCGAGCCGAGCGCCAGCAGGTCCTCGAACTCGCCGGCTTCGAGGGCCGTCGCCAGCGCCTCGACCGGCCCCGCCTCGGGACACAGCGCGGCCACTCCGGCGCGGTTCGGGTTCTTGTCCTGGTGCCGGAGGATGGCGTCACCCTCGCCCGCGGCCTTGCCGCTGACGAACCAGGCCCTCACGCCCAGCGCGCGGCCGAGCGCGAGCACGGCCAGGTTGTCCTCCTGCGAGTGCTGCATGCTGAGCAGCCCCGCGAGCGCACCGCGCTCACGCGCCTTGGCCAGCCGCTTGGCGGCCGCGGCGACCACCTGGGCCAGATCCGCCTGCTCCCCCTTGAGGACCCCGCGCAGGACGCGATCCTCGTGCACCCGCCGATAGCTCAGCATCCCCTCGTCGCACATCCAGTGGCCGTTCACCGCCGGGTTGTGCCGCGGGCGGTGGCGATACGCGGTGTCCGTACGAGGGTCGAAATCGAGGAAGGCGTTGCAGCCGGTGGCGCAGCCCTGACAGATCGTCGGCGCCGACCGGAGAAACCAGACCCGCGCCTTGAAGCGAAAATCCTGTGCGGTCAGCGCCCCGACCGGGCACACCAGCTCCGTCATCAGCGAGTACGGGTGGTCGAGCTGGCGCCCGGGTGACACGACGATCTCGTTGAGGTTGCCCCGCTCGCGGACGCTCAGGACGGGATCCCGCGCGAGCTCGGCCGAGACGCGCACGCAGCGCGTGCAGAGGATGCAGCGCTCGGCGTCGTAGACGATGTGCGGCCCGAAGCGCACGGCCTTGGGGCGGTGGATGATCTCGTCGAGCATCCGCTTGGGGCGGGCCTGATGCTCGAGCCAGTAGTCCTGCAGGCGGCACTCCCCGGCCTGATCGCAGATCGGGCAATCGACCGGGTGGTTGAGCAGCAAGAGCTCCTGCACCGCGCGGCGCGCCCGCCGCACGTGCGGGCTGGTGTCGCTCTTGACCACCATGCCGTCGGTGACCCGCTGGTTGCAAGCGGGGACGAGCTTCGGTTTCTGCTCCTCCACATATTCCCGGCGACCGGGATCCCAGCGGAGCACGCTCAGCGTCACCGGCGCCCGCCCCGGCGGCGGCAGGAGCTCCACCAGGCACATCCGGCAATTGCCGGCCACGCTCAGGCCCGGGTGCCAGCAGTAGTGCGGGATCTCGATCCCGGCCCGCGCGGCGGCCTGGATCACGGTTTCTCCGGGCTCGAAGGGGATCTCGCGGTCGTCGAGCACGAAGCTTGCCATCAGCGATCACACTCCCCGCCGATCATGTTCAGCGAGCCGAAGCAGGGCACCACGTCCGCGATCATCTCCCCGGTGATCACCCGCTCGAGGCCGCTGGTGACCAGGAACGCCGGAGGTCGGATCCGCACGCGGTAGGGGGTGCCGCTCCCGTCGCTCACCAGGTAGAACCCGAGCTCCCCATTGGCGCCCTCGGTGTACGAGTAGACCTCGCCGGCCGGCAGCTTCAGCCCCTCCATCACGATCTTGAAATGCTGGATCGTGGCCTCGATGGTGCCATAGACGTCCGCCTTCGGCGGCAGCACGACCCGCGGGTCGTCGATCGACACGGGTCCCGAGTCGGGCAGGCGCGCGAGCGCCTGCTCGACGATGCGAGCGCTCTGCCGGATCTCCTCCAGCCGCACCGTGAACCGGTCGTAGCAGTCCCCGACGCTGCCCACCGGAACGTCGAAGTCGAGCTCGTCATAGCCGAGGTAGGGGTGCGCCTTGCGGACGTCGTAGGGGACCCCACACGCGCGCAGCGCGGGCCCGGTCCAACCGAGCGAGATCGCGTCCGCGGCGGACATTCGCCCGACCCCCTGCAGCCGGTCGAGAAAGATGCGGTTGCCGAGCAGCAGCCGCGCCACCTCGTCGACCACGCGCAGGACGAAGGGGACCACCGCGGCGGCGTGCGCCGCGAACTCCGCCGTGGGCGGGTGGGCCATGCCCCCGCCGCGGCCGAAGCTGTGGGTGCCCCGGGCGCCACACTCCTCCTCGAAGACGTCCCAGATCATGTCCCGCGCCCGCACCAGCCACAGGTACGGGGTGAACGCGCCGAGCTCCATCGCCATCGCCGCGTTGCAGGTGAGGTGGTCCGCGATCCGGGCGAGCTCGCCGAGCACCACCCGATACCACCGGCACCGCTCCGGCACCGTCACCCCGAGGAGTTTCTCGCACGCCAGCGCGAAGCCGACATTGTTGAGCATGGGCGAGACGTAGTTGCAGCGGTCGACGTAGGGGAAGCACTGCGACCACGTGCCCCGCTCGCACATCTTCTCGAAGCCACGGTGGAGGTAGCCGACCTGGACGTCGGCGCGCAGGATGCGCTCGCCGCTGAGCTCGACGACGATGCGCACCGTCCCGTGCATGGCCGGGTGCGAGGGGCCGATGTTGAGCAGCATCGGCGCCGACGGCGGGCGGCTCTCGAACTCGTCGATGGCAGGTTCCAGCGGCTCCATGGCTCCTCTGCGGGGGCGAGCGCGGCTCAGCCCTCGTCCGTTCCCTCCTCGTCACGGACCAGCTCGTACGCCCGGCGGCCGAAGCTCATGCCCTCCTCCGGCCCGAAGGGCGGCAGCTTGTCCACGTTCGGTACGTCCCGGTAGGGCACCAGCGGCTGCGCGCGCTCGGCAGGGTAGTCGCGGCGCAGCGGGTGACCGACGAACTCCGGGTACAGCAGGATCCGGCGGAGGTCGGGGTGACCGCGGAACACGACACCGAAGAGGTCGTAGCACTCGCGCTCCAACCAGTTGGCGCTCGCCCAGAGGTCGGTCAGGCTGGCGATCTCCGCATGCTCCCCGGCGGCGTCCCCCACCCTCGCCTTGAGGCGGAGCCGGTGTCCCCGAGACAGCGAAAGGAGGTGGGCGCCCACCTCGAAGCGCGGCTCCCGGTCGGGGAAGTCCACGGCCGTCAGGTCCACCAGCATCTCCATGGCCGCCGCGGGATCGTCACGGAGCGCCTGCGCAACATCGTGCCAACTGGCGGGCTCCACCACCACGGTTTCGTCGCCGAGCCGCGCGTGGGTCTGCACCACTGCCTCGGGGAAACGCCGGAGGACCAGCTCGACGAGCGCCTGTGCCATGAGAGCGAACCGTCTGTCGTAGGCCGGGAGGGGAAGCCGCCGCGCCGCCAGGGCTCAACCCGGCCGCGGGCCGCGGGGACGGAGGGAACTGAGTGCGAGATCGGGCCGCTGTGCCGGATCGACGCGGGGAGTGACCCGCTGCGGGCTGCGATCACCGCGCTGGATCTTGTCCTGCAGGAGCATCAGGCCGTCGAGCACCGTCTCCGGTCGCGGCGGGCAGCCGGGCACGTAGACGTGACAAGGGATGATCTTGTCGATCCCCGGCACGCAGGCGTAGTTGTCGTAGAAGCCGCCCACGGCAGCGCAGGTGCCGAAGGCGAGCACCCACTTCGGCTCGGCCATCTGCTCGTAGATCCGCTTCAGCACCGGCGCCTGTCGCTGGGTGATGGTCCCGACGACCCACAGCAGATCGGACTGGCGCGGAGAGAAGCGGGGCGCCTCGGCGCCGAACCGGGAGAAATCGAAGCGAGGCCCGGTGACCGCCATGAACTCCATGGCGCAGCACGCCGTCACGAACGGGTACATGAACAGCGAGTACTTCTGCGCCCAAGCGATCACCTCCGCCGCCCGGGTGGTGATGGCGCCCGCGGCGTCGCCGGCGGGCGGTGGCGCCCTCAGCTCTCCCATTCGAGCGCTCCCTTCCTCCAGACGTAGACCAGCGCGACCAAGAGCGCGACGATGAAGACGCCCATGGACGCGAAACCGAGCCAGCCCAGCCCCTTGAAGAGCACCGCCCACGGATACATGAACACGGCCTCCACGTCGAAGACGACGAAGAGAATCGCGGTGAGGTAGAACTTGACGTGGACGCGCACGCCGCGGCCACCATCCGTGTCGTTGCCGCACTCGAAGGGCAGTAGCTTCTCGAGCGTGGGGTTCTTCTTGCCGATGAAGACCCCGCCGAGCCAGAACGCGGCACAGATCGCGGCCGCCACGAGGAAGACGAGGAGCAGCGGGAGGTAGTGCGCGACCAGCGACATGAGAGGCTCCAGCCCGAGGAGCGCGGCGGCCATGCGACGCTAACTCCGCGAAATCACGAAACGCCAGGTGGATCTAGTCCTCGGCGCCCGCGCCTGTCAATGCGTGGGATGGCCCGGGGAGGCGCTGACGAGCGCGCGAAACGCCGCGAAGGCAGGGCCGAGGGCCGCCCCCGCCGCCGCCTCC
Source organism: uncultured Polyangiaceae bacterium (assembly GCA_964454025.1). Classification (GTDB taxonomy): domain Bacteria; phylum Myxococcota_A; class Polyangia; order Polyangiales; family Polyangiaceae; genus JAFGBI01. Next base: position 20,202 of record CAYVRP010000026.1, on the reverse strand, counting down.
ACGCGATCCATCGCCTCGAGCTGCACGCCGTGCGAGCGCGCCTCGAACACCACCCCCAGCGCCGCCAGGTATCGCTCCCTCGCCAGGAGCGCCTCCGCGAGTCGCGGCCAGATGGCGGGGCCATCGGCCCCGAGGCGCAGCGCGCGCCGGAGCGGCCCGATGGCCTCGCCGGGGCGGTTGTCGTCCGCCATCGCGCTGCCGAGGCGCGTGAAGATGTCGGCAGCCGCCGGGCCGTCGGCGGCGTACTGGACGGCGAGTCGCAGCACCTCCTCCCCCTTGTCGATCTCGTCCAGGGCGATGCACGCGCTCCCCAGCAAGCCCAGACCCCGCGCGATCACCGCCCGTGTCTCCGGATTCAGAAGCTGACCCTCCGGGGTGCGAAGGAAGATCGCGAGCGGCGCGGGCCATGAACCCAGCAGCTCCAGCACGCGGATGTACTCGCCCCGCTCCATCGCCGCCTCGGCCTCCGGGACCCGGGCGAGCTCGATGGCGCTGCGCGCCTGGGGCTGGCTCGCCAGCCGGTGTTCCTCTTGCACGTGCGCACGGATGCGCGCCCGGAAGGCCTCCAGGGTAACCGTCGTCGAGACGCCGTCGTGCGAGAACTTGATGAGCGAGCCGGTGGGGGTCACCACGAGCTCTTCGAGGCCGTAGCCGTAGAGCGGTGCCAGCAGGAGGAAGCGCACGCCGACGTGGAGCTGGAGCGCCTCGACGTCCGTGGGACGCGTCGGCGGCGGCGCGATGGGCTCCTCCGCCATCAAGAAGCCGGTGAGCCTCTGGCGGAACTCGCCGAGCGTGAGGCGTTGTGCGTCGCCACCGGCAGGACCGGCCTCGCCGCCACCGAGCACGAAGTCCACGAGGGTCTGATCCGGGTTGCGCCGATCCACGGTCAGCGCGGTGATGCGGGCCCCGGTGATCATCGCGAAGGCGAAGAAGTTCGCCCCGATGATGTCGCAGAGGGCCTGGAAGCTCCCGATGGTCTCCCCGATGCGCTCGAACCAGCCGTCCGTACGGAGAGGCTGCAGCGAGTAGACGACGGAGCCGGACATCCCGACCAAGGCTACTTTCTCGACCCTCGTCCGTCACGCCCAGCTTTTTCGAGCAGGCGTGCCGGCGCTCGTGCCGCGCGAACGTCTGGTGCCAGCCGCGCTCCGCCGCCAGCGTCGGCCGTGCGTCCCGGGACGTGCTCCGCCGCGCTGACCTGCGGCGCCCCAGGCCGGGGCTCGCGCCGCGCCGGCGCCCACCCCGCGACCATGTCCCGCCACGCGCCTCCAGGAGGCGGAGCCCCGGGCGCCCCCTCTCAGCGCGCCGACTGCGTCCAGTCGGGGATCGCGCTCGGTCGGGGCAGCACGAGGCCCCGGTCGACCTCGGCGATGATCGCCTGGACGCGCCCCACCGAGGCCTGCTGACAAGCGGGGCTGCCCCCCCCGATGTAGCGACCACTGCAGATCTCCTCCTGCTTTCTTCGCGCCGCATCGACCTTCTCGCAACCGGCGAGCGCCTGCCGGAGACCAGGATCGATCCAGGACCAGGCCAGCGGCGCGTAGATGGACGGACCGGCCCACCGCTCCCGGATCTGGTCCTCCGCGAGGGTCGCGCAGGTCCCGCTGGCCCGCAGCACGTCGAAGCTGTCTGGGTTGTCCATGTCGTACCCGGGCCTCGGCACGTACGGGCGATGGCGGAGCAGCACCACCTCCTCCGAGAAGAGCAGCGGGACGTGGGTGACGGGACCCGCGAACGCGTTGACCGGGAAAACCTCTCGGACCTTCACGAAGGCGTGTTTCCAGGGCTGGTCCTTCCCGAACATGACGATGGCGACACCGGGGTACTTGCCGCGGCAAAGCTGCGACACGAAGCCGGGGGGCGGGTAGCAGGGGGGCGGACCCTCGGCGCAATCAGCGGGCAGGGACGGCGTGGCCGGCGGTGGCCCCGGCGCCTCGCGCGGGACAGGGCGGGCCGTCAACGCGGGAGGCGCCGCCGCGACCGCGGGCGAAGCGCTTTCCGCGACCGACCGCGAGCACCCGACGACCGCCGACGAGAGCAGGGCGAGGCAGGCGGGGACGATCGGGGGGCACGCGACCTGTCGCATCGGCTCGGTTCCTTATCGAACGAACCCGCCTCCGCGAGCAAGCCCGACGTGGGCAAGAGCCGCAGCCCGAAGCGCCGTCTCCGCGGCGCCACGCGCGGCGTGTCAACGCGGCCACGACCCCTCCCCCGCCCCGGACGCGATCGGAGCGATGGTCCGCGCTGGCACGGGGCTCGCAGACGGCTCACTCCATGCAGCGCTCGCTCTCGGTCCTCGCCTGTCTCGCTCTGCTCGACTGCACCGCGTGGGTCCCCTCCGGAACCTCCGCCGGACCGGAGCCGACGCGTGCCGCACCCACGCCGGTGGTCGCCACGCCGTCCGCGGCGGCCGCGGTCCCCGCGCCGGAGCCCGGCGCCGGCGTTGCGGCCCCGGGCTCCGCGTCAGGCGAACGAAATGCCGAGGAGCAGGCGGTGTTCGTCGCCTGGTCCGCCACGGATGAAACGATCCTGACCAGCTGGATCGGCGTAGCGCCCGGCGGCCACCGCGTGCTCGAGCGGCGCCCGGGGCGATGGATCGAAATGGACGGCAGCGCGTGGGAGATCCGCGTCGAGCCGGTCACCCTCGCCCTGCCAAGCTGCAACGACCTGCTCTCCGGTACCCGGACGGACGCACTTCATCCGGGCCGCGGCGAGCGCGTGGTCGCGGAGCGGGTCCTGCCCGACGGCGCCGGCGACCGGCGCGAGCGGGTGGTGCTCGCCGAGCCGCGCTCGGACGCCACCAGCGTCGATGCCTCGGTGATCGGCGTGCACCTCGTGGGCGACCTGCTGCTGCTGGAGACGCACACCTGGCTCGACGCGTGCGGCGCGTTCCCCGAGGACCTGCACGACACGGTGGCGTTCCGGCTGTCGACTTGGAGGCGGGTCGATCTCGACGCGACCCGCCGCCGCAGCGCCCGTGAGGTGCTGGCGTCGGCTCGAGCCGCCCTCGGCCCGGCGAGCGAGCCGACGCACCTCGGGGTCGGGGCAATCCGACCGCGCCTGGACGCCACCGGAAGGCTCTTCGCCGACTACGTCGTCACCGTCACGCCCTCCTCGGATGAGCTCGAGCCCTGGGCAGAGAACGTCGGTCAGCTCGTGGTCTCCAGCGCGCGCCTCCCCGAGGCATGGGGGCTCGATGGCGAGGTGCCGCCGGCGATCGTGAGCTTCGCCCGGACCGCCAGCCCCGCGCGCGTCCTGGGCTTCGCGCCGACGCGGAGCCCGCTCCACCCCCGAGCCTGATTGCGCACCGGGCCAGGACGACCCGACCGGAAGGCTTCGTCAACGTCGCCGCGCCGCGTCCATCGGCCCGAGCGCGCCGGCTCGCCGCGCGAGTTCGAGCACGACCTCCCGGTGCGGCGCGGGCATGGCAAGCTCCATGAGCTCGGCGGGGCGTCGCCACGCTCGCCCTCGCCGTCGGACGCCGCCGGAGGCACCCGGAGCGAGGCGGAACCCGAGCACGTGGAGCGTGACCCGGTGCCGGGTGACGACGTGGCGGAGCCGCAGCAACGGCAACCCCTCGGGCACCCGGCGCCCGAGCTCCCCCACCGCCGCGCGCGCGGCCGCCGCCGCGGGCGCCTCCGCGCCCTCGACCTCCGCGAACGGGAAATGCCACAGCCCCGCCCACCACCGGGCGCGGGTGGGGGCGCGCACGACGAGCAAGCGCCCCGCGCGAGACACCACGGAGGCCGCCATGACGACCCGTCGCGGCGCCGGCGCCGGCGCGCGCTCCGGGTACCGCTCCGCGACGCCGGCCGCGTGGGCCTCGCAGCGGGTCGCGAGCGGGCAGTCGCCGCACCGGGGCGCCCGCGGCGTGCACACCACCGCGCCGAGCTCCATCAGCGCCTGGTTGACGTCCCCGGGGTGGTCGTGTTCGACAAGCTCCGCCGCCAGGCTCCACAACCGACCGCGGAGCGGCTCGCGGCGCGGATCCCCGCGCAGGCGGTGCCAGCGCGCGAGCACGCGCGCGACGTTGCCATCGACCACGGGCTCGCGCTCACCGAAGGCGATGGACGCGATGGCCCCCGCCGTGTAGCGCCCCACGCCGGGGAGCCCGCGGAGCGCCGGCGCCGTCGCGGGCATGGCCCCGCCTCGCTCCGCCACCAGGTGACGCGCGGTCGCGTGCAGCGCGCGCGCCCGCCCGTAGTAGCCGAGCCCCTGCCAGGCGGCGAGGACGTCCCCCTCCGTCGCCGCGGCGAGGGCGCGGAGGTCCGGGAACCGCCGCATCCAGCGGTCGAAGTACGGCACCACGGTCGTGACCTGGGTCTGTTGCAGCATCACCTCGCTCACCCAGACCCGGTAGGGGGTGGGATCGCTGCGCCAGGGGAGCTCTCGCCCCTCGGCGCGATACCAGGCCGTGAGCGCCGCCACCGCCGACGCCACCGAGCCTCGCCGCCCGCCGGGTGAACGCGACATCCCGGGTCCTGCGCCGTCACACGCGCATGGGATCGATCTTGCCGGGGTCGATGCCGAGCTCACGGATCGCGGCGGCCACGGTCGCGGGCGGGATCTGACCCTCCTGCGCCAGCCCGGACAGCGCGGCGAGCGCGACATGCTCCGCGTCGACCTCGAAGTGCCGCCGCAGCGCCTCGCGGGTGTCGCTCAGGCCAAACCCGTCCGTACCGAGCGGGATGAAGCGGCCGGGGATCCAGCGCGCGATGGAGTCCGGCAGGAGCTTCATGAAGTCGCTCGCAGCGATGAACGGGCCCTCCACGCCCGAGAGCGCCGCGACGACGTGCGGGACCCGCGGGGGCGCCAGCGGTGACAGCCGGTTCTCCCGCTCGGCGGCCAGCGCGTCCTCGCGGAGCAGCTTGTAGCTGGTCACGCCCCACACGTCCGCGGAGACGCCGAAGCGCTCGGCGAGGATGCGCTCCGCCCGCCGCACCTCGTTCAGGATGGATCCCGACCCGAGGAGCTGGACGTGGTGGGCGAGCCGCTCGGGCGCCGCGCTGAACCGGTACAGGCCGCGCAGGATCCCCGGCCGCGCCCCCGCCGGCATGGGCGGCATGGGGTAGCTCTCGTTCTGGATGGTCAGGTAGTAGTAGACGTTCTCCCCGGCCTCGAGCATGCGCCGGAGCCCGTCCTCGATCACCACCGCGAGCTCGTAGGCGTAGGCGAGGTCGTAGGCCTGGACGTGGGGGACGGTGGCCGCGAGAACGTGGCTGTGGCCGTCGTCGTGCTGCAGCCCCTCGCCGTGCAGGGTGGTGCGACCGGCGGTGGCGCCGACGACGAACCCGCGCGCCATCTGGTCCCCGGCGAGCCAGAGCTGGTCCCCGGTCCGCTGGAACCCGAACATGGAGTAGAAGACATAGAACGGGATCAGCGGCTGGCCGTGGGTAGAGTACGAGGTCGCCGCGGCGATGAACGACGCCACGCTGCCCGCCTCGGTGATGCCCTCCTCGAGGACCTGTCCGTTCTTGCTCTCCCGGTAGTAGAGGAGCTTGCCCTTGTCGACGGGCTCGTAGACCTGGCCGAGCGACGAGTAGATGCCGACCTGGCTGAAGAGCGCGTCGAGCCCGAACGTGCGCGCCTCGTCGGGGATGATGGGCACCACCCGCCGGCCGAGCTTCGGATCGCGGAGGAGCTTGGTCAGGAGGCGCGCGAACACCATGGTGGTCGAGGCCTCCGTCTCGCCCGAGCCGGCCAAGAACTCGTCGTAGAGGCCCGGCGGAGGGAGCTCTACCGGGACCACCGCGGTGCAGGAGCGGCGGGGCACGAAGCCGCCGAGCGCGCGGCGCCGCTCGAGCAGGTACTCGACCTCGGGGCTGTGCCGCCCGGGGTGGTAGAGCGGCGCCTCGTCGAGGTGCTCGTCGGGTACGGGGAGCTCGAGCAGATCGCGAAACGCGCGGAGCTCGTCGCGCCCCATCTTCTTCTTCTGGTGGGTGACGTTGCTGCCCTCGAAGCCCTCCCCGAGCGTCCACCCCTTGACCGTGTGGGCCAGGATCGCCGTCGGCTGCCCGGTGTGCTCCAGCGCGCGACGGTACGCCGCGTAGATCTTCCGGTAGCTGTGCCCGCCGCGCCGGAGCCGCGAGAGCTCCCGATCGTCGAGGTGCTCGACCAGGGCGGCGAGCCGCGGGTCGGCGCCGAAGAAGTGCTGGCGGGTGTAGGCGCCCGACTCGGTCGCGTACTTCTGCCACTGGCCGTCCACCACCTCCAGCATCCGCTGGCGGAGCAAGCCCTCGCTATCGCGCGCCAGGAGCGGGTCCCACTCCGGCCCCCAGATCACCTTGATCACGTTCCAGCCCGAGCCGCGAAACACGGCCTCGAGCTCCTGGATCACCTTGCCGTTGCCACGGACCGGACCGTCCAGGCGCTGCAGGTTGCAGTTCACGACGAAGACGAGGTTGTCGAGGCGCTCCCGCGCGGCCAGGTGCAGCGCGCCGAGCGACTCCGGCTCGTCCGCCTCGCCGTCGCCCATGAAGCACCAGACCCGCTGGCGCCGGGTGTCCTTGAGGCCGCGCGCCTCGAGGTAGCGGTTGAACCGCGCCTGGTAGATGGCCCCGATGGGGCCGAGCCCCATGCTCACCGTGGGGAACTGCCAGAAGTCGGGCAGGAGCCGCGGGTGGGGGTAGCTCGGCAGCCCGGCCCCGCGCCGGGTCTCGCGGCGAAAATGCTCGATCTGGTCGACGGTCAACCGACCTTCGAGGAAGGCGCGCGAGTACACCCCCGGGGCCGCGTGCCCCTGGAAGAAGATCTGGTCCCCCTGCCCGTCGTCGTCCCCGCGGAAGAAGTGGTTGAAGCCGACCTCGTAGAGGCTCGCGCTCGAGGCGTAGGTGGACAGGTGCCCGCCGATGCCGCTGTGGCGGACGTTCGCGCCATGGACCATGACGACGGCGTTCCAGCGGATGATCCGGCGGATCCGCTTCTCCATCGCCTCGTCGCCGGGAAACGCCGGCTCCTGCTCCACGGGGATCGTGTTCACGTAGGGCGTGTTGAGGGGGAGCACGGGGACGACCCCCCGCGCCCAGGCGCGGGCCATCACCGCGCGCAGGAGCTGGGTGGCACGGGACGGCCCCCGGCGTGCGAGGACGGCGTCCAGCGACTCGATCCACTCCCGCGTCTCCTCGGGATCGGGGTCGTCCAGGTCCGGTCGGTTCTCGAGCACGCTGCGGCCTCCAGGGTGAGGGACTTCGTAGGCGCGACTGGCCCCGTCAGCAAGCGTTCACGCCGCCAGACCTCGACCCGTCCCGCCCGTGGCCTCCAGCGCGGGCGAGACGACGGGGGGCCGCGGGCCTGGCGGCGCTTGACGATCCCAGGAGGACCGCCTATCCGGCCCGATGCCCCATGCGCGCCGTGACGTTCGCCCTCTTCCTCGCGGTGGCGCTCGCGGTCCTCACCGGGTGCCATTTGCTCATCTGGGCGCGCCTGGTTCGGGACCCCGGGCTCGGAACGGCCGCCACCCGGGCGGCGACGGCGGGGCTCGTGGCGCTCGCGATCACCGTCCCCGCCTCCTTCTGGTTGGGTCGGGTCCTCCCTCCGGACCGCGGGCGAGGGCTGCTGCTCGCCCTCCACGTGTGGTTCGGCGTCCTGCTCTGGCTGGTCGTGGGGCTGCTGCTGGCGGACCTGATCTTGCTCGGCGTCCGCGCGGGGGTGCGGCTCATGGGCTCCACCTTCGATCCGGAGCGGCGCCAGCTCGCCGCTCGAATCGTCGCCGTGACCCTGCTGGCGGTGGTGGGCGGCGCGGTCCCGATCGCGATGCGGAACGCCCTGGCGCCGGTCGCGGTCCGCGAGGTGAACGTCACCCTGGCGCGGCTGCCAGCGCCCCTCTCCGGGTTCACCCTGGTGCAACTCTCGGACCTGCACCTCGGACCGACGCTGCGGCGGGAGTTCGTCGAGCGCGTGGTGGCCCAGGTGAACGCGCTGAACGCCGACGCCGTCGTGATCACCGGCGACCTCGTCGACGGCCCCGTCGCTTCGTTGCGCCCCATCGTCGACCCGCTCCGGAGGCTGGAGGCCCGCCACGGCGTCTTCTTCGTCACCGGCAACCACGAGTACTACGCCGGCGCCGAGGCCTGGTGCCGGGAGCTCGAGAGCCTGGGCCTGCGCGTGCTCCGCAACGAGCGCGTGGCGCTCGGCAGGGGCGACGTCACCTTCGACCTGGCCGGCGTCTATGACCGGGAAGCCATGCACCACCCCGGGGACGGTCACCGCTCGGACCTGGCGGCGGCACTGGCGGGGCGCGACCCCTCCCGCGAGGTGGTGCTGCTCGCGCACCAGCCGCGCACGGTCCGGGAGGCGCTGCAACACGACGTGGGACTGGTCCTCTCCGGTCACACGCACGGGGGCCAGATCTGGCCGTGGCCGGCGTTCGTACGCCTCCAGCAGCCCGCCGTCCGCGGCCTGTTCCGCTTCGGTCCGAACGGCCAACGCGCCCGCCTGCGGCCCGACGAGGCGGGGGAATCCGGCGGCACGCGGCTCCATGTGAGCCCGGGCACGGGCTTCTGGGGCCCCCCGCTCCGGCTCGGCACCCGCGCGGAGATCACGCTCCTCCGCCTGCTCGTGCCGGCAACGGGCGCGGCGCGCTAGGCGCGACCTGCCCCCGGATCCGGCGCGGCGGCGCCGGCTACCCGGCGCCGAGCGCGCGCGCGATCGCCTCGCCGGCGCGCAGCCCATCGATGGCGGCGCTCACGATCCCCCCCGCGTGGCCGGCGCCCTCGCCCACGGGGACGAGCCCGGCGAGGTCGGGTGACTCCAGCGTGACCGGGTCGCGCGGGACGCGGACGGGGGAGCTCGTGCGGGTCTCGACCCCGATCAGGATCGTCTCCTCTCCCAGCAGCCCGCGCATGCGGGCGCCGAGCTCTCGGAGCCCCGCGCGGAGCCGCCCGGCGAGGCCGAGCGCGGTCGAGTCGAGCACGTCGCCCACGTCGGCGGGGCGCAGGCCAGGGATGTAGCTCGTCTCGGGCAACGCGCTCGAGGCGCGGCGAGCCAGGAAGTCGGTGACACGGGTGCCCGGCGCGCGCAGGGCGCCGCCCCCCGCGAGGAACGCCGCGCGCTCCAGCGATCGCTGCAGGGCGACCCCGCCGAGCGCACCCTCGAACCCGGCCCGCCACCAGTCCTCCGGCTCGACCGCCACGACGATGCCCGCGTTGGCCAGCCCGAAGCGGCGACCCGAGAGGCTCATGCCGTTGACCACGAGGCCGTCCGGCTCCGTGGACGCGGGGACCACGAAGCCGCCCGGGCACATGCAGAACGAGAAGACGCCGCGTCCCTCGATCGGCGCCGCCCAGGCGTAGGCCGCAGGGGGCAAGCGCGGGTGCCCCGCCGCCGCGCCGTACTGGATCCGGTCGACCAGCGCCTGCGGGTGCTCGATGCGCACACCCACCGCGAACCCCTTCGGCTCGAGCCGCACGCCCTGGCGGAGCAGCATCCCGTGGACGTCGCGCGCGGAGTGCCCCGTCGCGATCACTACCCAGTCCGCGGCGAGCTGTTCCCCGGTGACGAGCGTCACGCCCGCGACGCGCCGCCGCGCCCCGTGGTCGACGACGAGGTCGGCCACCCGCGCGCCGAACCGGAAACGGACGCCGACGGACTCCAGGTGCTCGCGCAGCGCCGTGACGACGCGCGGGAGCCGGTTCGAGCCGACGTGCGGCCGCGCGTCGGTGAGGATCGAGGCCGGCGCTCCGTGCGCCACCAGGATCTCGAGGACGTCACGGACGTCGCCCCGCTTGACCGATCGCGTGTAGAGTTTTCCGTCGCTGTAGGCGCCCGCGCCGCCCTCGCCGAAGCAGTAGTTGCTGTCGGGATCGACGCGGCCGTGGCGCTGCAGCGCCTTCAGGTCGTGCCGGCGAGGTTGCACCGTCTTCCCCCGCTCGACGACACAGCAGGCGATCCCCCTCCGGGCGAGCGCGTAGGCGGCGAAGATCCCCGCGGGCCCGCCGCCGACGATCACCACGCGCAGCGGCCCCTGCACCTCCCGCGGCGCCGGACCGCTCGGCGGGCTGGACAAGGCGTCCTGACCCACCCGGACCCGGAGACGGAACCGCACCCGCCCGTGCCGCGCGTCGAGCGAACGGCGCGTGACCGAGACGTCGGGCACGGCGTCCACGCCCACCCCGAGCGAGGCGGCGACTCGCTCGCGCCACCGAGCCGGCTCGTCCGGCTCGTCGAGCCCGAGCTCGATCTCCACCTCGCGCGGGAGCGAGCGCGCCTGCCCCCCCGGCTCCGTGCGCAGCGCCCCCGCGCCCGCGAGGCGTCCGCACGCCGCCCGGTCAGCCGGGGCTCGCCGCGGCCGCGAAGGCGCGCCGCGCCCCCGTCTCACCCCACGCGCCACCGCCAGGCGTCGTCCGGAACCGTGTCGAGCACGGGGACCTTGCCGCTCGACTGGGGGCCGCGGGTGCGCACGAGCTGCAGGAGCACCGGGAGCAGCGCCTCGACGCCCTCGCGATGCTCGATGAGGACCCCGAGGCTGCGCGCCGCCTCCGCGCGCGCGATGGTGACGCTGCCGGTGAAGAAGACGACCTCCTCGATGCGACCGGCCGCGAGGAGCGCCCGCGCCAGCTCGAGCCCGTCCCCATCCTCGAGATCGAGCTCGATGACCCCGGCGTCGAAGGTGCAGTCGAGCACCTCCGCCATCGCGACCGAGGGGGCGGCGATGACGTCGAACCCCTGGGCGCGCAGGGCGCGGGCGACGGCACGGGAGCGCTGGCGTTCCCGCTGGACCAAGAGCAAGCCGAAGGGGAGGGCGCGAACCATGGCGACCGAATGTGGTAGGGAACCTGACCACAATCTGCCACTCCTGGCAAGCGTCGCTCCTCGAGCGCCGTCATCTCGCCACCACCAGCAAGATGAAGCAGTTCGAGCTGTCCCCGCGTGCCCTCGGTCAACCTTCACCCCATTCCTCCCGCAACGGGACGCCATAGGCGTCCTGTTCACCACCTCGCGCCTGGAGCCAGCGCGCCAGTGCCCGGCCGAGCTCCACCGCTGAACCCCAGCGGTCGCGCGGATCCTTGGCGAGCCCGCGCTCGATCAAGACCCACAGCGCCGCGTCCCCGGCTCCCAGCGCGACCGTCGGCGTCGGCCGCTCCGTCCGGATCGCATCCAAGAGGCTGAGGGAGCCCGCGCCCTCGAACGGGACCCGCCCCGTCACGGCGTGATAGAGCACGACCGAGATCGACCAGAGATCGGAACGGAAATCCACCGGCGCCCGCGCCTGCGTCTGCTCCGGGGCGACGTAGGCCGGGGTCCCGCCCAGCACCCCATCGAGGGTGATCCGATCGCTCCCGCCCGAGAACAGCGCCAGCCCGAAGTCGATGAGCTTCGGCTCCAGCCGGCCTCCGTCGGCCTCGGCCAGGACGACGTTGGCCGGCTTCACGTCACGGTGAACCACGCCGTTCGCGTGCGCGGCCGCCAGCGCACCCACGACGGGCAGGAGGAGGGCGACCGCCTCCGCGGGCGGCAGCCGCCAGCGCTCGTCGAGCAGGTCGAGGAGCGTCCGCCCGCGCAGCAGCTCGAGCACGAGGAACGCCACGCCGTCGGGCGTGAGCTGGAAGTCGAGCACCCGCGCGGCCGCCCGGTGCCGGATGCGACGCAAGGCGCTGGCCTCGCGCAGCATCCGGGCGTTGGCGTCCGTGCCCGCCAGCGACGCGTGGACGAGCTTGAGCGCCACGGCCTCGCCCGTCGCCGCATCGTGCGCCTCCCAGACCACTGCCATGCCCCCGGACTGCAGCGGTCGGGTCAACGTGTATCGCCCGGCGAGCATCACGCCACAACGGGCGGCGGTCGGCGCCTCGTGGCCGTGTGGCTCGCCCATCAGCGCGCGATGGTAGCAGGCGACCGCGCAGGGACCCAAGGCGCCCTGGTTCGGTGCGCGGGCACTGGTCAACCGAACGGCCGGCGAGTCCTCCCCGACGGCCGAACCCACCCACGACAGCGCGCGACGCAGCGCCACGCGCAACGGCAGGCCTGGCGCAGCACTCAGTCCTCCGGCTCCGGGTGCGCCTCGGCGTACCTCGTCGCCTCGACGACCACGTCGCGCCAGATCTCGACCGCGCGGGCGACGACGCGCGCGGCGTTCTCCGACCCGAGCTCGAGGGGCAGGTCAGACGCCTCGCCGAACCAATCGGTGGCGAGGAACATGCCCGCGTCGAGCTTCTCGCGGATCCACCAGAGCGCGATCTGCTCGAGATCGGCGGTGCCAGCGACCTCGACCGCGCGCTCCGCCGCCTGCGCGTAGGTGATGCCGGCGACGCTCGACCGCACGCCCGCTCGCGCCGTATCGACGGCCTTGGCCCAGAGGTCGGCGGTCGTGAGCACCTTCGCGCCAGGTGCGCTCGGCTCGCGAGGGGATGGCTGTGGCGGCCAATCCATGCGCAGACGAACCTCGAATGGCGGGCCGGGTTGGGTGCCCGACGCCCGGTTAGACGCGCGACCCGCCCAGTTCAGCTCGCCCCGGTCGCTTTTTTTTCTGCGCTCGCGCGCACGGCGGCGGGTGGGCTTGCGCTCCCGGCGCCGGCGTGGCTCGGTCGTTGCCGAGAGCGCGCCGCGGCGCGCCACGAACACGGAGGGCCGGCGATGATCCTGGGCCAGCGGGAGTTCTTCGGGCGCGAGCACTACGCGGCGCACGCGGGCCTCGCGCCGCCCCACCTCGCGGAGCTCGTCGTCCACTGCCTCGAGCTCGTCGCCGCGCTCTCGTCCCGAGGGCTGGCGTTCCGGTTCAAGGGGGGCAACTCCCTGCTCGTGCTGCTGGAGGATCCCCAGCGGTTCAGCATCGACGTGGACGTGGTCACGACCGTCGACAAGGCCGTACTCACGGACCACGTCGCGGCCGTCACCGAAGAGTCCGACGTCTTCTCGCGCTGGGAGTCCCGAGCACCCAGGACCAAGCCCTGGCTCCCGCTGGTGAGCTACCGGCTCTTTTTCGACTCGGTCTACCAGCCCGCGGATGCCGCCTTCGTAATGCTCGACGCGGTGCTCGCGCCGCCAGCCTACCCGGGCGCCCGACGTCGGGTGCGCTGCGGCGCGCTCTACGACGCCCCCGTCGAGGTCGAGGTGCCAACGGTATCCGGCTTGATCGGCGACAAACTGCTCACGCTCGGACCGTCGACGCTCGGGATCCCGATCGGCAAGAACAAGGAGGCGCAGCGCCTCAAGCACGTCTTCGACGTCGCGACCCTGAGCCGCCGCGGCTACGACGTGGATTCGGTCCGCGAGAGCCTGCGCGCGACCCGCGCCCAGGAGGAGTCGATCCAGGGGCGGTCCTTCGCGTGGCGCGAGATCCTCGACGACACGCGACGCTTCTGCGGCCTGCCCCTCGAGCACGCCGCGCCCCCGGTGCCCGCCGCGACGTCCGACCCGTACCTCGCCGAGATCGCCAGTGGTTTCGAGGAGTTCCGCCATCACCTGTTCCGGGCTCCCTACGACTGGAATGCCCTGCAGGCGGACTGCCGTCGCGTGCTCGGGGTCCTCGACGCGGTGGGGGAGCCGTGACCCGCCGTCGGCGTGCCGGTCGGCCGCCACGCCCCGCTCACTCCGGCAGCCGGAACAGCGCCGCCCGGTAATGCGCGAGCTCGGCGATGGACTCGCGGATGTCCTCGAGCGCCCGGTGGGAGTCGGCCTTGCGGGGTGCACCAGCGAAGACGTCGGGCGCCCAGCGGCGCGCCAGTTCCTTCACGGTGGTCACATCCACGTTCCGGTAGTGGAGGAAGCCCTCCAGCGCCGGCATGTGAAACTTGAGGAAGAACCGATCCATGTGGATCGAATTGCCCGCGAGGGGCGCGGAACCGGGCGGGCAGTGCTGCCGGAGGAACGCGAGGGTCTGCTCCTCCGCGTCCGCCACCGAGACGGTCGAGGCGCGGACGCGATCGAGGAGCCCCGACGCCGCGTGGTGCTCGCGGCTCCACTCGTTCATCCCGGCCAGCACCTCCTCGGGCTGGTGAATCACGATCTCGGGTCCGGTGGCGACGACCTCCAGGCGCCCGTCGGTGACCAGCGTCGCCATCTCGAGGAGGTGGTCCCGGCGCGGGTCGAGCCCGGTCATCTCGAGGTCGATCCAGACCAGCCGATCGGGCTCCGTCATGCCGGCGGTCATAGGGCAACCGGCGGCTCGACGCAAAGCGCTGGCGACCGGGCCGCGCTCCACGCCCGGGGCGCGCGGAAACGGCTAGGGTACCGTGTCCGCGGCGACCGCCGCCGCGACCAGATCCACGAGCACTCGCCCCACCTCCGCGTTGTCACGTAGCCCCGCGAATCGCGCCGCGGCCGTGCCCTCGGCGTAGACCCGCACCGGAGTGGCCGTGTGCGCGGTGGTGGACCAGCGCGCCCCGGCCCGCCGGGTGAGCCGCGCGAGCGCTGCGGTGACGAGGGGCGCGGCCGCATCCCGTAACGACGAGCGCGGGCGGCCGGCGCCGAGCCCCTGCCGCGCCGCCGCGAACGCGGCCCCCAGCTCCGCCGCCGCCTCGCCCACGACCGGCTCGCCGAGGGCTCGCTCGAGCAGCGGGGCGAGATCGCCCAGGGTAGCGTCGGCGCGCGTGCTCAGCGCGTCACCGACGGCGGCGGCGAGCGCCGCGTGGCTCATCGTCTGGCGGCGGAGCGCGGCGAAGCCCCCCCCGGGCGGCGCCGCGCCCAACGCCAGGCCGCCCGTCTCGTGGTCCGCGGTCACGACGAGCAGGGTACGGCCGGCGTGGCGGGACGCGAATTCGATGCCCACCGCGACGGCGGCGCCGAGCTCGAGCGTCTCCGCAGCGGCGGCGCCGAGATCCCCGGCGTGGCACGCCCAGTCGATCTGGCCCCCCTCCACGAGGAGGAAGAACCCGCGGTCCGTTCCCATCAGCTCGAGCGCCTGCCGGGTGAAGTCGGCGAGGCGCGGCGCGGCCGGCGGCCGGTCCAGCTCGAAGGGCATCGCCGCCGGATCGTCCCGGGCGCGCGCGGTCGCGAACGCGGGCAGCCGGCGCGCGTCCCGCCAGCCTGGGGCGTGCGCCAACGTGTAGCCGCGTGCAGCGAGGCTCGCCCAGACCGACGACACCGCTGGCTCCGCCGCGCTGGCGGCGTCGAGGCCGCCCCCCCCGAAGTAGTCGTAGCCGCAGGCCAACAGATCGGCCGCGACCCCCGCGAGGTCTCCGCGGCTCGCCCGGTGGGCGTAGAACGCGGCGGGGGTGGCGTGATCGAGCGGGGCCGAGCTGATCAGGGCGATGCGCCAACCCCCATCGCGCGCCAGGCTCGCGACGCTGACCAGGGGCGTCCTTCCGTCGGTCGCCACGCCGAGATGGCCGTTGCGGGTCTTCTGGCCCGTCGCCAACGCCGTGGCCGCCGCCGCGCTGTCGGTGACGGCGGCGTCGGCGGAGCCGGTGCCAACCATGGTCTGCACGCCGAACCGCGTGAACTCCAGGGGCACCTCGCGGACACGCTCCGCCGACGCGGCGGCGGCGTGGTAGCGCTCCGCGGCGTCGACCTGCGCAGGACCCATCCCGTCACCGATGAAGAGGAGCACGAACCGAGGCAAGGCGTCCCGGCCCGGGGCCAGCGCGAGCGCTCGCCCGGCGCTCCCCGGCG
>CAYVRP010000026.1:0-4559 GCA_964454025.1 uncultured Polyangiaceae bacterium | reverse complement strand
CGACCAGCAGCGCGAGCGCGGTCACGAGCGCAATCCGAAGCCGCCGCCGAAGACCAGCAACGAAGCCCCCTGCGCCCGCCGTCATGCTGCCCTCGGTATCCCACAGGCTCCCCCGTGTCCATGGCGACGCTCGGCGTTCGCGCTACGATGGCCCGCCGTGAGCGCGCGCCTCCTCCACCTGATCCTGCCCCTCTCGTTGCTCGCCGCCTGCGAGGCCCGCGAGCGCGCCGGTTCCTCCGCCACGACCGACGGTCCGGTGAAGCTCGCAGCCGCGAGCGCTGCCACGCCGGGGCTCGAAACGACCTGCGCCCGCGATCCCCACCCCGGATGCGACCCTGAACAGGCCGCGCCCACCTGCGGTCAGGCGACCGCGGACGGACGCGCCGCCGCCGAGTCCGAGGCTTGCAGCGCTTGCGGGGCGGACGGCGTTGCCCTCGCGAGCGACCGGATCGAGCGGGGAACCGATCCCGCCACCGGCCGCGCGCTCGAGCGCGTCGGCGCCCCTCTGGGCGACGCGGCCCGGGTCGCGCTCCCGGAGCTGCTGGCGCGCCCGGAGACGTTCACGGGCGAGACGATCCGGGTCGAGGGGGACGTGGTCGCCATGTGCCACCACCGGCGAGCGTGGTTCGCGCTCCAGGAGGTAGGGGATCGACAGGGGCGCACGGTGCGCGTGATCGGCGCGCCCGCGTTCCTGGTGCCGCCGGACGCGGTCGGCCGCCGAGCACGCGCGGAGGGCGTGGTGGAGCTCGTCGACGTCCCGGGACGAGCCCGAGCCCACCTCGCCAGCGACCACGGCCTCCAGGAGCCGCCGCCGCCCGAGCGGGTCGTCGTCCTGCGCGCGACGGGCGCCGAGTTCATCTGACGGCAACGTCGCCGGAGGGGACGGCGGAGTAGCCGATGAGCTGGCGGCGACGACTCGTGGCGTGGCACCGAGATCTCGGCTACCTCGCCTGCGGGCTCACCGTCGCCTACGCCGTGTCCGGCGTGGCGGTGAATCACGAGGAGCACTGGGACTACAATCGCGCGACCCGCCGTGAGACGCGGACCATCGGCACCCCCGCGGCGCTCCTCCCCGGACTCACGGAGCAGCGGCGCCGCGAGCTCGAGGCGACCCCGGCGGGGGTCGCCGATGCCGAGCTCCCTGCCCTGATCGACGCGGTGACGGCGCGGGTGGGTCGCCGTTCCCCGCCCCGCAACGCCTTCTGGCGGGGGCCGGACGCGATGCACCTCTTCTTCGCCCCGGGCGACGCCGACGAGGTCGTCTACCACCCCCGGTCGGGCCGCGCCGAGCTCATCCGGCGCCGCGACCGCTGGCTCTTGCGCGATCTGAACTTCCTGCACCTGAACGAGGGGCGCGGCCTCTGGACCTACGTCGCCGACGCCTACGCCGTGGTGCTCGCCGTCCTCGCGCTCACGGGGATCTTCATCGCCCGCGGACGACGCGGCCTGCGCGGGCGCGGGGGCTTCCTCCTCGCGATCGGCCTCGTCGTGCCGCTCGTCGCGGTGCTGGCGCTGCGGCATTGTTGAGCGGCGGGCGGCCCCGCCGCGAGGAGGGTCACCGCGCATCGCGGCGGCGCCCTGACGCGCGGGCCGGGCGCCGTCCCCGGGGGGAGGCGGGAGCCGCGCGAGACGGGCGCTCACGCGCGGGAGCTGGCACCTCGGGGCCGGTCGAGGCGCGCGAACCCTGGCTGGCCCCACCGCGTGGACTCCCCGGTGCGCAACGCCCTTCATGCCCCGCGGCGAGCGACGTATCCTGGCTCCCGCCGCGCGCCACCGGAGCCAGGATGCCCAGAAGCGCCCACCTCGCCGCCGCCGTGCTCACGACCCTCGCGCTCGGCGTCCCCCTCCGGACGGCCCGCGCGGAGTCGATCGTCAAGGAGCCGGGCGTTCACCCGAGCTACCGGGTGGAGCTGGAGCCCCACTTCTTGTTCCAACCCCTCGAGCCTCCGCGCGTGGAGGTCGGCGCCGGACCAGGCTTCGGGCCCGGCGTGCACGTCGCGATCGAGTTTCTCGACAACGGACCGATCCCGACCATCAACAACACGATGGCGCTCGGGTTCGGGCTCGACTGGATCCACTTCACCCGCGGCGGCCGCTGCATCGACGCGGCATGCGAGGACACCAAGGTCGATCACTACTACTTCCCGGTCGTCGTGCAGTGGAACTTCTGGCTCACCGACCGCTGGAGCGTGTTCGGGGAGCCAGGCTTCGCGTACCGCTTCTCCCCGCAGACCGAGGACGGCTTCGACAACCTCATCGTCGGGGTCGGCGCCCGCTTCCACGTCGCGCCGCGCATGACGCTCACCCTGCGGGCTGGCTACCCCACGACCAGCGCGGGGCTGTCGTTCTTGCTGTGAGCGAGCGCCCCGGGCGGGCGGTGCTCAGAGCCCGCGCGCGGCCTCCGCGAGCGCGGCGCGCTGCGCCGCCGTGAGGCGCTCAGCGGCCTGGCGGAGCACCTCGCGCTCGCTCTCCGCATGCTCCCGGAAGGTTTCGGCGAAGCGCGTGTAGACGCGCTCGACGTGCACGAACGCCTGGGCGAAGGCCGCCTCGGACCGCGCAGAGAGGTGCCCGAGCCGCGTCAACGCGCCGCAGATCCGATCGTGGGCGGCCTCGAGCCCACGCACCGCCGGAGCCGCGTCCGGCAACGCCTCGGCGATGAAGGGGAAGAAGCACTCCTCCTCGCGGCCGAAATGGTCGAGGAGCGCGTCGCGCAGGGCCTCCAGCCCCACGACGAACTCCGCGTGCGCGACCTGCGGCGACCGATCGCCCGCCGCGACGGCGGTCACGAGCGCGCCGAGCGCCCGTACCCGATCGGTGAGCGGACCGTGCTCCTCCTCGAGGGACTCCACGAGATCCATCGCGCTCGCGATGGTACGGGCCCGCGACGATCGCGTAAAGTGGCCCGCGGCGGCAGCGGCTCAGCGTCGCGCCGCCCGCCGCCGGCCGCGCGTGAGCCCGAGCGCGCCGAGCGCGGCGCCGAGCAGCCACGGCGCGGCGGGTCCGCTCGGTGCCGGCGCCGCGGCAGCGCAGCCCGAGTCCTCGCAGTCTTTCTTGCCGCACCGGGTGGAGAAGCCGTTGTACGGCTCGGGGTCGCAGGCCCCGACGTCACGATCCGGGGGGTAGATCGCGCACAGGCCCGCGACGTCGTCGTCCGCGAGGTCGCTGACCTGGCTGTGCCGGCCGTAGTAGGCGTACATGGTGGCGTCCTCGCTCGTCGCGTGGTCCAGGCCGAGTACGTGCCCGATCTCGTGCGTGGCGATGGCGATGAACTGCTCGCGCTGGAGGGCGGTGGAGGTGGTGATGGCGTAGGCGGCCGTGTTCACCTCGACGTCGGCGTCGTAGATCTCACCCGTCCTGGTGTCGAAGTGGACCCAGGTCTGGGCCAGGGTCGCCCCGCCGTCGTCGTAGGGCCAGGCCTCGTCGCGAAAGATCCACACGTTCGCGTTGTGATCGCACTCGTTGAACTCGACGGTGGCGCAAGCGACGCTCGGGAAGCGCACCACCCCGATCGACGGGGGCCTGCCGTCGCAGGTCACGGAGGTCCAGGTGCCGTAGGCCACGTCGAGCACCGACTCGGCGTCGCCGAGCGTGATGCCCCGGGCCGGCGAGGCGTCCTGCTGGACGGAGAACGAGAAGCAGCGCCGCGGCCAGTAGAGGGGCGCGCCGCCCACGGGGCACCCGAGGTCGTCTTCCACGCAGTCCTTCTTGGCCTGGCAGGTGTAGGTGCGGCAGTAGGCGTGCGCACGCGTCGGCACGAGCAGCGCCAGCGCACCCGCGCACCAAGGAAGCCGGAGGAGCAGCGGACGTCGTGCGCGGAAGACCGACAAGGTGTCTTACCTTAGCACTTCGGGCGGCAGCCCGGCGAGGGGCGCGGGGCGAAGAGGCGGCGCCCGCGCGCCGACCGCGAGGGGTGGTGCCCGCGCGTTGACCCGCTCGCGCCCCCCGCGCATCCTCGTCCCGTGACCCCGCTCGCACCACGCCCGGCGGCGCCCGGTCCGCGCGGGCTCCCTGCCCGTTCGCGCGCGGTCGCCCTGCTGGGGCTCGCGGGCGCGGCGGCCTGCGCCGCTGCCGCACACGCCCCCGACCCCACGCCGCCGACGCTGTCCCCGATGGCGGACTTGGCCGCTCCCGCCCCCGCGGGCGGCGCGGCGAGCGTCGCAGTGCCGCCCCCGCCGGGCACCGCTTCCCAGGAACCGCCTGCCCGCTTGCCTCCGGCGCCGCGGGCGCCCTTCCCGCCCGCGCCCGTACTCCCACCGCAGCCCGCATCCGCGCAGCCCGGCGACGGCGAGTGGACGCCCCTCGGTGACGCGACGCGCGGGGAGCTGCTCGCCGACGAGCCCCGCGTCGCCTACGTGACGACGCTCCACCCGCACCGCGTCAGCCGCTGGAAGAAGTTGACGGTGGTGGCGCTCGACCTCGCGCGGCTGCGCGTAAGCTACGTTCCCGGGCGCGAGGACGTCACCGACGCCAGCCCGACCGCGACGAGCCTCCCGCTCGCGCCCGGGCTGGTGGCGGCCGCCGACGTGCCGCGGCTGGTCGCGATCTTCAATGGTGGGTTC
>CAYVRP010000025.1:0-78410 GCA_964454025.1 uncultured Polyangiaceae bacterium | reverse complement strand
GCCGGGTCGAGCGGCGGCGGCTCTTCCCGGAGGACCACCTCGGTCGAGCCAGCCGCCGGCGCGGAGAAGGCGGCGGCGAGGGTGTCGGCGAGGCGCGCGCGGTCCACTACGAACCCGCCGTGCGGAAGGACGGGCAGGACGTTGCCACGGTCCACCGTGAGCCCGCCGCCGAAGGGGCGGCGCTCGATCACCTGCCGGTCCAGGCGGTCGGCGAGGGCGCTCACCTTCACCGGGTCCACGGCGGTGACGAGCCGGATCAGCTCGGGACTGGCCCAGCGCCGCCACCACCAGGTGGTGCGAGCCAGGAGACCGCCGGCCCGACCGGCACGGAGCGCCGCCTCGACGGTCGCCTCGACGTTGACGGTGAAGCGGACGTCCTCGGCCGTCACCTTCACCAGCGCCGGGCCGACGCGCACGGTGAGCGTACCGCGCTGGAGGCGACTCGCCTGTTCCTGCAAGACCCGCTCAGCTTCCTCGCGGCGGAGCGCCGAAAGGGCGACTGGACCCGCCCAGACCCCGCGCAGGATCCGGTGCCCCAGGAGCGCGCGGTCGGTCGCGGAGGGCAGCCAGAAGGCCAGCGCCACCGCGACGAACAAGAGCGCGCCGGTCACGGAGCGCCGGCGCCCGTACCGCTCGACGAGGGCGCGCCAGCCGATCCCTGCAGGACGACGGGTCACCGGTCGCTCTCCCATCGATGGTGCGCCTTCGATCGGCCCCGGCCCGCGGCGCCAAGGGCCGCTCGTAGCGTACCGGTTCGAATCCCCGAGGAAAAGCGCGGGCTTCTCGTCGGTGCGGGTCCGCTCCGCCGGGCGTCGATCCATGCTAAGGATCTCCTGTGTGGGTTCGACGCTCGGCCATACGCCCGGTCCCCGCCTACGCCCGGGTTCCGGGGCGTGCCCTCGACGCGGTGCGGGAGGGGCTCGCGGAGGACGATGACGAGGCACGGGAGCAGCTCGACGCCGGGCTCGCCCGCTTCGAGCGTGAACAGCCGGTGGTCGCTGCCCGCGTGGCCGAGGCGCTCGGCCGCTCCCTGGACGAAACCGCGCAGGCGCTCGGCTACTTCCTCACGTTGGCCGTCTGGCTCGCCTTCGACGCCGCGTTCAGCGACCGCGTGGCCGAGGTGACCGAGCAGGAGCTGGCCGCGACCGAAGAGCTGCTCCGTCTCGACGAGGAGCTCCGCGGCGCCGACCCCCTCGAGCCCCTCGACAGCGATGACGTGGTCGCCATGGAGCAGCCGGACCTTGTGGCCTTCGTTCACGAGCACGTCGATGCGACGCTCCAGATGCACGCAGAGTCCGTGGACGTCGACGACGTGGACGCGGTCTATCGCCTGGTGCTGGTGGAGATCCTGGCGCTTTCCTACGCCGTTCATCGTCCGGTGGGCTACCCGGTAGCCAAGACGGAGCTACTGGCCTGACGGGCGCGTCGGCGGGCCGGGGCACGGATCGACCGGTCAGGCTGCATCGGCGCCGTGATGAACGGCTCCGGACGGGGTGCGGGCGGGTTCCCCGGCACGCCCTCCCGGGGTTCGCCGCTCGCTTGGCGCCACGGGTCGCTGATCGTTCGCGGCGACCAGGCTGATGGGCGTGCTAGCCGCCCTCGTCCTCGTCCGCGCCGGTGCCCGCCTCCGCGGCGCGGAGGCGCTCACCGAGCAGCCAGCGGAGGGCGGTGAGGTCGTACCGATCGGGACGGTCCCCTTCAGGCATCTCCGCGACCTCGCGCGCGGCCTCGGCCGCTTCCCGGCGCAGGCCCGGCGGGATCTCGAGCCGCGTGCCCAGCCGCATGAGGCTGCCGAGCTCGTCCTGGGTGGCGACCCCGTCGAGGGTCGCGAGCCAGCAGGCGACGGCGTAGACGAAGAGGCGGTCCTCCGGGGTCAGGGACCGGTGGTCCAGCTCGCCCAGGTCCAGGGGGTTCCGGGTCGCCGCCTCGATCTCGGCGATCTGCTCGAGCTCGAGCCCCTCGTCGAGCGCCGTTCGCACGATGGCGTCGGCTTCGTCGGGATCGAGCTGCCCGTCCGCCCACCCCACCGCGGCCAGGGCGAGGAAGACGTCGCGTCCGAGGCGGGGCTTGTCGTCGGTCATGGGGATCTCCCTTGTCCCCATATCACGGAGTCCGACCGGCGGCGGCCCGGGAGCGGGCTTGCACCCTGGGCGGAGCACGCCGCCCGCGCTAGGGTGCCGCGCGAACGTGGCGCCCACGGCGGCAGGGTACCGCATCGGCATCGACGAGAACGGCCTCGGGGCGCGGCTCGGCCCGTTGATCGTCACCGCCGCGCTCGCTCGCGTCACCCCCGCGGGAGCCCGGTGGCTCGCGGCTGGCGGCCACGCCGCGCTGAGCGCCGACCTCGGGGACAGCAAGGTCCTCGCCTCGCACGCCGATAGCCGGCGCGGCGAGGCCTGGGCCCGCGCGCTGGCCGAGTGCCCGGGCCAGCCGCCCGCCGCCTGTCCCGCCGCGCTCTTCGAGCGCCTCTCGCTCGAGGGCCCGGGTGCGCTCCGCGCCCGCTGCCCCGCGGCGGCGCGCGACCAGTGCTGGGGCCACGACGACGAGCCGTTCCGGGCGAGCGATGCCCTCGTGGTCCGGGTTCGCGGCCATCTCCGGGCTCTCGCCGCGCAGGGGGTCCTGATCGAGCGCGTGCTCACCAGCGTGGTCTGCACGGCCCGGCTCAACGAGGAGCGGGCCGCGGGGCGCAGCCGGTTCGTGGTGGATCTGCACGCGATGGAGCGGCTGCTGCTCCGGCTCCGCGACTCCGTTGACGCCGACGTGCACGCGGTCTGCGGCAAGGTGGGGGGCATCGGCGACTATCCCCGGTTCTTCGGGCCGCTCGCCGGTCGCCTGCACTCGGTGATCGCGGCCGAGCGCGCCCACTCCGCGTATCATCTTCCCGGGCTCGGTCAGGTCCACTTCGTCATGGACGCGGACGCCTCCGACGCGCTCGTCATGCTCGCCTCGCTGGTCGGCAAGTACTTCCGCGAGCTGTTCATGGGACGCATCGGGCGCTTCCACGCCGGCGTCGCCGCCCGCGACCTGCCGAGCGGCTACCACGACCCGCGCACGGACCGCTTCGTGGCCGAAACCGCGGGCTCACCCTCTCGGGACCGCGTGCCGCCGACCTGCTTCGAACGCGACCGTTGAAAATGGACGAGGGCCCCCACGTGCGCATCGCCCCCCAAAATAGCTAGGTGCGCCGCGGAGGCCCGAGAGTAGGCGGGCGCGGAGCCGCACGGTAGGGTCGGCAGGGTGCGGCCCCGCGCTCGGCCATCAATGCCCGTCGCGTGGCGGTTCGATCACTTCCGGTCGCTGGACGGTACTTTTTTCTCCAGTGCCGTTCGCTCGCCAATTTTCAATCCTGCTGCCCTCGCACGTCTCGGCCGGGGTGCACCCCCGCCCGGGCACCGCGTCCCTCCGCGGTCCCGCTGACCGCCGTCGCGGGGCCAGGACCGCCGCGCGTCGCCCCCTCGGAGCGCTGGCGCTCACATCGCTCGCGGCTACGCTCCCGGCCTCGTGAAGGCCGTCGTGACCATCCTCCAGTGCCGGCGGGCAGTCTTGCCGTACCTGTTCGTCCGGCACGTGCTTCCCCGCATGCGGGCATGGTTTCCGGGTCCGGTCGACTGCGTGATCGTTCAGCATCGCGTCGATGCGTCGGGCGGCGGCACGGCTCTCGAGTCGCTGGCCCGCGGCGCTGGAGGCATCGCCACCGTGCGCGAATGGACCGCGGCAGGGCGCTACGCGGGTGCGGAGATCATCGGGCACGAGATCGTCCATCGCCCCTACCCGACGGTGCCCGGCTACCACCTCGCCGTCGCCGCGGCGCTCGAGCGAGGCGCGGACTTCCACCTCATGCTGGAGGACGACGCGCTCGTGATCGATCCGGAATGCGGGCGCTGGGACGAGCGGCTCGGGCGGAGCGAGGTCGGGGTCTACCGGCGGTTCCACGAGATCAACACCGCCTACTACGTGGCCCGGCCGAGCTTCGACCGGCGGATCGTGGGCCGGCTCGCCGACTACCAGGCGTTCACCTGGAAGCGCCGCATGGAACCGTTTCTGCGCCGCCAGCTCCGGACCAGCCGCGCCTACCTCGAGCCCTCCTACGCCGTGCGCTACCATCACCGCGAGTACCCGTACACGGGGCTCCGGTACGTCGTCGACTGCGTCCGCGCGCTCGCCCCCGAGGACGTGCCGCTGCTCGACGTGGACTTCGGCCCCGGCTGCGCCGAGCTTCCCCCGGTGACGCCAGAGGAGCGGCGTCAGCACGCGGCGCGGGACGGCGCGCGCTGGGTCGATCGCGTCCGGCGGCTGCGGGCGGGAGTGGTGCAGGCGGCCTACCGGGCCATCGGGCGGTGACCGGGGCGGGTCCATCGGCGCCGTTCGGCGCGGTCGGCGGGGCGCACCGGGCCGCCATCGCCCGGCGCCCCGGGCCGTGCTAGGACGCCGCCCCATGTCAGAGCCCAAGGTCGATGTCGCCCACCACTCCGTCGAGCTCGACGGCACTACCTACCGGATCCAGGAGCTCGGCCCCGACAACCTGGCCGTCCTGGTCGCGGGAGTGCCCGTGGGGCGCATCGTCTTCAGCTGGGGCGTCGCGAATGGGGTCGTGGAGGGGGACACGGTGAGCGAGCAGACCCTCACCGCCATCGCGGAGGCCTGGTTCGCGGCTGCGGATGCGGGCTGAGCCGCGCGCGGGGACGGCGCCGCGCCCCGCCCTCGCGGCAGGAAATTCGCCGCGCTTTCCCCGATCTCGCCCGTGACCGGGGCTGGTCGGCGTGCCGCCCTCGCTCTCGCGGCGGAAATCCGGGACAATCCTCGCGTGGCGCAGGAACCGGGCGATCAGGGAGCGGGACCGGCGCAGCCGTTCGGGCCGTTCTTCCTGGACAAGCGCATCGCCGTGGGCGGCAGCGCGGAGGTCTTCCTCGCGCGGCCGAAGCGAGGCGAGAAGCCGGCGCCGCGCCTGGTCGTCAAGCGCCTCCTGCCCGCGGTCCGGGCGCACAGCGACCTCGGGACCCTGGAGCGCGAGGCGGAGCTCCACCGGGCGGTGCAGCACCCCAACGTGGTGACCGTCTACGGCGCCGGCGAGGTGAACGGCGAGCCGTACATCGCCATGGAGTACGTCGAGGGGGTCGACGTCTACCGGCTGCTTCGACGTTCGGAGTCGGAGCAGCGGCCCATCCCCCCGCCGCTGGCCGTGCACATCGCCCGCCAGGTCGCCGATGCCCTCGGCAGCGTCCACAACGCTCGCGACGGCAACGGCCGCCGGCTGGAGATCGTCCACCGCGACATCAACCCGTCGAACGTGTACCTCTCGGTCACCGGCGCGGTGAAGGTGGGGGACTTCGGCATCGCGCGGACGGGCGCTCCGGGGCCGCTGTCGGTCGGCTCGGGCAAGGGGCTCAAGGGCAAGTTCGGCTACCTGGCGCCGGAGCAGGTCGCTGGCGAGCCGTTCGACCACCGGGCCGATCTGTTCGCGCTCACTGTCCTGCTCGGCGAGATGCTGATCGGTGAGCGCATCTTTCCTGGCAGCGGGGAGCTGGCGGTGCTGCTCGCCATCCGCGACGGTGACTACGAGCGTCTGCGCGAGCGGGCCGACTCCCTGCCGCCGGCGCTCTATGCGCGCTGCCAGAAGGGGCTCGAGCGACGGCCGGAGGCGCGCTTCCAGAGCGCCGAGGAGATGTCCGCCGCGCTGCGCGCCTTCGAGCTCCCGTCCCCCGAGGAGCTGTGCCAGGAGCTCTCGGAGTGGGTGCGCTGGGCGCGGGACGACGGCGGCTTCTTTCGCAAGATTGAGGGTCGGATCCGGGACTCGGTCCAGCGCATGCGCGCCGCGCGCCTCGCCACGAGCCCGCCGCTGATGAGCGGGGGCTCCGTGCCGCCCCAGTCGTCGCTACCGCCCGCCGACACGGCCGCCCGCGTGCGGCGCGAGGGCACCGACATCGTCGAGGTGGTTTCGTTCCCGAAGCTGCTCGAGATGGTCGCGACCGGCGAGCTCGGGGCGCGGGACACGGTGGCGCTGATGGGGTCGGCGTTCCGTGCCATCGAGGACATCGACGAGCTCGCCCGGCACCTCCTGCCGTCGAACACGCAGACCACGCGCCAGCTTCACGAGCCGGGCGTCCCCGACTACCAGGCGATACTGGCGGACACGCCGATGAACGCGGTGCTGGCCTACCTGCGCAGCAACCGCGAGACCGGGGCGCTCTTCGTCACCCGTCGCGAGGGCCCGGTGGAGCGCCGCAAGGAGATCTACCTCCAGGACGGCCGGCTCCTCCACGTCGCCTCCAGCGACCGCGCCGAGCTGCTCGGCGAGTACCTCGTTCGCCGCGGCGCCCTCGAGCGGGCGCAGCTCGACGCCGCGCTGTCCATCATCGCTCGGCACGGGGGGCGCCTGGGGGAAACCCTGATCGGAATGGGGCTCGTCGAGCCGGTGGACCTCTTCCGCGCGATCCGGGATCAGGGACGAGATCGCGTGGCCGTGCTCTGCGCGTGGACCGACGGGAGCGCGGGGTTCTACCGGGGCACCGTCCCCGGGCACGTCGAGTTTCCGCTCGATCTCGACCTGACCAGCCCCATGATGGCGGGCGTGATCGTCGCGTCGCAAGGCGACCCGCGGTCGCTCCTGCCCGACGGCGCCGCGCGGATCTGGCCGGGGCCGCGCGCGTCGACCTTGGGCGACGACCGGGAGCGAGGGTTCGCCCCGTCGTCGCTCCAGGCCATCGCCGGGATGATCGGGCAGGACATCACCGTCGCGGAGGCGGTGGCGCGCATCACCGCGCCGCGCACCGGTCGGGGCGCGCGGCAGATCCACGACAAGGAGGCCTGCGCGGCGCTGGTGGTGGCGCGCGACATCGGGTGGATCGAGTTCGAGGGTGCGACCCAACGCGGCTGACGGCCGCGTCGAGGGCCTCGACAGCCAACCGGGCGCGGCCTAACTTGGGGAGGGATGGCCGTCGAGGCGAGCACCCGCGTCGTCACCTTCGAGTCGCGACCCGACGAAGACCTGCATGCCGTCGTCCTCGCCGCGGCGCGCGCCGTCGGCCGTGACGAGTTCGACGCCGGCGGGCTGCTCGAGGTTTGTCCGGTCAGCGAGCCCGCCGAACCGGCGATTCGGCTCGAGGCGTCGCTCTCGGACGACGGGCTCCGGAGCGCGATCGCGCGGCTCGACGTGCACCTCTCGACGCTCGCGGAGCGCGTCGACCCGGAGATGGTGCGAGAGGCCGCCGCCGCCTTCGGCGGGGCCGAGTACACCAACCTCTGCGTGGGCGCCGGCGCCGGGGGGGCGGACGGCGGCGCCGCCGCGCCGCGGGGCGAGGACGCGCTCGACATCACCGTCACCTTCCCGACGCAGTGGCGGATCTACGCGCGCAACCGCGCGCTCGTGCGCCCGGCGTGGACCGCGGAGGAGCGGGCCATTGCGGTCGAGGCGCTGCGGGTGCTCGGCGTCGGGTTCCGCCTGCGCGCCGGGTGCGCCGTCGTGCGCGGACATCAGCTCCGGCGGCGCCCCACGCGGCGCGCGCAGGCGGACGCCCTCCTCGCGGCCGCGGCGGGCGGGCTCGCGGCCGCGCTCTACACGGCCCGGATACCGCCGTCATCGAGCCTGCGCCTCGCGGTGGTCCCCCGCGCCGGAGGCCGGCGCCAGATCGATGCCTGCATCAGCCACGGGCTCATCGCCGAGCGCGCGACCGGCGCGGAGGAGATCCTCGCGATCCAGCGGTTCGCCGAGCGCCACTTCGCCTTCCGGCTCGCCGCGCGCTCCTGGCGGGTGGCGAGCCGGACCTGGACCGACGGCGGCCCTCGCGACCCTGCCCGCGGGCGGTGAGGGCCGCCGCGCGGGGCGCCGGCGCTACACCAGGATCTTCTGTGCGTGCAGGATGTCGCTGTAGACCGCGTGCCGCACCAGGGCCGCGTTCCGCTGGGCCTCTGCGACGGCGCTCAAGATGTAGCGGTTGGCGATGAAGATCTTGCGGTCGTCGAGCTCCGCGTCGTCGAGCAGCCAGTACCCGATGAGCGCCGCCGAGTAGAGCTCGACCAGGGCCTTCGCGGTGACGTCGTGGAACGAGCTGTCGCGCCGCTCGCTGACCGTCTGCGCACACTCGCGGTATAGCTCGCGGATCTCCTTGAGCTGCTCGGCGAGGCCCGCGAGCCCGCCCCGGTAGGACTTGGCCTCCCGCTCGGCGAAGAAGTCGGCCATCACGTCGGTGACCGCCCCGCCGATCGCCGCCACGATCTGCAGCTGCGAGGTGCCCTCGTAGATGTTGGTGATGCGGGCGTCGCGGACGAGTCGCTCGACCTTGAACTCGCGCATGTAGCCGGTGCCGCCGTGGACCTGGAGGGCGTCGTAGGCGATCCGGTTCGCCGCCTCGGTGCAGAAGTACTTGCAGACCGGGGTGAGGAAGCTCGCGATCTTGACCACCTCCTTGAGGCGGTTGCCGATCTCCGCGGTGCTCTTCCCCTCCGCCTTGAGCTCCTCGACCCGGTGCTCCATCCGCTCCTTGAGGTCCACCATCTGGGCGGAGCGATAGAGCAGCGCCCGGCTCGCCTCGAGCTGCACCCGCATCTCGATGAGCATGTTGGTGACCGCCGGGATGTTGATGATGGCTTTGCCGAATTGCTCGCGCTCGCGGGCATACTTCAGGGCCTCCTCGTAGGCCGCCTGGGCGATGCCCAAGGCCTGGGCGGAGACGCCCATGCGGGCGCGATTCATCAGGTCGAAGGTGTACTTGATCAGGCCGAGCTTGCGCTTGCCGACGAGTTGGGCGGGGGTGTCGTTGAACTGGAGCTCGCAGGTCGGCGAGCCGTGGATCCCGAGCTTGTTCTCGATGCGGCGCACCACCACCGTCTCGTCGCGGTGGCAGACGAACATCGACAGGCCGCGCGCGTCCTTGGTCCCCGGCTCGGAGCGCCCCAGCACCAGGATGACCTCGCCGCCGCCGTTGGTGATGAAGCGCTTGCAGCCGCGCAGGTTCCAGCCGCCCTTCGGGTTCTGGATCGCCTGGAGCTTGACGGCCTGCAGGTCGCTGCCGGCGTCGGGCTCGGTGAGCGCCATCGCGCCCGTGTACTCCCCGCTGGCGAAGCCGGGGAGGAACTCGGCGCGCTGGTCCTCGTCGCCGAACTTGGAGACGCAGTCGCCGATGTCCTGCAGCCCGAACAGGTTCATCAGGGAGGCGTCCGCGCGCGAGGCAATCTCGACCGCGATGCAGTACACGGTGAAGGGGATGTTGAGCCCGCCGTACTTGTACGGCAGGATCATGCCCATCAGGTCGGCCTTGGCGAGCTGCGCCAGGTTCTCCTGCGTCCCCTTCGCGTAGCGGACCTTCCCGTCCACGAGGTGGGCGCCCTCCTCGTCGACGCCGGCCGCGCGCGGCTCGATGTAGTTGGCGGAGATGTCGCCCACGATCTCGAGGACCCGGCGGTAGTTCTCCTTGGCGTCGTCGTAGTCGACGGGGGCGTAGGGGAAGTCGGCCGCGTAGGCGTACCCGTTCTCGATGAGATCGGCGACCTCCCGGAGATCGAGGTGCTGGAAGTGGAACTGGATGTCGACGTTGTCGGTGAAGAAGTTCGGCATGGTGCGATCTCGGGGCGGGAGCCTACTTGAGCCGCTGCTTGTAGACCTCGATGAGCTTGGGGATGACCTCCACGGCGTCACCGAAGATCCCGTAGTGGGCGATGTCGAAGATGGGCGCGTCGGGATCGGAGTTGATGGCGACGATCTTGTTCGACTCCTGCATCCCGGCGCGGTGCTGGATGGCGCCCGAGATCCCGCAGGCGATGTAGAGCTTGGGGCGGACGGTGGTGCCGGTCTGCCCCACCTGGCGCTCGCGCGGGAGGAACCCGGCGTCCACCGCGGCGCGGCTCCCGGCGACCTCGCCGCCGAGGACGTGCGCGAGCTCGTGGATGAGCTGGAAGTTCTCGCGTGAGCCCATGCCGTAGCCGCCGGCGACGATGATGTTGGCGCCCTTGAGGTTGACCCGGCTCTCCTCGCGGTGCCGCTCGATGATCTCCACCAGCTCGTCGACCGGCTCCGGCGCGAACGGGACCTGGACCAGGCGCGACGGGTTCGGGGTCGACAGGGGGGTGAGCTCCATCACACCCTCGCGGACGGTGGCCATCTGCACCCTCGCGTCCGGGGTGATGATGGTGGCGATGATGTTGCCGCCGAACGCGGGCCGGATCTGCAGGAGGAGCTGGGGGTGCTCCTGCTTGAGGTAGGTCACGTCGGCGATCTGCAGATCGGTGCAGTCCGCGGTGAGACCGCTCCCGGTGGCGGACGCGACGCGCGGCGCGATGTCGCGCCCGATGACGGTGGCGCCGTAGAGCACGATCCGCGGCTGGTGCTCCTTGACCAGCTCGATGAGCACGCGGCTGTACGGCATGGTGCGGTAGTGCTGGAGCGAGGGGTGGCTCACCACCAGCGCCTCGTCGGCGCCGTAGCGGAAGGTCCGCTCCGCGAGCTCGAGCGCGTTGGCGGCGATGACCACCGCCTTGAGCTCGCCGCCCAGCTGGTCCGCGAGCTTCCGGCCCTTGCAGAGCAGCTCCAGGCTCACCTCGGCGGCCTTCCCGTCGCGCTGCTCCACAAAGACCCAGACGTCCTTCGAAATCTTGCCGTTCATCGTCGTTCCTCGTGGGGGTTCGGGGCGGGGGTCGGGGTCTCACCCGAAGAGGTGGTCGCGCGCCAGCGCGTCGATGAGCTTGCCGAGCCCCTCCTTGGTGGGCTCGATGCGCGTGTGGTCGCCCCCGGCGAGCACCACGGACTCGATCTTGTGCACCTTCGTGGGCGAGCCCTTGATGCCGCAGCGGTCGGGCTCGACGTCGAGGTCGTCGGCGGTGAAGGTCTGGATGAAGAGGCCGCGTCCCTTGGCCTCGTGCACCAGGCGATCGCTATAGAGCAGCGAGTTGTCGTCCGCGAGCTTCTCGAGCTCCATCAGGGTGCGGGCGTTCTTGAACTGCATCACCCGCTTGGCGCTGTAGGGCCGCGGGATGGCCGCCTCTCCCACGACCGTGATCAGCACGGGCAGGCGCGCGCGGACCACCTCGTAGCCGCCGTCGATCTTGCGCTTGATGGTGGCCCGCCCGTCCGCCACGTCGAGGATCTCCTCCACGTAGGTGACCTGCGGCAGGGCGAGCTTCTCCGCGGTCTGCGGCCCCACCTGCGCCGTGTCCCCGTCGATGGCCTGACGCCCGCCGATGATGACGTCGAAGCGCCCGAGCTTGCGGATGGCCCGGCTCAGGACGTACGAGGTGGCGAGGGTGTCGGCGCCCGCGAACTTGCGGTCGCTCACCAGGCAGACGTCGTCGGCGCCCATGAAGAGGCACTCGCGCAGCACGTCGGACGCCCGGTGCGGCCCCATGGTGATCGCGGTGACCTTGCCGCCGTACCGATCGCGGAGGCGGAGCGCGAGCTCGAGGGCGACGCGATCCTCGGAGTTGAAGACGGCCGGGAGCTTGGCCCGGTTGACGGTGCCGTCGTCGTTCATCACCTTGCCGGAGATGTTCGCCGTGTCGGGCACCTGCTTGACGAGGACGAGGGAGGTGAGCATTCTCGTGGGATCCTGAGGGCTTGACGCGGTTTCGAGGCCACCCCCGCGGCCCCTCGGCGCGCCAGGCCCGGGCGCGCGGGGCGAGGGTGCAGGCCGCCGAGGCGGGGCGGTCGCGGGCCAGATGACGCCACGGGAGGTGGCCACCGGGCAACCCGACCGGCCATGACCGCCCGGCTGGGCCGGCTGTTCTTAGTGGTCCCGGGCCCGATTTTCAAACCAATACGCCCGCGTTACCGGAGTAACGATGCCCCGGGGGCGGCGCGAGGCCGCGTTCAGCGCCGGCCCGTCAGGTATTCGCGCGGCGTGGTCCCCAGCAGCGACCGGAAGACGCGGTGAAACTGGGCGTAGCTGCCGAACCCGGCGTCCAGCGCGGCCTGCAGGAGGTTGCCGCCGCCCCGATCCACCAGCGCGAGGAACCGCTCGAGCCGCAGCCGGTTCCGATACTCGACCAGGGAGAGGCCCATCTCGGTCTTGAAGTCGCGGGCGAGCTTGCCCGCGCTGACCCCGAGGCGGCGGGCGAGCACGCTCCCGTTGAGGGTCACGTCGTCGTGGAGCGCCTGCACCGCGGACACCGCCAGCCCGTTCGGGGAGTCGTGGGCGACGCTCGGCAGGGTCGCGAGCAGGGGCTTCCAGGGGACGGTCTGCGCGTCCTGGCGCTTCAGGTCCAGGATGTTGCCGAGCAGCGTGCAGAAGACGGCCGCCTGCGTCTGCTTGGCCTCGTCCAGGGGGGCGCCGGAGAGGGCCGCGTCGTTCGCCATGATGCCGAGGGCACCGCGGGCCGAACGAATCGGCGTGAGCGCCATCCAGCCGTAGCCGAGGACGCGGGTCTCATCGTCGAGCTGCGCGGTGAGCGGGGCGTTCTCCAGCACCAGCCAGCGTCCCAGCCCCGCGAGGGACCGGGCGTGGGCCGCCTGGTGGTTGCCGCCCTTGTCGAAGAAGATGTGGCGCTCGTCCGTGGTTTCTCCGGCCAGGCCCGTGCCCCAGGTCCCGCAGAGGTACTTGCCGGTCTCGTCCTCCAGGAAGATGGCCACGCGCTCGAGACCGATGCGATCGCGGGTGAGCTCGACCGCGCGGCGCAGCACGGTGTCGAGGTCCCGGTAGGTCACGAGCTCGTCGGCGGCCACCAGCACGCTCACGACGCCGGACGGGCGGCTGGAAACCAGGGGGTTACGGAGCTTCGCGCCGACCACCAGGGGCCAGTCCACCCGCCGCCGCTGCTGCTGCGATCTCGTCAAGGCCCGCGCTCACCGAGAAGGTCCCCGACCGCCGCTCGAGCATAGTCGCTCCCGGGCGGGAGGCGATGCCGATCAGCGGGGTCGGGGCGGCCCGCCGATGAGAGGGAATAGGCAGGATTCGGAGGCAGCGCCGGGCGGGGCACGGGAGACTCAAGGGGAGCGCCCCCCGCAGGCGGGGTGGCCTCGAGCGGAGGACAGCGATGACGCGACGAACGAACCGTTCCCGGTGCTTCGAGGGACCGAACCGGCGGGCCCGCCTCGGCGGCGGCGTCGGGCTCCTGCTCATCGCCGCGGGGTGCGGCGGCACCGCGCCGGCGCCGGCGGCGCCCCCGCGGTCCGGGATCGGGCCGGGCGCGGTCCTGCTCGGCCAGGGGGCGGCCGCGCGCCGCGCGCCCCCCGTGCCGCCCCTGCGCGCGAACCAGGTCGGCTACCTGCCGCAGTTCGCCAAGCGGGCGACCCTGGCGACCGCGGCGGCCTCGCCCGCGACCTGGCAGCTCGTGGACGCGGCCGGCCAGGTGCTCGCCACCGGCAGCACCCGCCCCTTCGGTGACGATCCGGACTCCGGGGAGCGCGTGCACCAGCTCGACTTCTCCGGGTACCGGACCCCGGGGGAGGGCCTGCGGCTACGGGTGGGCGCGGAAACCTCCCCGCCGTTCGCGATCTCGACGGCCGCGTACGAGCCGCTGGTCCGCGACGCCTTCAAGTACTTCTATCACAACCGGAGCGGCATCCCGATCGAGGAGCCCTACGCCGGCGGCCAGCAGTGGACGCGCCCGGCGGGGCACCTCAGCGACCGGACGGCGCCCTGCGCGCCCGACGCGGGGTGCGACTACGTCCTCGACGTCTCCGGCGGCTGGTACGACGCGGGCGATCACGGCAAGTACGTGGTCAACGGCGGGATCTCGGCCTGGACGCTCCTCGCCCTCTACGAGCGGATGGTGCACCGCGCGAGCGGCGAGCTCGAGCGCTTCGGCGACGGCAAGCTCGGCATCCCGGAGCAGGGCAACGGCGTCCCCGACCTGCTCGACGAGGCGCGCTGGGAGGTGGAGTTCTTGCTGCGGATGCAGGTGCCCGAGGGCAAGCCTCGCGCCGGGATGGCGCACCACAAGATCCACGACGAGAAGTGGACCCCGATCGGCACCCGCCCCCCCACGGACACGGCGGAGATCGGGATGCGGCGCTTCCTTCGCCCCGTCAGCACGGCGGCCACGCTCAACCTGGCCGCCGTCGCCGCGCAGGCGGCGCGGGTCTACAAGGGCATCGACGACGCCTTCTCCGCCCGCTGCCTGGTCGCCGCGGAGCGGGCCTACGCCGCGGCTCGGGCGAACCCGCGGCTCTTCATCACGGACCAGGACGGGACCGGGGGCGGCGCCTACAGCGACGACCACGTCGAGGACGAGTTCTACTGGGCGGCCGCCGAGCTCGCCATCACCACGGGCCGGCCGGAGTACGTCGCCGCGCTGGTCCAGAGCCCCTATCACCACCACCTCGGCGCCGGGGCGGCTCCAGGCACGGAGGACGACTATACGGCGATGACCTGGCGCAGCGTGGCGGCGCTCGGCACCCTCTCCCTCGCCCTGGTGCCGAACCAGCTCGGCGAGGCCGAGGCGGCCAAGGATCGCGCGGAGATCCGCCGCGAGGCGGAGCAGTACCTGGCCCTGCGCGACCGTCAGGGCTACGCGATCCCGTTCGCGTCGGTGCAGGGGCGTTTCCCGTGGGGATCGAACTCGTTCATCCTCAACAACGCCCTGATCCTCGGCCTCGCCAACGATTTCTTCCCCGATCGCCGCTACGTGGAGGGGATGATCGACGCGATGAACTACATCCTGGGCAACAACCCCATGGGGATGAGCTACGTCAGTGGCTACGGCACGCGCGCGCTGCAGACGCCGCACCATCGCTTCTGGTCGCACGTGGTCAACCCGCAGAACCCGCCGGCTCCGCCGGGCGCCGGCTCCGGCGGGCCGAACTCCTCGCTGCAGGACCCGACCGTGCAGGAGGCGGGGCTGGCCGGGTGCAAGCCGATGCGCTGCTACTACGATCACATCGACGCCTGGAGCGTCAACGAGGTGACGATCAACTGGAACGCCCCGCTGCTCTGGGTCGTCGCCTACCTCGATCAGCAGGGTCGCACGGCGTCGTGAGGCGGTGCGCGGGGAGCGCCGGGCGGGATCGGGGCGCGGGTGCGCGCCGCGCCCCCCGCATGCGCGCCGCCTCCCCGTCTGATAGAGTCCGGGCATGCGCTGGATCCGGCCCTGGATCATGGTGACGGGCGGCCTGGTCGCGCTCGCGGCAGGATGCTCCGACCCGACGGACTCCGGCCCCATCGTGCTCCCGGCCGGGACGGGGGGGGCCACCGGCGGGGGGGCGGGCGCGACGGGTGGGACCCCGGCGCCGGTGGTGACCTGTCCGGTGGTGGAGGGCGCGGCGGGGCTCGGGAGCGTCTGCGACCGGCAGGGCTCCGTGTACGGCGCCGGCAATCGCTACTACTTCCAGAACAACGTCTGGAACCCGCAGGGGAGCACCCAGTGCATCGAGCCGTACACGTTCGGTGACTACGCGGGCTTCCGCGTCGCCTCCGCCAACCACGTCGTGCAGGACGACGCCCCCGCGGGCTACCCCTCGGTGGTGAAGGGCTGGCACTGGGGTTTCAAGACGTCCGATTTCACCACCGGCCGGCAGCTCTCCACCCTCACCGCGGTCCCGAGCCTGTGGTGCTTCGCCACCACGGCGGGTGACAAGTACAACGTCTCCTACGACATCTGGCTCCACCCCACCAACGGCAGCCTCGGCAACCAGGACCCCAACGGGGGGATGGAGCTCATGGTCTGGCTCTACCGCGAGGATCCGAACAACGGCGTCTGGCCGATCGGCAAGGCGCAGGACCGGTTCCAGTTCCAGGGATCCTGGTGGACCATCTACCTTAGCAGCCCCGAGGACAACCCGAGCTGGACGGTCCTGAGCTACATGCGCGAGACGGACGTCAACGCGGCCGAGCTCGATCTCAAGTTCTTCTTCGACGACGCCATCGCGCGCGGCTATCTCACCAGCAGCTGGTACCTGCTCGGGATCGAGGCGGGGTTCGAGATCTGGCGAGGGGGCCAGGGGCTGCAGAGCGTCGCGTACACGGTGTCCGTGCAGTGAGCGCCCTCGGCGCGGGCGGCGGGCGGTGAGGCGGTGCGGGCGTCACCCTCCGCGCGCGGGGGTCCCGTCCCGGGGATGGGCGCGCGCCTCGGTCGGGAGCAGCGGCATCAGCTTGAGCCCCCAGGTGAACAGGAGCACGACGAGGCCGAGGACGCCCAGCGCCTGGAGCAGCTCGTAGCCGCTGACCGCGTACGTCGCGATCCCCTCCTCGAACCCCGAACGCGCGATCCGCCAACCGGGAAGGAGCTCGGGCGGGAACGCGAGCCCGGGGATCACGACCAGGTATCGCTCGCAGAGCACGCCCAGCACCACCAGGGCCGACGCCACGGCGACCCGGCGGACGGAGCCCCGCGTGCCGCGGCCGAACAGCAGCGCGGCGGGCACGACGGTGCCGAGCAGGACCATCCCGACCCAGAACAGCGCGGCGTGAGGACCGCCGAAGAGGAGGAAGCGCGCGGCCTCGCGGGACTCGTGGAGGTAGAGCCGGTGCACGTTCTCGACGAGCACGAAGTAGGCGGCCACGAGCACGAACACCCCGAGGATCCTGGCCACCCAGAGGATGAGCTCATCGTCCAGCCGCCGCCGGGTCAGCCGGAACAGGGCGAGGAGGACGAGGATCATGAGCGCCGTGCCGGAGGAGAGCGCGGCGGCCACGAAGCTCGGTGGCAGCAGCGGTGAGCGGTAGAGCTCGCGCGGGACGAACCCGAAGATGGCGCCGGTCCCGCTGTGGACGAGGACGGCCCAGAGCACCGCCAGCAGGGCGAGGGCGCGCGTCCACCGCTCGCTCTCCAGCATCATGGCGGTCAGGTACGCGACGCCGACGAGGACGTAGCTCGCGTAGAGGAAGGGGTTGATCGAGAGCATCGACAGGGGGTTCAGGTGCAGGAAGGGCTGCACGAAGACGCGATCGATCCGCCCCTGGTCCGACACGATGGACAGGAGCGCCCCCACCATCAGCAGCACCGCCGCGAACGCGGCCACCCGGGCGAAGGGACGGTACTCGCCCCGTCCGAAGAGGCCATACAGGCTCGAGATCACGAGCGAGCCCGCCGACAGCCCGATGTAGAAGATGCCGAGCACGATCTGCAGGCCCCAGGGGATCCGGTTGGTCATCCCCGAGAGGAAGACCCCCTCGACGTGCATCCTCCAGGTAGACCAGACGCCGGCCAGCACCAGCGCTCCGAGCCCGGCGCTCAGCAGGACGAGCCGCCGGGCGCCGCCTTCGATCCGTTCGAACTTCGTGTCCATGCTCCACCCCGCGCCGCGTGGGGGCTAGAGCCCCACGTAGAAGACCTTCGGCTCCGTGCCCATCCCCTCGCGGAGGCGCCGGGCCGGGTGCGCGCGCAGGAGCGCGGAGCCCTCGCTGTCGGGGTCGTCGAGGTCGCCGACGTGGATGGCCCGGGCTCCCGCCGCCGCGCAGGCGGCGACGCACGCGGGCGGCTGGCCGCGATCGAGCCGGTGCGCGCAGAGATCGCAGGACTCCGCGACGCCGTGCGCGCGCCGCGGGCGGTCGGGGCGCGGGGGGGCCTCGGCGTCGCGGAAGTTGAAGTGACGCGCGTCGTAGGGGCACGCGATCATGCAGTAGCGGCAGCCCATGCAGCGGTGTGGATCCACGATCACGATGCCGTCCGGGCGGCGGTAGGTCGCCTGGATGGGGCAGGCGAGGACGCAGGGGGGCTCGTCGCAGTGGTTGCACAGCAGGGGGACCGTCTTGGTGGTCGCGCCGGCGAACCGGGTGCTCTCGACCTCGACCAGGCGGATCCGATGCACGTCCCAGCGCGGATCCGCGTCCGGGTGCAGGCCGTTCTCGACCCGGCAGGCGTCGACGCACGCGGTGCAGCCCGGGGGGCAGCGGCCGAGCTCGATCACCATGCCCCAGCGGACGCCGGGCACCCGGGGCTCCTCACCGGCGGCGCGGGCGCGGAGCGCGGTGAGCAGCGGCAGCCCGCTCCCGCCGGCGAGCCCCGCCGACAGCAGCACGCCGGTCTTCAGGAAGCTCCTTCTGTGCATCCCCGTCCTCGCTCTCAGGGTGAACCCGCGCCCTCGGGCGAGCGCGGGTGGCAGTCCCAACACCTCGGCGTGATCCCCGCCTCCTCGTGGCACCGATCACAGAACGCCGCCGCGCCGCCGTGACACCCGAGGCAGGTCCGGGTCAGGCTCACGCGGAGGCGCCGCCCGTCCGCCGTCCGGTGCCAGCGATCCCCGCGCCGGACCACCTGGTCGCGCCAGGCGACCAGCAGGGCCGGGTGGTCGCGGCGCATCGCGGCCGCCGGCTCCACGCAGTCCCCGGGGGAAACGGGTCGGCTCAGCACGGGACCCGGGGCGCCCCAGGCGGACGCGACCCAGGCGGGGGCCGCCCCCAGCAGCACGGCGAGGAAAGCGCCGCCGATTGCCCGGCCGCCGTCGATCATCCCGCGGCCTCCGGTGCCAGCGGCTCGTGCCGCAGGTTCTCGGTGCGCGCCTTCTCGCCCTTCATGATCAGCGCGTTGCCGACCAGCTCGTGCAGCCCCGCCACGCGGACCGGGGGCGCCCAGAAGTCGCAGACGGTGGTCAACGTCACGCGGTCGATGGCGCAGATGGTGACCAGCGTGTTCACGCCGTGGGCGTCGCGGACGCGGGCGACCTCCCGGCCGCGGGGCATGCCGCCGCGCAGGCGCACCGCCATGTTCTCGTCGGCGCCGAGCCCGGCGCCGCCCCCGCAGCAGAGCGTGCGCTCGCGGATGGTGTCCGCCGCCATCTCGAAGAAGCGCGGGCAGACGGCGCGCAGCACCGCGCGCGGCTCGTCGAGCAGCCCCATGGCGCGGGCGGGGTTGCACGAATCGTGGAAGGTGGCGCACACGGCCGCGTTCCGGGCCGGATCCAGGCGGAGCCGGCCGTGGGCCACCAGATCCGCGGTGAACTCCGCGATGTGGACCATCTTGGTGGAGCGCGCGCGCTCGAAGCGGGTGCCGGTGACCGGGGAGGACGGTACCTCGAGGAAGTCGGCGGGCCCGTTCAGGGTGTCCATGTACTGGTGCACCACCCGCCACATGTGCCCGCACTCGCCGCCCAGGATCCACTTGACCCCGAGGCGGCGCGCCTCCGCGTAGATCTTCGCGTTGAGCTTCTTCATCAGCTCCACCGACGCGAAGAGCCCGAAATTGCCGCCCTCCGAGGCGTAGGTGCTGAAGGTGTAGTCGAGGCCGAGCTCGTGGAAGAGGGCGAGGTAGCCCATCGCCGTGTAGGTGCCGGGGTCCGCCAGCAGATCGCCCGAGGGCGTGACGAAGAGGATCTCGGCGCCCCGCCGATTGATCGGGACCTGCACCCGGACGCCGGTGATCTCCGCGAGCTCGTCGGCGAGGAACTCGAGCGCGTCCTGGAAGGCGTGCGGCTGGATGCCGAGGTGGTTGCCCGTCCGATGGCAGTTGGCGACCGGCTCGAGCACCCAGTTGACCGACAGCCCGAGCAGCAGCAAGAGCTCCCGCGCCAGCATGGTGATCTCGGCGGTGTCGATGCCCTGCGGGCAGAAGACCGCGCAGCGCCGGCACTCCGTGCACTGGAAGAAGTACTTGAACCACTCCTTCAGCACCGCGGGGGTGAGCTCCCGCGCGCCCACCATCTCGCCCATGAGGCGGCCGGCCAGCGTGAAGTGCCGGCGATAGACCGATCGCAGCAGCTCGGCGCGCAGTACGGGCATGTTCTTCGGATCGCCGCTGCCGAGGAAGAACGGGCAACGCTCGGCGCAGGCGCCGCAGCGCACGCAGTTGTCCATGAAGAGCTGGAGGGTGCGCGAGCGCTCGATCCGCTCCCGCATCCCCTCGAGCACGATCCGCTGCCAGTCCTGCGGGAGCTGCCAGTCCTCGTCGTTCGGGGACCAGTCGTGCGCGTGGGGCAGGCCCAGGGCCTGCAGGTTCTTCGGCTTCGCGGGGTAGAGGTAGCCGCCCGGCTCGAACCGGGCCGGCGTCTCCAGCCAGTCGCCGGGCGGGGGCCGGTGGTCGACCCGAAGGAGGTGCGCCGGATCGTAGAACGCGGCCTGATCGGGCTTCGGCGCGGCCACCTCACCCCTCCGTGACCGGCAACCCGGCCTCGATCATGCGCTCGCGGAACTCGGCCTCGTACTCCGCGTACGAGCGCGGCGCGACCCGCGGGTTGTACGGGTTCACGTGGCGCACCTCGCGGCTGGTGTTGCCGAGGCCCAGCGTCGGGCTCATCAGGGCCCCGGGCATGTGCATCAGCTTGCTCATTGGGAAGTAGACGAGGAGCGCGCCGACCAGGAACAGGTGCAGCAGGAACACCGGATCGAGCTCGGCCGGCACCACGGCGGCGAGGTTCGCGCTGGTGCGCAGCAGGGTGCGTACCGCCACCAGATCGACCCCGGTGAAGTGGCGCATCGTCAGGCCGGTGACCCCGATGGCCGCGAGGAGCCAGAGCGGGAAGTAGTCGGCGGCGAGCGAGACGTACCGCAGCCGCGGGAGCAGGAGGCGTCGGGCGAGGAGCCCCGCGATCGCGACCAGCAGGGCGACCCCGGTGAGGTGCAGCCGGGGCGTCCCGAGCTCGAGCCAGGCGTCGGCGGCGGCGAGGGCGGCGAGCCAGGTCGGCACCGGCGTGGCGAAGAGGCAGAGGTGGCGGAGGGCGATCACGGCGAGCGAGCCGTGAAAGAGCGCGGCGAGGAGCCAGAGCCACGGGAGCCGGGCCGCGCCGAGCTCCTCGTGGCCCGCGGGCACGGTGGTTGCGCGCCGCAGCAGGGGGCGGAAGAGGAGGACGTCGACGAGCAGGCGCGCCGCCACCTCGCCGGCGCCGCGCGGGCTGCCCAGGCGGCGCGGCCGGAGCCACGGCAAGAAGGCCTGCTGCCCGGTCGTGACGGGGATGCGGAAGGGCACCGGGGCGCGCATCCACCGCGCGACCCGCAGCGTGACGCCGACGACGAAGAGCGTGAGCGCGAGGGCCGGGACGCCGAGCGCGAACGGGGCGCGCAGGCCGAGCAGGCCGGCGCCGACGAGCGGGATCGCGGCCAGCACGAGCACGGCGGCGAGGGAGCCGCCGGCGTGTCGGAGCCACCACCCGTGCCGCACGCGTGCCTCGCTCATGCGCGCCCTACACGCACCCGGTGGGCTTCGGCAGCCCCGCGGCCTTGCAGGCCCCCTTGGCGGGGCCCGTCGGGAACAGCTCGTAGATCTCGTTCAGCTTCATCCCCAGCTCCTTGCAGAGCTTGCGGATCATGGGGGCGACGCCGAACTTCTGGTAGTAGTCGCGCAAGTAGTGGATGACCTTCCAGTGGGCCTCGCCGAGGGCGTCGACGCCCTCCGTTCGCGCGAGGTGGAGCGCGACCGCCTCGCTCCACTTCTCCGGTTCCTGGATGAAGCCGTCCTCGTCCACCTCGATCGATACGCCGCCTACCGCGATGGTCGCCATCTCGTTCTCCTTGGGGCTCAGTGGGTCCAGACTGCCCGCTCGCGCGCGATGCGCGCGGCGCGGACCAGCGCCGGTGCCCACTCGGGGGTCCCCGGCGCGAACAGGTGCAGGTAGCTCGCCAGGACGCGACCCCCGACGACGCCGTCGCGGCCGCGGCCGATCCCGACGCCGCGGGTGAGCGTCACCGCGGTCGCGGGCGGCGCCCCCGCCGCGACCAGC
Source organism: uncultured Polyangiaceae bacterium (assembly GCA_964454025.1). Taxonomy (GTDB): domain Bacteria; phylum Myxococcota_A; class Polyangia; order Polyangiales; family Polyangiaceae; genus JAFGBI01. The sequence goes on along the minus strand of CAYVRP010000025.1, from coordinate 56,899 downwards.
CGGGAGTAGTGGAACTCGTGGCCCCGGAGGCGCGTCCCGGGCGGGAGGAAGGGGTTGTCGGCGTCGACGCGCCCCTCGACGTAGCCGTGGCCCTGGGGGCGGCCGGTCTGCTCGACGTCGATGGGCAGCGCGCCCACCATCGGGTGCTCGGCGCCGGCGTGGCGGAGCGACCGCGCGAGGTACATCAGGCCGCCACACTCGGCCCACACCGGCAACCCCGAGCGGATCCGCGCCGCCAGCGCGCGGCGGAACGGGGCGTTGCCGGCGAGCGGGACGGCGTGCTCCTCCGGGAAGCCGCCGCCCGCGTAGAGCGCGTCGATGGGGGGGAGCGCCACGTCGGCCAGTGGCGAGAGCGGCACCAACTCCGCGCCGGCGGCCTCCAGCGCCGCCAGGTTCTCCGCGTAGTAGAAGGAGAACGCCGCGTCGCGCAGGACTCCCACGCGGACGGGCGGTGGCGGCGCCGGCGGCGGCGCCGCGGGCGCGGGGAGCGCCGGCGCCGTGGCCGCGAGGCGCGCGAGCGCGTCGAGGTCGACGGCCTCCTCGATCACGGCGCGGAGGCCGTCCAGCGCGCGGTGGGTGGCCGGGTGCTCCCCGGGGGTGCGGAGCCCGAGGTGGCGTGCGGGGAGCGGATCGACGTCGAGCCGCGGCACCGCCCCGAACACCGGGACGCCCGCCTCGCCCGTGATCGCCGCCCGCGCCACCCGCGCGTGCCGCTCGTTACCGACGCGGTTCAGGATCACGCCCGCCAGCGGCACCCCGGGCTCGAGCGCGCGGCAGCCGAGCACCAGCGCGGCCAGGGTGCGGGTGGCCTTGCTGGCGTCGACCACCAGGACGACGGGCGCCCCGACGCGCCGCGCGAGCGCGGCGGTCGAGTGGGTGCCGCGCTCGTCGGCCCCGTCGAACAACCCCCGGTTGCCCTCGATCAACGCCAGATCGGCGCCGTCGCTGCCGCGCACGAGCGCGGCGAGGACGGCCGCGTCCGACATGAGGAAGGTGTCGAGGTGGTGGGCGGGGCGCCCCGCTGCGGTGCCGAGCCAGGCCGCGTCGATGTAGTCCGGACCCTTCTTGAAGGGCGCGACCCGTACGCCGCGCCGGCGCAGCGCGATCGTGATCCCCAGGGACACCAGCGTCTTGCCGGTGTCGCCGGCGAGGCCGGCGACGGCCAGGCGCGGGAGCGGGACGAGGGACACGCGATCGACTCCGGGGGGGACGACTCCGTGACTACGCCATCTCCAGGAACCCGCAGGGGCACTCCTCCGCGCACTTCCGGCAGCCGTCACAGAGGTCGAGGTTGATCTCGAAGTAATGTCCCGGCCGCCGGTCGGTCGAGCGCTTCATGCAGCCGGGCGTGCAGTACATCCAGCAGCGCTCGCAGCCGGAGCAGTCGCCGCACGAGTAGCAGCGGCTGGCCTCGGCCAGGATCGCCGCCGCGTCGTGGTCCAGCGCCACCTCGCTCCAGGGGTCGGCCAGGCGGGTGGCGATGGAGGTGAGCCGCGGCGTCAGGCGCGGCTTGCCTTCGAAGCAGGTGAGCTTGAGCCGCGTGGGGTCGAAGATCGGCGCCGTCACCGGCTCGGGGACGGGCACCTGGCGCAGGGCCGCGTCGATCGCGAACGCCGCCTGCCGGCCCTGCGCGATGGCCTCCGCGGCCAGCCCGGGGCGGTTGGCGTCGCCGCCCGACCACAGGAGGCAGCGGGAGGGATCGCCGCCCGGCTCGGGCGCGAACGGGGCCCCTGGATCGAGCCCGAGGCGCGCCCAGTCGGGCTCCTGCCCGAGGGCGAAGACGACCGTGTCCGCCCGGAGCGCGTGGTCCTCACCGGCGACGGGGACGAGCTCCGGGAAGCCAGACGGGGTCATCGGTCCGAGCGTCACGCGCTGGGTTCGCACCGCGCGCACCGCGCCGTCTTCGTCGCGGAGGACCTCCACGACGGTGGTCAGGAGCATGACCTCGACCCCCTCGGCGATGGCCTCCTCGAGCTCGGGGTTGACGTGCTCGTTCTCCTGCCGCAGCAGCCGCACCCGGGCCTGGCCCCGGCTCAGGCGCACGGCCACGCGCGCCGCGTCGATGGCCGTCGCGCCGCCGCCGACCACCACGACCTCGCGGCCGACGGCGGGGGTCTGCCCGCGCACCGCCTCGCGCAGGAACCGCGCGCCGAGGTGCACGCCGGGGCCGTCCGCCCCCGGGACCGTCGCCGGGCGGCTGTTGGGCGCGCCGACCGCGACGAAGACCGCGGCGTGGGTGCGGCGCAGGTCGTCGAGGGTGACCTCCTTGCCGATGGTCGTCCGGGAGCGGAGCTCGACGCCGAGGGCGAGCAGGCGGGTGATCTCCGCGTCGAGCACCGGCCGCGGCAGGCGGTAGGGGGGCACGGCGTGGCGGAGCAGGCCGCCCGGACGCGGGCTGCTGTCGTAGACCGTGACCCGGTGCCCGCGGCGGACGAGGTGGTAGGCGCAGGTCAACCCGGCGGGCCCCGCGCCCACCACGGCGATCGGCCCCGTCCCCTCGCGGGGGGCCTCCGGCCCGGGGAGGGGCAGCCCCCGGGCGATCGCCCAGTCCCCCACGAAGCGCTCGATGGCCCCCACCGACACGCTGCCGTCCTGGGCGCCGCGGCTGCAGTGCTCCTCGCACCGGTGCGGGCAGATCCGGCCCATGGTCGCCGGGAAGGGGCTGGTCTGCACGAAGCGGTAGAAGGCCCGATCGAAGGCCTCCTCCAGCGAGAGCCCGAGCCGCTCGTGCTGCGCGATCAGCGCGATCGCGCCGCGGACGTCGTTGCCGGCGATGCAGTGCTGCTGGCAGGGGCTGCGTCGGGTCACCCCGCGCGGCCGGAGCGGCGAGGCCCCCGGCCCCGCGGCGGCTCGCGGGGGGATGCTGAGCGGCTTGACGCTCTCGCGACGGTGGAGCAGCGCCATGCCGATCACGCCCCGGGCGGGAGCACGAGGTAGCTGCCCCCGAGGTACGAGTAGATGCACCGCCCGTCGTCGACCAGCAGGCGGATGGCGGCCTTGCAGAGCGCCTTGTCGCAGCCCTCGCCGAAGCGCTCCCGCATGGCCTTCGTCAGATCGGTGGGCTTGAGGTTCCGCTTCCCGTGGTTCTCGCGGATCAGGGCGTACATCGCCTCCGCGACCGCGTCGACCGAGAGCTCCGTCATCTCACTGACCTCCCCCGCCCCAGGCCGGTGACCGGCGGACCTGCAGCGAACGCTTGAACGTCTCCCCGGCGTGGGTGAAGTCGTCGATGTGCGCCCGGGTGAAGCGGATGCCGGCGAGCCGGAAGAAGCGGGGCCAGCCGATGCGCTCGATCCACTCCCCGAGCCGCTCGAAGGGCCGGGCGTGCGCGGCGTACAGCTCGACGAGGCCCTTGACCGCCTCGACCACCTCGGGCCACCGCGGCGGGTTGTTGGGGAGGAAGGGGATCGCCAGCTTCGAGAACTTGGGTTCGCTCCGGGCGTTGGACACCTTCCCCCCGACCCAGATGGAGCCGCCGTCGCCCGGGTCGTTCAGGCGCATGGCGGGGCAGACCGTGTAACAGTTGCCGCAGAAGACGCACCGCTCCTCGATCACCTCGACCGAGGGCTTGCCGTCCACCATCGTGGGCCGGATCGCCCCCGTCGGGCAGGCCGCCACCGTGGGCGGGACCTCGCACCCGCGCCCGATGCTCGCGTGGTCGACGCGCGGCGGCTTGCGGTGCAGCCCCAGGATGGCGATGTCCGAGCAGTGGACCGCGCCGCACATGTTCATGCAGCAGGCGAACGCGATGCGCACCCGCGCCGGCAGGCGCATCGACGAAAAGTAGGGGCTGAGCTCGTCCATCACGGATTTGGTGACCCCGGAGGCGTCCGAGGCGGCCGAGTGGCAGTGCACCCACCCCTGGGTGTGCACGATGCTGGTGATCGACGCCCCCGTCCCGCCGACGGGGTAGCCCGCCTCCGCGAGCCGGGCGATGAGCGGCTCGATCCGGTCGGGATCGGTGAGCAAGAACTCGACGTTGTTGCGGCTGGTGAAGCGGAGGTGCCCGCCGGAGAACTCGTCCGCGAGCGCGGCGAAGAGCCGGATCGTCTTGGTGCTCAGCAGCCGCGGCGAGCCGGCGCGCACCGTGTAGAGCCGCTCGCCCGACGCGGCGGTGTGGACCAACACGCCGGGGCGTGGGATCTCGTGGTGCCGCCACTGGCCGTAGTTGCGCTGCACGATCGGCGGCAAGAAGCGGCGGTAATGCGGCGCGCCGATGTCGGTCCGTCGCCTCGTCGGTAGGTCGTTCATGTCGCGTCTCGTCTCCGGAGCGGCGGCGCTGGCGCTCGCCCGTCAGTCATCGTCGAAGCGCGCGATGTAGGGGTGGGTGCGGGGGTGGACGACCATCTCGGGGATGGGATCGAGCCCGATCTGCTCGAGGAAGTTGGGCAGGCCGATGCGCTGGATGAACTCCCCGATGCGTTCGCGGTTCTTGCCGTGGTCGGACCAGAGGTCCCACATCGCCCGCAGGAGCTCCTTGACGTCCTCGTAGGGCGGCTCAAGCTCGATGAACGGCACCAGCACCGACGAGAGCAGGGCGCCGGCGAGGACGGGGGCCTTGCCGCCGACCAGGAGCATGGCGCCCCGATCCTCGCCCGGCGAGAGGGCCCGGGGCAGCGCGTTGATGCAGTGCATGCACCGCGTGCACTCGTCGTTGTCGATGTGCAGCTCGTCGCCCTCGAGCCGCATGCAGTGGGCCGGGCAGCGCCCCACCACGTCCCGGGCGACGTCCGGCACCCCCGCCGCGAGGTACTCGGCGAGCGCCGCCCGGTCGATGCGGATGTCGTCGCGCCAGGTGCCGATGATGGACAGATCGGCCCGCGCGATCGCCCCCACGCAGTCGTTGGGGCAGCCAGAGGTCTTGATCTTGAACTTGTAGGGGAAGGGGGGCCGGTGCAGCTCGTCCTGGAACTCCCGCGTGAGCTCGTAGGTGATGTCGAGCGTATCGACGCAGGCCCACTCGCAGCGGGCCATCCCGGCGCAGCAGCTCGGCGTGCGCAGCGCGGAGCCCGAGCCGCCGAGATCGAAGCCGGCCGCGAGCAGCTCGTCGAAGAGGGGCTCGAGCGCGGCGGTCCGGGCGCCGAGGAAGACGAGGTCGCCGGTGGAGCCGTGCAGGTTCGTGAGCGACGAGCCGTGCCGCTCGCAGATGTCGCAGAGCTGGCGGAGCGCGTCGGAGGTGTAGAACCACCCTGCCGGCGGGATGATGCGCAGGGTGTGGAACTCCGCGGCCTCCGGGAACTCCTCGGCCAGATCGCTGTAGCGGCCGATGACGCCGCCGCCGTAGCCGCGCACCCCCACGAGCCCGCCGTGCTTCCAGTGCCCGACGTGATCGGCGTAGGAGCGCTCGAGGACCCCGAGCAGGTCCCGCGCCATGGGGTTATCGGCGCTCTTCTCGATCTCGTCCACGAAGCTCGGCCAGGGGCCGCCGCGGAGCTGTCCGACCAGGGGAAGGGAGCGTCTCTCGGTCACGCTGCGGGGATCTCCGTTCGAGGGGTCACGGCGCGGTGCCACCGGCGCCCGCGCCGGTGGCGAGGGTTCGGGTGAGCGCGGGCGGCGTCGGGGCGATGACCGCCGGCTGCGGGCAGCGAGTCGCGACCCCGGGGAGGGAGACGACCGTTTCGAGAAGGGACGCCATCGAAGGGAGCGGTCGCGCGGGCGGCGCGGGGTCCGTAGCAACTTGCAGGCCACGGGGCTCCCTCCGACTTGGCCGCGACCGAGCCAGAAAAAACTGCCTCCGCACGCCAGATCCAGGTTCAGTCCCGGTGCATTTCCTGGCGGCCGTGAAATATAGCGGCCCGATCCCGCTCTATTTGGTGGCTCGGCTGCCGGCGCCGACGCCCGCCGGGTTCCCGGGAGCCGAGCCACCCTGGTCCGCTTCCTGCAGCCACGGGCGGCGCCCCGGCTCGCCCGCGGAGGCTCTCGGCGCAAGCGCCGTCCTGATCATGCTCCCCTACCTCACCTGCTACTTCGCCCTGGCCGTGTTCACGGGCGCGGTGCTCGCGCGTGTCCTCTGGTGGGTGCGGCAGCCCCCGCACCTGCGCTGGGAGCTCTACCCGGTGCCGCACGAGCCGCGGCCGCGCGGGCGCTACGGCGGCTCCTTCATGGAGGTGCCCGAGTGGTGGCGGCGGCCGCGCCGCCGCACCCGGCTCGGCGAGTTCGCGGTGATGGCGAAGGAGATCCTGCTCCTGCACGGGGTGTGGGCGCACAACCGCGCCCTCTGGCGCTGGACGTTCCCGTTCCATCTCGGCCTCTACCTCCTGGCGGCCGCCGTCGGGCTGTGGCTCGCCGGCGGGATCGTCGGCGCCTTCGCCCTCGCGCGGCTCGACGGGGCGCTCGGCGCAGCAGCGCGCCCCGTGCTCGTCGCGCTCGGCGCGGGGGGCTTCGCGCTCGGCGGGGTCGGCGCGTTCGGCCTGCTCCTCCGCCGCCTGACGTCGCCGGAGCTGCGGGGCTACTCGGCGCCCGCCGATCTGTTCAACCTCGCCTTCTTCGTGGTGGCGTTCGGGGTCGGACTCGCCACCATCGTCCTGATCGATCCCGACGGCGCGCGCGCGCTGGCCTTCGCCGTCCGCCTCTGTTCGTTCGACCTCGTGCCGCCGGCGGGGCAGGGGCTCGCGCGGGTCCTCCCGGTCACCTCGGTGCTGCTGCTCGGTGCGCTCGTCGCCTACGTGCCGCTCACGCACATGTCGCACTTCGTGGGGAAGCTCTTCGCGTACCACGCGATCCGCTGGAACGACGAGGCGCACCCCGCGGGCGGGCGGCGAGAGGCGGAGATCCAGGCGCTGCTCCGCCAGGAGGTGAGCTGGGCCGCGCGGCACGTCGCGGGGGGCGGAAGGGCGACCTGGGGGACGCTGGCCCAGGGCCGCCCCGAGGAGTTGCCGCCGTGAGGCGCCCGGTCACGCTCCGGAGCTTCTCCCGTGGCGACGGGCCGGTGAGCGAGCTCGACCCCGCCGCCCAGCGCCCGCTGCCGCCGCCCTACGACGACCTCGCCGCGGAGCCCCCGCTGCCGCCGCTCTCCGCGGCCGCGCGCGACGGGCTGGTCCGCCTGGACGACACCGTCGCCGTCGGCATCCCGAGGCCGGCGAGCCCCGCGGAGGAGGCGCGGCTCGTCGCGGGGTTCCTCTCGGGGCTGCGCAAGCTCTTCGCCGCGTCCGACAACTGGACGTTCCTGCAGCCGCTGCTCTTCTCCATCGAGCACTGCGCGCGCTGCCAGACCTGCTCCGCGGCGTGCCACGTCTTCGCGGAGAGCGGACGCGACGAGCTCTATCGGCCGAACTTCCGCTCCGAGCTCCTGCGTCGGATCTACTACAAGTACGTCAAGGGCGCCTCGACGTGGGCGCACGGGGACGTCGAGCTCGACGGGAGCACGGTGGCCCGCCTGGTGGAGCTCGCCTATCGCTGCAACCTCTGCCGCCGCTGCGCCCAGGCCTGCCCGATGGGGGTCGACAACGGGCTCCTGGCCCGCGAGCTCCGCAAGATCGCGAGCCAGGAGCTCGGGATCCACCCCAAGGAGCTCCACCGTGACGGCTCGGAGCTCCAGCTCCGGGTCGGCTCCTCCACGGGGATGAGCCCCGCGGCGCTTCGTGACAACGTCGCGTTCATCGACGAGGACACCAGCGAGCGCACCGGGCTCGAGGTGAAGACCCCCTTCGACAAGCAGGGCGCCGACATCCTGCTCATCCACAACGCCGGCGAGATCCTCTCCTGGCCCGAGGGGATCGGCGCCATCAGTCTGCTGCTGAACCGGGCGGGCCTCGACTGGACCCTGTCGAGCGAGCTTACCGGCTACGACGGCGTCAACTACGGCGTCTTCTACGACGACGTCCAGTTCGCGCGCGTCGCGGTGCGGCACGCCGAGATCGCCAGGCAGCTCGGGGTGAGGCGGATCGTGCTCGGTGAGTGCGGCCACGCCCACAAGGCCCTCACCGTCGTCGCCGACCGGGTGCTGACCGGCGGCCTCAACGTCCCGCGCGAGAGCGCCCTGCCCCTCTTCGCCGACATCGTCCGGTCGGGCAAGATCCGGTTCGACCCGAGCCGCAACGACTTCCCGGTCACCCTGCACGACCCCTGCAACATCACGCGCATGATGGGGATCGTCGCGCCGCAGCGCGAGGTGCTCCGCCACGTCGTCCCCGCGGCGCGCTTCCGCGAGATGTCGCCCCACGGCGTGGACAACTACTGCTGCGGCGGGGGGTCGGGCTTCGCGATCATGAGCGGCCACAACTTCCTCGGCTTCCGCAACCGCGTGGCCGGGCGGCGGAAATTCCGGCAGATCCTGGAGGCCTTTCAGGGCGAGCCGTGGGGCGCCGAGCACCACAAGTACGTCTGCGCGCCCTGCAGCAACTGCAAGGGCCAGCTCCGCGATCTGTTCACGGCCTACCGCGCGCACGAGCGCGCCGGGCTCTTCTACGGGGGCCTCGCCGAGCTGATGGTGAACGCGATGGTGGACGTGAAGCCAGGGTACGTCGACTGGGAGTGGCGCTGAGGGTCCTAGGCGCCGCCCGGTTTCGCCCGCGGCGGCGCCCCCCTCACGGGTCAGGACCTCTTGCCCGGCCTTCGGCGCCACCGATCCGGTGTGCCCGGCCGTGTCCGTGAGCGGCGGCCGACCCCCGCCGGCGCGAGGCGGACCCGAAGGTGCCCGACTAGACGGGCGCCATCGGCTTGCGCAGGATCGCCTGCGTGACGTAGCCGGTGCCGCCGTGACCGCTGCCCTCGATCACGACGCGTTCACCCTCGAAGGCGTGCACGCGGGTCCAGCCGGCGAAGGCGGCGCTGAGCTCGTCGAGGGTGAGCATCATGGTGGCGTCGGGCGGCCCGCCGGTGCCGTAGCCGACCTGGCGCGGGTGATAGTGCTCGAGCAGCAGGACGCCGCCGGGGCGGAGCGCGCGGGCGACGCGCGGATGCAGCGTCGCCCGGATCGGAGCCGGCAGGTGGGCCCAGATGGAAACCACGCCGTCCCAGCGGGCCTCGCCCAGGTCCCAGGTCGACAGGTCGGCGACGACCGCTTCGAAGGGAACCCCACGCTGAGCGGCGAGCCGTTGCGCCTTGGCGATCCCCACGGCGGAGCTGTCGACGCCCGTGACGCGCATCCCCTTCGTCGCCAGGAACACCCCGTTGCGCCCCTCACCGTCGGCGAGGCACAGGATCTCACCCCCCGCCGGCAGTGCGGAGTAGCGCGCCGCGAGGAAATCGTTCGGCTCCGTCCCGTACAGGTACTCGCGCGCGGAGTAGCGATGGTCCCAGGACCCTGGGGGCAGACCCGGAGATGTCGACACGGAGTCGAAGTTTTCTAGTTGCCTGGGGCCCCGTGGCAAGGGTCGACCGGTGACGAGCGGGAGCTCGACCCGTTCGCGACGCTGCACCACCTCACCGCCCGAGGGGTGCCCGCGGGCCGAGCCCTGGGCCCCGGAACCCTCCCGGCGGTCAGCGGGCTACCGGCTGGATCGCACGTTCGCGATCGGGAACTCGACGGTCCCTTGACCGCCGCCCGTCTCGACCAGGACCTTGGCCTCGAGGATGTTGTCCATGTTCATGCCCACATTCCTCCAGGCTTCGAAGTGCTTGGTGACGTTGATGACGCCGCATGACCGACCCCGTTGACGGACGCTCCAGTACTGCGTGAAGCCACCGCCACCCGCGCAGCGGGAGCCACCGGTTCCCCCCGTGGTGCCCGAGAAGAACCGATAGACCTCGCCGTCGATGGTGGCCGATCCCTTCTGCTGCATCCCCCAGGGACTGAAGGGCATCCCGTTGAACGAGTCGTCGATGATGTAGTACTCGACACAAGGATTGGTCGCCCAACCGTAGACGCCGATGTACGAATACTCGCCGCTGGAACCGGTCTTCCGATAGGTGAACTCGGCGGTGATTTCACCCAACTGGGCGATGGGCCTGCCTCCCCACTCGATCCCGAGGCGCGCCAAGAAGTCGCCGTTGTTGTTCCATCTGGCGCTGAAGGCCGGCGTGTCGTAGTAGGTGATGCAATCGTTGCCGTTGTTGGCGTTCGACCAGAGCTCCCAGGCGAGGTCGCCCGCTCTGCCGGTCCTGTCGCTCCCGCAGTGAGTGGTGCCGTTGCCCGTCGGCATCGGGGCTCCACAGTCCAACGACGCCCCCGCGGAGCCGCCCGCGCCGGCCTCCGCGCCTCCCGCCTCCGGGACACCCGCCGTTCCCGCGCCGCCCGCCTCCTCGGCACCGCCAGCGGAAACGCCACCGGTCGAGGCGCCGCCCGTTGCCACGCCACCGGTCGTCACGCCGCCGGTCGGGGCGCCACCCGTTGCCACGCCGCCGGTCGTCACGCCGCCGGTCGTCACGCCGCCGGTCGTCACGCCGCCGGTCGGGGCGCCGCCCGTTGGCACGCCGCCGGTCGTCGCGCCGCCGGTACCCCCCGTCGTGACGAGCGATGTCCCACCGGTTGCGACCACTCCTCCGGCGCTCGGAGCGCCACCGACGGCGGGAGCGCCTCCGCTCGCCGCACCGCCGGTCGCCCACTGGCCGCCGCTCGGCGGCGAGGCGCTGCCACCCACGGTCGAGGTTGCCGAGGCGCGCGTGCCCCCCGCGATCACACCGCCCGTTGCGGTCGCCCCGCCCATCGCCTCCCCACCCCCTTCGTCGCCACGCGACGAGCACCCCCCGCTTCCTACCGCGACGCTCACCGTGCCAGCGAGAAGGACTCTGAGACTGAACAATTCTGCTCTCATGAACCTGCTTCGTGACATCGACGGGTTCCCTTGGCTCGAAAGCCGTCCCGCAGTCGCGTCCTCGCCCCGAAATGGTTCAGCAAATCGGCTCGCTGCCGGGCCGGGGGCGTCGTCCAGGTCACGGCGGGGCCAACGGACGGGCGAGAGAACCGCGACGGGCGTCCCCTCGGCCATCCCGTGGGGTTCGAGGGCTGCACACCGGGCAGCGCGCTGGCGCCGCCGAGACACCCTCCTCGGGCCAGCGTTCGTGACCGTCGCGCGGGCTCGGGGTTCGGGGCGGGGGCGGGAGAGCGGCTTTCCGCCCCGGCGCGTCCCCGCCAAGCAGCGCTGACGGCGGCGCTCGCCGGCCGATCCTGCCGTCGCCGTGGCCTCGCGGCGTGGGAACGGCGCGTCAGTAGGCGTGGCACCCGAAGCAGTCGAGCCTCACGCTGGCGCGCGTGTGACACCGATCGCAGAAGGTGGCGCGATCGGGGTGGCACCCGCGGCACGAGCGCAGGCCGCGCGTCTCGCTCTCGGCGACGGTCGCCGCGTCGCCCTCGCGTACCACGCGGTCGCGGCGCCGAGCCAGGTAGGTCATGTGGGTGTGGCGCATGGCGCCTGCCTCCAGCACGCAGCGGGTCTCGGGCCGGGCGGGGGCCAGGAACGGCTCCGGCCCGGCGCCGCGCGCGAGGCCGACCAGCGACAACAGGAGCGGCGCGCCCATCATCAGCAACGCGGCCGTCACGGCGCGGCGGTAGCGGCGCGCGGGCACGGTACCTCCCGGGGCGCGAGCGTGGCCGCGGCGGGGGATGGCGACGGCGCCGGGGCGGCCGGCCCGGCGCGCCGCCGCCGCAGGCCGTGGCGCTCCACGTAGACGAACGCCACCGTGCGATAGGCGAGGTGGGCGAGCTTCGTGTACGGCAGCACCAGCAGCAGCGTCACGACCGAAACCAGATGTACCAGGTAGGCCAGGTGTCGCGTGGGCTCCATCCGGGCGAAATGGAGCGCCTCGGTCACGAACCCGGTGAGCGCGACCGTGAGCAGCAGCGCCAGCAGCAACCAGTCGCCGTAGGTGCCCGACGGCGCCGAGCGCGGGCGGCTCGGCGCGGCGGTCTGGCCGCCGGGGAACCACCGCGCGGGGCGACCCCAGCGCTCCACGGCCATGGTGACACAGCCGAGCACGAGCGCGGCGCCGGCGAGGTTCGCCAGGATCTTCCACGGATCGGTGAGCCCCAGCGGGTACACGAGCCCGGTGCGCAGCGGGCTGTACCGCGCCGTCACCACCCAGAGATCCACCAGGACGAGCCCCAGCATCCCGTACAAGACGAGCGAGTGCCCCACCCTGCGCCCCCGCTCCGTCTGGCAGCGCCCGAAGTCCTCGTGCCAGGCGACGCGACCGAGCGCGAGGCGGAGGCTCCTCCCCCAGCTGGGGGGCGCCCGCGTTTGGCCGCCGGAGCGGTTGGCCCGGACCAGCGCCCGCCAGTACCGCGCCGCGCCGAGCCCGAGCAAGGCGCCGTCGAGCAGGAGCAGCGTCGCGAAGAGCACGCCGAGCAGGCCGTGGGGGAGCCGCGGGGAGAAGGGGATCACGATGCGGGGTCCCGCGTCGGGGAGCCCCGTGCCCGCGAGCTCCGCCGCGGTGGCCCCGGCCGCCTCCCAACCCCACGCGGCCGCCGCGAGCAGCGCGGCCGCGCCGACGACGAGCCCGACGAGCCCCCCCGGCCTCGCCGCCCAGCGGGCGAGCCCCCGCGGCCAGGAGTAGTGGCTCACGCCCTCCTGGCGCAGCGCCGCCATGACGTCGCCGGGGCGGGCGTCGCGCGGGCAGCGCCCGGTGCAGTCGTGGCACTCGTGGCAGAGCCAGAGATCCACGTCGACGAGCAGCCGATCGGCCAGCCCCCACTGCGCCCAGCGCATCTCCTTGCGGGGGAAGGGCGCGTCTTCGGGGGTGAGCTCGCAGACCGCGGAGCAGGTCGCGCACTGCATGCACTGGCGCAGGGCGTCGCCGCCGCCGTCGAGCAGGCGCCGGACGAGCGCGCGGTCCGGCGCCAGGCGGGTGGCGCGGCGCCGAGTCCTCGGGGCGCGATCGCGGGGCCCGGACCCGGTCGCCGTGTTCGCCCCGTCTGCGGTAGCGTCTCCGCGGATCATCACACGTCCTTGAAGGGGTTCAGGCCGATCTCCTGGATGCGCTGCACGAAGGCGTCGATACGACCGCCGAGCGTCGAGTAGTCGGTGATGGTGACGTACTCGATACGCACCCGCTCGTCCTCGAGCGCGAGCTGCGTCAGCTTCTGCTTGACGTTCTCGCTGCGCGTCGTCATCAGCTCGCTGCCGCGCAGGTAGTGACACTGGGTGTCGTCGCCGGGGACGCAACCCAGCAAGAGCACTCCGTCGTATCCGCGCGCCATGGCGTCGGCGATCCAGATGACGTTGACCGAGCCGAGGCAGCGGACCGGGATCACGCGGACGTAGGCGCTGTAGCGGTGGCGGTGGAACCCCGCGAGCTCCAGCGCCGGGTAGGCGTCGTTCTCGCAGGCCAGCACCAGGATCCGCGGGCTCTCCTCGAACTCGTCCGGGATCGGCACCGACTTGACCAGGTTCGAGACGACGTCGATGCCGTAGTCCGGGAAGGAGATGATCCGCTCCGGACAGGCGCCCAGGCAGATCCCGCAGCGGCGACAGCGGGTCGGATGGAGCTTGGGCGTGCCGCGCTCGTCCTCGTCGAGGGTGCCGAACGGGCACTCCTCGGTGCACCGCTTGCACTGGGTGCAGCGCTGGAGGTTGAACGAGGGCGGCGCCGGGTCGCCCCAGCGCGGGTGCAGGGCCAGCCCCGCGGCGGCATGCTCGATGGCCTGGATCGCCTTCAGGGCGGCGCCCTCGCCGTCGATGCGGCAGGCCTCCAGATCGTTCGGCGCGCGCACGGCCCCGGCCGCGTAGATCCCCGTGCGGCGCGTCTCGTACGGGAAGCAGATGAAATGGGAGTCGGGGAAGCCGTAGCGGTCGAGCGGGAGGTCCGGCCCCTGGCGGTAGCCGAGGCCGAGCGTGCCGGAGTCGGCGATGACCTCGAGGCGGCGGACCGTCTCCTCGGCGGCGATTTGGCCCGGATCCCCGCGGGCGAGCGCGGCGCGCGCGTCCGCGAGCTCCCGCAGGGCGTCGTTGTCCGAGGCGCGGGGAACCATCCCCACCGCGAGCACGACCAGCTCGGCCTCGAGCGCGACGTCGTCGCCGAGGAGCCCGCCCTTCACCGCCACCGATAGCCGGCCCTCCCGGGTGAGCGCCACCGCGCTGACCTCGCCCTTGGTGAAGAAGAGGAGCGGATCCTCCTGCGCGCGGCGGTAGAAGGCCTCGTGCAGGCCCGGGGTGCGCAGGTCTCGAGCGACCACGTACGCTTCGCAGTCGCCGTCGAGCTCTCGCGCCCAGAGCGCCTGCTTCAGCGCGGTGCGGCAGCAGACGGTGGAGCAGTAGGGCAGGTGGTCCGGGTCCCGCGAGCCCGCGCAGAGGAGGAACGCGATCCGGCGCGCGCGCTGGCCGGCGGAGGGGCGGCGGAGCCGGCCCGCGGCCAGCATCGGCTCGAGCTCCTGGCTGGTCACCACGTCGGGCGACTTGCCGTAGCCGAGGTGGGCCAGCCGGGTCGCGTCGTACGGGACGTAGCCGGTCGCCTGCACGACGGCGCCGGCCCGGAGCTCGTGCGGCCCCGTCGGGGTGCGGAGCGTCACCGTGAACCGCCCGGGCTCGCCCGTGATGCGCTCGACGGTGGTCCCCTTGTGGACGGTGACCAGGGGCTCCGCCCCCAGCTCGGCGAGGAGCGTCTCGAGGGGGCTGTCCTCGAGCTCGCGATACGGGGGCACGCTCGGGGGCAACCGCCGCGTCAGGCGGAGCCACCCGCCCAGCGCCGGTTCCCGCTCCACCAGCGCTACCCGGTAGCCGGCCTTCGCCGCGACGAGCGCGGCGGCGATCCCGGTCGCGCCGCCGCCGACCACGAGCACGCAGCGCTCGACCTCGAACCCCTGGGGCACGGCTGGCGTCGACCTCAGCGCCCGGATGAGCCCCATGCGCAGCGTGTCCGCGGCGAGCGCCTGCGTCTCGGCGTGACCCGGCTCGTGGCTGTAGACCACCAGCTCGCGCAGGGGGACGCGCTCGACCGGGCAGGTCACGTCCGCCGTCGGGAGCGGCGTGAAGCGCGCCGAGCAGGCGCCGAGGACGATCGTGGACGGCGCGGCGCGCGCGCAGTCGCGGAGGGCCCGCGCGCCCGCTGCGTCGCAGAGGCAGGGGACCGTCTGCGCGCTGCCGACGCCCGGGTAGTCGGCGCAGAGCCGCGTCAGCGCGGCGAGGTCGAGCGCCGACCCGAGCTCGCACCCCGCGCACAGGAGCACCGCCGCCTGGCTCATGACGCACCTCGCGGCGCGGGGTCGCCCGCCGCGCGCGGCGCCCGCGCGAGCGCCCGGGCGACGGCGGCGGTAGCGTCGCGGACGGCCGTGGCGACGTCCATGGGTTGCCGTGCGCAGCCCGCGACGTACTGCCCCGCGCCGATCCGAGGAGGCTGCGCCGAAGCCAAGAAGCCGTTCACGTCCCGCGAGAGCTGCTGGAACGCGGGGGTGTCGCTCCGCGACGGGGTCATCCCCGTCGCGAGGACCACCAGGTCGACGGCCGTCGCGGCGAGCTGGCCGCTGGAGAGGTCCTCGACGACGACCACCGGCGATGCCCCCGACACGTCAACCCGGGCGACCTTCCCGGGCACGAAGCGGAGCCGCTCGTCCGCGGCGGTGGCGGCGAGGAAGCGCTCGGCGTTCCCGGTGGCGCGGCGGTCGATGAAGTGGATGGCGATCTCCACCTCCGGGTGCGCCGCGCGCAGGTACCGGGCCTGCTTGGCCGAGGCGAGGCAGCAGACGCCCGAGCAGTACTCGAGGTGGCCCGCGTCCCGCGAGCCCGCGCACTGCACGAAGGCGACGCGCCGCGGCGCGCGCCCGTCGGAGGGGCAGACGATGCGCCCGCCGGTCGGCCCCTGGGGCGACGCGAGGCGCTCGAGCATCAGGCCGGTGACGACGTCGGGGTGCGCCCCGAAGCCGAGGTCGGTGAGCGCGCTCGCGTCGTATGGATCCCAGCCGGTGGCCCAGATCACCGCCGTCGCCTCGAGCTCCAGCTCGCGGTCGCCCATGCCGAGATCGATGGCCCCGTACGGGCAGGCCGCGACGCACCGCGCGCAGCCGGGCTCGCACGCATCGCGCTCGATCGCGAACCGAGCGGGGAACGCCGCGGCGTGGGGCAGGGCGATGGCCTTCGCGGTGCTCAGCCCGAGGTCGAAGGGGCGCGGGCGCAGCACCGGGCAAGCGTCGGTGCAGGCGCCGCACGCGGTGCACCGCTCGGTCACGAAGCGCGGCCGCTGTCGCAGTCGCGCCCGGAGCCGCCCGTCGCGGGTCGGCTCGCCTCGCTCCACCTCGGTCGAGGTGAGCCAGGCGAGGCCCCGCCCCGCGCGCAGGCGCCGCAGGTTGATCTCGAGCCCACAGAGCGGGGGGCAGAGCTTGGGGAAGTACTGGTGGAGCTGGGCGACCCGCCCGCCGAGGTGAGCCGCGCGCTCGACGAGCACGACGCCGAACCCCGCCTCGGCGCCCTCGATCGCCGCCGACAGCCCGGCGATGCCCCCGCCGACGACGAGGAGCCGTCCGCGGGGGCCTCGGGGGAGCTCGAGCGGGTCCCGATCGTTCATCCGCCGTTGCCGCTCGTGATGTATTTCACGGGGCGCTTGATCATCGACCACTCGTTCTTGGCCTGGTCGTACCGGCAGTTGCAGAACGCCAGCCAGTTGTCCTGATCGAGGGTCGGCTTGTCGGCGCGCAGGTAGTACCCCGGCCAGCGCGTCTCCTCGCGGAAGAGCACCGAGCGGACGTGGGCCTCGGCCTGGTGCAGGCGGTGCACGTTCTCCCAGCAGCGCATCAGCTCGTTGAGGTCGCTGGCCGCCAGGCACCGCGCGTCCTCGCGCAGGAGCGCGAGCTGCTCGAGGCCGACCTCGAGCTGGCGGGCGCTGGTGGCGAGCTGGCAGGACACGCCGCCGGCGTACTCGTCCATGATCTTCTGCAGCCGGTGCATGAAGTGTTTGGGCCGGAGGTACTTCGGGTTCAGATCGGGGTCGGTGGTGGCGCCCGAGTGCTCGCGGAAGGTGGCGAGCGGCTGCAGGATCTGGCTGGTGAGCTCGGCGACCCGCGCGTCGGACACCTGGGCCTTGCCGCCCTCCTGCTGGATGAACGCGACCGCGGCCTTGCCGGCGATGCGGCCCTCGGTGAAGGAGCCGGACGAGAACTTGTGGCTCGACGCCCCGCTCGCGTCGCCCGCGGCGAAGAGCCCGGGTACCGTGGTCATGTTGGTGTGTCCCCAGCAGTACTCGCCGCGGGTGGCGGCGGTCTGCAGGTCCTCGGCGCCGGACACCCAGGCGCCGGAGGCGCCGGAGTGCGAACCGATGAAGTACGGCTCGCAGGCCATGATCTCCGACGGCTTCTTCTCGGGCTCGACGTTGGTGGCGGCCCAGAGCAGCGCCTGGGCGATGGTCATGTCGAGGAAGTCCTCCCACGCCTCGGACTCGAGCTCCTTCAGCTTGCGCTGCGCCGCCTTGGGGTCGGGGGCCTGCTCGCTGATCCGCCGGATCGCCTCCTCCGTGCGCATCTTGATGGGACCCTTGCCCTTCATGATGTCCAGCATCATGAGCCAGTTGCGGAGGTTCGCCGGTGTCGGCTTGGCGCGGCCGTAGGGACCCCACTTGTCGAGCTCGGCGTCGTTGGTCTTCATGTAGTCCTCGCCGAGCGCGTTGGTCGCGATCGACTTGAACAGCAGGAACCAGGCGCCGACCGGGCCGTAGGCGTCCTTGAACCGCACGGGCACGAAGCGCACCTCCTGGCAGGTCATCTCGGCGCCCGCGTAGAGGGTGAAGAACGCGCTCCCGGCCGAGTTGAACGGCGGGTACCAGGAGCGGCCGAGGCCCTCGCCGGTCGAGCGTGGCCGGAAGACGTGGACGGCGCCTCCCATCGCGACCAGCGTCGCCTTCGCCTTGAAGACGTAGACCGTGTTCTCGCGGACGCTGAAGCCGATGGCGCCGACGCAGCGGTCCCCCTCCATCAGCGGGTGGGTGATGAAGACGCGCTCGAGGTACTGGCCCCCGGCCTCGGCGAGCGCCTTCTTGGCGGCCTCGGCGACGATCACCTTGTACGACTCGCCGTTGATCATGACCTGCCAGCGCCCCTCGTGGACGTAGCGGCCCTGGTCGTTCTTCCAGATGGGCAGGCCCCACTTCTCGAACAGGTGCACGGTGCCGTCGACGTGGCGCGCGATGTTGGCGACCAGGTCCTCGCGCGTGATCCCCATCAGGTCGTTCCGGACGTAGTCCACGTAATCGCGCAGGGTGTTGTCGCCGCTCGAGTGGTCGAGGTAGAGGTTGATCGCGGACAGGCCCATCGCCACGGCGCCGGAGCGATCCATGGCCGCCTTGTCCACCAGCGTGATCTTGAGGCCGTGCTGCTTGGCCCAGTAGGCGGCCTCCACCGCGGCGCCGCAGGCGGCCATGCCGCCACCGCAGATCAGCAGGTCGGTATCGACGACGACGGTCTTGAAGTTCGCCATGATCACCGCGCCTCCGTGCCCGCGGCGTCGAGCTGCGGGAGGGTGGGGTGCCGGACGGGGCCGGTCGGGGTGTCGAGCCCGGAGGGCTCACCCATCAGCAGCGGGCTCCGGAGGTCGGTGGTGGCCGTGGGGGCGTGGCCGAAGGGCTCGACCTGGCCCTCGGCGACGTCGCGCCGGATCGGGAAGCGGAAGCGCTTGGGCTTGATCGAGGGGTCGCGGAACTGCACCGTCCAGAGGATGCTGTCCGTGCTGCGCAGGGGACTCACCGTCGCGCCCAGGGGGACGAAGTCGGAGTAGCCGCGCACCTCGATGGCCTGGGTAGGGCAGATCTTCACGCAGTTGAAGCACTCCCAGCACATGCTGGGATCGCGGTTGTAGGCCTTGGAGATCTCGGGGTTGAGGGTCATGAGATCGTTCGGACAGATGTACTGGCAGGCGGTCCTGTCGAGCGCCTTGCATCCGTCGCACTTGCTCGCGATGACGTAGCTGGGCATGGGTCCTCCGGAGGATGGGGCGCACGTCGGCGCCGGGAGGGGTTGGGGGTAAGGAGCGAATCGGACAGGTTCGTGTCGGGTCGGCGTCGGGGGATCAGCCGGCGGTCGCGCCGGTCGCCAGCAACGGTCCGGCCGCCGCGGAGGCGGTGGCGGACGTCTCGGCCGCCGCGGTCGTCGCGCGCGTGCGGGCCAGGACCAGCTGCAGGAGGGCGAGGAAGAGCAGGGCGCCCCCCGCGTGGATGCCGAGGGCGACCGTGACCTCGATCGCGCTCGGGGCGTAGGTGACGTCGGCGCCGAGCGCCGAGGGCGCGAAGCCCGAGGGGACGAAGACGAGGCCCTTCTCCAGATAGACCGCGAGGACGACGGCGCCGCACGCCAGGTCGAGCAGGCGCGGGCGCCTCCGGAGCGCGGGCCAGAGCAGTACCCCCAGGGCCAGCGCCGCGAGCCCGGTCGACGTCAGCATCATCGCCGCGGGACCCGCGGCGTGCGCGGCTGGCAGGTAGAGGTGACGGACGTGGGCCGCCCCCCCGGGGAGCCCGGAGTACAGGCTCGTGAAGGTCTCGAGCCCGGAGAAGAGCAGCGTGCCCGCGAGCGTGTAGGTCAGGATGCCGGCCAGGCGCGCCAGCGCCGTCGGGGGGACGGGGAGCGCGCCGGTGGCGTCGAGCGCGCGCGCCAGCAGGAGCAGGAGGGCCGAGCCGGAGGCGAACGCCGTCGCCAGGAACTTGGGGGCGAGGATCGCCGTCATCCAGCCGCCGCGGGCCACCAGGCCCGCGTAGAGCAGCGCGGTGACCACGTGGATCCCGATGGCGAGCGGGATGGACCCGAGGACGAGCCAGCGCGGCGCGTGCTCCCGCTCGCCCGGTCGGGCCAGGAGCGAACCGGCGAGCACCGCGCTGCAGGCGAAGAGGTAGCCGGAGAGCGTCAGGACGTCCCAGAACATCAGGGAGGTGGGCGACGGGTGGAGCAGGACGAAGAGGACGCGCTCCGGGCGCCCCAGGTCCACCAGCACGAACGTGAAGGCTTCGAGGAGCGCCACCACCGAGAGCGCTTCGCCCAAGAGCACCAGCTCCGCGCCGTCGCGGCGGCCGTGGACGTGGCGGGGCAGGACGACCAGCACGGAGGAGGCGGCGACGCCGACGAGGAAGGTGAACTGGGAGATGTACAGACCCCACGGGACGGCCCGCGACAGCCCCGTCACGCCGAGCCCGTGGCGGACCTGCGTCGCGTAGGCGGCGGCGCCGAGGAGGAGCGCGGCCGCCAGCCCGGCGACGGCGCCGCGCTGGAGGAGGCCGAATCTTGCCGAGCCCTGCCGCATGAGCCTAGACCAGGTAGAAGACGTTGGGCTGCGTGCCGAGCTCGGGTCGGCGGCGCAACGCCGGGCGGGTGGCGAGCAGGCGGCTCACGGCCGCGCCGTCGTCGGCGAGATCGCCGAAGGCCAGGGCCCCCGCGCCGTCGCGCTGGCAGGCCTCGACGCACGCCGGCGCGAGGCCGACGTCCACGCGCTCGGCGCAGAGCGTGCACTTCTCGACCACGCCCCGGCTTCGCCGCGGGAAGGGGCCGCCGGCAGCGCTCGACGCCGGGCGCTCCCAGTTGAAGCTCCGGGCGTCGTAGGGGCACGCCGCCATGCAGTAGCGGCAGCCGATGCACCGGTGCGGGTCCATCGCCACCACGCCGTCTTCGCGCTGCCAGGTGGCGCGGGTAGGGCAGACCCGCGTGCAGGGCGGCGCGCTGCAGTGGTTGCAGGTCACCACCACCGGGAGCTCGCGCCGCGCCGGGGTCACCCGCGCGTGGAGCTGCTCCGGGAAGACGTTGGCGTAAGGCTCCTTCCAGATCCACTTGAGCTCGTGGCGGGGATCCGCGGGCGAAACCACGGCGTGGGCGGCGTGGCATGCCTGCTCGCAGGCCGAGCAGCCGCGGTCCCGCGCGCAGCGGGCGAGGTCCACCACCAGCGCCCAGCGGCGGGAGGGCGCCGGGGCCAGCAGCGGGCCGCCGACCTCCGGTGCCGCCGCGGCCGCGACCGAGGCGAGCACGACCACGCCCCCGCCGGCGAGCAGCCCGCGCCGCGTCAGCGCACCGCTCACGTCGCCTCCTGGTGGCGCGCAGGTCCGGGCGGGCGCCGCGCGGCGCTCCCGCTCTGCCCAGACCCGCCCGGCGCCGCGGGCGGGCCGCCGTGGCGCGGCCCCCAGGGGGGCTCACGGCGGGAGGCGACGGGGGCCGGCTTGGGAGCGCACATGGGCCGGGGGAGGCCCCCCTGGTTGCAGCAACCGTGCCGATCAGGTTCGCGGTTCGGAACCCGGTATTTCCGCTACTTTCTTCCGGTCCGGCAAATATGACGGGAACAGGCCCGTCATATGCAACGGATCAATGCCGAGCCACGGGGGGATCGGTCCGGTTCCCCGCGCGCCGGCGCCGACCGCAAGGCCGCGTCCACCGCCCGCTGGTGGCTCGCCCGCGAGGCATCGGCTATTCGAGCCCCCAGCATGGACTCGGTCCAGGGGTTCACGCAGGCCGTCACCACGTGGCTCATCACGCACGGGCTGCGGGTGGTCATCGCGCTCGCTCTCGGCGCCACCGCCCTCTACCTCGGCCGGCGGATCGTCAGCCGGGTGTTCCAGCCGCTGGTCGACGCCAGCGAGCTGGAGATGCGCAAGCGCGCCGAGACGCTCCGCGCCCTGGTCCGCTCCCTGATCTCGGCCACGCTGGTCCTGGTCACCGCCATCGTGGTGCTGAGCGAGCTCGGGATCGACGTCGGCCCGGTGCTGGCCGCCGCGGGGATCGTCGGCATCGCGGTCGGCTTCGGGGCCCAGCAGCTCGTCCAGGACGTGATCAGCGGGTTCTTCATCCTCATGGAGGATCAGATCCGGGTGGGCGACGTGATCGAGACCGCGGGCCGCTCGGGGCTGGTGGAGAACGTGTCCCTGCGCTCCACGAAGCTCCGGGATCTGGCGGGCAACGTCCATTTCATCCGGAACGGGAAGATCGACGTCGTCACCAACATGACCAAGGACTTCTCGTTTTACCTCTTCGACGTCGGCGTCGCGTACGACGCGGACCTGGACGCCGTCTTCGCCGCCCTGCGCGCCACGGACGCCGACCTCCGCGCCGATCCCGCGTACGCCGGTGAGATCCTCGAGCCCCTCGAGGTGCTGGGGGTCGATCGCTTCGCGGACTCGTCGATCGTCATCAAGGGCCGCATCAAGACCCTCCCGAGCAAGCAATGGCGCGTGGGCCGGGAGTACAACCGCCGGCGCCGGGCGGCCTGCGCCGCGCGCGGCATCGAGTTCCCGTTCCCGCAGATCACCGTGTGGGCCGGCGGTGCGGCGGCGCCGCGCGTTCCCGACCCGCCGCCGCGCGCCGGCTGAGCGCGCGCCCGGCGCGCGGTCACTCCTCGCCCGGCCAGGGGCGGTGGATCGCGGCGGCGTCGTAGAGCCAGAAGCGGCCGCGGTGGCTCTTCGCGATGACCCGGTCGGCGTAGGCGCCGAAGGTGCGCCAGCGGGGGTCCTCGCCGGGGTCCTCGTCCGGGGTGCGCACCAGCACCCAGTCGAAGTAAGCCGCGTAGGCGGCGCGCGGATCGTAGCTCTCCGGGTGCCACTCGAGCCCGGACGGGAAGCGCGGCGGGCGCTCGCCCGCGTCGCGGCGGCGCACGGGGAGGCTCGCGTACCGGGTGAAGTCGAAGGCGATCTCGCCCGGGCGCCGCACCACGTGGTAGGCGAGCTGGTGCACCCAGATCTCGCGCCAGATGGCCGGCGACGCCGAGTAAGAGTGCATCACGGCGATGGCGCGCGCCCCCGGCGGCAGATCATCGATGATGGCGCTCGCGTCGCGCGCGCCCGGGATGGTCGCGAAGGCGCGGACCGTCGTCAGCGCGAGCGTGAGCCCCAGGGTGACGATCGCGGCGCGGACCCCCCGCGCGAGGCCGCCCTCCCCGCGGGGCGTGGCCGCGACGAGGAAGGTGAGCCAGAGGACCGGCAGCCGCTCGAAGATCCACCAGGTGCTCATGAGCACCCGCGGCGTGATGAGATAGAGCAGGAACCACGTGGCAGCGAGCGCGCGAAACTCGCGGGAGCGCGGCGCGGCGGACGCCGGAGGTGCGACCGCGCTCGCGAGCCAGAGCAGCAGCAGCAGGCCGAGGGAAGCCAGGAAGAGGACGCGATCGGCCTGGTCGCCGAGGTTTCCGACGGCGAAGCTCGAGAGCTCCCAGAGCTTCTGCCAGGCCGGAGCGTCCAGGCCGTCCTGCTGGGGCTCCCAGTAGATGTGCGGCGCGTTGCGGTGGGCGCGGTGGACCAGCACCGCGTAGCCCGCGGCCGGCAGGACCGGCCAGGGTGCGGTCACCACCTCGCGCAGCCAGGGTCGCAGCCCCACCTCGCGCGGCAGCCGTCGCGCGAGGGTGGCGACGCCGACGCTGATGCACAGGCAGAGCAGAACCAGGACGTGCGCGTAGGCGACGATCAGCGCCCCGGCGACGACCCACCCGAGCGCATGGCGCTCCCCATCCCGCCAGCGCATCCACCCGGCGAGCGTGAGCAGCCCCACCGGGGCGAACAGGGCATAGTTGATGAAACCCCAGCCGACGACGTAGCTGTAGGACAGCGGCAGGAGGAAGGCCGCGTACCAGCGCGGTCGAGCGGCGACGTCCATGATCGCGAGCGCGGCGCAGGCGGTCAGGATCGGCACCAGCGACAGCAGGATCTTGCCCGCCACCTCGATCGGGACGACGAGGCCCAGCGCCGCGACCAGGACGTGAAAGAGGCCATTATAGGTGAGGGGCGTCGCGACGTATACGGCGTGCTCGGGCGCGGACGGGTCCAGGAGGCGGCGCAGGATGGCGCCCAGCGCCAGGTGCTGCGGGTAGTCGATGCACGGCGGGCAAGGGGTGAGCCAGTAGGCGAGGGCGAAGACGCCCACCGCGCCCCAGTAGGCGGCGGTGAGCCCCGGCGTCTCGAGGCGTCCTCGCTCGAGCCAGCCGCGCCACCGCGCGGCGCGGAGCGGCGGTCGAGCGGGCGCAGGCGCGGCGGCGGTCATCGGCGCCCGCCTTGATAGCGGGTCGCCCCCCAGGCCGCCAGGGGGCGTCAGCGTCCGCCCGCGCTCCGGCGCCGCCGGGCGAGCAGCAGCAGCGCCAGCGCGACGAGCGCGCCCCGCGCGGGCGCCGGGGCCCGGCCGACCAGCGCGCAGCCGCAGCCGCCCGCGGCGCCGCCGTCACCGGCCGCGCCGCGCGACGTGGGGGGCGCCACCGGCGGGGTCGACGAGCCCCCCGTGGGAGAGGCGTCGCTGCCGGTGCTGGTCCCCGTGGTGGAGCCGGTGTCGAGCGGCTGCGCGGCGCTGCACGCGGGATCGCTGGCCTGGTCGCAGTACTCGGAGGCGCCGATGTCGGGCGCCGCCCCGAGGTAGACCGGGTTGCCGTCGAAGTCGGTCCAGTCCCGCCAGGCGAGCGGGCTACCGGCGTCGATGGCCGCGCTGCCCGCGCCGAGGCGATAGTCCGCGGTGAACGCCGCCGCGGCCTCGTCCACCTGGAGCTCGCCCGGACCCAGCGTCCAGCTCGGCGCGGCGCCCACGAAGAGGTTGTGGTAGTGATCACCGTCGGGGACGTTGCCCAGCTGGATCCCGCCGAAGCCGGGGCTCGCGCCCTGGACGACGGCGAAGATGTTGTTGCGGACGACGATCTCGCCGGGCTCGAGCACGCCGGTGTAGCCCGCGTCCTCCTCGACGTTGAGGCCGAACATGTCGCGCGCCGCCTGCTCGATGAGGTGGTTGTTCGGCGTGTGGACGATGGTGTTGTGCTCGAACACCAGGTTCCTGAAATCCGTGTTGACCGGCTGCAGCAGGTATAGCCACATCGCGTCCACGGAGATGTTGTAGGCGACCAGCGAGTCCTCGATCTTGCCGTGGTGCTCCTGGATGGCGTCGGTGCCCTGGAAGTTGCCGGAGCAGCCCTCGAAGAGGCCGACGCTCTGCTCGCAGTAGTTGTGGTGGAACAGGACGCCAGAGATGGTGGATCCGGCCTGCCCGTTCACGATCTCGAGGCAGCCGCCCTCCGAGCCCCCGAGCGTGGAGTTCGGGCCGTGCGCCTCGAGGGCCACATTGTACGCGATCTCGTTGTTCGAGGCCATCACCATGTAGGCCTCGGCGCCGCCCGAGGTGTTCATGTCCCCCGTGTCGCCGCTCATGGCCGAGAGGTGGTGGACCACGTTGTGGTGGATGTAGTTGCCCTCGCCCATGATCCCGAAGCCGAGCTCGAACGAACCCCCGGAGCCGTCCACCTCGCAGTCTCGCACCTCGGCGCCGGGGCCCTGGACCGAGATCCCCACCCGTCCGGAGCCGATCACCTTGACTCCGGCCAGGACCCCGTCCTGGCCCACCGTCACGCCTCCGAAGCCGGCGCCCGTGCCCGCGATGACGGGCCGCGCCGCGGACTCGGGGCCGTAGCGGGTGACGATGGCGCTGCGGATGCTGAGCCCGCTCGTCTCGTACGGGTTGGCGGTGCCGGCCTTGAGGTACAGCGCCTCGTAGCCGCCGCCGCCGAAGCCGCTCCCCGCGACGCTCGCGAGCGTGCGCTTCGGGGTGGCCTCGGAGAGGCCGTCGTTGGCGTCGTCGCCCGCGTCGGCGTCGAGGTAGTACTCCTGCGCGCTGCCCCAGGTCGCGGTGGTCAGGACGGCCGCGATCGCGGCCACGCCTCGTCGGTTCGGCATGGGTCGCCTCCTCGTCTCGCGTACAGTCAACGGTACCCCGCGCGCGCAGGCGAAACCAACGGCGCGGAGCCCGCCTCGTCGCGCCGCCTGCAACGCGGCCGCAGTATTACCGTGTCGGGCCAAGGATCGATCGGCGACGGGCGAGCGCGCCGCTCGGCCGCGTCGCTCGCGCGGGCGCCTGGGCGGGCGGGTGCGGCGCGGCCGCCGCGTTGACGGCTCGACGCGGGCGCGGCATCGTCTCGCCGCCGCCATGAACCCACGAGATTCCGCCCTGCCACGGTGTCTTCTCGCCGGGCTGCTCCTGCTCTGTCCTCCGCTCCTCGCGCAGGAATCCACCGACACTGCCGACCCCGCGGACGAGGCGGGCGACGGCGGCGACGAGGGTGACGACGCGGTGGCGGAATCGGCGGACGTCGCGGACGAGGCCGAGGCCGAGGTCACCCTCGACCCGGACGCGGGCGCGCGCGGCGCGTGCAGCCCCGCCTGCCGGGCCGGGTTCGTCTGCGTCGAGGGGCGCTGCGTCACGGCCTGCAACCCGCCCTGTGCCGCCGACGAGGTGTGCGCGGCCAGCGGCGCCTGCGTGCCCGCGCGCGATCTCGAGCCCGAGTCGACCGATCCGGCCCGGACGCTGACCGGCGTGCACGGCTTCGGCGGCGTGGTGCTCGGCGGCGGGGTCACGCTGCACTCCTTCAGTCTGCCGGACGGGACCCTCGACACGCCGACCACCTGGGGGGCGTTCCTCTTCGCGCTCCGCGCGGGGGTCACCGTCGACCAGGCCGAGGTGTCGCTGGAGTGGGCGCCGAGCACCTTCCGGCCGATCATCGGCGACTCGGAGCCGGCGCTGGACAACGACGACTCGCTGCACAGCTTCACCGGCGGTGTCGGCTACCACCTCCCGCTCACTCCGGGCGCCTATTGGACCCTGCGCCTCGGCGCCGGCTTCATCGCCACCGGCGATCGCACCGACTTCCTCGGGCGCCTCGATCTGTTCGCCATCTCCGTGAAGACGAGGTACCTGCTCCTCGACTTCTCGTTCCCCAGCGTGCGCTACCAGTCGGACTTCGACCTTTATCATCGCTGGACGGGCATGTTCAACGTGGGCGTGGCGTACATCTCGCCGTGAGCCGGGGCGGCGTCGGGGTCCGAGCGTGAGCAGCCGGGGTCGGCCCTACCGCACGGTCGTCATCGACGGCTTCGAGGTGCTCGTCGGGCGGAGCGCGGCCGACAACGATCAGCTCACCTTCCGGGTGGCGGCGCCGCGCGATCAGTGGCTCCACGTCGCCGGGGGCACGCCCGGCAGCCACGTCGTCATCCGCAACCCCGAGGCGATCGAGATCCCGCGGCCCGTGCTGGAGCGCGCGGCGGCGCTGGCGGCCTGGTACTCGAAGGCGCGGGGGGCGCCGCGGGTAGAGGTGCACTGCTGCCGCGTGGCCGACGTGTCCAAGGAGCGGGGCGCGCCCGCGGGGCAGGTCCTGCTCCGCCGCTTCTCGCGGCTCAAGGTGGTCCCGTGCGGGCTGCTCGGCGACGACGAGGACGGCGAGGGGTGACGCGCCCCGCGGCGCGTCAGGGCAGGAACCGGCGCGCGTTGGCGTCGAGGACCGCGCCGTCGAAGGGCGCCTCGCCGCTGTCGTACCCGAGCTGCGCGAGGTAATAGGCCTCGTCGCGGCTCGCCGGGAGGTTGTTCCACCAATCGGAGCCGAAGAGGACCCGATCCTCGAACCCGAGGTCCCGGACCCGCTGCGCGTTCCGGCGGTAGCGCCGGCGGCGGCTGGGCTTGACGACCAGATCGTTGGAGATGTCCGAGTAGACGAGGACGCCGCGCGACCCGTCGAACTCCGCCATCAGCGCGAGGAGCTCGTCCACCCACTCGTCGTGCCGCTCCTGCAGCTCGGCGAAGTGGGCCAGGTTGACGCGGAGGACGTGCGACGGATCGCCGTCCCAGGTCGCGGCGAGCGCCGCCAGCGTGGGGCGCCAGCACCGCGGTCGCGCGAGCGCGGCCCGCTCCGCGTCCTGCCCGCGCGCGCCGGCCCCGAAGCGGCTCGCGTGGGCGGTCACGGGCAGCCCGTGCTGCCGACAATGTTCGAAGAGCTCGATCGGGATCGAGCCCACCGGCACCCCGAGCGGCGGGTAGAGCTTCACTCCGCGGAACACCCCCGCCGGCGCGAGCAGGGAGCGCGCCCAGGCGACCAGCGCCTCGGGCGAGCCGGGGTACCGGCGCGGATCGACGCAGAGGAAGGGGATGATCTCCGGGTGCGGCGGGGGCGACGCGTTGACCGCGGCCACGAGCGCCTCGACCTCCCGGAGCTGGTCGTCGAAGCCCAGCCGCGGCGCGCCCTGCAGGCCGAAGGAGGGGGGATGCGCCTTGAACGCATGGTCGAAGTCGACCGTGAGCAGCACGACGCGCGAGCAGGGTACGCCGCGGTCCGTGCTGGCGGCGATGTACTGTCGGTACATGTCCTGGTGGGTCACGTGACTTCCCGGGGGACAGGCACGCGCGTGCGCCGCGTACAGGTTCCGGGCGAGCTCGGCGAGGGCGGCCCCGAGGTCGCGCGACTCGCCCTGCTTGCGGTGCTTCTGGGCGAGGTCGAAGAGCAGGTCCAAAAATCGCCAGAGCGCGACCCCCTCCGTGAGCCCGAGCTCCTTCCGCACGGTGTCCCGGTCGAGGCACGAGGTCTGGATGGCCATGCGGATCAGTCCCTCGAGATCCTCGACCATGAGGTCGTGACGGAAGTAACGGCTACAGCAGCGGATGAGGTAGAGCTGCAGGCGCACCCAGAGCGTCCCCCGCTCGAGCCGCTTCTCGAGGATCCGGGGGTGCTGCCGCTGCCGCCGGGTCAAATGGCAGAGGCCCTTCGCCAGGTACTCGACGAACAGATAGTAGAACTGCGCCTCCGGCGTGTGGTCGATGGAGAAGAAATGGGTGTGGAGGTTGATGGTGGGTCGTGCCTGCATCGTGCGCTCCTCGCCCCTCCCCGCGTCCCGCTCGCGGGCGAAGGTAGCCGGTCGGGCCCCGGGCGCGAAGCGGGGCGCGCGGCGCGCTCGCCGGCAGCCGAATCGAGCCGGGGCGCGAGGGACCCTGGTCAAGCGGGGCCAGCCGGCGTAGGCAGCGGGTCCACCCACGCCTGCGAGGATCTCCCCGTGACCCTACCCCACCGCTCTGCCCCGTGGCCCTCCGCTCGCCTCGTCGCCTCGGGCGCGCTGGCCGTGGCCGCCGGCGTCGCCCTCGTCGCCGGGTGCGGCAGCCTCGGCGTGCATCCCCGGCCGCTCGAGGACGGCACGCTGCTGCTGGAGTGCGACGGCGAGCTGTCCGACTGCGTGCGCCAGGCGGAGGACTACTGCGGTGACGCCCGCATCGAGCTCCTCGGCGGTCGGCTCCGGGACGGCTCGGTCGGCAACGGCGGGGCGCTGAACGCGACCACCATCGCCGAGGTGCGCTTCGTCTGCGGCAAGGCGCTGGTGCACCTGGAGAACCCGTTGCGGCGCAAGAAATCGCCCCCGGGGGCGGCGCCGGCGCCGGCCCCGGCCGCGCCCCCGTCGACCGCCGCCGCGCCCGCGCCGCTCTGCGTCCCGGGCGCGACCCAGGCTTGCGTCGGGCCCGGCGCCTGCGCGGGGGGCCAGGCATGCCTGCCCGACGGCTCCGGCTTCGGTCGCTGCGACTGCGCGGCCGCGCCCGCGCCGAGCGCCCCGCCGCTCCGATGACGGCCCCGGGCCTCAGGTCGGGGGGCGGGTCCCGTTGAACTCCTGGCGCGTGACGCAGCCCTCGAGGTCGGCGCAGTCGGAGGCGTCGTTGGTGGCGGCGGTGTAGCGCAGGTTGCCCTGGATGACGTCGCCGGACACGGTGGCCGTCAGGGTCGCGTTGAGGGTGTAGGCGCAGTTGCCCTGGCTGAACGGCGTCGTGCCCTCCCGGGTCAGCGTGACGCTGCTGCCGGACACCGTCCCCTCGAACACGTTGGAGCCGAGGACCAGCGTCAGGACGAGCGCCGAGCCGACCTCGGTGACGGTGCCGGTGGCCGTGGCTCCGGAGGCCTCCAGCCGGAGGCCGATGCCCGCGGTGGACTCCCCGGTGGTGAAGTCGTCGAAGCCGCAGCCGTTCTCGCGGTTGGTGATCGAGATCGTGTAGTCGCCCTCCACCGTGCCGCCAGCTGGCGGCGCGGTGTCGTCGTCGTCTCCGCCGCAGCCCAGGACCAGGGCTCCGATCCAGAGGAGGAGGCGCAGGTGTCTGGCCATGACCGGGGCTCCGAGATGCCCCAGTCTATCAAGCCAGCGTCGCGTCGTCTCGCGCGCCCCCGGCGAGGCGCGCCCGCCTCGACCGTCCTGGCCGCGGCCGTTCGAGCGGAGCCACTCGGCGACGGAGTCGGCCGGCGACGGGGACGGGAAGCGTCGCTCTGCCTGCCCGCGCGGCCGCGGCGCTGGACCTGGCGTGGCCTCGGGTTCGCGCCCGGCTCGGCGGCGCTCCACGCGAGCCTGCTGCGCGGCTTGTCCCGCGCCGTGCCGCTCACCGAGCTCGAGCAGCGGGAGGCCCGCCTGGTGCGGAGGCGGCATGGGCTCGAGGCGAGCCCGGTGCCCGAGCCCGGGGGAGCTCGAGCCGGTTCCGGGCACCGCGCGCAGGGTGAGGAGGGCGCCGTGGGATCCGCGCGGACCGACCGCGACCACCGGCGCGTCGCGGTACCGGGACCGCCGGACAACCCCGAACCGCGCCGGGCGCGGGCGGCGGCGCTCGAGGAGCGCCGCCGAGTCGGGCATGATCGGGCGCCTCGCCGCCGGGACCGCCTCCGATCCGAGCGCGCCCTCCTCACACCGCCGGCGCGACACCTCCCTCGATCGGGAGCCCGCCTTCGCCACGCCCCGGCGGGGGCGTGGTCAGGCGCCCTTGCACCGCCATGGCGAGCGGGCTCGAGCTCGCCTGCCGGCTCGCCGCGCGGACCCAGCGCCGCGGCCCCGTGCCCCGGGCGCTGGTGCCCGCGGACGGCGACGCCCACCTCGGGGAGCCGAGCCCCGAGCCATCCTGACGCGGATCGCCTACGAGCGCTCCCCAGGGGTAGCGCTCTCCACGGTGGGGTTCGGGGCGAGCAACCACCGGGACGCGATGCGGGAGCGGCTGGCGGACGCCGGCGCTGGCAACTACCTGTCCGGGTACGGTGTGACCGCGCTCCACGGCATGGTCATCCACCGGCTCGAGGTGGCGCCGCTCGTGGCGCGGGTGGGAGCCGAGCGACCCTCTCGATCGAGGTCGCGGACGCCGACCGCGGAGGGGGTCCTGCGCGCCGAGGGCGAGGGGGGCTCCGGTAGGCGGCTGCCTGCTTCGAGGGCGCTCGCGGAGGCCGCCCTCGACCCCCTCCGCGTGCCGCCCACGGCCATCCCGCGGGAACCGCCGCCGTGTTCGCGTCGGCGCACCCCCGCGGGACGGAGCTGCGTCTCGCGCCCGGCGTGGGAGCGACGCCGGGCGCGCTGCTCCTTCGCGTCTTCCCCGGAGCTCGGCCACGTGCTGGCGGGCCCGGTTCCGGCTCGCCGGCGCCCCCGGCGATGGATCGAGGGGACGCTCGGCGAGGCCACCTCCCGGCAGGCGATCCGCTGCCGGTCGTGCTCCCGGGAGATCTCCCCGCCTTTCCCCCATGGTCCTGCTCCACCCCCCGCTCACGAGGTGCCTCGCGGACCACCGCACGAGGCCGGGGCGCTCGCTGCCGGACGGGGAACGCCGCGAAGAGCGGCGCGCTCGCACCGCCGCCGCCTCGAGCGGGACGACGCTCGCCGTCCCGGCAGTCCCCTCGTCGCCCGGGAGCTCTCGCCGCCTCCCGTCCAGGATCCCGACGCCGGGCAGGTCGCCCGGTACCTCCACCTCCGGGACGCCGTCGAGGTCGGACCGGTCGTGGAGTCCCTCGCGCGCCGGCGAGAGGCCGCCCCGACTCGCCCTCACCACCACGTCGAAGCCGTGCGGTGCTGCCTGACCGGCGGCAGCAGGGGCGGTGCCGGCGAGCAGGGCGTCGGCTTCCTGCCGCGCGGCGGGCGGGGTAGCTTCGGGACGTGACGGCGCGCAGCGAGCGCCCTGCCGTCGCCCCCGGGAGGTCGGGATGATTCGAGGGAGCTGTCTCTGCCGCGGCGTGACGTTCACCGTGAAGGGCTCGGTCCTGTCGATGAGCAACTGCCACTGCTCGCGGTGCCGCAAGGCGTACGGGTCGGCGTTCGGCACCATCGCCGTGGTGCGCGCCGCCGACTTCGCCTACGACAGGGGAGAGGATCTCATCCAGTCGTACCTGGGCGGCCGGGTGGATCGCCCCTTCTGCCGTCGCTGCGGCGCCCGCCTCCCCGTCCGGGGGGCGGGGGACCCTTGGGTCGGGATCCCGGCTGGCCTGCTCGACGACGATCCCGGCTGCCGCCCCACCGAGGACATTTTCTGGGCCTCGCGTGCGCCCTGGTGGGATCCCGGCGCGGTCCTCACCCGTCACGACGCATGGCCCCCCGACTTCGTGCCGGACCCGCCCTGGGATCCGAGCGGCTGCGGCGACTCGTGAGTGGCTGCGGACCCTGCACGGTCCGCCGGGAGGCAGCCGTCCACGGCGGCTAGAGCTCGACCGGGATCTCGGCGCTGAACACCAGCCGCGGATCGCCGCGCTCGGCGAGGGTGGCGGCGAGGGCGGCGATGGTGCGGGGCACGGTCCCCGCGAACACCTCGGTGCCGTTGGCGGTCACGGTCACCGCCTGGGACAGATCGAGCAGCTCGTCCGACAGCCGCACCCGGAGTCGGGAGAGGCCGGTGGTCTGGAGGGTGATCGCCTGGCCGCGCAGGGTCGCCCGCACCAGGGTGGCGGCGAGGGCCTGGTCCGCGTCCACCGCGAGCCAGTAGGATCGCCGCTGGGGGACGTCGTCCTGGTACCAGACGATGGTGTCCGGGGTGGGATCGCGCGTGAACGCGGCCATCCACGGGACGGCGACGGCGTCCTCGAGGTCCATCCAGTGGGGCTTGCCGGCGTGGATCTCGACCACGTGCGGGTAGGCGCCGGGATCGGCGGCCGCGAGCTCATCGAGCCGATCCGACCACTCTTGCGCGACCAGGTTGCGATCGTACGCGGTGTCGAGCTCGCCCACGTGGATGGTGAAGCCGAGGTTGCGGAGGCTGTACGGCTGGGCGTCGTTGGGGTGCCCCGCCATCGCCGCCGCGGCCGCGAAGTGGTCGGCCAGGCGCGGGCCGAGCTGGTAGACACCGTCGCCGCCCGCCGAGTAGCCCATCACGTACACGCGGTCGGGGTTCACCCCCTCGAGCACGACGAAGTTCTCGATCAGCCGCTCGAGCAGGGGATCGACGTGCGCCTCGTGCCAGAGGTTCCAGGTGTCGGTCGGCGCGCGCGGGCAGAGGTAGATCCCCTCGTCCGGCTGGTAGAGCGTGAGCTGGTTCTGCCACTGCTCGTCGTTGACGCTCGGCTCCGCGTTGCCGCCGCCGTGGAGGGAGATGAACAGGCTCCGTCCGGTCGCGGGCGCCGCGCCGAAGGTCCGGAGATCGTAGCGGAGGGTGTGCTCGCCGAGGGTGATGGCGCGCGCGTCGTGCTCTGCCTGGCGCGTCTCGCGGACGAGCTCGGCGTGGTCGTCCTCGAGCAACGCGGCGCAGCGCTCCGCCTGCTCGCGGGTGAGCGGCACCGCCGCGAACGGCTCCTGGTCGATGGCGCCCCGATCGGCGCGCGGCACGGCGAGGTAGGCCTCGAGCGCGGCCACCACGTCCGGGTCGACGGGGCGCTCGCCCCCGGCGCCGCCGGTCGCCGCGCCGCCCGCGGGATCGCCCCCGGTCGCCGTTCCGCCCGCCGTGAACCCGCCGGACGGGGCGCCGCTCGCGGGGTCGCC
Organism: uncultured Polyangiaceae bacterium; assembly: GCA_964454025.1. GTDB lineage: Bacteria > Myxococcota_A > Polyangia > Polyangiales > Polyangiaceae > JAFGBI01. The sequence continues at coordinate 23,617 of CAYVRP010000025.1, read as the reverse complement.
GCCGGTCGCCGCCCCGCCGGTCGCCGTCCCGCCCGCCGGGACCCCGCCGGAAGGAGCCCCGCCGGCGGCGGTGCCGCCGGTCGGCGCGCCACCGGAGGTGTATTGGGTGCCACCGGTCGTCGTGCCCCCCATGCTGCCGCCGGTCGCGCCGCCCGACGCGGAGCTCCCGCCGCTCGACTGGGGAGCGCCGTCCGTGGCCGCGCCTGCACCCGCGGTGGTCGCGCCCGTTCCGGCGCCGCCGCTCGAGGGGCTCGCGCCGCCGTCCCCCGGCGAGCCCTCCCGCGACGACGGCGCCGAGGAGCAGGCGACGAGGCAGAGGGCTGCCGCGAGGACGCGCCGCCGAGTCACGGCTCGGAGGGTATCACGGAAGACCTCGAGCCACCTCGCTGCGCCGCCCGGTCACGTCCGGCGACGCTCGCGGCTCCTTCGTCACGCGTGGCCCGAGGGCGACTCGGCGGCTTCGGCCCCGTGCCGTCGAAGCATGTGCAGGTCGCCTCGCCGCCGTTCGAGCAGCGCCAGGGGCAGCCGGGCGCCGGCCGAGGCGGGGGGCCTTCCGGGGTCACCCAGCTGCTGGTCGGATAGCCAGGGGCGTCACCTCGAGGCAACCGAGCTGCTCGGCGACGGTTGCTCGGGGGCTCATCGCGCAGCTCGCTGCAGGAAGCGCCGAGCAGGCATGCGATCCCGCCGCAACTGACGGCGGCGCGCAGGCGCGTCGGACGGTTCCCGAGTCGCGGCGGAATGCCGAAGCGCTCGTGCCCTCGCCGTCGGCGGAGCGGCGCGGTGCTTCGGTCGAGCTCATCGGGAGGTGTTCCATGCGCATCGCGCTGGTCGGCGCCGACGTGGAGGACAACCTGGGGCTCGGGATGGTCGCCGCGGCGCTCGGTGCGGCGCGGCACCGCGTCGAGGTGGTGCCGTACAACGACCTCGATCAGCTCGACGCGGTCCTCGCCGAGCGCCGCGCGCGCCGCCCGGGGCTCATCGGGCTCGGGATGCAGTTCCAGCACCGCGCCCGGGACTTCCTCATGCTGGCGCGGGGGCTGCGCGCGGAGGGCTTCCGGGGCCACCTGGCGCGGGCGGGCAGTACGCGACGCTCGCGGCCGACGAGCTCGTCCGGCACGAGGCGGCGCTCGACTCGGTGGTGCTCCACGACGGGGAAACCACCGTGGTGGAGCTGTTCCGCGCGCTCGAGCGGCGAGAACCGCTGGACGCGGTCCCCGGCCTCGTCGTCCGCGGCGGTGACGGCGCGCCGCTCCGGACGGCGCCGCGGCCGCTGCACGAGGATCTCGACGCGTTGCCCTTCGCGCGGCGCGCTCGGCGGGAGCCACCTCGGCTGGGACTACCGGATCGCGGACGACCGCGCGGAGCTGCTCTACCGGATCGCGGCGGCCTCCCTCCACGAGCGGAACTTCGACGCCGGCGGCGTCGCCAACCGCACCATGGGCCTCGGCTACATGACCCAGGTCCTCGCGACGTTCTACGAAGCATCCGCGCCGCGCGGCCGGCGGCTGCTGGCGCGCGGCGCGGAGCTGGTCCAAAGGGTTACGCTCGACACCGCGTCGCACCTCGAGGCGGCCATCGCGCTCGCCGCCGGCGCCGAGCTCGGGGACCGGGACCGGATCGAGCGCGAGACGGCCCGGCTCGCACTCCGCGTCGCGGCCCACGCTCGGCAGTGGCACGCCGCTCTCGACGACCTCATCGAGGGCCTGCTCGCGTTCACCGAGGAGCAGCGGGAGGAGGCCGCGCGGCGCGCGCGGATTCGGTCGCTGCGCGGCGCGGTGGGGGGCGTCGCCGTCGTCGGCGCCATGTCCCTCGGCGCGCAGGCCTGCGGCGGCCGCGCGACCCACGACGATGGGGATCCCGGTCCCTCCGCCGACGCCGGCGCGGGCGGCGCCGGGGAGGAGGGCGGCGCGGGCGGCTTCGTGCAGCTCGGCGGCGCGGGCGGCACCGTGGATCCGTTGCCCTTCGGCGGCAGCGGCGGCTACGCCTACGACATGCTGCCGACGGGCGCGTTCGGCGGGATGATCGACGACTCCACGCCCAGCGGCGGCGGCCTGGGCGGCACGGTGGACGATCCGTGGCCCGACGGGGGCACGGGCGGTTTCGTGTCGGACGCGCTGCCCGCCGGCGGTTTCGGCATCGGGGGCTCGGATCGGGCGGGGGGCTCCGGCGGCTTCGTGTCCGACGATCTCCCGGCGGGCGGGCGCGGGGGTTCTCAGGGCGACACCATCCCTCTCGGCGGTTTCGGCGGCTTCGTCTCCGACAGGGTGCCCGCCGACGGCGGCACGGCGGGCCACGGCGGCGAGCCCGTCGCCGGCGCCGGCGGGCTCGCCGGGGCGTCGGGTGCCGGCGGGGGCGCCGTCGCGACGCTGCGCGCGAAGCAGGTCTGGGCGTGACGGCCGCCGCGCCGCTCACGGCAGCGACGGGGCGAGGGCCTTCGGGGCTCGATGGCGGAGGAACGCCAGCACCTCCGCCCGGCTGTCGGTCGGGAGCGCGAACAGGTCGAACACCGCGCGATCCAGGGCCTCGCGCGCCGCGCGGGTCAGCCCGCCGCCGCGGGTCGCCTCGCTCGCGATCTGCTGGACGCGGGCGCGCCCGGGGCCGTCGTCGGGCGGCGACGGCAGCGCGCGCAGGTGCGCGATCTTCACCTGCGGGAACGCTGCCTGCCGCGCGTCGCGCTGGCGGCTCAGGTGGAGCGCGCGGTAGAGCGCGCTGTTGAGCAGCCCCAGGAGGAGCTCGCCGGGCAGGTCCGGCCCCTCGTAGCCGGCCAGGAGCGAGTTGCGGAAGCGCAGGCCGCCGTGGCGCGCCGCGATCGGGTACGCCGCGGTCTGGCGCACCACCAGGGTGGCCCGCGCGTAGTCCGCCAGGGGGCGCAGGCGGCAGCGGGCCGCGGCGAGGACGACCGGGTCCGGGTGCAGGAAGAGCTCCGGCGGGTCCTCCCGGAACTCCTGCACGTTGCGCCCCTCGAGCAGCGGCTCGACGAAGGGCGCCGCGGGCGCGCCGGCGCGCCGGAAGAGCTCCGCGGTGACGCGGCGATTGCTTTGCAGCCCGAGCTCGCCGAAGGTGCGGGGAGGCAACGGCGGCCGCCCCGCGAGCTCGAGCAGGCACGCGGGCACCCCGATCGCGCGGGCGTCGCCGCGCAGGCGAGCCCGCTCGGCGAGCACCCAGGGGCGGGACCGCTCCTCGTCGGTGGCGAGCGGGGCGCGCCGGGGCGTGGCGACCAGGCCGAAGCAGGGCTGCACGACCCCCGGGAAGGCGTCCTGGCCGTCCTCGAGCAGCGGCTCGGCGGGCACGTGGGTCGCGCAGAGCGCGGCGCGACAGCTCGCGTAGCCGTCGAGGTCGGCGACCGAGCTCGGGAGCAGGAGCGAGATGACGCCACGCGGGGCGAGCTCCGTCGCGCGCTGCACGAAGAGGCTCTGGAGCGTGGGATAGCCGCGGAAGGCGGGGTAGCGGCGCCGGTACTCCGCGCGCACCGCGGGCGGGAGCGGCTGCGCCGCGCGCCCCTGGAACGCCACCCAGGGCGGGTTGCCGACCAGCCAGCTCACGTCGGTGAAGGGCGCGCGGGCGTCCAGCAGCGAGTCGCCGCGGACGAGCGGTCCCGGGCGGCCGAGGGGGGCGTCGCGCTCCTCCACGAACAGCCAGAGGGCGATCTCGGCCACGCCGACGGCGAGCGAGGAGAGGTCCACCCCGCGCAGGAGCGCGACGATCCGTCGCCGCGCCGCCGGCCCCTCGCCGCGACCGCCCGCGCGGATCAACGCCGCGGCCGCCTCGAGCAGGAACGCCCCGCCCCCGACGGCCGGATCCAGCACCACGAAGCCGGGCGCGGCGGCCGCCGCGGCCAGCGAGGAGCGCTCGAGCGCGCGCTCGACGACCGAGCGCGCGACCGCGTGCGGGGTGAAGTAGCTCCCGGTCCGCCGCCGCTCGGCCGGCACGTCGCCGGCGCGCCGCTGGCGCGCGTCGAGGGCCAGCAGCAGGTCGAGGGCCTCGCCGATCCGGTGCGCCCGCCGCAGCGCCCGCTCCAGCTCGGCGCGCGGGGGCGGCCCCACCTCGGCGCGCGCGAACGCCGCCGCCGCCGCCGCCAGGGCGGGCGGGAGCTCCACCGCGCCGCCGAGGGCGTGGAGCGCGCCGTCGCGCAGCGCCCCGGGATCCGCGCCCACCTCCTCGAGCAGCGCCCGCGCGACCGCCAGCAGCACCCCCGCCCGGAGCCCCCGCGCTCGCGGCTCGAGCGCCGTCGCCGGGGCGGCGCCGTCGCCGGCCGCGCGCTCCCGGAGCGCCTCGCTCGCGCGCAGGTACGCGTCCTCCAGGGTCACGGCCTCCCCGTTCGGCGCCATCCTACGCTCGCTCTCCCGCGCTCGCCGCCGGCGGGGGCCGCGCGGGGCCGCTCCCGAGCAGCACCGTCAGGCCAGCCAGGCCCACGGCGAGGTTCGAGGCGAGCCAGACCAGCGACAGCGCGAAGGCCTGGTCCGCCTCGAGCCCGAACGGCACCAGCACGACCACGAACAGCGACTCCCGCAGGCCGTGCCCGCCGAGGCTCACCGGCAGCGTGGCCGCCACCAGGGCGACGGGGACGCCGAGGTAGAGCGCCGCCACCAGGTTGGGGACGGACCAGGCGGCGGCGACGGGCACCAGGATGGTCAGGGCGACCACCTGGTAGAGCACCGACCAGGCCAGGGTCTCGAGGCGCGGTGCCGGGCGCGCGAGCGCGCCGCCCCAGGCGGCCGCGACGCGCCGGAGGCGCGCCGAGAGCGGCGCCGCGCGGCGCTCGCCGAGCCGCGCGGCCAGGCGGAGCGGCACGGGCGCCCCCACCACCAGCGCGGCGAGGACCGCGGCCATCCCGGCGGCGGCCGCCAGCACCGGCGCCGTGGCGCCGGTGAGCCCGCGCAGCAGGCCCACGGCCGACACCAGCACCAGCGAGAAGAGGCCGAGGAGCCGCTCGAACCCGACCGAGGCCCAGGCGTGCTCGGCGTCGCGCACGCGGCGGCTCGCGCGCAGGGCGCGCGCGACGTCGCCGCCGACGGAGGTGGGGAGCAGGAGGTTATAGGTGGTGCCGACCAGCGTGTCGCCGACCAGCGCCCAGGGGGACACGCGTTCGCCGAGGTGCGCGAGCACCCGGTGCCAGCGCCAGGCCGACACCAGCACCGAGAGCGCCGTGAGCGCGAGCGCGGCGGCGATGGCGCCGGCCGAGAGCGAGCGGAGCGCCCGCGCGACCCCGCCCAGGTCGACCCGCAGCAGCACCGCGGCGAGCAGCGCCACCGTGACCAGGAGCTTGAGCGCCAGCGTGACCGGGCGCCTCATGGCGGCGCGGCGCGGGCCTCGCGGCAGAAGAGGAGCGCCTTGTAGTCGGCCAGCGGCTCGAGCGCGCGCCCGAAGCCGGCGGCGTGCGCTCGGTCGAGCACCTGCTCGCCGGCGCGGAACAGGGGCGTGGTCAGGAGCGGGGGCAGGTCGCGGAAGGCGAGCAGGTACCGCGCGGGCACGAACATCACCCCGCGCCGCGCGACGAGCTGGAGCCCCTGGCGGCGCGCCCGCTCGCACCAGTCGTCGACGCTGGCCCGGAGGATCCGCGCCAGCAGCCGCCCCGCGTGCACGGGCTCGATGAGCAGCACGCGCCCGCCCGCGCGGACGAGCGAGGCCACGTGGCCGAGCGTCCGCTCGAGCTCGTCGAGATCGCGGCAGGCGAGCGCGAGGCAGCCGACGGTGAGCGCGACGTCGAAGGCGCCGACGAGGGCCGGGTCCGGCGCGCGGCTGACGTCGTGCTCGGAGAAGGTGACGTCGAGCCCCGCCCCGGCCGCGTCCCGTCGCGCCACCTCCAGCGCGAGCGGCGAGAAGTCGAAGCCGTGCACCCGGGCGCCGCGGCGCGCGAGCAGCAGGCTCATGCGCCCGGTCCCGGCGCCGACGTCGGCGACGCGGAGCCCCGCGACCGGCCCCAGGAGCTCCTCGAGCAGCGCGACCTGGCGCGCGTGGACGTGCTCGTTGTAGGCGTTGCTGGGCCAGTTGCTCCGCGCCAGCCCCTGGTAGGCGCGCGCCTTCTTGTCCCAGTACGCGGGTGAGTCGTACAGGCCCCGCTTGCGTCGCCGGTCCCGCAGCAGCTCGAGCAGGCCGAGGCCCCGCCCGGTCACGACGCCTCCGTGGTGTCGATCTCGATCCGCGCCATCGCGGCCGCCGCCCGCGCCTCGGCCTCGGCCCGGCTCGCGCCGCAGGCGAGGACGTGGCCGGCGCGCTTGGCGCCATCGGTGAGCGGGTGCACCGTGTCGCCCGGGCCCACGTAGACCTGCGCGTCGACCACGCCGGGCAGCGCGCGCGCCGCGTCGAGCCCCCGCACGGCGCGGACGCGCCCGGGCCGGCCGACGAGGAAACGGCCGGTGGCGCCGCCGTGCGAAGGCGCCTCGGGCCCGGCGCGCTCCCAGTCCTCGCGGCCGAGCGCCACCCCCACGATCCGGCGGTACAGGGACACGCCCGAGGCGAGCAGGGTGACGTCCGGGTCGAGCCCGCCCCCGAGGCGGAGCGCGGTTTCGACGACGAACGCGCCGCGGGGTCCGCAGCGCACCTGGGTATAGGACGGCCCACGGTCGTAGCCGAGGGCACGGAGCCCGGCGATGGCCGCGGCCTCGACGCGTGCCCGATCGGCGTCCACGAGCTCCGGCGGGTGGACCTCGGCGAAGGTGATCCCGGGCGGCTCCGGGTACTCGGTGATGATGCGCTCGGTGACCGCGAGGATCTCGGTCGCGCCGTCGCGGGTGTAGGCGGCGACGCTGAACTCGCGCCCCTCGATGAAGGCCTCGAGCACGCAGCGCGGCGCGTCCATGACGCGCCCGGCCGCGCCCAGCGCATCGGCGATCGCCGGCGCGAGCTCGTCGGGGCGCATCACCACCCGCACCCCGCGCTGGCCCCATCCGCGCGCCGGCTTCAGCACCACGGGGAGCCCGTGCTCGGCGACGAAGGCGGCGGCCTCGGCGGCGGTGGCGACCACCCGGTACGCCGGGGAGGGGGCGCCCCCGCGGGCGTAGAGGGCGCGCATGTCGTCCTTGTGCACGGCCGCCGCGATCCGCGCGCTGGCGGCGTAGAACGGCAGCCCGAGCGCCTCCGCCGCGCGGGCGGTCGGGATCACCGCGTGGTCCGAGCCGCCGGTGGTGAGGCCCCGGACCCCGTGCTCGCGCGCGGCGCGGGCGATCCCGTCCGCGTCGGTGGTGGAGGCCTCCGCGAAGGCGTCGCACAGGTCACGCCCTACCGCGCGCGGGTTCTGGTCGAGGCCTACCACGAACAGCCCCTCCGCGCGGCAGAACCGGAGCAGGCCGAGCTGGGGAAAGCCGCAGCCTACGATCAGGATCCGCGCGGCGCCGGGGGCGGTCATCGGTCTGCCTCCGGCCTCGGCGCGGCGTCGTCGAGGTTGAGCTCCTCCGCGATCCGGTACAGGGGGCGGTCCTGCGTCTGGATGAAGATGCGCCCCACGTACTCCCCGATCACGCTGAGCGCGATGAGCTGGAGCCCGCCGATCACGACCACGGCACTGAAGAGGCTGGTGTAGCCGAGCGTGATGTCGACGCCGAGCAGCTTCTGTACGACCCGGTAGAGCGCGAACGCGATCCCGGCCAGCGCGAACGCCGCGCCCGCGGTGCCGATCAGGCGCAGCGGCCGGACGCTGAAGCCGACCATCAGGTCGAAGGTGTGGTTGACCAGCTTGGCGAGGTCGTACTTGGTGCGGCCAGCGCGCCGTGCCGCGTGCGCCACGGGGATGGAGGCGGCGCGAGCGCCGGTCCACTCCGCCAGCGCGCTGAAGAACTTGCGCTTCTCGGGCAGCCCCGCGATGAGGCGCGCGACGTCGCCGCGGATCAGGCGGAAGGTGGTCACGTCTTCGGGCAGACGGATGTCGAGCACGGTGCGCATGAACCAGACCAGCAGGCGGGAGGCGAGCACCCGCAGGAGCGGGTCCTGGCGCCGCTCGCGGGCTCCGTACACGATCTCGTAGCCCTCGTCGCGCTTGGCCAGGAGCTTCGGGATCTCCTCCGGCGGGTTCTGCAGATCGCCGTCCGTCTGCAGGATCCACCGGCCCCGCGCGCGCAGCATGCCGGCCTGGACCGCCGCCTCCTGGCCGAAGTTGCGGGCGAAGCGGAGCACCTTGAGCCGCCGGTCGCCGGCGGCCAGGGTGCGGAGCAGGCTCGGGGTGCGGTCGCCGCTGCCGTCGTCCACGATCACGATCTCGAAGGGCGGGCCCAGCCGTTCGAGGACCGCCCGCAGCCGCTGCACCAGCTCCTCGACGTTGTCCTCCTCGTTGTAGACGGGGACGACCACGCTCAGCTCGGGCGCGTCCGTCATCCGGCGCCCCCGGGGGCGGCCGGGACGCCCCCCGCGAGCGCCTCGCGGAGCGCCTCGTCCAGCGCCCCGACCACCTCGCTCACGTCGTCGGGGGGCAGGTCGGGGTAGAGCGGCAGGGTGACGGTCCGTTCGCCGAAGGCGAAGGCCTGCGGGTAGTCGTGGGGCGACAGGCCGAAGGTGTCGCGGTAGTAGGCCAGCGCGTGCACGGCGCGGTAGTTGACCGCGCACCCCACGCGGCGGCGCCCGAGCCCGGCCAGGACCGCGTCGCGGAGCGGCGCGGGCACCTGCACCGTGAACAGGTGGTGCGCGGAGGTGCCGCGCCGCGCCACCAGCCGCACGTGCTCGTGGCCCGAGAGCTCGCGCTCGTAGCGCTCGACCAGGGCCTGGCGGCGGGCGCGCCGCGCCTCGAGGTGCGGTAGCTGGGGCAGGAGCAGCGCCGCCTGGATGTCGGTGAGCGCCGCCTTGTAGCCGAGCTCGACCATGTCCCAGTGCCGGTACGCCTGGCCGTACCGGGAGGCGGCGTCCTTGGTGATGCCGTGGTTGCGCAGGCTGCGGAGCCGCGCCGCGAGCGCGGGGTCGTGGACGGCCAGCGCGCCCCCGTCCCCGCAGGTCAGGTTCTTGGTGGCGTAGAAGCTGAACGCGGTCGCGTCGGGGAGCTCGCCGGTGCGGGTGTCGTCGTCGCGGGCCTCGATGGAGTGAGCGGCGTCGTCGACCAGCCACAGGTGGTGGCGGTCCGCGATCGCGCGCAGCGCCCGGAGCTCCGCCAGCTGCCCGTAGAGGCCCACCGACAGGATGGCCCGCGTGCGCGGGGTGACGGCGGCCTCGACCCGCTCGGGATCGATGAGGCCGGTCCGCGGATCGATGTCCGCGAAGACGGGTCGCGCCCCCACCTGGAGCGCCGCGTTCGGGGTCGCCACGAAGGTCATCGGCGTGGTGATCACCTCGTCGCCCGGGCCCACGCCCAGCGCGCGCAGCGCGAGGACCAGCGACATCGAGCAGCTCGCGAGGCCGACCACGTGCTCCACGCCGAGATAGCCGGCGAACTGCCGCTCGAACTCGCCGACGCGCGGGCCGAGGGTGATGAAGATCGACGAGAGCGTCTCGGCCACGCTCGTGACCTCGGCCGGGCCCAGGCAGTGACGGAAGAACTCGACGGGGCGGGACATCGGCCTAGCTCAGGATCTGGCCGTCGAGGGCCAGCGCGGCGTAGGTGCGCTCGACCTCGACCAGGAAGACGTACTGCTTGAGCGTGTAGCCGCGGCGGTCGTGGGGATCGAGGCGCCCCTCGCGGAGCGCGGCGTGCACCTCGGCGATGCCCTCGTCGATGGACACGGCGGGGACGACGCCGAGCTCGCGCTCGAGCTTGGCGAAGGAGACGTGGTAGTCCCTGAGATCCGGATCGGTGGGCGCCATCACCACCTCGGTGCCCGGGATCTGGTCCCGCACGCGGTACGCCAGCTGGAGGATGCGCAAGTTGTTCGCGTCGGACCCCACGTTGTACACCTGGCCCCGGACGAGCTCACGCGGCTTCTCCAGCACGGTGGCGACCGTGCGCGCCACGTCTCGCACGTGGACGAACGGCCGCCACTGGCGGCCGCCGCCCTCGACGGTGATGCGGCGATCCACGTAGGCGTTCTTGGTCATGACGTTGATGGCCACGTCGAACCGGGTACGACCGGAAACCCCGAACACGGTCGCGAAGCGGAGCGCCGTCGTCGCGAGGCCGCGCTCGGCCCCGATGGCCTGGATGCGCGCTTCGGCCTCCGCCTTGCAGCGCGCGTAGAGCGACACCGGGCGCAGCGGGGCCGCCTCGTCGAGCCGCTCGGTCTCGCCGTGCCCGTAGACGCTGCAGGAGGAGGCGAACACGAGGCGCGACACCCCCGCCTCGGCGGCGGCGCCGGCGACCCGCACGCTCCCCTCGAGGTTGATGGCGCGCGTCAGCTCGGGGTCGAGCTCGCAGGAGGGGTCGTTGGAGATCCCGGCGAGGTCCACCACCGCGTCGATCCCCGCGAAATCGGCGGCGGTCACCCGCCGCACGTCCCCGCGCCTCAGGACGAGGTCGGCCCCGTGGCGGGCGATGGCCGGCGCCAGGGGCTCGACCCCGAAGTAGAACCGATCGAGGACGGTCACCCGGTGACCGCTGCCGAGCAGGACAGGGACCAGGGTCGACCCGAGGTAGCCGGCGCCGCCGGTGACGAGCACGTGCATCGGGCGCCCATATACCCGGCTCACCCGCGCCGCGATACTCCCGCGCGCGGCCCCGGAGCGGGTGAGCGGCTCGCGCCCCCAGCGCGCCCGCGCCGGCGCGAGGCCGCGGCGCCGGCCGCGCGCGGCGCCCGCAGCCCCCGCGAACCGGGGGGGACGGTCGCCGCGTGCGGGCAGTCCGGGGCCGCCCCTGCCGACGGCGGCGCCGGCGGCCGTCAGGGGCCGAGCGCCTTCTGGACCTTCTCGCGGACGTCCTCGAGCTTGAAGGGCTTGACGATGTAGCTCCGCGCGCCCGCCTGGATCCCCCGTATCACGTCGGTCGAGCCGCCCTTGGCCGTGATGAAGATCACCGGCATCTTCCGGGTTTCCGGCATCGCCTTGAACCGGAGCGCCAGCGTGAACCCGTCCATGACCGGCATCATCACGTCGAGCAGGGCCAGGTCCGGCACGGGCGCGCGGCTCGCGAGCGCGATGGCGCTCGGGCCGTCCCCGGCGACCACCACGTCGTGATCGCGCTCGAAGAGCCGCGCCCGCATGCGGCCGATGGCGGGATCGTCGTCGACGATGAGGATCCGCTTGCGGCGCCGGGGCGCCGTCGGCATTCCGGGGGCGGTGCTCACCGGCGAATGATAGCCCCGCCGTCACCCGCGTACAGCCCGGCGCGTGGCCGGCTCCCCCGCCGGTCCTCGCCCGCGGTCGAACCCGCGCGTCGCGGGGCGATCCCGCCCCGGGACGCGGCTCACGGGACGGTTTCGATCGCTCGCCGGTACCGCGTGCGTCGGGCGTCGTCGCTGAGGATCTCGCAGGCCTCCTCGAGCACCTCGAGGATGAGGGCTACATCGTCCTTGAGGTCGGCCGTCTTCGCCGTGAGCAGGCGCTCGGGCTCGAACTCCGCGCGCAGCTCCTCGTACCCGCGCCGCACGTCGAACGCGCTGGCGTCGCGGGGCAGATCGAGCAGGGCGAAGTAGTCGCCCTCGCGGACGAGCGAGAGGCGAGCGACGATTCGCTCGCGCCGCGCGGCGTCGTCCAGCTCGACCTTCCGCGGCGGCGCCGGGGTGACGGCCGGCGGCGCCGCGGCGACGGCTGGCGGCGCCGTCGGGGCAACGGCCGGCGGCGGCGTCGCGGCGCGCGGCGCCGGGGGCGCGGTCGGGACCGGCTGCGGCGCACCCGACGGCCGCCGATCGAGGACGCCGAGCTCGACCAGCGCGTAGAGCACGGCCGCGAAGTCCGGCGCCTTGGCGCTGGCCAGGACCTCGTGCAGCGGCGCGCTGCGCGCCCGGTTGACGTGGAGCTGCTCGTGGTCGGGCAATGCGCACTCGCCGAGCAGCGCGGGCGCGCCCCCGTCCCCGAAGCGCGCGTTCGGCCCGCCGAGCCGCCGCACCGCGAGCTCGGCGGGCACGACCCGGCGGGCGATCTCCCCCAGCCCCTCGGCGCCGGTGGCGCCGCCGAACACGGCCGGCTCGGACTTGAGGCGCACCGGCACCTCCGGCTCGAGGCTCGCCGCGCCGCGATCGACCATCATCATCCGACCGAGGATCCACTCCGCGTGGGCGCGGAGCACCGGCCAGAGCTCGTCCTGCCGGAGGTGCCCGTGGGCGATGAGCGCCGCGCCGGCGTGGCGCCCGAAGCCCGGGATCCGCCGGGCGAGGCTCATCGCGGCCGTGGCTGTGAGCACGCCGCGCTGCACCAGGAACGCGGTGAGCGACTCCGTCTCCAGGCCCGAGGCGGCGGTGACGAAATCCCCGTCGCGCAGCACGGCCCGCTGGATCCCCTGCGCGGTCTCGAACGCGACGGCCCCGGTGTACCGGGTGCGCACCAGGATGGCGAGCGCACGGACGGCGTCGCCCTCCTGCAGCGACGTCGGGATCGTGACCGACGGGGCCGCGCGCGGCGCCAGCGCGCGCGGATCGGACGCGGCCGCGAACGGCTCGTCGAGCAGCTCCTGCGCCGGGATCGGCATCGCCTGCACGATCGGCGGACCGCTGGAGAGGTGGGGCGACTCCACGGCGCCGGCGATGAAGGCGTTGGACGGCATGCTCGGCGGCGGGCCCGAGGCGGGGCGGGCGACGGAGCCGGGCAGCACCGGGCGCGCGCCGGGCCGCGCGAGCGACAGCGGGTCCCCGCGCAGCGGCGGGATCGAGCTCGAGCGGGGGGAGCTCTCGGGGAGCGGACGGGCGCGCGCGGGCCCCGGCGGGGTCGGCCGGCGCGGGGCGTCGCTCGGCGGGATCGGGCTCACCCGCGCGGGCTGGTTCGGGCGCTCGGGGAGGGGGCTCGCCGCGCGCCGCGCCTCCGGGGCCTGGCGCGGCGTGCGCGCGGAGGGGGGCTCGTTCGTCGGTCGCTGGCTGGCGGGGCCGCGCGGCTGGTCGCTGCGCGGCGGCGCCGACCCCGGACGGTGGGTGACGTGCTCTGGCTCTCCCCCGACCCGCGGCGGCGGGTTGGTGCTCGGGTCGAGGGCGGCCGTGGGACTGGAGTGGCTCGGCGGGCTCACTCGACGAGCGGCCTCGCCACGCGGACGGGCCGGCTCCGCGGGACGCTGGGGGCGGGCGGGCGGCGCCGTGGCGAGCCCATCCGCATCGTCCCGCCCCTTCGGGGAGAGTTGAGGCGGGTTGGCGCCGGGTGCCGGAGCTGCGCCGCTGGCCGCCGGCGCTTCGGGCGCCTCTGCCGCGGTTCGGGCGCCTCGTTCGGCCACCGGCGGGACCGGCCGCGGGCGCGGCAGCGGCGTCTCCTCTAACTCCGCGCTCCGTCCGGGCACTTCGGCGGCGGTACCGGGCTGACCGTCATCAGCGTCCCTTGTCGAGCCGGGTGTTCGTCGGGCGGCGCTCAACGGCGCTCCGCCCCGCGTGGACTCCGCCTCGTCCTCGGTCCAGCCCGGATCCGAGTCGTCCTTGGAGGGCCGCGCGCGGTCCGAGTCGGGCTCGGAGGCGGGGCTCTCCGCCTCGTCGTCCAGCGGCTCGTCGAGCGCCTCGAGCACCTCCGCGGGGAGGACGGCCTCGAGCTCTGCCTCCGGCGACAGCCGGGCCGGCGGGCGGCTCGAGCCCGTCCGGGCGTGGCGGATCCGCTGCTCCGCGCTGGCCAGGAGGCGCTGGAGCTCGGCGCTCATCGGTGACTGGGGGAGGTGACCGAAAGGGCTCTCCGCTTCCGGATCGGCTCCGGGACGGAGCGGCAGCGCCAGGTCTTCCGGAGATGCGACCGAGCCGGTTCCGAGCGCCGGGTCCTCGGCCATTCCGTCCGTCGCGCCAAGCAGCGGGACCGCAGCGGGCAGGGCCGGCTCCGGCCCGGCCTCGAGCGGCGCGGCCTTCGCGGGCGCGGGCGGCGCTACGGACGGCGCGGGCAGCGACGGCGCCGGCAGGTGGGGCGCCGGCAGGGAAGGTGCCGGCAGGGAAGGTGCCGGCAGCGACGCGCCGGGGATCTCCGAGGCTCTGGACCCCGGGGCGGAGCCGCTGGGCCGCGACGCCAACGGGCGCATCGAGCCGGCGGAGCCGAGGCCCGGATCCGAACCGGGGTTCGGCTTGACGGAGCGGCTGCCGGGCGGCATCAGCGAGCCGCCCGGCAGCTTGCTCGGCGCCCCGACGAGGGCCTCCACACGCCGCAGCACGCCGAAGACGTCGACCGGACGTGGGAAGAGCTCGGCCCCCAGTCGTTCGACTGCGGGATGGGTCGCCATCGCGGCCGGGCCCCGGTCGCTGAAGAGGATTACCCGAGGTGGTGGCGTGAGCCCCAGATCCAGCAAGGCCGCGAGCGCCGGTGCGGCGGCGGCCACGTCCAGATCGCAGAGCACCAGCGAGGGCATCACCGCCCGGGCGCGGCTGGCCAGCCCGGCGACGGGCACGTCCACGACCGAGTAGCCGCGCGTGCGGAGCGCCGCGCCCAGCCGCTCCCCCTCGTCCGTGGTGTCGCTCAGGAGGACGATGGGGTCGGCGCTGGGCGGCCCAGGGGGGTCGGACGCGGGCGGGGGCGGCACCACGAGCGAAGTCTATTCGACCGGCGCGCCGACTGGCTAATCGTCGGCGCTTTCCGAGTCTGGCCAGGGCGGCGACTTGGCGTCATCCTCGCCCCTGGCGAGGCGGCGGGCCACAATGGCCCCCAGCCGCGGCCACCAGCGCGCGCTGATCAGCGCGGCGGCGATGAAGGCCACGAGGAACAGCTCGCCTCCGGTCAGGCCCAGCACGAGCAGCTTCATAGCACGATGTGGAAGCCCCCGAACCCGCCCTCGCGGGCGCCGCGCGCCGTCCGCTACGTCATCGGCCTCGGGGGCAACCTGGGGGACCGGGTCCTCGCGCTCACCGAAGGGCTGTGGGCGCTCTCGAGGATGGGCGCGCTCCTCGCCGTCTCCTCATTGTACGAAACGGAGCCCGTGGGCGGTCCACCCCAGGGGCACTACCTCAACGCGGCGGCCCTGCTCGAGACGACCGTCGCGCCCCGGCCGCTGCTGGAGGCGCTCCTCGCCGCCGAGCGAGCCCTGGGTCGGGTGCGCCGGGAACGCTGGGCCCCGCGCCGCATCGACCTCGACCTGCTCTGGGCGGGGGACCTGATCGTCTCCGAGCCCGACCTCGAGGTGCCGCACCCACGCCTCGCGGAGCGGGCGTTCGCGCTCGTCCCGTTGCTCGAGGTCGTCCCCGCTGCTCGGGACCCGAGGACCGGCGAGGCGTATGCGGCCGTGCTCGCGGGCCTGTCCCCGGCGCGGGTGCGGCGGTTCGGCGCGTTCGGCGACCTGGCCCCCTCATGCCGTGACGAAGCGGCACCTTGCGGGCTCGGCGGCGAGGCGGCGCAGCACCCGTAGGTGTAGACACTCCGGACGCGAGGTGTTACTCGCGAGGGCCGGTTGCGAGGCGTTCGACGCCGATCCGTGGTCCGCCGCGACCCGCCCTCGAGGCCCCCCATGACGATGCTCCTCACCGAAGTCGCCGCGGGCGTCCCCGCCGTCAAGGCGCCTCTCGGGGCGCTGGTGGCCGCACCCCTGGCGTCGGTGCGGGTCGATTTCGACGCCACCTTCGTCTACGCGGCGCTGCTCTTCGTCGCCCTGATGCTGGCCCTGAACCGCATCCTCTTCATCCCGCTGCTGAAGGTGTTCGAGCTGCGCGAGCGGCGCACCGAGGGCGCGCGTGCCGAGGCGCGCGCGCTCCAGGAGCAGGCCGGAGAGCTCCTGCTCCGCGTCGAGCGCGAGGTCGAGCGCGTGCAGCGGGTCGCCGCCGCGGAGCGGGATCGCGTCCGATCGGAAACCTCCCGGCTCGAGGCCGCCATTCTCGAGGAGGCGCGCAGCGCGGCCAACCGCATCGTCGAAGAGGGGCGCGCGCGGATCGCCGCCGAGGTCGCCCAGCTCCAGCGCGAGATCGAGGCGCGGAGCCCGCAGCTCGTGCGGGAGATCGCCGCCAGCGCCCTCGGGCGGGAGGTTTCGTGATGGACCGAAGGGTCCATCGCGCGCTCGTCGCGGCGGCGGCCGCCGTGTTCGCCTGGGGGCTTCACCTGGGCGTCGCCGATGCCAGGCCACCGCGTCACGGTGGGGCGACGCCCCGGGGCGCGGAGGCGGCGGCGCCCGGAGTGGCCGAGCACGGGGCCGCCCAGCACGGGGCCGCCCAGCACGGGGCCGCCCAGCACGGGACCGCCGAGCACGGGGCCGCCGAGCACGGGGCGCACGGACCGGGGCACCACGAGGCCCCCGGGGAGATCAACTGGATCTATGGGCTCCTCGGCGAGCGGGAGGGCGTCGAGCCGAGCCTCGCCTTTCGCCCGCCCGGGATGGCGTCGCCCCTGCTCGCGCTGCTGTTCAACACGGCGCGCGTGTTCGGCGCCGTCTACTACTTCGGGCGCCGGCCGCTCGCCGAGGCGCTCCGGGCGCGACGGGACGCCATCCTCAAGGGGATCGAAGAGGCCGCGGCCATGAAGCGCGACGCCGCGGCGCGCCTCGCCGAGTACCAGGCCCGGCTGGATCACATCGATGAGGAAGTGGCCCGGGTGGAGCGCGAGATGCGCGCCGCCGGCGAGGCGGAGCGGGAGCGGGTGCTCGCGGACGCCCGCCAGCGCCGCGAGGTCATGGAGCGCGACGCGAGGACGATGGTGGCCCTGGAGGCGAAGGCGGCGATCGAGGACCTGCGGGCGAGCGCGGTGCGCGCCGCGATGGCGCGCGCGCGGGAGGTGCTGGCGAGCCAGGCCACGGCGGCCGATCAGCGGCGCTTCCTGGACGACTACCTGCGCGCGCTCCGCGGCGCCGAGGCGGGAGAGGCGCCGTGAGCCTCGCGGCGGTCGCCGAGCGGTACGCCCGCGCCGTCTGCGAGCTGGCCCTCGAGAGCGGGCAGCTCGAGGCCACGACGCGGCAGGTCACCGACCTGGCGGCCCTCTACGAATCGAGCCCCGATCTTCGCGCCGTGCTCGACAACCCCATCGTCCCCGAGGCGACGCGCGCCGCGGTGCTCGAGGCCGTCGTGCAGCGGCTGGGGCTCGGGACCGCCGCCCGCAACACGGTGCGCCTGCTCGTGCGGCGCCGCCGCCTCGCGGCGCTCCCCGAGCTCGCCCGGGCGCTGCGGCGCCTCGCCGACGAGCGGACCGGGATGATCCGCGCCGTGGTCACCAGCGCGACCCCGCTCGCGGACGCCGACGCGCAGCGGCTGGCCGAACAGCTCGAGCGGTCCAGCCGCCGGAAGGTCGTGCTCGAGCGGCGCGTCGATCCCACCCTCCTCGCCGGGCTCGTCACCCGCATCGGGGACAAGGTCATCGACGGCAGCCTGCGCGGGCGCCTCGACGCCCTCGAACGCCGCCTGCTCCGTTCGTGAGCGACCCCGCGCGCTCCGCCCCACCCGCGAGGTCCGCCCGCCCCGCCCAGTCCGAGGAAACCATGCAGCTTAGCGCCGACGAGATCTCCCAGATCATCAAGCAGCAGATCAAGGACTTCGACCGCGCCGCCCTGGTCGCCGAAACCGGGACCGTCCTCGCCACCGGGGACGGCATCGCGCGGGTGTACGGGCTCGAGGGCGTGATGGCCGGGGAGCTCGTCGAGTTCCCGGGCGAGATCTACGGCCTGGTGCTCAACCTGGAGCAGGACAACGTCGGCGTCGCGGTGCTCGGCGACGCGACCGGGGTGAAGGAGGGCGACACCGTCAAGCGGACCCGGCGGATCGCCGACGTGCCGGTCGGGGACGCCATCATCGGCCGCGTCGTGAACGCCCTGGGGCAGCCGATCGACGGCAAGGGACCCATCGAGGTCAAGGAGCGGCGCCGGATCGAGGTCAAGGCGCCGGGGATCATCGGACGGCAGCCGGTCAAGGAGCCGCTGCAGACCGGGCTGAAGGCCATCGACTCGATGGTGCCCATCGGCCGCGGTCAGCGCGAGCTCATCATCGGCGATCGCCAGACGGGGAAGACGGCGATCGCGGTCGACACGATCATCAACCAGAAGCACACGGACGTCTTCTGCATCTACGTCGCCATCGGGCAGAAGGCCTCCACCGTGGCGCAGGTGGTGGAGACGCTGCGGCAGCACGGCGCGATGGACTACACCACCGTCGTCGTCGCCACCGCCACCGAGATGGCGCCGCTGCAGTTCCTCGCGCCCTACGCCGGGGTCACCATGGGCGAGTACCTGCGCGACACCGGACGGCATGCGCTCTGCATCTACGACGACCTCTCCAAGCAGGCGGTCGCCTACCGGCAGATGTCGCTCCTGCTGCGGCGGCCGCCGGGGCGCGAGGCCTACCCCGGGGACGTCTTCTACGTGCACTCCCGCTTGCTGGAGCGGGCCGCGAAGTTGGCCAACCGCTGGTTCATCGTCCGGAAGGGCACCGCCGTCACGCCCGGCGATCACGCCTTCCGGGGCGTCGACGGCGCGGTTCACATCGGGGATGGCGGCGAGGCGGAGGCGAGGAAGATCCTCGCCGCGCGCGCCGACAAGGACGAGCTCGAGCTGGTCCGGGATCCCTGGTCGGGCGGCTCGCTCACCGCGCTCCCGGTCATCGAAACCCAGGCCGGCGACGTCTCCGCGTACATCCCGACCAACGTGATCTCCATCACGGATGGCCAGATCTTCCTCGAGAGCGATCTCTTCTACTCGGGCGTGCGACCGGCGATCAACGTCGGCATCTCGGTCAGCCGCGTCGGCGGCAACGCGCAGATCAAGGCGATGAAGCAGGTCGCCGGCTCCCTGCGGCTCGACCTGGCGCAGTTCCGGGAGATGGCCGCCTTCGCCCAATTCGCCAGCGACCTGGACGCGGCCACCCGGGCCCAGCTCGAGCGTGGCGAGCGCCTGCCCGAGCTGTTGAAGCAGGGGCAGTACCAGCCGCTCCCCGTCGAGAAGCAGATCGTGATCATCTACGCGGGCACCAACGGCTACGTGGACAAGCTCCCGCTGAGCGCGCTCGCCCAGTACGAGGCGGAGCTGCTCCGCCACCTCGACGCCAAGCACCCGGAGCTCTTGGAGGAGATCCGCGACCAGCGGCAGCTGTCCGACGAGCTCAAGAAGAAGCTCGACAAGGCGCTGAAGAAGTTCGGCAAGAAGTTCGTTCCGAGCGAGGGCTGACGGGTGCCGAGCCTGAAGGAGATCAGGAAGCGGATCGGGAGCGTCAAGTCGACGCAGAAGATCACGCGCGCCATGAAGATGGTGGCGGGGGCGCGCCTGAACCGCGCCCAGCAGCGGATCCTGGCGCTCCGTCCCTACGCCGTGAAGACGCAGCAGGTGCTGGCCGACATCACGCGGAGCGTCGGAGAGGTGGCGGAGGGCGACGGCGTCGTGATCGACCCGATCGCGCTCGAGCAGCCGCTGCTCGGGCGGCGCAGCGCCCGGCACGTGCTCCTGCTCGTCATCACCAGCGACCGCGGGCTCTGCGGGGCCTTCAACGGCAACATCGGCAAGGCCGCGATGCAGGCCTGGCGGGAGGCGGAGGCGCAGGGCCAGCGGGTGAGCATCGCCACCATCGGGCGGCGGGGGCGGGACTTCCTCCGGCGGCGGGGCGCCCCCACCGTGTACGATTTCCCCGGCATCTGGGACCGGCTCGGGGGGGAGAGCGCGCGCGAGGTCGCGCGGGTGCTGCTCGATCCGTTCCTCGCGGGCGAGGTGGACTCGATCCGGATCGTGTACAACGAGTTCAAGAGCGCGATGAGCCAGCGGGTCGTCAACGAGGCCCTGCTCCCGGTGACGCCGCTGCCTGGCGGTGAGGGACCGGCGGCGACGCCCCAGGAGTTCATCTTCGAGCCCGATCGGGCCGCCCTGCTGGCGCGACTCGCGCCGATGTACGTGGAGATCTCGGTGCTTCGCGCGCTGTACGAGTCGATGGCCTCGGAGCTGGGCGCGCGCATGACCGCGATGGACGCGGCGACCAAGAACGCCGAGGAGATGATCGGCAAGCTCACCCTGCAGTACAACCGGGCCCGCCAGTCGGCGATCACCACGGAGCTGATGGAGATCATCGGCGGCGCCAACGCGCTCCAAGAGGGCTAGGCGGTGGCGAAGCGCGGAGGCAAGAGGTCGAGCCGGCGGCAGCGGCGCGCGGAGCGCGAGCGCCGCTCGCGGGCCGAGCAGCACGGCCACTCCGTCGCGGCGTCCTCGCGTCCGCCCCCCGCCCGGAAGACGGGCGCGGCGCCCCGGCGCGATCCGGCGCTCGGCGCGGCGGGCAGGCGGCGGTCGACGACGGGCGCGGCGCGCGCGGAGGGCAGCCGCCCGGAGCGCGCGGAGCGCCCGGAGCGCCCGGAGCGCGCGGGTGATTCCCGGCGCCCGGCGGTGACCGCGCGCATCGGCGAGCGGCTGCGGAGCGTGCCCGTCTCCACCTGGGTGGCCGTCGCGGTCGGGCTCGCGGTCGTCACGCTGCTCGTGGTGACGAGCCTGCCGCGCGCGCGGCCCTCGGCCTCGCGCTCGCCAGCCCCTGGGGTGCCGGGCGCTACGAGCGCCGCCCCGCCGCCCGCGGCCCTGCCGCCCACCGCGATGCTCGGCCTCGACCCGGCCGCGCCACGGGACCCTCCCCCGGTCACGCCGCTGCCGGCGCTGCTCGAGGTCGGGGCGAAGGCGCCGGCCGCCGCCAGCGCAGGCGCGTCGTCCCCCGCGGAGGGCGCGCCCGTCGCGTCCTCGCCGCACGCCCTGGCGGCGGGGCAAGCCGCGGCGCCGCCGCCGCGATCGCTGCTCGCCCCGGTGTCGTCGGCTCCGCCGCCGGTCAACCCGGCGCCCGCGGCGCCGGGCGACGCTCCGTACTGACCGCGCCGCTTCGCGTGTCGTGGGACCGCGATCGCGGTCCCTGGCCCGCGGCCGAGCCGGCTCGTTCCGCGCGGCCACGACTGGCCTCGGGGCGGGCCGCCGGCTCGTGCTGGCGGGGCACGGGCGGTTCTCGGCGCCCCAGCTCGGGGCGCAGCTCCAGCGCTCGCGCCTGCTCGCGACCGCCCTCGGCGTCCCTCACGCCGTCGCGCTCTTCGCGCCGCGCTCCTCGGTCCCCGTCCCGGGCTCGATCGGACGGGACCGCCCGGCGCCGGGCGGAGCGGCGCTTGACGCGGCGCCCTGGTCCGCGGTTGAAGGGGTCATGCGCCCCGCGATCTCGCTCGCCTCGTGCCTGTCCGCCGTGCTCGTCGCCTGCGGCGGCGGGAAGAAACCCGCCGCGACCCCGACCGAGACGGGTGACGGCGCGGCTGCGGAGGCGGCGGCGGACGAGGCCGCGCCGCCCGCGCCGGCCGGCGGCGAGGCGTCGGCAGAGGGGATCCCCACCACCTGTGTCGACCAGCACGGGACGTGCGTGCCGCCGAGGGCCTTCGTCGATCGGCTCTGCCAGGGCAGCTTCCCCGGGGTGGCGCTGGTGATGTTCGAGAAGAGCTCGCCGTGGAAGCGAGGCTACATGCGCGCCGAGGTGGAGCCCGTGAACGCCTCGGGGGGGATGACCGGCGAGGGGAAGCTCCTGCCCGGCGAGGAGGTGCTCATCGTGCGGGTGCGCGCGCAGCCCGCCGGGGGGATGCAGGTGACCGGCGCGGGGGGCTGGGACGTGCTGCGCTGGGACGGCACCTGCGCGACGGTATCGGAGGGGGAGATGGGGTTCGAGCAGAACGGGCACCTCAAGGCGGCCGTCGTGACCTTCCGCTACCTGGATGAGCCGATCCGTGAGGCGCTCCGCACCAACGCCGCGGTCGACGAGGCGTATCAGAACCGACGAAGGCACTGCAAGGGCGCCACCATGGGCGAGGTGTCGCAGGAGTGCGAGAAGTGGGACAGGAAGCTCACGGAGGCCGTCGTCGCCACCGTGCGCGGTGGGATCGAGCTGCCCACGCCGGAGAAGCTACCCTGAGCTCACTTCGGCGGTGCGCGGCGCGAGCCCGCTCCGCCGCTCAGAGGGTGGGCGGAGACAGCGTGTTGCGCGGGACCCGATCGTCGCCCCGCAGCCGCTCCGCGATGCGATAGAGGCCGTCCTGCGGGAGCCGCTGGTACCCCGCCCACGCCGTGGCGGCGAGCGTTCCGTCGGCGAGCCACTCGAGCAGCCAGTCGCCTGCCGCGCGGGGATCGCGCTGCGCGAGCCCCGCGCCGTTCTCCAGCGCCCAGCGCTGGTTGTACGTCTCGTGCCGACCTACCGGTGGACTGAACACGAGGGGCAGCCCGAGCCCCCCGAAGAACGTGAGCTCGCTCGGCTTGGTCCAGAGCACGTCGGTGCGCGCCATCAACTCGTCGAACCGCTCGAAGTAGGTGGCGACATCGATCGCGTGCAGGATCACCACGGAGCGGCCGAGCTCACCGCCCAGACCCGCCGCGTCGATCTGCGCCTCGAAGGCCCGGGCCACCTCCGCCTTGATCCCCGCCACCAGCGTCAGGCGCAGACGCCCCGCGCGCAGCGCGGGCGCGAGGCTCGGGAGGAACTGGCCAGGCAGGTCCGCCTGCGCGCCAGCGCCGCCGACGGCGAAGACGAGGTGTGGCGGTCCGTCCGGCGGGGGCAACACCCCGAGCGTGGCCGCGCTCCGCGCGAACTGGCGGCGGAAGACGCCCCTCGGATCGAGGCGCGCGAGCCGCGCCGCCAGGTGACGGTGCAGCGCGGTGCGGTCGCGGCCGCCGACCAGCGGGTGCGGGAGCGGGAAGCCGGTGAAGTCGATGCGCTCCGCCGGGACGCCGTAGGCGCGCAGGCGCCGCGCGACCCGGCTGCTGGGCGCGAAGTAGTGGATGCGGGTGTCACGCGGGTGCAGCGGCGCCCACACCCGCTGGACGTCCGAGTCGGTGACGACGCAATAGACACGTTCGTAGCCGTGGTATTCGGCCAGGATCGCCGGCGAGTAGAAGGTCGCGACCAGCGGCGCGTCGTGGGCGCGGAGGAAGCCCACCAGCGACCGGCCGAGGCCCCGCCGCGCGGACAGCGCGAGCAGGTGGGCCGGGAGATCCGGGCTGGAGAGGTCACGGAAGGGGTGGAGCCGAGGGATCGCCGTCACCGAGTCGAGCAGGGCGCGGAACGGGCGCCCCACCAGGGGCGCCGCGCTGAGCTGCGAGACGCCGTCGTACAGCCGCCGCGTCACCGCCCAGCCTCGCTGCTCGTCACCGAGCGCGAGCGGCGGCTGGTCCGCGTGGAGCACGGGCGTGCCCAGGAAGTCGGCGAGCGCGTGGGCGGGGCGGAGGTGGCCGTAGCCCATCGCGATGGCCACGATCACGGGTGCGACGGCGGGGACCCGTGGCCCGCTCGAGCTCATGGCGGCGGAGGGCGGACACACGGTCGCACGCTTAGATCCGGGCCTGCGTCCTGGCAACCGCAAAGCGGTGCCCGGTGCCGTCCGGTGCGCCACCTCGCGTCGAGCCGCCTACCGCGGGTTTCGCGCGCGATCGGGCGACGCCCTCGCGTCGAGGTGCGCTATCGTTGGCGGGCGTCATGCCGGAAACCGACCCCGATGCCGCGCGTCGCGCCCGCGAGGACGCCGACCGGCGCCTGGTGGCCGCAACGGCGGTCTTCGGACCCACCGCGGGGTCCTTGTTCGTCTCGTTCCTGTTCACTCCGGACGCGGTGGAGTCGGGGCGCGTCGTCCTCTCGGCGCCTTGCATGATGAAGGCCGTTTTCGGGGTCGGGTGCCCGACGTGCGGGATGACGCGGGCCTTCATGGCGTTGAGCCACGGGGACCTGGTGCGCGCCTGAATCGTCCCCTCATTTTTCAGCCTCATAGGACGGCGAAGATCTCCTGA
>CAYVRP010000024.1:0-81496 GCA_964454025.1 uncultured Polyangiaceae bacterium | reverse complement strand
CGCGGTGGCGGTGGGGGGGCGGGCAGGCGCGACGGCGGCGGCGGCGCCTGGCTGCCGGGGCTGCGCCGAGGCGGGGGAGGCGGGAGGCTCCTCGGCCGCCGTGGCAGGGGCGGGGACTCGCCGCCCGGGTCGCTCGCCTCGGGCTCGGCCGCGATCGGCGGGCGCGGTTCCTCGCGCAGGGGCGGCGCGGGTCGCGAGGACGGTGCGATCGAGCCTGGTGCCGGCCCATCGGAGGGGGCCCGCGCGGGGGCGGGGCGCTCCGCCGGCGGTGGCGGTCGGCGGCGAGGGACTTGCGGAACGGGGCGGCTCGCGCCGTCGGGACGGGGCGGCTGGGGTGGCGCGCTTTTCGTGCCGGGGCGAGATGGGTCGTCGGCCATGGCGAGTCCGCGGTGAGACTAGCATGGTGGATCGCCGACTTGCGAAGCGTTTTCCGGTGAGCCGGCCCAGCTCGGCGGCGCCGGGTGCTCGCGTCTCCGCGCGGGTGCTTCGTCACCGCCAGCGGTTCAGCGCCGCGTCGGGCGGGGCACGCTCCGACATGACCGGCCGGGATCGCGTGGTGGGCGCGCCGCCTGGGGAGCTCGTCGCTCGGGGCTCGCGCGCGGAGCAACGGCGGCGCGCCTGGACACGGCGCGCCGACCCCGGCTCGTGGGGCCGCCGCCGTGGCCGGGCGCGGCGGGCGCGCGCGCCGGGCGTCGAGCCCGGCGGGGCAGCGCAGACGTCCGACCTCGCCCCAGGATGACGCTGCTCGTTGCGCGGCGCGCGTGGCCCCGCCACCATTCGTCCTCGTTCGAACGGAGCGCTCCGATGAAAGCAGGCCTCGTTGGCTTCGCCCAGACCGGCAAGACCACCTTCTTCAACGCCCTCACGGGTCAGCACGCGCAGACCGGCGGCGGACGCGGGGACAGGCCCAACCTCGGCGTGATCAAGGTGCCCGACGCCCGGATCGATCGCCTGTCGGCGATCTTCAAGCCCCGGCGCACGGTCTACGCCGAGGTGCTGTTCGTCGACGTCCCCGGCTCGCGCGGCAAGGGCGGGGGCTTCGACCCCGCCACCCTCAACGCGCTCCGCGAGGCGGACGCGCTGGTGCTCGTCCTGCGCGGTTTCGTCGGGCTCGACGGGAGCGCGCCGGACCCGGTGCGGGAGCTCGCCGACTTCGAGTCCGAGCTCATCCTCAACGATCTGGTGATGGTGGAGCGACGCCTCGAGCGCCTCCGGAAGGAGGCCGGGCACGATCGCGAGAGGGCGGTGCTCGACCGGCTGAACGCTGCTCTCCAGGCCGAGGTGCCGCTGCGCCGCGTCGACCTCGCCCCCGAGGAGGAGCGCGAGGTGTCTTCGTTCGCGTTCCTCTCCCGACGCCCGCTCCTCGTGGTGCTGAACGCGGCGGAGGCGGACGTGGTCCGGGGCGTGCCGCCGACGCTGGAGGCCGCGGCGGGCGAGCGCCAGCTCAGCGTGATGATCGCGTGCGCCGCCATCGAGGCGGAGCTGGCCGCGCTCGCGCCGGAGGAGCAGCGGGAGTTCTTGGCCGATCTCGGCGTGAGCGAGCCGGCGGCGGCCCGCCTCATCCAGCGCGCCTACGCCCTGCTCGACTACATCAGCTTCATCACCGTTGGCGAGGACGAGGTCCGGGCGTGGCCCGTGCGCCGCGGGAGCAAGGCGCCGCGGGCGGCGGGACGAGTGCACTCCGACATCGAACGGGGCTTCATCCGTGCCGAGGTGATGCGCTACGACGAGTTCATCGAGGTCGGCACCGAAGCGCGGATGAAGGAGCTTGGCAAGCTCCGCGTCGAGGGAAAGGACTACGTCATCCAGGACGGCGACATCGTGCACTTTCGCTTCCACGTCTGAGCGGGGCGTCCCGGCGCTCGTGCGCTGCTCACCAGAGCAGCGCCGCGCCGCGCACCCCGCTCGCGTCGCCGTGCCGTGCCCGCCGGAAGGCCGTCGCGCACTCGCCGCCGAAGACGTGCGTCGCCACGCGCGCGGGCAGGGTAGCGTAGATTCCCTCCAGGTTCGAGAGCCCGCCGCCGAGGACGATGACATCGGGGTCGAGCAGATTGACGACGGTGGCCAGGGATCGCGCGAGCCGCGACTCCCAGCGCGCCAGCGTCTCGGCGGCGGCAGGCTCGCCGCGCTCGGCGAGACGCGCGATCTCCGGGCTGGTCAGCGCGGCGCCCGTGCGGCGCCGGTGGTCTTCCACCAGCGCGGGGCCGGCGATCCACGCCTCGATGCACCCGCGCTTGCCGCAGGTGCACGGCGGGCCCGGATACTCGTCCGGCTCGGGCCAGGGCAGCGCGTTGTGCCCCCACTCGCCGCAGACGCCGCTGGCGCCGGGCCAGGGTCGCCCGTCGATGGCGATGCCCGCGCCGCAACCGGTCCCGATGACCGCAGCGAAGACCACCCGGGCGCCCGCCCCGGCGCCATCCAGCGCCTCTGACGCCGCGCAGCAGTCGCCGTCGTTCGCGCAACGGACGACGCGCCCCAGGGTCCGCTCCAGATCGCGACGGAACGCGCGCCCGTTGAGCCAGGCGCGGTTGGCGTTCTTCACCAGCCCGGTGGACGGGACCAGGGTCCCTGGCATGCCGACGCCCACCGTCGCCGGCCCATGGTGGGCCTCGAGGCGAGTCACCAGCGTCGCGATGAGGTCGATCGTGGGCTCGTAGGCGGGGGGTGTGGCGACGCGCTCGCGCTCCACCTCGTTGCCGTCGGCGTCGAGGAACAACGCCTCGATCTTCGAGCCCCCGAGGTCGATGCCGATCCGTCCGGTGGTCATCGCCTCCAGCCTAGTGCAGCGCGCCGCCTCCTCGCACGTCCGCGTGACCGGGGCGCCGAGGACGCGGCGCACGGGCACGGCCGGCGCCGTCGTCCTCGCCGGATCTCCCCGGCGGACCCCGCGGACGGCTCGGGGTGCCGCCTCGCTGCGGCCCGGCGGGGTCGGGCCAGCCCTCGCGCGCGCTCGCCAGGGGGCGGGGGCCTCCGGGGCGCGGCCCGGCCGTCCGGGATCAGTCGCTCGCCACCACGCGGTTGCGGCCGCCGTTCTTGGCAGCGTATAGCCGCCGATCGGCCACCTCGACCAGTTCCTGCGCGCCGCGCTCGTCGCGCGGCCGCAAGGCGGCGCACCCGACGCTGATCGAGATCGGGATGAGGTGTCCCTCGTGATGGACGGGGGAGGTCGAGACGGCCGCGCGCAGCCGCTCGCCCACCCGGGCGACGGCCTTGAGGTTGGAGCTCCGGAGGATCACCACGAACTCCTCGCCGCCTACGCGGGCGAAGACGTCCTCCGCCCGCAGCCGCTGGGCCACGATCCCTGCCACCTGGCGGAGCACCGCGTCGCCCGCCGGATGTCCGTGCGTGTCGTTCACGCGCTTGAAGTGGTCGAGGTCGAAGAGCACGAGCCCCACGTCCGCCCCGTGCCGCTGGGCGTAGGCCACCTCCGCGTTCAGCCGCTCCTCGAAGTGCTGGCGGTTGAACGCGCCGGTCAGCGCGTCTCGCTTGCTCGAGTCGAAGAGCTGCCGGAGCAGCTCTTCCTGGTGCGCGTCGGCCCAAGTGTAGCGGAAAGCCGCCCGCGGACCGAGCTGCAGGGTGTCGCCATCGTTCAGGGCGCAGGTCTCGACGCGTACGCCGTTGACGAACGTGCCGTTGCGCGAGCCGCGGTCCTCGACGACGTGCCGCCCATCGCGGCGGCACAGGGCCGCGTGCACCCGGCTCACGCCCGGATCGTTCACGGTGATCCCCTCGGGGGGGTGGCGCCCGAGCAGGACCAGCTCACCCTCGACGGAAAGCACCTCGCCGGCCGAGGCACCGTCGAGGCGGAGCAGGAGCGCCCGGTCCCTCGCGGTGGGGGCCAGCGGGACGAGGTCCACCTCCGTCGAGCGGTCCGGATCCGTGTCGCGTGCCTCGTCGGGCAGGAGCGAGCGAAAGACGAGCGAGCCGCGCCCGCTCGACAGCGGCGGATCGGAGAATCGCGTCACCCGGCCGGCGTCGACGGCGGAGATCCGGACCACGGGCGCGTTGGTGGGCGGCTCGGGAGGCATCAGCGGTGCCCGCGCGCCGTCCTCGCGAGTGGACTCGGGGCTCGGCTCCGGTCTGCCAACGGCCGGCATCGCCGGCACGGTTATCGCCGGGCCGGTTTCCGCGCGGCTGCCGGCTACGGAGCGCTCTGGGGGAAACCCCTCGGCCGGGCTGCGCGGGGGATGTGGGTCACGCGCCGTCACGAGGCGCAGCATGCCACGACTGGTTGCACGCCGTCAGAGCCATGACCGAGCGCGGCGGTGGGCTCACAAGCACTCGGCGCGGAAGCGCTTGATCCCACGCTCGTCGAGCCGATAGGGGGGGTCACAGTCCGCGCCGGGCGGGGCGATGCGCGCGTCGGCGTCGGGATCGCCCGTGGCGGCGCTGTCGGGGCTGTCCGGACCCGCCGGCAGGCTGGCGCCGGGCGCGCCGGGGGGGCGCCGCGCGGGGGTCGCCGCGGACCGTCTGGGGGGGCGCGTGGCGGTCGGCGCTGGTGCCGGTGGCGTCGATACCGGCGCCACCACCGGCTTTCGCTCAGCGACCGGGCGGTTCGACTCGATGCCCCCCAGGGGGGCGCGGGCGCCCTCGCTCGGCGCGAACGGGCGGGAGAGCGCCAGCGCCGCGAGCACCGCGAGGACGATCGTCGCTCCCAGGACGGCGGCCCACCAACCGGAGCCTTTGGGCGCGAGCGAGCGGCCGCGACTGGCGCGCAGCGCCGCGACCGTGGACCCGAGGCCGGCGTCGCGCGACTCGTCCCCGTCCGGGATGGTGAGCGCCGGGGTGTGCACCGGCAACCCGCGCACGCCGTCGCGCAGCGCGGCGCGCATCTCGGCGGCCGAGGCGAAGCGGTGCCGCTTGTGGTAGGCGAGCGCCCGGTCGATGACCACCGCCACCGACTCGGGGACCTCGGGGCAGAGCTCGCGGATCGGTCGTGACGGGTTCGACATCGCCTTGGCCAGCGCCTCGTTCGCGGTGTCGGCCTCGTGCACGAGACGTCCGGTGAGCAGCGCGAAGAGGACCGCCCCGACGGCCCAAAGGTCGGTCCGGACGTCCACCTCCTCCCAGCGCCCCCGCGCCTGCTCGGGGGCCATGTAGGCCGGGGTGCCCATGCTCATGCCGCTGCGGGTGGTGGTCGCACGGGCATTCGGCTCACGTAGCTGGGCGATGCCGAAGTCGAGCACCTTGAGCACGCCGTCCCGGGTGATGAACAGGTTCTCCGGCTTGATGTCCCGGTGCACGATCCCCTTGGCGTGCGCCGCGTCGAGCACGTCCAGGACCTGCTCGCCGATCCAGAGCACCTCGGCCTGGTTCATCCGTCGGGACTTCCGGTTCCAGCGCGAGTTGACGGTTTCCCCGTCGAGCAACTCCATGACCAGAAAGACGGATCCATCCTCGGTCACGTCGTCGTCGTCGACGCGGACCGCTCCCGGGTGGCCCACGGTGTTGGCGACGTATCCTTCCCGGAGGAAGCGCGCGCGGAGGTAGGGGTCGACGGACAGCTCCGGGTGCAGGACCTTGATCGCGGCGCGCTTCTTGTTGCGGTGCACTCCGACGTACACGGCGGCCGTCCCGCCCACTCCGATCAGGCGCTCGATGGTCCACTTCTCAGCCAGGACCGCGCCGACACGTCGCTTGGCTCGCTCGGTCAGGCTGGGTGCGCTGTCAGGCATCGGGCGGGAGGCGAGGCCTCTTCGACCTTGGCAGCGCGCCGGCTCGGTGGGAATACCCTTGCCGCCGCTCGACCAATTCCTCGCGGTCTGGCCCCGTGGCCCGGTGGCGGCGGCCGACGTCCCTGCGTGCCCGCGAGGCCCGCACCTCGCGGGCACCGTTCGGTCGCTGCGGGGTGTGCCCGCGGCGCCGGCCGGGGGTCGCGCCCCGCGGCTGAGGGGTCGCGGCGGGTCGGGGCCGATGTTATAGAGCCAGCCGATCGAGAGGGCTGGACGATGATCGAAGAAGTGCTCGGTGAGCTCCGTGCTGCGATGGGCAAGGCGATCGAGGCGTTGAAGCGGGACCTCGGCAAGCTCCGCACCGGTCGCGCCAACGCTGCCATGCTGGACTCGGTTCGCGTCGACTACTACGGGCAGCAGACGCCCATCGCCCAGATGGCCACCGTGGCCGTCCCCGAGCCGCGCCTGATCACGGTCAAGCCGTGGGAGAGGAAGCAGGTGCAGGCGATCGACAAGGCGATCCGGGAAAGCGACCTCGGCTTCAACCCCCAGGTGGACGGGGATCTGATCCGGATCCCGGTCCCGCCGTTGAGCGAGGAGCGCCGGCGCGACCTGGTGAAGATCGCCAAGCGCACCGGCGAGGAGACGAAGGTCGCCATCCGCAAGGCGCGTCACGATTGTCTCGACATGCTCAACGAGATCAAGAAGGACGGCGCGGCGAGCGAGGATCAGGTCGAGCGAGCCAAGAAGCGAGCCGAGGATCTCGTCCACGAGGCCGTGGCGGAGGTCGATGTCGTGGTGGCCGCGAAGGAGAAGGACATCCTCGTCGTCTGAGGCTACCGTGTCCGTCGCCGCCGGCGCCGTCCGCCTCACTCCGCGCCGCGGGCCGTCGGTCCGGGCTCGGCATGCGCAGTCGGGTCAGCTCGAGCGCCTCCTCCTCCGCGGCGGAGATCGCATCCAGCCGGTCACGGCGTGGGCGAGGCGCGGCGCCTCCATGCCGTGGCGAGCCGAGCGCTGCCGGCGCGCCCGCGGCCTGGGCGAGGCCGCCTTGACAACGTCGAGCCGGCCGTGAAACCTTTGAGGGCTGGCACCGCGGTGAAACCCTGGGGCGTCGAGTGACCGAGGAGAAGGAAGTCCGCTTGCGCGCGGTGGCTGCCGGCATCAGCGACGTCGGGCTCCAGCGTGCCCACAACGAGGACAGCTTCGCGATCCTGAACGATCAGGAACTCTACGTGGTCGCGGATGGCATGGGTGGTCACCGCGCCGGCGCCGTCGCCAGCCGCCTGGCGACCGACGCGATCGTCGACTTCTTCCGCGCTACGGCGGTCGAGGACGTGACCTGGCCCTTCCACTTCGACGCTCGCCTCTCCGAGGAGGAGAACCGGCTGCTCACCGGGATCCGCATCGCGAACCGCCAGATCATCGAGCGGAGCGCGCGCCTCCGGGAGTGCCACGGCATGGGCACCACGGTGGTGGGCGCGCTCTTCAGCGCGAAGAAGCGGCGGATGTACATCGGGCACGTCGGGGACAGCCGCGCCTACCGCATCCGGGACGGTGAGATCCGCCTGATGACCCGCGATCACTCGCTCGTGAACGACTACCTGCTCGCGATGCCGGAATTGACCGAGGAGCAGCGCAGTGAGCTCCCGAAGAACGTGATCACCCGCGCGCTGGGCATGCAGGACCACGTGACGGTGGACCTGCAGAGCGACGAGTGTCAGAACGGGGACCTCTACGTGCTGTGCTCGGATGGCCTCAGCGGGATGATCGACGACCAGGAGATCCTCTCGGTCGTCCTGGAAACCCCCGACCTGCAGGACGCCTGTAGGCGTCTGGTGGGGATGGCGAACGAACACGGCGGCGAAGACAACATCACCGCGGTGATCGTCCGGATCGCGGAGGACCCGGGAGGGGTGCCCGGCGCGGAGGCGGCCGCGCCCGCCGCGGAGAGCGCGGCCGCGCCCCCTGACGTGCCCGCCGCGATCGAGGCGGGCGAGGCGGGGAGCGCCGCGGCGGTCAGCGGCGCCGCCCCTTCGACGGGCGCCGCTCCGGCGGCGACGTCGGCTGGGGGGGCGTCACCCGGGGAGGGCCTGGCCGCGGAGAAGGACCCTGCGGGCTGACGGCGGAGCAGCACGCGCTCGCTTCGCCCCGAGGGGTTCGGCTGCGCTGTGGCGTGGCCTCAGCTCTCGCAGTTCTCCAGGATGAACGACGCGGTGAAGTCGCAGGACTGCCCGGCTGCTGAACCCTGGCGCGAGTTCGTGCAGCTGGCCGATGCCCACACCTTGCCCTCGCCGATCTCCTGCACCGCCGATACGGTGATGTTGCAGGTGTTCGAGGAGATGGTGTCCGCGGCGGGTGCGTAGAAGGTGATCGATCCGGTCCCGGAGTAGGTGCCCTCGCCGGACTGCGCCACCTGACCCGTCACGAAGAACGAGGACCCCTGCTTGATCGAGCCTCGGATCGAGTAGCCGGACCCCGACTGTCGGACCGAGCATGCGACGTCCGCGCCCGCCTTGCCGTCCTCCACGCGCGTCCCCACCGTCGTCTCCGTCGTCGGGGTACCGTTCGCCGGGATGAGGTACGGGCCGTTGCCGCAGCCGCCCGTGATGGGCGCCACGCGCGAGGAGGCGCGCGGCGCGGGGCCAGGGGAGTCGGTGCAAGCGACCAGCGTCACCAGTGCGACGGCGGCGGTGAAGGAGAGCCGCGCTCGCTTCGAGCGCGGGTGAGCCAGGCAAGGTGCAGGATGACGGCGGTTCATGGAGGTTCCCCTTCGGAGTATCCTACATCGGCTTCCTTAGCCCAATCCCCCATCGGAGCGAAATGGGCTCCGCGGGGCCAGGGTGCGGCGGCGGTGAGGGGCACCATGCGGTCCTGGGCGACCGAGAGCCCAGGGCGGCGAGGTTCGCCCTCGCCCCGGAGCCGGGCCGGGACCCTGAGCGGGGGCCGGCGGCGCGGCCGGGAGGGCCTGCTCGGCCCCCGGGCAAACGCCCGCGCGAGGCCCGGCGGTTCCCCCCTGGGACGCGCCGCTCGGCGCGCAGGCACGGGCTCACCGCGCGCCCGCGCGCGTCACTGTTCTCGGGTGAGTGACGGGGATCGAACCCGCGACACCTGGAGCCACAATCCAGTGCTCTACCACTGAGCTACACCCACCGGGGTCGGTCCGGCATCCACGGCTGCGGCGCGGACCGCGTTGGCGCTGGGGGTCTAGTCCAGCTCTCCGGTCCCGGCAAGGGCGCGGTCGGTATCGGTGGGATCGGGTTGGCGCGGCCCCCCCTCCAGACCGCGCGCGTCCCTTGCCGGTGCCCCTCCCGCCAGCGGGTCGGTGCGCGCGGTTTACGCGACCCGGTGCGCTCGTCTACCCTGCCTGAGCTGGGTTCGCGGCGGGAGCCGGACGGTGCCTGGGGGTGCCGCCGATGGAAGGGGCGGACGACGATGCGCGGGAAGATCATCTTCGTCAACGCAGGCATCCTCCTCCTGGTCGGCCTGCTCACCTACACCCTGCTCTCGACCTCGCTCTCTCGGGTGCTCCAGGATCGGACCGCGCGCGGGCTCGAGGCCGAGCGGGCGTTGCGCAGCGCAGCCGCCCAGCTCGCGCTCGATGGCTTCCGAGCGGAGCGCTGGCTCTCCGCGCAGGTGACGGGCGCGGACGTGCGCGCTGTGTACGCCGGGGGGACGGAGTCGGCGCGCCAGCAGGCGGCGACGGCGTTGGCGGACGCCCTGCACGAGGCCGCCCGCTTGGAGCCCGATTTCGAGCGTGTGGCCCCGGATCTGGTGCTGTTCGTGGACGCGCGCGGTGTGGGCCTCGGGCGGAACGGGTCGAACCTGATGCGCGGGGAGCGGAGCGCCGAGGCGTACCCCTCGCTGGCGCAGGCGCTCCGGACGGGCGTTACGGCCAGCGATCTCTGGCTCCACGCCAACCGTCAGGAGCAGTGGCTAGCGAGCTGCGCGCCCGTGCGCGGGGACGGCGGCGACGTCGTCGGCGCCGTCATCCTCGGCACTCCATTGACGGACGATCGGCTGGAGCGGACGCGAGATCTGACGAGCGGCTGCCTGCTGCTCGCAGGGGTGTTGGAGGGCGGGCGGGTGCGGCTGCTGGCCCACGGTGGCCAGGCGCCGGCCGAGGTCCTCGCGGCCGTGGGGCAGCCCGCCGTCGCCGCGGCCGCGCAGCGCGCGCTCGCGGACGGGCGGACGAGCCGCGTGGACGTCGTCGCGGGCGGACACCTCCTCGGCGTCACCCCGCTCGCCGGGTACGGCGAGCGGGCGGTGCTGGTGGCGGCGGTGCCGGCGTCGCGGGTCGAGAGCATGGGGTTTCTGCTCTGGCCGGTGCTGGCGGTGACCGCGCTCGGGCTGTTGCTGACGGTCATCGCCGGCAACCTCCTCGCCAACTACTTCCAGGGTCCCATCGGGCAGATCGAGGAGGCGTTGCTCGCAATCATCAATGGCCGGACCGATCTCCGCCTGGAGCTCGAGCACGCCGAGCTCGGCGGGCTCGTCTCTCGCATCAACTCCCTGCTCGACGCCATGACCGGCGTCCCCGCGGTCGCGGTGGAACACGCGACCCCGTCGTCGGACTCCGTCGAGGGCCGAGCCTGGGACGCGCTCGTCGTCGACGAGGGGTTGAGCGCGGTGGCGCCGGTCGCTCCGGAGCCAGCTCCGGACCTCGACGAGCCGGACGCGCAGCATTACCGCGGCGTCTTCCAGGCATTCCTGGCGGCGAAGCAGGCGCTGGGCGAGCCGGTTGACGACGTCACGGAGGCGGCGTTCACCGCCTGGCTGCGGCAGCGGGCGCGGGCGGTTGGGCAGCGGCACGGTCGACCGGTGCGCTTCCGGGTCGAGGTGCGCGATCGCACCGTGATCCTGGTCGCGGCGCCGGCCTCGGTGCCTTCTTGAGGCGGGCGCGGCACCACTGCGCGGCGCGGATCCGGGACCGCCGGCGATTGCGCCTGCGCGAGCCGCGCGCATGAGCTATAAGCCCCCCCGGCGGGCGCCCCACCCGGCGCCCGGCCGATCCGCCATGGGCCTCTTCGACATCCTCAGCGGCAAGAAATCCCCGGCAGCGACCAAGAAGAAGACGGAGCGGGAGCTCGCTCGGCTGGCGCGGCTCGCCGCCGACAAGATGGCGCAGAACTTCGACCGCCAGGAGGCGATCGAGCAGCTCGCGGCCATGGCCACGGCGGAGAGCGCGGCCGCGTTGCTCAGGCGCTTCAACTGGTCGATGGATCCCTCGATCACCGACCAGGAGGAGAAAGAGACGGCCGCCCAGGGCGTCGTGGCGGCGGGCACCGCCGCGCTCGCGCCGCTCCGCGCCTACGCGACCAGCGCCGAGAGCCTCACCTGGCCGCTCAAGATCCTGCGGCAGATCCTCCCCGCGGAGGACTTCGTCGACGAGGTCCTGGGACTGCTCGACGAGTTCGACACCGAGTACGTGCGCAACATCGAGCCCAAGCGCCAGCTCCTGATCACGCTCGAGGAGTTCCCCAGCCCCGAGGTGCGGGAGGCCGTCGAGCCATTTCTCACGGACATGAGCGAGCCGATCCGCTACGCGGCCGTCACCACGACGTTCGCGTGCCAGGACCCGGCGAGCCTGGGCGCGCTGGTCGAGGCCATCACCGAGGAGGAGAGCCTGCGCATCCGCAACCGGATCGCGCTCGGGATCGCCGCCGCGGGTTGGCCCATCCCCGAGGATCTCCGGGGTCCTCTCGCCGAGGCGCTCCCCCCGGAGTTCGCGCTGGGCGGCGACCGCGTGGAGCGTCGCGGCTAGGCGCAGCGTCGCGCCCACGGTTCGACCGTGGCGGCGCGCACACCATTGACGCGGCACACGCAGCGCCGCCCCACTCCACGGCGATACGGCCGCGATCGGGATGCCTCGACCGCGGCCGTGATCGGCGAACGGACCCTCCCCCAGACGTCGGCTACTGTGAGATCCGGTGTTCGAACGGGAAGTAGAAGCTCCACCCCACGGTCAGTAGCTGGTTGAACTGGTACGGCCGATCGTCCTTGGTGATGGAAGCATCGGGGAACTCACCGTCGGGGTCACCGCCAGCGGTGTCGAACCCGCCGCTGTTCCAGCCGAAGGGCAGCAGGCGGTACTGCAGCGAGAGTCCGCTCCACTTGTTCGCCCAGAAGGTGAAGCCCAGACCGACCGTGGGACCGATCGCCAGCCGGCTCTCGCGCTCGAAAGCGTCTCCGTCGCTGCACGCGATCCCGGTGTCGGACGCAGGCCCGCACTCGACGCGCTCCAGCAGGCCGACGAACGCTGCGCCGAGGAAGAAGAACATCTCCGTGTCGACGAAGGCCTTCTTGAAGAAGGACACCTTGCCTCGGAAGGGGACGCCCGTGATCTGCGGCGCCGCGACCCACGTCACCTCGCCGAGCTGATCCTCGAAGTTCAGGCCGAGGTTGACGGCGGTGAGGCGGCAGTTGGTGGTCGTGGACACCTGGCCCGCGGGATCACCGGTGTTCGGATCCCGGCAGCCGCGCTCCTCATTGACGTTCTGGATCTTCTTGGTGAGGCCGAGCGGGAGGTGGAGGGGATCCGGGGAGAACGCGCCCCACACGCCGAGCGAGAGCCAGTCGGTGAAGTTGTAGTCGAGCTGGATGCCCGGCAGGATGGTCCGCTGGTACTTGTCGAGCAGCGTGAACGTCGCGGACGGGGTGACCTCGAACCGGCCCTGGCGATAGAGCCGGAGCTTGCGCACCGCGGGGGCGCCCGCGAGCGGGCCCGTCAGGAGGATCTCCTGCGCCTGCGCGGTTTCTGTCGCTGCCAGCAACCCGATGCCCGCGGAGATGGCGAGGAGCAGTCGTCGCGTGGTGGCCGTCGTCTTCATCGTCGTCGTCCTCATCGTCGCCTCCTCCAGCGTCACTTCGGCAACCGGTACTCGAAGGAGAACGGCATGAAGATGGAGACGCCAAACTGCGCCTGAACGTTGTTCGTGAGCTCCTGGTCCGGGTCGTACCAGTTGGCGGGATCCTGGGCCTGGACCGGGTCGTCGAAGGTCTGTAGGTTCTCGAGATCTTCCATGAAGATGTAGTCCCGGATCTCGAGGATCCCCGCGAACCAGCGGTTGAAGAAGACCCGCACGCCGATCCCGGCGTTCCCCCCGCCCTTGATCTTGTACTCGAAGGCCCGGTTGTCCGGGTCGATCACGGCGATCGGACGCGAGCTGATGACGCCGCCGCCGGCGACGAGGTAGAGGTCCCAGTGGAAGATGAAGTCGCTGAACCCCGCGAACTTGCCGTAGGCTGGCACGTAGGTGAGGTTGAAGTTCGCGCCCCAGTTGTACTCCGTCAGCGGCACGCCCACGCGCGCGGCCCGCCGCACGTCGGCGTTGAAATCGCTGTCGACGTTGAAGGGGTTATAGTAGTTGAAGTTGGCGCCGATCGCGAACACCTCGAAGAGGTAGAAGTTGCCCGCGATGCCCGGCCCGGGGTGCTGCACGAACTGATCGTTGAGGGTGATCGACCAGTAGGGGTTCAGCTCGAAGCGCATCTTGCGCTTCGCGTAAATCTGCTGGACGGCGTAGATCTTCTCGTTCAGATCCTTCTTCGCCTCCTTCTCCATGTCGAGCTTCGGGCAGGCGTCGGGGTCGATCTGGCAGATCGCTGCCAGGCCGCCTGTGTCGGCGCCCACGCCCGGGACCCCCTCGCCGACGGGTGCCTCTTCCCCTTCCCCGGTGGCGCCCTCCTCGGCCTCGGTCGCCGCGCCTTCCTCGCCACCCTCGGCAGCAGCGCCCTCTTCGCCTTCGTCCTGCGCCGAGGCGAGTGCGGGAATCGCGCACATCACCGCCGCGAGGAGCCCGATGCGGATCTTCTTCATGCGTCTACCGTTTTCTCCTGGAACGAATGCTCCCGAAGTCCCGCAAGTATTGAGAACATTTGGTAAAATCGCCCACCGCGAGCGCCGCGCGACTATATCACGTGCGATTTGACGCGATCAACAACCAAAAGCGCCCTATTCGGCGGTCGATTCGCTCTCCTTGCCCAGCAGCGCTTCCACGAACTCCTCCGGGCTGAACTCGTGCAGGTCCGAGGGGCGCTCGCCGAGGCCGACCAGACGCACCGGCAGGCGGAGAGCATCACTGATGCCGAGCACCACACCGCCCTTCGCGGTCCCATCGAGCTTCGTCAAGACGATTCCCGTCAATGCCAAGGCTTGCTGGAACTCCCGCGCCTGGGCGAGGGCATTCTGCCCTGTTGTGGCGTCGATCACGAGCAGGATTTCGTGGGGGGCGCCCTCCAGCGCTTTCGCCGCCGTTTTCGCGATCTTCGTCATCTCGGCCATCAGGTTCGTCTTCGTATGCAATCGCCCCGCGGTGTCCGCGAGCACGACGTCGGCGCCGATTTCCTGGGCTTTCTTGATGGACTCGAAAATTACACTTCCAGGGTCCGCGCCGTCCTTGCCGCTGACCACCTCACAACCAACCCGCTTCCCCCAGATCGAGAGCTGCTGTACGGCGGCGGCGCGGAAGGTGTCGCCGGCGGCGAGGACGCACTCGACGCCGGCGGCCTTGAGCCGGGTAGCGAGCTTGCCGATCGTCGTCGTCTTGCCGCACCCGTTCACGCCGACGAATAGGATCACGGTCGGCTTGGCGCGCAGCTCGAGCGGGCCGCTGGTCCCCCCGACCTCGAGGATCCGCACCGCCTCCTCGCGGAGCAGCTGCCAGACCTGCCGGTCGTCGAGGGCCTCGCCGCGCGAGATCGACTCCCGCACGCGCGCGAGCAAGGTGTCCGTCGTGGCCACGCCCACGTCGGAGCTGATGAGCACCTCCTCGATCTGCGCGGTGAGCTCGGCGCTGATCTCGGGCTTGCCCGCGAAGAGCGCGCGCAGGCGCCCGAAGAAACCGCCGGCCTCCCGCGACTTGGCCAGCCCCTGGCGGAGCGCCGTCGGGTCGTGGCGCTCGGCGAGCAGCCGTCCGACGCGCCGGGGCGGCTCGGCGGCGGGCGGGGTCGGCTCCGGCGCGGGCGGCGCGGACGCGGCCGCTCGCGGGGCAGGCTCGCTCTCCTTCCTCTCCTTCGGCGGCGGCGCGGGTGCGGGCGCCGGGCGCCGCGACTCTCGCTCGGCAGCGGCGCGCTTCTTCGCCTTGGGCGACTCCGGCAGCCGCGGCTCCTCGGCGTGGGGTGGAAGCTCATCCGCTCGCTTCCGGGTGGCGAGATAGACCACCAGGACGACGACGGCGATCCCGATCAGAACGAGGACGATTTCCATGGCGCGTGAGGAGGAGTGGGGGTTCTTTCACGGCGAGCGGACCGGAGCGCCCTGCCCAGCGCGAGGCGCTGCGGGGACCGCCTCGATCTCTCCTCGGAGTTAGAGGGCTCCGCGGCCCGCGTCAACGTGAACCGTGCGCGGGAGGGGCGCGCTCCGCAACGGCCCGTTCTCGCACCGAGTCCACGGGTTCGGCGCCGAAGGCTGCGGCCTCGGCCGCCTCTGCCCACGCGGCGACCCCCGCGTCGCCCCGCTCGCGTGCGACGCGCGCCACGTGGCCGGGCGTCGGCTCGGCGGAGCCCCAGAACCAGGGGTGACCGACGCGCTCCGCCCAGCTGACCAGGCGATCGAGGATGGCGCGGCGGCGCGTCACGAGGCTCACCAGCAGCTCGCCGGAGGCCGGGATTGGCCGCTCGAGCGCCGAGTGCCACGGCGCCTCCACCCGCAGGTGCGCGCCCTCGCTCGAACCGTCCGCGGGTTCCAGCTGGAACCACCCCTCTTCGTCGGTGACGGCGCGGGTCAGGACCCGTGACCCCGCTGTCGACGGCCCCAGCACGGCCACCTCGGCGAGCGCGACGGGCGAGCCCAGGTGGGCGTCTCGGACGCGCCCTTGCCATCCGCCGTGCGCGGGCCCGACCGACAGCACCTCGACCGCCGGCTTCCCCGGAGGCGACGCCGGGGCGGGCTCCGCCTGCTGAGGGGCTCGCGCGCGCGGGCGACGCCAGCCGCGGAGCACCCAGAGCGCGGCGCCTGCGCCCGCGACCATCCAGGGCCAGCGTCGCCAGAGGGGCGCGGGCGGAACCGCCACCGTGATCGACAGGGGCTCCCCGGCCAGCCACCAAGGGGAATTCGGGAGATATTGCACCGTGAGGTCGACGGGCGTGCCGGGCGGGGCGTCGAGGCGGGCGACGGGGCTCGCCGGCCCGTCCACGACCGGTGCCGCGCCGACCGTCCGCTCGCCCCAGCGCAGCTCGACGCTGCCGGTCGACACCGGCCCCAGCCGCGACTGAGTGCGCACGGGCACCCGCACGCTGAGGCGGGAGGCGGCGCCCTGCGGCGGCGCCGCGAGCGCGAGCTCGACGCGGGCAGTCTTCTCCACCACCACCCGCCTCGTCGCCGGGGGCAGCTCGCTGGAGCCGACGAAGCGCAGCAGCAGCGTTGCGCGCCCGGGCTCGCCGAGCGCCGCCACGGGCAGCCGTACGGCGGTACGATCGCCGGTCGAGGTCCACGCCTCCGTGACGGGGCGCTCGCTGCCGTCGGGGTCCGCGACGACCACCGCGAGCGGGAGCCGCTCGGGGCGCGCGCCGGGCGGGATCACCTCGGCGCGGACCCAGATCTGCGGGTCGCCGGCGTCGAGCGCGAGGTGACGCGGCGTGGGCGCGAACCCGAGCGCCACCGACCGGGGACCCGCCAGCACCGGCACCTCGGTGACCGGGGACGCCTCGTGGTCGCCGTCACCGGGGAAGCGCACCGTGACGCGGTCGGTCGGGGAAGCGGGCGCGAACACCAGGCAGAACGCGCCTGTGTCGTCGGTGAGCTGCGCGACCTCCGTCTCGGTGACGCGCGGCCGGGGGGCGCCTCGACACGCGCTCGGCGTCGGTGGCGGGCGGGGTCGCGAACCCTCCGCGCCGAGCCCGAGGCGCACCTCGGCACCGCGCACGGCCACGCCCCGATCGTCGAGGAGCCGACCGCTGACCTCGAGCGCGCCGTCGCGCAGCAACGCCGACGCCTCGACCCCCGCGGTCCCGGTCACGTGCAGGGGTGCGGCCGCCGCGCGCGGGGCACCGAGCAGCATCCCCCCCGCGGCGCCGGCGACGGTGAGCATGGCGCGGTGTCTCATGACGGTTCGCGGCGACGTTGGCGGCCGCCGCCGGAGCCTACCATGGGCGTGGACGGCCGCCGGCCGTCGCCTGCCCGGCAGTCAGGGCCGGCGCGCTCGCGCGGTCAGGGTGAGGCGACGCGCCGCGACCCGTGGTAGGCTGGTGAGGAATGGCGCCGGCGTGGTCGTGGATGCTCGTGCTCGCGGCGCTCGCGACGTCCGGGGTCGCCTGGGCCCAGCCGGCGGATGTGGATCAGCTCGCCGAGCAACTCGCCCACGCGAAGGACTTCCGGGTCCGCACCCAGGCCGCGCTCGCCCTGGGCGCCTCCCGCTCGAAGCGCGCGGTCGACCCGCTCTGTGGGGGACTCGGCGACGAGAGCTCGACCGTGCGCGCCGCCGCGGCCGCCGCGCTCGGCAAGCTCAGGAAGGGGGGGGCCGACTGTCTCCGGCGGCGGCTCGCGGTGGAGGAGAAAGCGTCCGTGAAGGCCGTCATCGAGCGATCCCTGGCTCGCGTCGAGGCCGACGCCGCGCCGGTCATCGGGGAGCAGACCCGATATCTCTTGGTCCTCGAAACCATCGACCGCACGGGACGCGGCGGCACGGCCGTGGCGCAGGTCCTCCAGGGCGCCGTGAAGGCAACGGCCAAGGGCCTGCCGGAGTTCGCGGTCGCGCCGCCCGACACGTCGCTCGACGCGGCCAAGGCGCTGCTCGACGGCCACCCCGCGGTGCGCGGCTTCCTGCTCTCCGCCGAGGTTCAGGCGAGCTACGCCGGCGGCGCGCTGGCGCTGAAGATCGAGACGGCCATCTTCACGCTCCCCGAGCGGAACCTGCAGGGTACCTTCACCCGGACCCTGTCGATGCAGGGCGTATCGGAGCCCGATCGAGCCGCCGAGGACAAGCTGATCCAGGCGGGGGGCGCCCGGCTCCTGGAGACGTTCGCCCCGATGGCGCCCAAGCTCCGCTGATCCGGCCAATTCCGCCGGCTTGGGCGCGCGCCGGGGCGGGCGAGGCGCCCGCGACGCTTCCCTCGCCGACCCCGGGTCGCTAACCTGAACGAGGCGAGCCAGTCCCGGTGACCGCCGGCGAAGGGAGACACGATCCATGGCCGAAGCTCCGCGAGCGTCCGGTGCGCCGTCGAAGCGACACCAGCGCAAGCTCCGTAACTACCTGCTCGATCGGCGCTTCCAGCTCAAGTACGCGGGGTATCTGGTCGGCATCGCGGTGGTGCTGAGCGTCGCGCTGGGCGCGGTGCTCTGGCGAACGAGCACGAGGCTGCTTGCCCAGAGCCAGGAGCTGGTCGCGTTGGGGAGCGCCGTCGTCGCCGAGGGTCGCAAGGTCAGCCAGGTCGTCGAGATGAACATCGTGAAGGACCCGGAGTACGCCCAGGATCCGGAGCTGCTCGCCGCCTTCCGGGCCGGCGACAACCAGTACACGAGCCAGCTCGAGGCCCGGCAGGCCGAACTCGCGCGCCAGGCTGCGGCGCTCCGCGCCCAGCACGTCACCCTCGCGTATGTCCTCGCCGGCGCCCTGCTCGTCTTCGTGCTGTTCGTGGGCCTGGCCGGGATCGCCGTGACGCACAGGGTCGCGGGACCCATCTACAAGATGCGGCGGCAGATCGCGGAGGTCGCCGAGGGCCGCCTGCAGCCCGGGGGGAGGCTGCGCCGCGGGGACGAGCTCGTGGGGTTCTTCGAGGACTTCGAGCAGATGGTGGCTCGCCTGCGCGAGCGGCAGGAGCGGCAGGTCGCCGCCCTGGACGCCTGCCTCGCGCAGCTCGGCGCCTCGGTTTCCGAGGAGGCGCTCGCGCCGCTGCGCGAGGTCCGCGAGCAGATGCGCGCCGCCCTGGACCGCTGAGCCGCGCGGCCCGGTGTGCGCCTCAGAAGGCCGCCTCGACGTACTCCACCAGCGCCCGCTCGCCGTCGAAGCTGACGCTCGCCGCGTCGAAGCGCAGGCGCTCCGCGGTCGGGTCGTCGCGGTAGCGGCGCTGCCACAGCCGCTCCCCCGCGCGTCGGACGCGTCGCTGCTTGGCCAGGTCGATGCTGCCGAAGCCGCTCGTCCAGGCGCCGCGGCCGCGGTGCCGCACCTCGACCACCACCACGAGCGGACCGCGCCGCGCCACCACGTCGAGCTCGAGGTGGCCCAGGCGGAGGTTGGTGGCGACGATCTCGTAGCCGAGCGCGTCAAGGTGCGCCGCCACCGCGCGCTCGGCGCGCGCCGCCCGGGTGCGGCGCGGATCTGCGCCCGCGCCGCGAGGTTCGCCGCGGGCGGGGGCCAGCCCGCCGGCGCCGCCCGCCTCGACGCGCCTGCCCGGCGCCTTCCCCGCGCTCAGTAGGGCTGCGCCTCGCCGCAATTGCCGGAGATGGCGCTGCACTGCTCGGGGCTCAACGTCCGCTTGTCGTATTTCGTCCCGTTCCGGATGCAGTAGGCGCCCGCGAGCTGCTCGGAGCCGATCCCTAGGTCGTCGATGAGCTGCACGCAGGAGTAGCCGCTCGGGCACTTCTCGCAGTAGTTCGCCCCGTCGTCGGTCCTGCCCTCGGCGTTCGCGCAGCGGCACGAGCAGTAGACCGTGTCCTCGGCCTGTCGCTCGACGAGCTGCGGGTTGACCGGGACCTGCACCGCGTCTTCGCGGCGATTGCCGAGCGTGCCGGGGATGTGGCAGCGGTCCTCGGCTGAGCCGTCGTCCGGATTCCGATTGATCGCCCCCTGGGTCTGACCGTAGGGGCAGCTCACGCGCCCCTGGAAGTGGTTGACCAGGCAGACCCGGGTTACGCACTGGAAGCTCCGGCTCTCGACGTTGACCTCCTCGGCGCTGTAGCCGCTGAACTCGGTCGAGTACTCGTCCTCGGGGATGCAGGGGTCACCGACGCCGCCAGGCTTGCAACCCCACATAAAGAGTGAGGAAGTCACCACCAGGAGCCCAAGACCTACGTTTGAACGCGTCATCGAGATCTCGCTACGCCTCACGCCCGCCGTGACGGTCGGACCGGTAACCTAGCCGAGGCCCAGGAAACCCGTCAACGCGAAAAGGCCCCATGGACGCTGGCCGATCGGTGTCGGACCCTCGCCGGCAACCGAGCGACCGTCCCGTTTCGCGAGCCGGCACTCGGCGCCGATCCGCAACCAAGGCAAAATTCCCCTTGACCTTCAAACGTGTTCTGGACACGGCGAAACCCGCTCGACGACGGGCCGTCGCGCTTGACAAGCGTCGCCGAGGCCACCTAACATCGCGGCCGGACGAGGGCGTTATCTGTTTGTAGTTAAAGGGATTTTTCGCCTTCACCCGTCAGATCGCAGCGGACGCAGCGGGTGCCGGTTCCGCGACCGTCCCTGAGTCAAAGAGAGGAATCATGTTGCGAAAGCGCCTTGCCGCACTCTGCATTTGCGCGTCTGCATCGATCGCGGGCGGCCTCTCGTCTGCGCCTCCCGCGATGGCCCAGCAGGTCGTCGACCTCGACGCGGAGGAGAAGGAGAAGAAGGCCGCGGAGGAGGGGGTCGACATCGACCTGGACGCGGACGCACCGGCCCAGCAGGGCCCGGTGGTCGCCGGGCAGATGACGGAGGCGGCGGCCAAGGCCAAGAAGCTGTTCGATCAGGAGCGCTGGAGCGAGGCGTCGCTCGCGCTCTACCGGGTGGTGGTCGGCGAAACCG
Organism: uncultured Polyangiaceae bacterium; assembly: GCA_964454025.1. GTDB lineage: Bacteria > Myxococcota_A > Polyangia > Polyangiales > Polyangiaceae > JAFGBI01. Next base: position 61,158 of record CAYVRP010000024.1, on the reverse strand, counting down.
GGGACGACCCCGGAAACCAGCAGCTCGCCCAGTACTACCTGGCGATCTCGCTCTACCGGCTCAAGTTCTACCAGGCAAGCTACGCGATCTTCAGCGTCATCGCCGACAACCCGAACCACCTCAAGTTCCGCGAGACGCTGCTCTGGCTCGCCAAGCTGGCGACGCAGCTGCCGGAGCCCGCGGACATCATCGAGCGGGTGGGCAAGTACAACGACGCCCAGCTCGAGCGCTTCGACAACGCACAGCAGCGTGACCTCTACTGGCAGCTCAATTACATGCTGGGGCGGTACAAGTACCGCAACCGGCAGTACGGCGACGCGATCCGGCTCTTCAGCAAGGTCGACAAGGACAGCGAGTACTACGTCAAGTCGCAGTTCTTCGCCGGCATCAGCTACGTGCAGATGCGCAAGTCCGTGCCGGCGGTAAAATCGTTCCAGCGCGTCGAGAACGCCCTCGAGCACGGGGCCAAGGGGGTAGAGGACGAGGCGCGGCTGCGCGACCTGGCCTACCTGTCGATGGCGCGCACCTACTACTCCGCGTCGATCCGGCTCGACCCGGAAACGAACGCGCCGGTGGTGGATCCGGAGAAGCTCAGCGCCGCCGTCAAGTACTGGGATCTGATCGAGCCCGCGAGCGAGTACTGGCTCGACGCGCTCTTCGAGGAGTCCTGGGCGTACTTCATGGCGGGTCAGTACCCGCAGGCGCTGGGCAACATCCACACCATCGAGTCGCCGTATTTCCCCGCCGCGTTCTACCCGGAGGCCGAGATCCTCAAGGCGGTCATCTATTTCGCCAACTGCGACTACGACAAGGCGACGATCGTGGTGGCGAAGTTCAACCAGCACTACATCCCGCTGCGCGAGGGGCTGGAGAAGGTGATGAAGCGCTTCCAGGGCGCCAACCAGGAGGAGGCGTTCTTCAAGTTCCTCAAGCAGGTGCGCGACGGCGAGGCGAACCTCGACGACGAGGTTCGCCCCATCGTCGAGGCCGCCCTGAGCGATCGCCAGCTGCTGCGCAATATCGAGTACGTCCGCATCCTGGAGGAAGAGATCAACCGCTTCAAGAAGTCGCCGGCGAACTTCCGCAGCTCCGCGCTCGGCCAGCAGGTGCAGGACGCGCTCAAGTTGGCGCGCGACCTCGCGGTCCGTCGCGCCGGCGAGCTCGCGATGCAGCGCTACCAGCGGATGCTCGACGAGCTCAACGAGCACGTCCGCAACGGCGAGAAGATCCTCATCGACATCACGGCTGCCCAGCGCAACCTGCTCGACGAGGCGATCAAGAAGGATCAGGTCACGGCCGAGGAGGCCGAGATCTTCGGAGTGGTCAACCCGGACGAAGAGCACGTGCTCTGGCCGTTCACGGGTGAGTACTGGCGAGACGAGCTGGGCTTCTATCGGGCCGTCGTGATGTCGGCTTGCGGGAGGAAGTGACAAGATGACAGAGAGAGCATTCCCCGTGGTCGCGGTCCTCCTTGGGCTCGCGCTGTCCGCGCCGCTTGCCGGCGCCAAGACCGAGCCCACACCGCTCAGCAAGGAGTGCATCTCCTCCGAGGCGGTCGCCAAGCTGAAGGAGTGCCCGGCGGGGCCGAGCAAGTTCGACGTCAAGAAGACGCGCGCCGCAGCCTTCTCGTCGGCTCCGCCGCCGCGCGAGAAGAAGGCGCTGCAGACGGAGGCCAAGCCGCTCGACCCGACCGAGCAGATGGACTCGGCGCAGCGCGACCCGCGCAAATTCCGGCTGCAGCAGCGCGCCCAGGCGCTGCTGATCAGCGAGATCTCGGGCCTCGAGCGCCTCTTCGCGCAGACGCCCCCGAAGTCGCCCGACCGCCCACAGCTGATCCGGCGTCTCGCGGAGGGCTACGTCGAGCTCGAGTCGGCGGCGCAGCGCGAACGCATCCAGAACGAGATCAAGGTGCAGGACGCGGCGCAGAAGAAGATGAAGGACAGCACGGCCCGCGCCGCGGCCCTCAAGGCCAAGAAGATCGAGGAGGCGGCCCGGAAGAACGCCATCAAGTACTACACCTTGATGAAGAACTCGTACCCGAACTACTCGAAGCTCGACGAGGTGCTCTACTACCTCGCCTATGAGTACGAGCAGGCGAAGGACCTGAACAACGCCCGGAAGGTCTACTTCGAGCTGATCCAGAAGGCGCCGAAGTCGCCCTACATCCCGAACGCATATCTCGCGTTCGGTGAGCTCTTCTTCCAGGAGGCCCAGGGCAACCCGAACTCCTGGCCGCTCGCCGAGCAGGCCTACATCGAGGTGACCAAGTACCCGCCGCCGGCCAACAAGGTCTACGGCTACGCCCGGTACAAGCTCGCGTACGTCTACTGGAACACGGGCGACTACACCAAGGCGCTCAGCGAGTTCAAGAAGGTGATCGAGTACGGCGACAAGCACGCCCAGCTCCCCAACGCCAAGCAGCTGCAGAAGGCGGCGCGGCGGGACCTGATCCCCGTCTACGCCATCAGCGGCCGTCCGGAGGCGGCGTACTCCTTCCTCAAGCCGCTGAGCGGTGACGCCGAGGGCTCCGAGGAAGCGACCTTCGACATGCTCCGCGAGCTCGGCTTCGCGTACCTTGACACCGGGCACTACCCCGAGGGCATCACGCTGTACCGGGACCTGATGAAGCGGGATCCGGGCAAGCACTACTGCGAGTACCAGACCCAGATCACCAAGGCCGTCCAGGCGATGAAGTCGTCCGACAAGGACGCGATCGTCAAGGAGCTGGACGTCCAGATCGGCGTGAACAAGGACTTCCAGGCGAAGGACTACCCCAACAAGAACAAGCTCGAGTGCGCGAACGAGACGGCGGCGCTCCTCGCCGAGACGGCGATGGCGTGGCACCTCGAGGCGGTCGGCTCGGGCGGCGTTCGTGGCACTGGTGACGAACGGACGATGGACCTTTCCGCCGCCGTCTACGGCCGCGTGACGGCGAACTTCACGGCCGAGGATTTCAAGAAGTTCAAGTTCCCGCGCATCCTCAAGCAGGACTGGCCGACGATGTACAAGATCCGGTACGCGATGGCCGACCTGCTCTACTTCCGCCAGAAGTGGGAGGAGTGCGGTCCGGCCTTCGACGCCGTGGTGGCGGAGAACCCGAAGGGCGAGTCGGCCGCCGAAGCGGCCTACGCGGCCGTGCTCTGCTACCAGAAGATGTACGACAAGCTCTACCAGGGAGAGGCCGACCGGAAGGGCAAGGGCCTCGGGCCGAAGGGGGCCAGCAAGGAGGACCAGGCGGCGAAGGGGGAGTGGGAGAAGTTCAAGCCCAAGGATCTGACCGATCTGCAGAAGGGCATGATCAATGCCTTCAACCGCTACGTCTGCTTCATCACGCCGCCCAAGGGCGACGCCGAGAAGGAAGAGCAGTACGTCGAGGTCAAGTACGCGCGCGCCCGGACCTACTTCGAGGCGCAGCACTGGGAGGAGGCGGCGCTCGGGTTCCGTGACGTGGCCATCAACCACGCGGACAAGGACGCGGGGATCTACGCCGCCCAGCTCTACCTCGAGTCGATGAACGTCCTCGGCTCACGGGCTGAGCCGCCGCGGCCGAGCTGCTTCACCGACATGGGCAAGGACGTGCCCATCTTCATCGAACTTTACTGCAACGCCGCGAAGGCCGAGGACAACAAGGAGCAGTGCGAGATCCTCAACCGGATCCAGTTCGACATCATGCGCCTCGAGGCCGAGAAGACGGTCGAGGCGGCCGACAAGCAGGCCGCAGGCGGTAACTACTCGTCGGCGCTCGACAACTACCGGAAGGGCGCGGAGGCGTACTACGCCCTCTGGAACAAGTACTGCGAGGGACCGCTCGGCGCCGGGGAGAAGCCCAAGCAGTGCGAGCGCGCCGACGAGGTGCTCTACAACATGGCGCGCGCCTACCAGGCCGGGCGGCTGCTAGCCAAGTCGATTACCGCGCGCCTCATCCTGCTCAACCCCAAGTACGGGCTGAACAAGACGCCGCTCGCGATGAAGGCCACCTACGAGATCGGCGGCAACTACCAAGCCATCGCGTCGTACGACCGGGCGGCGGAGTACTACGAGAAGTACGCGGAGGTGTCGAGCTACAAGGGGGAGTTCGCCCCCAAGGCGCTGAGTGACGCGACCGTCCTCCGTCTCGGCATCGGCCAGGACGACAAGGCCATCGAGGACGCCAAGAACTACAACAAGTACTTCGGGCGCAAGGACCCGGCCATGACCGCGCAGATCTCCTTCGCGATCGCCGCGCACTACGGCGAGAAGGAGCAGTGGACGGAGGTCGTGAAGTACCTGACCACCGGCATGGCGATGATCGACCAGAAGGCCACGCTGGACGTGAAGGTGCAGGCGCACGCGCTCATGGCGCGGGCCTACGCCAAGCAGAATCGAGGGCCGAACGCCAAGACGGAGTACGGCAAGGTGCTTGGCTACTGGAAGGACCCGACGGCCGCGGTGAACTCGATCAAGGCCATCGACGAGGACCAGGCGTCCAAGGACCGCCGCATCGGTCGTGCGCTCGAGGCCGTCGGCGAGGCGCTCTTCTTCTTCGCCGAGGAGAAGCGGGCTCAGCTCGACAAGATCAAGTTCCCGGAGTTCAAGGGCAAGGGCGACAAGGAGGCGGTCCTCAAGCACATCAATACGAAGGTCAAGGACTGGTACGAGAAGAAGGGGAAGATGATCAAGGAGGCGAGCGCCGAGTACAAGAAGGTGGTCGACCTGCAGCCGGTGCCGCCGCCGCGTTGGGTCATCGCCGCCGGCTCGCGCGTCGGCGAGATGTGGGGCACCTTCGTGAAGGAGTTCCGCGCCGCGCCCATCCCGCCCGAGTGGAAGAAGGACGACGAGATCCGGAACATGTACTACAACTCTCTCGACTCGGCGTCGGAGCCCTGGAAGCAGCAGGCGAAGGGGGCGATGGAGATCTGCCTCGGCTACTCGGTCAAGTACCAGTACTACGACAACTACAGCCGTGTTTGCGAGGTCTGGCTCGCCGAGAACTACAAGTCCGAGTACCACCTCATCGACGAGTTCCGGGGCGCCCCGACCCGGGTCAACTCCGCGTTGCGCGAGCAGGCGTACCCGCTGCTCATCGGCGGTGAGCCGCTCATCACCAAGGCGAAGGAGCCCGAGGCCCCCAAGAAGACGGAAGCAGCAACCCCGGAGAAGGCCAAGTGAGCGCGCGGCCGCTGCCCCTAGGGGCGGCGGCGCGTGTCCCGCCGAGGGACCCCGAGAGGAGAATGTGACATGGCTCGAATGAAGACCGTGTTGTTGGGCGCCCTGGTGCTGGCGCTCGCAGGGTGCGGCGCTCACGGCAGCAAGGCCAAGGGCGACGGGACGATCAAGAAGCCCGAGGTGAGCAGCGGCCTCAAGGACAAGAAGGGGGCGGAGGTGTCGGCGGATGCGAAGAGCGCCTTCGACGCCGCGCTGGCCGACTTCCAGGCTGCGGACAAGTCGGGCAAATGGGAGGAGAACTGCGAGGCGGTGGCCGCGGGATTCCTGGGCGCCGCCAAGCAGCAGAAGGCGGACACGAACGCGCGGTTCGCGGAGGCGATTTACAACGCCGGGCTCGCCTATCAGCGCTGCAACCGCGACGAGGACGCGAAGAAGCTCTTCAGCGAGGTGGTCGAGGCCGACCCGAAGTTCCACCGTGCACGGGCGCAGCTCGTGCTGTTCCAGTACCAGAAATCCGGGGACCTGGACGGCACGATCCGGCAGCTCGATGAGATTATCCGGGACGCGAAGTTCCAGAACGTGGAGGCCCTGGTGTACCTGGCCGCCCTCCAGATGGAGCGCGGCAGCGATCAGGCTGACCAGGACGGCGCCAACGACTACGAACGCGCGAAGAAGAACCTCCAGCGCGCGCTCGCCATCGACGACGGGTTCATGCCCGCGTTCAATCAGCTCGCGATCTACTACATGGAGGAGGCCAAGCGGAAGGCGGAGAAGGGGGCGAGCGCGAAGGCGCTCGGCCGCCGCGGCAAGCTGGTGGTGGCCGGCGCGGAGAAGGTGAACGTCAACCAGCAGCAGATGGATCTCGCGGCGCTGGTCGCGTCCCAGGGGATCCGGAAGAACCCGAACTACGCGCCCATCCACAACACGGCCGGGCTCATCCAGGTGGAGCTTCGCAACTACAACGGCGCCGTTTCGAGCTTCAAGACCGCGCGGGCGCTCGACCCGAAGTTCTTCGAGGCGCACATGAACTACGGCGCGGTGAACCTGTCTTTCCGCAACTTCGAGGAGGCAGAGAAGGCGTATCGAGACGCCATCAAGCTCAGGGCGAACGAGTTCGAGGCGAATCTCGGGCTGGCCCTGGCCATCCGCGGGCAGATCCAACCTGGCGACTCGGCCCGGATCGCGGAGGCGCAGAAGTACCTTGACAAGTGCAAGGAGATCGACGCCCGTCGCCCCGAAACCTACTACAACGAGGCCATCCTGACCCAGGAGTACAAGGCGAAGGGGGAGGAGAAGGCGGCGATCCCGATGCTGAAGAAGGCCGCCTCGCTCTACAAGGACTTCATCGCCAAGGCGGGGAGCGATCCCGCGTTCGAGGAGGCGGTGAAGCGCTCCAAGGATCGCGCGCAGGACATCGAGGACACCGTCACCTTCATCGAAGAGGGCGAGCGGGCTCGCAAGGAGCAGGAGGCGGCCGACGCCGCCGCCAAGGCCGCTGCGGCGAAGGCCCCGCCGAAGGACGCGGCCAAGCCCGCGGAAGGGGACGCCGCCGGGGGAGCCACGCCCGAGGGGCAGAAACCGGAAGCCGCGAAGGCCGATGCCCCGGCCGGAAAGCCCGCGGCCGCTGGGGGAGGGGCGAAGCCCGCCGGGAAGTGAGGCGCCGCGGGCGCGCGCGACGGCAGGAGGCCGCGACTCCGGGGCGGGAATCGCGGCGCCTGCCGTTGGCATTGGCGACCGGGTCGGAGCCGGGTCGCCACCGGAGTGCGCGATGTCTGTCGGTCGCGGCTCCCGCGGTGGGGGAACGGCGTGCCAGGGGGCTCTCTGTTTTTCTTCGCGACGTGCCGAAATCCGGGAACCACCGAGCTAGCTTGGTTGTCTGCCCCCGCATGCGCGAATCATTCGACGGCGCCAGTGTTCGCTCGGAGGGTTCGAGGGCCACGGATGGGGCTGACTCGCCGGCTGGGGTCGTCGAGCTCTTCGCCCAGAATTGGCGAGGGTTTCATTGCGCCGCCCGCGGTCAAGGTCGTTGACGCTGTGGCTGGGCGCGAAGTACAATGCTACTGTAACTAAACCGGAAAATTCCCAAGAGGGTGAAATGGCACGGTCGAAGAAGATCGTCTTTGCGGTAGTCCTCGGATTCGCCGGCGTATTCGCCACCTCCGCGGCGCTTGCGCAGGAAGTGAAGGACATCGAGAAGTCGAAGGACGGCTACGGGTACGAGTTCTCGGATGATCCGCTCGCGGCCGGCGGCTTCGGCCCTGGCGCCGCGACCATCAAGGTTCGACCTCGAGCGGCCCGCACGACCCTGATCCGTCCGCGTACCTCGTTCGTACCCGAGATGCTCAAGTCGGTGGAGAACATCTGACCCTACGACTGCCGTTGAGATCCCAGGCGATCTGCCTGATAGCGCTCGCCCGACCCCGGGGGGCTCGTGACGTCATCGCCGCGCGGCGAACGGCATCGAGCCAGTGAAGGAAACACAAGGCATGGCAAAGGCTGTTCTGACGTTCGCACTCTATCAGGGAGACGCTCTCCAGCGCCGGGAGACGGTGGCGCAGGACATCGTCAAGGTCGGCAAGGACCCGAAGAGCCACCTCCGCGTCGACGACGATCAGGCGTCGCGAATGCACGCCGTCATCGAGGTGGGGAGCCCCGACGACGTGACGCTGATCGATCTCGGCAATGAGCCGGGCACCCTGGTCAACGGTGCGCGCGTCAACAAGTGCAAGCTCCACGTCGGCGATCAGATCCAGGTCGGCGGAACCATCATCGTGCTCGAGGCGGCGGCCGCGCCCGGCGCGGAAACCGCTGCACCCTATGTGGAAGCGCCGAACCCGTTCGCGGTGCCGGCGGCGCCGGCTCCCGTTCCCCCTCCGGCTCCCGCCCCGACCCCGTTCGCGGTGCCGGCGGCGCCGTCTGCGCCGGCGGCGGTGGCCAACCCGTTCGGCGGTGGCGGGGCGAGTCCGTTCGGGGCTTCTCCAGGGCGCTTGAGCCCGTTTGGTGGACTCTCGGCGCTCAATCCGTTCGCCGCCGGAGCGGCGATGACCGAGGCCGAGGCGCGCGCGCGAGCGCTCGAGGTGCCCCCGGACGCTCCGCCCGGTACCTACACGTTCACGCTCGTCAAGAGCGGTCCGGACGTGAGCGCCGAGGAGGTAGAGCTCCCCGGCGTCGCTTCGGTGGAGGTGATGATCCTGTGGGGGACGAACGTCATCTACGTCGCCCACCTCACGCCGCCTCGGAACTTCTACGTCGGCGAGGAGCAGGGGAAGAACCTGCCCACGGATTTCCTCATCCCGGCCGAGCGACTCGGGACGACACGGATGCCGGTGGTGGTCGGCGACCGAACCTCGCTGGCCGTCGTGATCCCGCCGAACGCGAAGGGCTACGTGGAGATGCCTGGTCAGCCTCGGATGAGCCTCGACGAGGCGCGCCAGCGAGCGCAGCCGAGCGCCGAGGTCAGCGGCGGCCATCAGTTGAGCCTCGGCAACGGGGGCAAGGCCCGCATCGAGGTGGACCAGCTCGTCTTCCAGGTCGCGGCGGTCAACGCCGGCAAGCCCGTGCCCGCGGGGGTGGCCGCTGGCTTCGATTGGTCCATCGCCACGTACTTCGGGCTGTCGTTCCTCACCTTCTCGGGGCTCATCGCGGCGATGGCCTTCTTCGTCCCGCCCATGGGGCTGACGGAGGAGGATGGCATTGACAAGAACCAGCTGCGCCTCATCCAGCAGTTCTTGAACAGCGCCGCGGAGCGCGAGCAAGAGCAGAAGGAGACGGAGCAGGTCGCCGAGGAGAACGCGGACAATCGCGAGGGCGGGACCGGCACCCGGGCCAAGGGCGAAGAGGGTTCGATGGGCAACCCGAACTCCAAGGCCACCAACAAGCGCTATGCGATTCAGGGCCCCAAGGACAACCCCGACCCGCACATCGCCCGTGCGGCGGCGCTGCGCGAGGCGACGGAGTTCGGCATGATCGGGCTCCTTAACACGGGGGCCTCGGGGGATCCCAACGCTCCGACCGCACCTTGGGGCCGCGACACCTCGCTCGGGACGGACGAGGTCAGCGCGCGCGGAAACATGTGGGGTGACGAGATCGGCGACGCGTTCGGCGCGGGTGGCCTTGGCCTGTCCGGCATCGGCGAGGGCGGCGGCGGTCGTGGCGAGGGCATCGGGCTCGGCACCATCGGCACCTTCGGTCACGGGGCGGGGACTGGTACGGGCCAGGGCTTCGGCTCGGGGCACGGACGCCTGGGGGGGTCTCACAAGACCAAGGCGCCTCAGGTGCGCATGGGTGCGACCAGCGTGAGCGGCCGTCTCCCGCCGGAGGTCATCCAGCGCATCGTGCGGCAGAACTACGGTCGATTCCGCATGTGCTACGAGCAAGGGCTGTCACGGAACCCGAACCTTGAGGGTCGCGTGTCAGTTCGCTTCGTGATCGGGCGTGACGGCTCGGTTTCCAACGTCGCCAACGGTGGGTCCGACCTTCCGGACAGCGGCGTGGTTTCCTGCGTGGTTTCGGCCTACTACGGGTTGAGCTTCCCGCAGCCCGAGGGCGGCATCGTCACCGTCGTCTATCCGATCATGTTCTCGCCGGGCTGACCTCGACCACCCGTCGCGGACCTGACACCGGCGCTCCGCCGGGAGTCGCCTCGGGGCGCGTCTGGGGCAGCAGCGAATCACGGCGCGCCGTCCGGGGGGGCGGGCGCCGTGAGGACTATTTCGCTCCGGCCGCGGTCGTTGGGGGGCGTGCGGCGGCGTCACGGCGCGCGCGGGCGGCCTTGGTGCAGGGGGCGCGAGGCGCGTGCGCTGGGGCGCCGTTGCCGCACCCGACCGTGTCGTGACGGCACCGGGCTCGCCCCGGGCACGGGCGCGCCGCGCCGGCGCTCGCTGGCTGCGGGCGTGCGCCGCGCAGGCGTGAGGTTGGGCACGGTCAGTCACGGGCGACGACACCGGCGACGGCGCTTCCGAAAGCCCCCTTTGGCACCGAAAAAGGCAGGCGATTTGCCGGGCCGATGCGCCTTTACTTCGCGGTGACGCTCCGCCTATGCTCTCCGTGCTCGTTGAGCCCGGTCCGACCAGGCCGGGGTGCTTGACTTGGGTTCTGCCGTCAGCGGGTCGAACAGGCAATCAAAGCACCGCGGGCTTCACGCAGGGTGGAGCTCCCCCCGGTGGCCACGACAAAGAGAAGGGTATGTTCGCGATGAAACTGCGAAAGGCTTGGAACATCGCCGCCTTGGCGGGTCTGTTTCTGGGTGTCGGAACCGGGGGCTGCAGCCGCGATCACATCGAGGCGATCAACCTCGCCAACGAGGGTGACCGGCAGGTTTCCGTGAACGTGGAGGGGGCGATCCAGAGCTACGAGCGCGCTCGGCAGCTCGACGCCTCGAACCATCGGATCATCTACAAGCTGGCCCGCGCCTACGAGAAGAAGGAGGACTGGGAGAAGATGGCCTCCGTCCTCGCGCAGGCGACCCAGCAGGCGCCCGAATGGGCCAACTACTGGTTCAAGCGCGGCTACGCTCTCACGCGGATGGCGCAGGCGGGTGACAAGGACAAGTTCGAGGAGGCCAAGGCGCCGCTCCAGGAGTGCATCAAGCGGGATCCGAATTTCGCCGAGTGCTACCACTGGCTCGGCGTCTGTCTCGAGTGGACCGACGACGCGCAGGGGGCGCTCCAGAACTACACCGCCGCCATCGAACACAACCCGGAGGAGCCGTACTTCTATCCGGATCCTGCCAGCCTGTACGTCACGTACAAGCTCTACTCGGAGGCGGAGCAGGTCCTCAAGGAGGGGATCCGCATGGTCCCCGCCACCGAGGAAACGCGGGACAACCTGTACGAGATGCAGGTGTTGCTCTTCCAGGTGGCCCAGTCGAAGAACGACATGGCGGGGATGCTGGCCGCGGCCGAGGCGGCGCAGGAACTCGGTCAGGACGCCCACCCCGAGTCCGCGTTCATCGTGGGCAGCACCTACGCGAAGATGCAGCCTCCTCAGAAGGAGAAGGCTGTTCGCATGCTCAATTCCTTCACCAAGCGGGCCTGTCGCTCGGCGAAGGCCGCGCAGTTCAAGGAGCAGTGCGAGACGGCTGCCAGCCTCCTGCAGCAGATGGGTGGCACCGGCGGCTGAGGTGGCGCGCGGCTTGGGGGTCGGCGTCGCACCGCGTCGGCCCCGTCGCCGCGACCCTGGGTTGGGTTGATGAGGTTTGACGGCGGGCTCGGCGGAGGCCCACCCCCCGTTTGGTCTTCTCGCAGTTCCCCGAGGGAGCATGGATCTAGAGCAGCATCTGAACCATCTGGAAGCGCATCGCGACTGGCAGGGGCTCGTGGACGCTATCGAGCACGCCATCGCGGGCACCGCCGATGCCATCACCAAGTCCCAACTGCACCTCCGGCTCGGGCGCCTGCAACACCGCAAGTTCCTGCAGGGCGTGAAGGCGCTGAAGCACTTCCAGGATGCGTACAAGATCAACCCGGCGCTGGTGGACGCGCTGGCGAGCGCGCGCGCCATCTATCTCGAGCTCGGCAAGCTGAACATGGTGCAAAAGCTGCTGGAGCTGGAGCTCAAGGCGGTGACCGATCCGGTCCGTCAGGCGGCGCTGCTGGTCGAGCTGGGCGACACGCTGCGTGACCAGGGCGACGCGGAGCGGGCTGCCTCGCAGTACGCCCAGGCCATCAAGTGCGGCGGGGGCGCGGTCGCCGCACCCCTGCTCGAGGACGCGCAGGCGTCCGCGGACGACTGGCAGGAGCGCGTGGGCGAGCTGCTCCGCGCGGCGCACGCGTCGAGCGACGTGGCGGAGAAGAGCGCCCTTCTTACGCGCGCTGCGCGCATCGTCAACTGCTTCGCCCCGGGGGACGTCCAGGGCGTGCTCGAGCAGGCCTACGTCGCTGATCCACACAACCTGCGCGTGGCCGCGCTCCTCGAGGGTCTGCTCGTGGAGGCGAACAGCACCGAACGGATCTACGAGCTGCAGCGCGCCATCGTGGAGTCCACCGCCGCTGCGGCCGACCGCGCCGCGATGCTCCGCGTCTTCGGCGCGCGGTGGGCGATCCGGCATCAGAACCACGAGGTCGCGGCCGGGCTGCTCGAGCAGGCGGCGCGGCTCGATCCGGATGACGACACCGCGCTGCTCTACCTCCGCGACGTGTACGGCGCCCGGATGGGCGACTGGGCGCGCGTGCAGCGGCTGCTGGACGAGCTGCTGGAGCGCCCGCTCGCGCCTGCGACCGCGGCCACGCTGGCGGCGCACGGCGGGACCATCGCGTGGCGCGAGCTCGGCGACATCGCCGCCGCGCGCCGATATTTCGTGCGCCTCGCCGCGCACGACGGCGACCACCCGGCGCTCGTCGCGTTTCAGCGGCAGACAGGCGAGGTCCTGGCTCCGGCATCGGCGGCGGGCGAGGCGCCCGCGATTGCGGCCGACGACGTCCCCCCGGTGCTGGCGCCGACCGCCGCGGTGGCCGCCGCGGCGGCCACGGGCGTCGAGGCGGGGGCGGTCGCGGCGGTGACCCCCGCCCAGGATGTCGCGGCGCCGGCCGCCGGCGTGGCGGAGGCGGAGCCCGCGCCGCGGAGCGCGGGTGAGAACGCCGCCGTCATCGCGGAACTGCGGGCCAGGCTCGTCCAGCAGGAGGAGGCCAAGCGCTACCACGAGTACGTCAAGACGTTGCTCGCGCTCGGCGACGAACTCGCTGATCCTGCGGAGAAATCGAGCTGCTACGCGCAGGCCGCCGAGGTCTACCTGAGCAAGTTCTCGAACCAGGCCGAGGCGGTGAAGGCTTACGAGAAGGTGGTTGAGCTCGATCCGACCCACCCGGTTGCGGCCGACTACCTCCGGCAGATGTACGAGAAGCGGCGCGACTGGGAGAAGCTGATCGCGCTCGCGCAGCGCGAGGCCGCCCTCATGCCCCCGGGCCCCGAGCGAGCGGCCAAATTCAAGGAGATCGCCGCGCTCGCCACCGAACGCGTCCGCAAGCCCGAGATCTGCACGGAGCTGTGGGCCGGCGTGCTGGCGGAGGAGCCCGACGACGTGGACGCCCTCGGCGCGCTGTCGCAGCTCTACGAGCGATCCCGGGAGTACGACAAGCTCGCCGACGTGCTCGAGCGGCTCGTCGAGTTCACCTACGACAGCAACGAGAAGATCCAACTCCTGACCAAGCTCGGTCAGATCGTAGGTGACCGTCTGAACGATGACGCTCGCGCGGTGGAAGCGTACCGTCAGCTGTTGACCCTGAGCCCGGACGATCGGCGGGCCCAGGAGCAGCTCAAGAAGCGGTACGTCACCTTGGGACGTTGGGACGATCTCGAGCTCTTCTACGCTGACAGCGGCAAGTGGGACGAGTTCATCCGTGTTCTCGAGACGAACGAGACGAAGACCGAGGACACCGCGCAGCGCGTCGGCATGCTGATGAAGGTGGCCGAGCTCTGGATGACCCAGAAGGGCAAGCCCGACCGGGCGTCCCGCGCCTACGAGAAGGTGCTCGCGCTCGACGAGAACAACCTCGCCGCAGCCGAGCGGCTGATCCCCCTCTACGCGCAGGCGAACAACCCGAAGGGGCTCGCCCAGGCCATCGAGGTGAAGCTGGGGCACCTCCAGGAGCCCGGGGAGCGGGTCGGGCTCCTCCGCGAGGTCGCGGGGATCTACGCCACTCGCATCAACGACAAGGCCCGCGCCTTCGATCGGTTTCTCGCGGCGTTCGAGCTCTCTCCCGGAGACGAGCAGAGCCAGGCGGACGTGGAGCAGGCCGCGCAGGTCACGGGGCGCTGGGAGGACGTCGTCAGCGCCTACCGGGCGGCCATCGCCGCGGCCGAGGCGGCGGGCGACGCGACGACGGTCACCGCGCTGCGCCTCCGGCTCGGCCGCGTGCTGGTGGACGAGGTGGGCCGGATCGACGACGCGCTGGTCGAGTATCGCACGGTCCACGAGGCGGAGCCCGACAACGCGGCGGCGCTCGAGGCGCTGGAGAAGCTCTACCGGCAGACCGAACGCTGGGACGATCTGCTGGAGGTGTACGGGCGCAAGCGCGCGCTCGCGGTGGACGCCGTCGAGCGCAAGCCGATCTTGTACGCGATCGCCCGGCTCCAGGTGGAGCAGCTCGGGCGGCTCGACTCCGCCATCGAGACGTACTCTGCGGCTCTGGAGGAGGATCCCGCAGACGGGGTGGCGCTCGCGGCGCTGGATGACCTCTACTTCCGGAGCGGGGCGTGGGAGCAGTACGCCGACGTCCTCCAGCGGCGGGTCGAACTCGACGTGGACGAGGGGAAGCTCGTCGACCTGAAGTTCCGGCTCGCGGCGGTGCAGAACGAGCACCTGGGCGATCCCGCGGCAGCTCTGGCGAACTACCGCGAGATCCTGTTCTTGAACCAGGATCACGAGGGCGCTCGCCTCGCGCTCGAGGCGATGCTGGAGCACCCGGAGCTCGGCGCCGAGGCGGCCGGCATCCTGGAGGCGATCTACGAGGCGCGGGAGGACTGGGAGCGGTTGGTTGGCGTCCTCGAGATCCTGGCCCGAGCGACCCCGGACGTGGAGCGCCGCGTGGCGCTGCTGCGCAAGATCTCGGCGACAGCGGCGGGGCGTCTCGGCGCGGTCGACCGGGCGCTCGACGCGCAGGCCCGGGCGCTACAGTGCGACCCGACCCTCGCGGACGCCCGGGCGGAGCTCGAGGATCTCGCGGAGCAAGCGGGCGCCTGGGAGGCCGTGGTTTCCATCTACCACGGCATCGCCAGCTCGCTCGAAGACGCGGCGCTCGCGCGGGCGTACTGGCTGCGGCTCGCCGGCATCCAGGAGCAGCTCCGGAACGTCGACGCGGCCGCCGAGAGCTTCACCAAGGTGCTCGAGATCGATCCGTCCGACTCCGAGGCGCTGCTCGCGATGGACGCGATGTTCCGCAAGTACGAGCGCTGGGAGTCGCTGATCGGCGTCTACCGAAGGCGCATCGATCTGACCCTGGACGGCAGCGAGCGCGAGGCGCTCTACGCGCAGATGGCGGAGGTCTACGAGGATCGCCTCGGGCGACCGGACGACGCCATCGCCGCCTACCGCGAGGTGCTGGCCCTCGATCCGGCGAGCCAGGTCGCGCTGGTGGCGCTGGACGGCCTGTTCACTCGGCAGCGGTCCTGGCGCGACCTGGCGGAGAACCTCGAGGTGCGCATGGGGCTGGCGGATACCGAGGCCCAGCAGCTCGAGCTGATGCTGAGGCTCGCGGCGCTCCGCGAGCAGCAGATGAACGAGGTCGACCTCGCCATCGAGGGGTACCGGCAGGTCCTGGAGCAGGAACCGGGCAACCCCGTGGCGCTCGCCGCGCTCGAGCGCCTGGGCACGCTCGAGGGGCACGAGCTCGCGATCGCCGAGATCCTGGAGCCTCTGTACCGGACCCAGGGGGACTACCAGAAGCTCATCGGAGTGCACGAGGTCCAGGTCCGCAAGGCCGACGACCCGAGCCGCCGGGTCGAGCTCCTGCACCAGATCGCGGAGCTGTACGAGGACGCGGCGGGCAACCTCGACGCCGCCTTCGACACCTTCGCGCGGGCACTGGCCAACGATCCATCGCACGAGCCGACGCAGCGCGGCCTCGATCGACTCGCGCGGGCGACCGGTCGCTTCACGGACATGGCGAGGGTCTTCGAGGATCTCGCCATGCGTCAGGAGGATCCCGAGCTGGGGAGCTCCCTCTTCACCGCGGCGGCGCGGGTGTTCGAGAACGACGTCGGGGACGTCGAGCGGGCCATCGACCTGTACCGCAAGGTGCTGTCGATCGATCCGATGTCGCTTGGCGCGGCGGAGTCGCTGCAGGCGTTGTTCCAGCAGACCGAGCGCTACGGCGACATGTCCGCGATCCTGCAGCGCAAGGCGGAGATCCTCGACGATCTGCCGGCCCAGAAGGACGCGCTCTTCCAGGCGGCAGCGCTGGAGGAGGAGGTGCTGGATCGCAAGGAGGCGGCGATCGCCGTCTACCTCAAGATCCTGGAGCTGGATCGCGAGGACATGCGCAGCATCGACTCGCTGATCAACCTCTACCTCGGCCAGTCACGGTGGGAGGATCTGCTCGGCGTCTACACGAAGAAGGTCGATCTGGTCTACGACTCGGAGGAGAAGAAGCTCATCCTCTACCAGGTCGGCGCCGTGTACGAGCGCGAGATCGGCGACGTGAACAGCGCGATCGACACCTATCAGCGCGTGCTGGAGCTCGATCCGGACGATCTGACCGCGCTCGGCAGGCTGGACGTGCTCTACCAGACCGCCGAGAACTGGCAGGAGCTCCTCAGCATCCTGCAGCACGAGGCGGAGCTCACGGCGGACCCGGCCGAGGCGGTGAGCTACCAGTATCGGATCGCGGAGCTCTACGAGAAGCGGCTCGGTGACATCGAGCGCGCGGTGGAGCTCTACCGAGACATCCTGAACCTGATGCCCGATCACGCGCCGACGCTGGCCGCGCTCGAGGGGATCAAGGTGGGCGACGTCGCTCCGCTGGCGGCCGCGAGCGTGCTGGAGCCTGTCTACGACGCGAGCGGGGCGTGGACCGAGCTCGTGAGCGTGCTCGAGGTGCAGGTGCGCTTCGCGGACGACGCCTTCACCAAGGTGGAGCTTCTGCACCGGATCGCGCGCCTCTACGAGGACAGCCTGCAGGATCACCGAAGCGCCTTCGACACCTACGCCCGGGCGGTCGCCTTCGACAGCCAGAACGAGGAGACGCTCGGGTCCCTGGAGCGGCTCGGGAACCTGCTCGACCAGTGGGGCGCGGTGGCGGCGCTCTACGACCAGGAGCTCGACAAGCTCGACGACGACCCGGATCGGCTGGTGGAGCTCGGCTTGCGCGTGGCGCAGGTGTACGAGGTCCAGCTCGAGAACGTGGACAGCGCCGTCGCTCGGTACCGGCGGGTGCTCGCCGCGCAGAGTGACAACCAGACCGCGGTGCGGGCGCTCGATCGACTCTTCACCATGTCGGAGCGCTGGGGAGACCTCGCGGAAGTCCTCCGGCGGGAGGCGGAGATCGGCGAGAGCCCCGACGAGATCCTCGAGTTCAAGTACCGCCTGGGGCAGGTCTATCAGCACCGGCTGGGGGACATCGCGCAGGCGATCAGCGCCTATCGCGAGGTGATCAGCGCCGCTCCCGAGCACGAGGCGACGTTGGCGGCTCTCGAGGGGCTCTTCGAGGCCGGGGTGAAGCAGGCCGACATCGCGGAGATCCTGGAGCCGCTCTACCAGTCCGCCGGGGAGTGGGAGAAGCTCATCAAGGTACGAGAGGCGCAGCTCGCCCACACCAGCGATCCGGAGGAGCGGATCGCGCTCCTGCACCGCATCGCCGAGGACGCGGAGGAGCGGTTGATCGACAACCGACTCGCCTTCAACGTCCACGTGCGGGCGATCAAGGAGCGGCCCCTGGACGAGCGTACGGGGGAGGAGATCGAGCGCCTCGCGGCGGTGACCGACGACGGCTGGGAGGACCTGGCCAACGCCTACGCCGACGTCCTGGGGCTGCCCGAGATCGAGCCGACGACCCAGGCCGTCATCGGCAAGCGCCTCGCGCGCGTCTTCGAGGAGGAGTTGCAGGACGTCGAGAAGGCCGAGGAGACGTACCGCTACGTCCTCTCGGTGGCGGCGCGCGACGCGGAGGCGCTCGCCAACCTCGATCGCATCTACTCGTCGCTGGAGCAGTGGGCCGACTTGGCGGCCGTGCTGGAGCAGCGGGCGGTGGTGGCCGCGGAAACCACGGAGCAGGTCGAGCTCTACACGCGCCTCGGGCAGGTCTACGAGGAGCAGCTCGGGCAGGTCGACGACGCGGTGCGCTCGTTCCGGCGCATCTTCGACGATCTCGATCCTGCCAACGAGGAGGCGATCCGCTCGCTGGCGCGGATCTACGAGCTCAAGGAGGCGTGGGTCGACCTCAAGGGCGTCTACGAGCGACAGCTGCAGAACGCAGTCGGTGACGTCGAGGAGGCGGAGATCCGGGCCAGGATGGCGCGCCTGGCGGCGGACCGCCTGGGCAACGTCAACGAGTCCATCGAGGGCTGGAAGCGCGTGCTCGACCTGCGCGGGGAGGATCCGGAGGCGCTCTGGGCTCTCGCGGATCTCTACGAACGACAGGGGCGGTGGGCGGAGCTCACTGACGTCCTCGAGCGCCATTTCGACATCGCGGACAGCGACGAGGAGCGGGTCAACATCCTCACGCGCCGGGCGAACCTCTTCCTGGAGCGGCTCAATCGCGACGACGAGGCGCTCGAAACCTGGCAGCGCGTCCTCGACATCGATTTCGCCAACGTGAACGCGCTGCGGGCGATGGCGCACATCTGGCGGACCCGGAAGGATCCGCAGGAGCTCGTCACCGTCCTGCACATGACGATCGATCGGGCCGGCGCCGTGCTCGAGCCGCGCGAGGTCGTGGAGGTCTATCGGGAGCTCGGGCGCACCTACGCCGACGTGTTGAGCCAGCCCTACGAAGCCGCGGAAGCCTGGCGCAACCTGCTCGAGGTCGATCCCACGGATCTCGAGGCGATGGATCGGCTGGAGCGGGGATACCGGGGCGAGGAGAACTGGCCCGCGGTGGTCGACATCAAGATCCAGCGCTCGAACGCGCTGGCGGACCCGGCTGAGAAGGTGCGCGAGCTGCTGGAGGTGACGGAGATCTGGCGGTCGAAGGTCGAGGATTACGACCGGGCCACGCCGGCCTTCGAGAAGATCCTCGGCATCCAGGCGGACCACGATCTCGCCTTCGAGGAGCTCGAGAAGCTCCACACCGCCGCGGGTCGCTGGGAGCAGCTGGTCGAGCTCTACCTGAACCGGCTCGAAACCCGAGATCGCGTCCCCGAGCGGACAGACCTGCTCCGGCGGATCGCGCACGTCTTCGAGGAGCGCCTGGACGACAAGGGCCAGGCGTTCGACGCCCTCGTCAACGCCTTCGCCGAGGACTACGGCGACGACGAGTCGGTGAGCTACCTCGAGCGGATGGCGCAGGCGACGGGCCGCTGGGGGGAGCTCATCCAGACGGCGAACGCGTGGCTTCAGGAACAGACGGAGCCCAAGAGCAAGATCCAGCTCGGGCTCCGGCTCGGCAAGTGGTACGGAGAGAACCTCGATCGCCCCGAGTACGCGCAGCCGTACTACGCGATGGTGATGGAGCTGGACCCGAACAACGTGCAGGTCCGGCGGCGGGTAGCGGCGATCTACCGCCTCGGTGGGAACTGGCAGGCGGTCGGTGAGGAGCTGACCCGGGCGCTGAACGTCGCCGTGGCCAACGACGACCGGAAGATCGTGCTCCACGAGCTCGGGGAGCTCCTGGAGAAGAACATGGGGCAGGTCGAACAGGGGCTCACCTTCTACAGGCGCGCCCTGGAAGTAGACCAGCTCTTCATGCCCACGCTCGAGGCACTCGAGCGGATCTACGAAGACCAGGGCAAGCACCAGGAGCTGGCGGAGATCTTGGCGCTGAAGGTCAAGGCCCTCGAGGATCCGAGCCAGATCGCGCAGCACAAGCTCCGCCTGGCGGCCCTGCAGGAGGTGCAGCTCGGCAACCTGGACGTCGCCGCGCGGACGTTTCGGGAGGTCCTCGACATCGAGGCCGGAAACATCGTCGCCCTGCGCGGGTTGGAGCGGATCTATGGGGCGACGCGCGCCTGGCCGGACCTCGTCAACGTGCTCGAGCAGCAGCTCGACGTGGTGGACACGGAGCGGGAGCGCGTCGATGCGCTGCTGAAGCTGGCCGGCATCCAGGAGGAGCAGTTCCTGAAGCCGGACCTGGCGGCCCAGCGCTTCGAGCAGGCGCTCGAGATCGACGTCGCCGAGATGCGGGCCTACGAGGGGCTGGAGCGGTGCTACCGGCGCCTGAAGCAGTGGCTCGATCTGGTGAACACCTACGAGCGGCACATCGCGGAGTTGCTGGAGGTCGACAAGAAGGTCGAGCTCTACTTCCAGATCGCGCAGATCTACCAGGAGGAGGTCGGGGACGTGCAGTGTGCGGTGGACGCCTACCGCAACATCGTCGACCTCGACGAGGGGAACATCCCGGCCTACGAGCAGCTCGCCAAGCTGTACGAGAAGCTCGACGACGCGCCGCAGGCGATCGAGGCGATGAGCCGGGTAGCGGACCTCACCTCCGACGGCGCGCAGCGCATCGAGATGTACTACCGGATGGGCAGGGCGCTCGACACCAAGCTCGGCGACCGGGTGCAGGCGCAGGAGCGGTTCGAGATGGCGCTCGACCTCGACCCGACGCACCTGCCGTCGCTCAGCGCGCTTCGTACGATCGCGGTGGACGAGGCGGACTGGGACCGTGCGTCACGGTACCTGGAGCAGGAGCAAGCCAACACGCCGAACCCGCGGGCTCGCGCGAAGCTCCTGGTCGACCTCGGCAAGCTACGAGACGAGATGCTCGGCGAGCACGCTCTGGCGGTGCAGGCCTACGAGCTCGCGATCCAGTCGGACGAAGATTGCGAGGAGGCGGCTCTGCCGCTGGTCGAAGAGTACCTCAAGGTGGGTCGCTACGCGGAGGCCGAGCCGCTGGCGGAGCTCCTGGTCAAGAAGGCCAAGACCCGCGAGCGCCACGAGCAGCACTACCTGCACAAGCTACAGGGAAAGGTGCTGTCGGCGCTGGGGAAGTGGGAGAAGGCCATCAAGTCCTACCAGACCGCTCACCAGCTCGACCTGACCGACCAGGAGACGATCCGTGGCATCGCCGACGTCGCCTACGAGCTCGCGGACTGGCCTTCGGCCCTGAGCAACTACCAGAAGGTGCTCACCGCCCTCGGGGAGGGCGACGTCGACCAGCGGGTCGACGTCTACTATCGCCTGGGCAACATCAAGCGGGAGCAGGGGCAGGTCAAGCAGGGGATCAACAACTACGAGAAGGCGCTGGCGCTGAACGGAGAGCACCGCCCGACCCTCGAGGCCCTCGTGGGGGTCTACGCGAAGCTCAACGACTGGAAGCAGGTCGCCGCGTACAAGCGTCAGATCCTGGACACGCTCTACGATGCCGAGGAACGGTTCGCGCTCCTCAACGACATCGGCGACGTCTGGTCCGAGAAGGACAAGAACGTCCAGAAGGCCATCGAGGCCCTGGAGGAAGCGCGCGAGATCAAGCCGCAGGATCACGTCCTGCTGCACAAGCTCTTGCAGCTGTACCAGCGGGCGGGCAACTGGGAGCGGATGGTCGAAACCATCCAGGCCATCGCCGACCTCGAGGAGCGCCCGGACATCAAGGCGCGGTACTTCTACACGATGGCGCAGCTCTACCGCGACAAGCTCGAAGACCTCGAGCGGTCGGTCGAGCTCTTCAACGAGGCGCTGGATCTCAACCCGGAGTACCTGGAGGCGTTCGAGCGCATCAACAAGATCCTGACCCAGCAGAAGAACTGGAAGCAGCTCGAGCGCTCCTACCGGAAGATGATCCACCGCATCGCGGGCAAGGGGAAGCCGGAGCTCGAGAACACGCTGTGGCACGCGCTGGGGCTGGTCTATCGGGACCGACTGCAGGCGGTGAACGAGGCGATCGAGGCGTTCAAGATGGCGAGCGCCACGCGACCGGATCTGATGATCGAGCACCAGATCCTCGCGGAGCTGTACGAACAGCACGAGCGGTTCGACGAGGCCATCGTCGAGCAGCGGATCATCCTCGCGTCGGACCCGCTGAACGTGGACGCATACCGTGCGCTCTATCGGCTGCACCTGCACAAGCAGGCATATGATGGAGCCTGGTGCCTCGCGGCGGCGATGGCGTTCCTGGGGAAGGCGGACGAGGAGGAGAACCGCTTCTTCGAGGACTACCGGCCACAGGGGATGCTGGCGGTACGAGGTCGGGTCAGCACCGATCTCTGGAAGCGGTGCCTGACGCACGTTGACGAGAACCCGGTCGTCTCCGAGATCATGGCGGCGATCGCTCCGGCGGCGCTCCAGGCGAAGATCGCGCAGCTCCGGATGCAGAACAAGACGCCGGTCCTCGATCCGCGCTTCAAGCAGGATCCGGCGACGTCGACGGTGACCTTCGCCAAGACGTTCGGCTGGGCGGCGCAGGTGTTGGGCGTGACCACGCCGGACCTGTACGTGCGCCCGGACGTCTCCGGGGCCATCGTATCGGTGCCGGCACAGCCACCGGCGTCGATCGCCGGCCAGACGGTGCTGAGCGGGTTCCAGCCGCAGGAGCTGACGTTCATCTGTGGCAAGCACCTGGCCGGCTACCGGATCGAGCACTACATCCGGAACCTCTTCCAGACGCAGTCGGAGCTGACGATCATGTTGTTCGCGGGGGTGATGATCGCGTTCCCGCAGACGCCCATGCCGGCGGACATGCAGCAGCAGGTCCAGATGACCGCGCGGGAGCTGGCGAAGTACATGCAGCCGATCCAGATCGAACAGCTCCGGATCGCGGTGAAGCGGTTCCTCGACGAGGGCGCGAAGGCGAACATCCGACGCTGGATGCACGCGGTTGAGATAACGGCGTGTCGGGCGGGGCTCGTCGTGAGCGGCGACATGGGTATCGCCAAGAAGATCCTGGCCTCCGAGCCGCAGCTCCCCGGGGATTTGACGCCCGCGGAGAAGGTGAAGGAGCTCCTCCTGTTCAGCGTGAGCGAGGAGTACTCGCTGGTGCGTCAGGCGCTGGGCGTGGCCGTCGGCCAAGAGGGGACCTGAGCGGGGCCCCGCGCGGGCTCCCGCCGAGGTGGCGCCGCCGGCGGACCAGGCTGGGTGCAGTCAGCGGCCCGGAGCGTCGAACGTGAGACGAAGGCCGAGGAGCGTCAGGCCGTAGACGCCGCTCCTTCGGTCCTCGCCGGGTGTGAGGCGGATGGGCGAGGAGTCGGGCAGCCGCACCGCGGCGCCGGCGGCGACGGCGACGAAGGGTGCGAAGGCGAGGTTCGGCGTCGCGTACCATTGTCCGCCGGCGGAGAAGCGGAGCCAGTCGAGCCCGAGGTAATCGAGGTCGCGGCCGGCTCCCCGGGTCGCCATCGAGCGAAATCCGATCCCGAACGCCACCTGGGGATCGAAGCGCATTCCCTGAACCAGGTGGTAGCGGACCAACGGGCCGAGCGACAGGGTGAGGGTCGAGCAGCCATCACATTCGGGCCCCGCGCCGAGGGTGGCCAGATCCGCCCAGACGCCGAGGGAGACGTTGCGGCTCGCCCCGATGGAGAGGTCGACTCCCGCCCCGCGCCCCGGGGCGCCGACGTCGTACCAGGGGAGTCCGCGCTCGAGGGAGCCGAAGGGCACTGCCAGCAGCGCCAGGGCGGAGAAGTACCCGTGCCCCGAGATGAGATCCTCGGCAGGAGGAATACGAGGGGCGGCGGGCCGCGCCGCGGGGTCGGCGGCGGGCTCGGCAGCGGATCCACCAGCGTCATCGACCATCCGTGCCGTCTTGGCAGGACCGGGCTCGGGGACCGGCGAGGACGGCGCGACGCTCGGGGGGCTCGCCTCGGACGAGGGCGCAGGGGCACCCGTGGCGAGCGGTTGCTCGTTGGCCGGCGGGGCCGTTGAGGCGGTCTTCGCTGCGGGGGCGGGCGTCTCGGCGGCAGTCCCAGGAGGGGGCGCGGAGGAGTCCGGTCCCGGCTGTGCGGCCGCTGCCCCCGTCGCCAGGCAGAGGCCAAGGACGATGGGGCCAGGGTCAGGGCGGCGCATGGGCGCGTTGTTATCACCCCGGGGCCGAGGTCACCAACCACCAACGTTGAGGGGAAGCAATGCGCAACGGGGTCGCGTCTCGGGCCGATAGGACGGCGCGATGCAGGCTCTCGAGCAGGGCTTCGGATCTTCCCCAGGTGACGTCCCGGACGCCACCTTGGAGCTCGGCGGTCGTCCGGGGGCCGGCCCCTGGTGGATCGAGGCCACGGATGGCGGGCGAGCCGTCGGGCGGACGCTCGAGCTCGGGGAACAGCTCCTGGTCGGGTCCGGTCACCACGGCGTTGACCTCCGCCTGGAGGACCGCACGGTCAGCGCGCGGCACTGCCGGCTCGAGGCGACTCCCGCCGGCGTGGTCGTCACGGATCTCGGCTCCACCAACGGCATCGTCTGCGGCGCTGGCCGGGTCGACCGTGCCCTGCTCGCTGCCGGCGGCGCGGTGATGCTCGGGCGCACCACCCTGCTCGTCTCGCACGCCACGGGAGAAACCGACGAGCGTGGGGGTCCAGCCGTCCCGGGCCTGGTCGGTGAGTCGCCGCCGATGCGGCGGCTGGCCCGGGAGATCCACCGGGTGGCGCGCCTGCGTGGCGCGGTGCTGCTGCAAGGGGAGTCGGGAACCGGCAAGGATCTCGTCGCGCGGGCACTGCACCTACTCAGCGGTCGCCCCGGCGAGTACGTCCCCATCAACGTCGGCGCCATCGCCGAGAGCCTCGGCGACGCCGAGCTCTTCGGACACACGCGAGGTGCGTTCACCGGGGCCGTGGCCTCGCGACCGGGGGCGTTCGAGCAGGCGAACCGGGGAACGCTGTTCCTGGACGAGGTCGCAGACCTCTCCCCCGCCGGACAGGTCCGCCTCCTCCGGGTGGTCGAGGACGGCCAGGTCCGCCCCGTGGGCAGCGCGCAGCGCACCTTGGTTGACGTGCGCATCGTCTCCGCGAGCTGGGTTTCTCTGGCGCAGCGGGTGGAAGGTGGGCAGTTCCGCGCTGATCTCTTCCACCGCTTGACGACGTTCTCCCTGCGGCTTCCCGCGCTTCGCGAGCGGCGCGGCGACCTCCCCGCCCTGTGCCGCGCGCTGCTCGCGCGGTTCGAGGACGAGCTCGGTCCGCATCGGCTCTCGCCGCGCGCCCTTCTGGCGTTGCTCGCGCACGACTGGCCGGGGAACGTGCGCGAGCTCGCGAGCGCCCTGTACCGGGCCGCGGCGCGCGCCGAGGGACCCGAGATCGATCTCGAGCACATCGAGCTGGGCGCCTTCGCCGTGAACCGGCCGCGATCTACGGTCGCCTCCCCCGCGGTGGCGACGCGCGTGCTCGCCCAGTGCAGCGGCAACATCAGCGCCGCGGCCCGCTCGCTCGGCGTCGCTCGCTCCACGCTGCGCGGCTGGCTCGCCCGCGAGGTGCAGTCCGTGGACGCCGGGCAGAGCGGGCCCGTGGTGGGGGGGTGACGCTACCGAGACGACGCACAAGGCGAGGTCGTTGCGCCGACGACGCGCCGGGGCCGCCCGGGCGGGCTCAGAAGTGGCCGCTGACGACGACCCCGGTCGCGCTGCCGCCGAGCCAGGGAGCGACCCGGACCGTATCCGCGCGGCCGCGGTTCGGCTTGGTGTCGACGAAGTAGTAGGTGACGAGGCCGGCGGCCGCGAGCGCCCCACCGCCGAAGGCGAAGTAGGATGCGAGCGTGTAATCGTCCCCGCGGCCGTCGGCTTCCACGTAGGCGGTACATGCGTCGTAGTAACGGGTGTCGCCCGGGTACGCCTGAATCGGCGGGATGGTCTTCCAGTCCCCGCATGGCATCTGGCCCGTGTCGAGGACGGTGAGGCCGTCAACTTCCGCCTGGTAGAGGATCGCCGCCTCGATGTTCTCGGCGTCGTCGCGCTCGTTCATGGCAACGAGCTGGAGCCCGACCCCTGCCCCGACCCCACCGAGCGCGACCACCCCCAGGACGACGGCGAGCGGCTTGTGCACGAACCAGCGTGGGAACTTCTCGCGCCTCCCTCGCTCGGCCTCCTCCTCGGGCTGCTCCTTCGCCGGTTGCGCTTCCTTGCGCTCGCGCTTGGGCGGGGTCTCGGCGGCCGTCGATGCGGCGGGGGCCGCCTCTGGCGCGGCGGCGGCTGGTCGCTCCTCGTCGTCGGCGCCCTCGAACGCGAGCTCGATGGTGGTTTCCGCTCCGGCCCGGGCGGCCACCGACTCGGTGCGGGTGTCCTCTCCGAGCCGAGCTTCGATGGTGTAGCTGCCCGGTTTCAGGTAGAGCGGGTCCTCGAGGGGTGTCACCCCGTACTCCTCACCGTCCACCAACACCCGGGCCCCCACGCGATCGGAGGTGACCTTCACGGTCCCGATCTTCTCCTTGGCGGCGGCGAGCCCGGCCTCTGCTTCCGAACGCTTGTTGGCCTCCGAACCCATGCGCAGGTACTCGGCGAAGTGCTGGGCGGCGATCGCCTCGTGACCTGGCGTCCGGAGCTCGCTCTGCGCGAGGTTGAGGAGCACGGAGGGGTGCTGCTTCAGGGCATAGGCCTGGAGGAAGGACACCCGAGCCTTCGCGAACTGGCCGGCGTCGAACTGGCGGACCCCCTCCTGGAAACGCTGCCTCGCCGTCACGGTCGCCGGGTCGTCTTCGGCCCGGACCGAGGGGGACGTGACGGTCGCGACGGCAGCGACCATGATCCAAAGGAGGATGAGGGTGTGACGGCAAGAACTCAGCATGTCCGAATCCGAGGCACGGGCCGAGGCTACCACCCGAGGTTTCGCGGACGCAAACACCCCGGTCAGCGTCCGCCCGCGTGGCGGATGGGCCTCTGCTGACGTGGATCGCCGGTCACCCCTGGCCGCCCTGCAGGGGTCTTGTAACATTGCACCGACGGTTCCGGAGACGAGGTCCGGTGAGAAGACCAGACGGCAGAGGCAGGCGATCCATCGGCGCCGGCGTGCTCTTGCTGCTCGTGGCCTGTGGCCGCTCCAGCGCACCCGGACCCGGCCGGGAACCGGCGGCCGCCGCTCCGGCCGCGGACGGGCCGCTGGCGCCTCGCGCCGACGTCGTCGCGAGCGCGGACGCGCTCGCCCTCGCGGGCGCGAGGGCGAGCGGTCCCGAGGCCACGCGGCTGACCCTGGCCGCTGCCACTCTGCGCGAGCGCCTCTGGCGTCACGAGCGCCGGGCCGCCGACGGCCTCGAGGCGCTGGAGCTCTACGACACGGCGGCGCGGACCGATCCGACGCGAGCGTGCGAAATCAAGGTGACGCGCGGGCTGCTGGCGGGCGACATCGATGGCGACCCGGAGCGAGCGTACCGGGAGATCTACTCGGCGCGCGCCGCTGAACCTCGCGGCGCCTGCGCGGCGCGGGCCGGGGCACTGCTCGGGCTGCTCGAGGCGTACCGGCCGCTCCCGAACGTCCTCGGGGAGCTGGACCGCGCCGCCCGCGGCGACGCGGGCGTGGGGCCTGCCGCCGCGAGCGCGCCGCGCGCGACGCGGGACGGCGCGGGGACGGTCGTGGTTCCCGCCGTGGACCCGGCGGCGACGGGCGGGCCCGCGCGCATCACGGGGGTGGAGCGGTACCCCGGGGAGGAGTCGGCGCGGATCGTGGTCGTGCTCACGCAGCCGGCGGCGTTCGAGGTGGGGTTCATCCCGCAGCAGGGCGGGGTGGACGCCCGCCTCTTCGTGGACGTCAAGGGTGCGAAGTACAAGGGGCCGCTCGGCTTCGAGTCCACGGGCCTGGTCAAGCGCGTGCGCCTCGGGCAGCGCCCCGAGGGGACCCGCGTCGTGCTCGATCTCGCCGCGCCGGTGTACCGCCGGATCTTCTACCTGCCGGAGCCGTTTCGCCTCGTCATCGACGTCGCGACGACGCCGCCGACGGAGCCGGCACCGCCCGTCGCCACCGGGCAGCGCCTGGTGCGCCGTGTGGTGCTCGACGCGGGACACGGCGGGCACGATCCCGGCGCGACGGGGCCGAACGGGCTCCGCGAGAAGGACGTCACCCTCGACATCGCCCACCGGGCGGCGCCGCTCCTGGCGCGCGAGCTCGGCATCACGACGCTGATGACGCGCGACGCCGACGAGTTCGTCGCCCTCGACGAACGCACGGCGCGGGCCAACGCCTTCAAGGCGGACCTCTTCGTCTCCATCCACTGCAACGCCTCCGAGGATGCCCAGGCGCACGGCTTCATGACCTTCGTCCTGGACGACTCGAAGGACGCGCTGGCGGCGGAGATCGCCGCGCGCGAGAACGCGGCCTCGCCGGCGGCGGCGGCCGAGCTCGCCAGCGTCATGGGGCAGGGCGTGGATGAGGCGAGCCTCGCCCGGTCGGTGCATTTCGCGGAGCTCTTGCAGCGGTCGGCGGCTGCCTCCTTGGGCCTCGAGTACACGGGCGCCTCGGACCGCGGGGTGCGGCGGGCGGGCTTCTACGTCCTGGCGGGCGCGCACATGCCCGCCGTGCTGTTCGAGGTGTCCTTCATCAGCGACGAAACCGAGGCGCTCCGCCTGAACACCGGCGACTACCGGCAGAAGCTCGCCGACGCCATCGTCAACGCCGTGCGGGCGTACCGCGAGGGGCGATGAAGGGTGGCGCGCCGACCCCGGCCAGGCGGACCAGGACCCACCGCCGGGGCCGGGCTCGGGCCGGGACCGGGTGCTCGGGTTCGGGCGTCCGAGCTGCTGGGCACCGGCTCTCGGCTTGACGGTCAAGGCCCCGGTATCTATCCTGCTTGGCCCCTTCGGGGTCCGCGCGCATCGAGGGTTCGAGTCACCATGACGACGATGACCAAGGCACAGCTCAAGAAGTTCAGGGAGTCGCTGGAGGCGAAGCGGATCGAGATCATCCAGCGCGCCCGGCAGACCCTGGATGAGGACATGACCCTCGACGTCGATGACCTGCCCGACGAGATGGACCTGGCCTCGAGCGAGTACCTGCAGAGCTTCACCTTCCGGTTGCGCGGCCGGGAGCGAATGCTGCTCGACAAGATCCAGAAGGCGCTCCTGCGGCTCGACGACGGCACGTTCGGCGTGTGCGAGGAGTGCGGCGAGAAGATCTCGCAGAAGCGCCTGGAGGCGCGCCCCGAGACGACGCTCTGCATCCGCTGCAAGGAGGAGCAGGAGCGGATCGAGAAGGACTTCGGCTGAGGTCACCCGGGCCCGGACGCGCCCCGCGGGGCTCAGCGCCGGGGGCGCCCGCGCGGGCGCGCGGCGCCAGGCGGGTCGGCGCGCCGGGGTCCGAGCACCGCGGCGAGGTAGCGGCCGGTGTGGCTCGCCGGGCAGTCGGCGATCTGCTCCGGGGTCCCCGTGGCGACGATC
This sequence comes from uncultured Polyangiaceae bacterium, assembly GCA_964454025.1. Taxonomy (GTDB): domain Bacteria; phylum Myxococcota_A; class Polyangia; order Polyangiales; family Polyangiaceae; genus JAFGBI01. The sequence continues at coordinate 32,155 of CAYVRP010000024.1, read as the reverse complement.
GTCCCGCCGTTCTCCCCGCCCTCGGGGCCGATGTCGACGACCCAGTCGGCGCAGGCGACCAGATCCATGTTGTGCTCGATGATGAGGATGGAGTTGCCGGCGCCCCGGAGCTCTAGCAGGGCGTGGGTCAAGAGCTCGATGTCCTGGAAGTGGAGCCCCGTCGTCGGTTCGTCGAGGACGTAGAGCGTGCGCCCCGTGGCCCGGCGGGCGAGCTCCGTGGCAAGCTTCACCCGCTGCGCCTCGCCGCCGGAGAGGGTGGTCGCCGCCTGTCCGAGCTGCATGTAGCCGAGGCCCACCTGACGGAGGGCGTTCAGGCGCTGCCGGATCCGCGGGATCGACTCGAACAGCTCGGACGCGGCGTCGACGGTGAGGTCGAGCGCGTCCGCGATCGACAGGCCCCGGTAGGCGATCTCCAGGGTTTCCCGGTTGTAGCGGCGGCCTGCGCAGGCGTCACAGGTCACGTACACGTCCGGCAAGAAGTGCATCTCGATGCGGAGCACGCCGTCGCCCTGGCAGGCCTCGCAGCGCCCGCCCTTGACGTTGAAGGAGAAGCGGCCGGGCTTGTAGCCACGGGCGCGGGCGTCGGGGAGCCCCGCGTACAGCTCTCGGAGGTGGGTGAAGATGCCGGTGTAGGTGGCGGGGTTCGAGCGGGGCGTGCGCCCGATCGGGGCCTGGTCAATGGAGATCACCTTGTCGATCTGCTCGAGCCCCTCGATGCGGTCACAGGGACCCACCCAGCCGGTCGCGCCGTACAGACGGGCGCGGGCGGCGCTCAGGAGCGTGTCGACTACCAGGCTGCTCTTGCCGGAGCCGCTGACCCCCGTGACGGCGGTGATGAGGCCCAGCGGGACCTCGAGCGTCACGTCTTTCAGGTTGTGGGCGCGCGCGCCGATGACGCGCAGCCAGGCGTCTCCCGGGGGGACCCGGCGCGTGGGCATCGGCAGCCGCTTGGCGCCCGAGAGGTAGGGGCCGGTGATGGACGCAGGGTTCGCCACGACCTCCGCGGGCGTGCCCTGCGCGATGATCTGGCCCCCGTGCACCCCGGCGCCGGGGCCCATGTCGATGACGTGGTCGGCGGCGAAGATCGCGTCCCGATCGTGCTCGACCACGATGACGCTGTTGCCGGTGTCGACCAGGCGGCGGACGGCCTCGAGCAGGCGCCGGTTGTCGCGGGCGTGCAGGCCAACGCTCGGCTCGTCCAGCACGTAGAGGACGCCGACCAGGGACGCGCCGATCTGAGTGGCGAGGCGGATCCGCTGTCCCTCGCCGCCGGAGAGCGTGTGCGCCGCGCGGTCGAGCGTGAGGTAGTCGAGGCCGACGTCGATGAGGAAGCCGAGGCGCTCCGTTACCGCCCGGAGCAGCGGTTCGGCGATGGTCGCGTCGCGGCCCGTGAGCTCGCCGGAAGAGCCGAGGGCGGTGAGGAACTCGTGCAGGCGGCGCAGCGGCAGCGACGACAGCTCGGCGAAGTCCCGACCGCCGAGCTTGACCGCGAGCGCCTCGGGGCGGAGCCGGCGGCCCTGGCAGGCCTCGCAGGTCTGGGTGACGACGAAGCGCCCGAGATCCTCCGGGCCGATGGCGCCGTCGTCGCCATCGGCCTCGACGTCGTCGACCTCGCCGGTTTCGAGGAGCCGCTCCAGCCGGGGGATGATCCCCTCGTAGGGGGTCCCGCGGGAGCGCTTCCGGGTGTCGCCGTACAGGATGTAGCGGCGCTGATCGGCGGGGAGCTCGGCGAAGGGCAGGTCGGGGTTGACCCCGAGCGACTTGACGACCCGCGCGACCTCCGCCGCGGTGGCGACCGAGCCGCGGCGCCCGAAGGCGGCGACCGCGCCCTCCCGGAGGGTGCGCGACTCGTCGGGGACGACCCGCGTCGGGTCGATGCCGGAGCGGACGCCGAGGCCGTCGCAGGCGGGGCAGGCCCCGTGCGGGCTGTTGAACGAGAACAGGCGCGGCTCGACCGGGGGCAGCGTGATGCCGAATTCCCAGCTCACCAGCCGCTCGCTCATGACCACGGGCTCGGAGCCGTCGGCGCTGTCGATGAGGATCGTCCCGTCCCCCAGCCGGAGCGCGAGCTCGACCGAGTCCGTGATGCGACCCTTGGCGCCATCGCGCACGATGACCCGATCGACGACCACGTCGAGGTCGTGCGCCTGGGTCGGATCGAGCGCCGGCGCGTCACCGAGGTCCACCTGGACCCCGTCGATCCGCGCCCGCACGAAGCCATCGCGGCGCAGGCGCCCGAGCTCCGCCCCGAGGTCCCCGATCACCCGCCGGGCGATCGGCGCGAGGAGCGCCACGCGCGCGCCGTCGCCGCGCGCGAGGATGGCATCGACCATCTCCTGCACCGTGTACGCGCGCAGTACCCGCCCGCTCCGTGGGCAGTGCGGCGTCCCCACCCGCGCGAACAGGAGGCGGAGGTAGTCGGCGATCTCGGTGACCGTGCCCACGGTCGAGCGCGGGCTCTTGGCCAGCGCGCGCTGCTCGATGGCGATGGCCGGGCTGAGGCCCTCGATGCTCTCCACCTTGGGTTTGGGGAGCTGATCGAGGAACTGCCGGGCGTAGGCGGAGAGGGACTCGACGTAGCGGCGCTGGCCCTCGGCGTAGATGGTGTCGAACGCTAGCGACGACTTGCCCGACCCGCTCGGGCCGGTGATGACCACGAGGCGGTTGCGCGGGATGCTGCAGTCGATGCGCTTCAGGTTGTGCTGCGCGGCGCCGCGGACGACGAGCTGATCCATCGACAAGGGCCTGCTCTAACACAGGTCAAGAGCCCAGGCGCCGGGCCGGCTCAGGGGTCCGGAATCGGCGGCCTGCTGGCCGAGTTGCCACTCCCGGTCGGCGACGTGAGCGCGGGCGGAGTCTGGTCCCCGTTGCTCGGTGGCCCCCGTTCGTCTACGGTGCGCCCCGTGGAGCCTGGCGTCCGGCGCACCCTCGACGAACCTGGGATGACTCGTCGCGGGTCCCGGACGCGGGGTTTGGCGGGCGTCGCTGGTGCCTCGGGCGCCATCGGCACGGTTCTTGCTGCCGTCGCCGGGCTCGACAGGGCCCATAGCTCAATCGGTCAGAGCCCCCGGCTCATAACCGGGCTGTTGCTGGTTCGAACCCAGCTGGGCCCACCGCGCCGCCCCGTCGCCGCCGGCGACCCGACGACCCCGATCCGAGGCTCGGCGGTGGACGATCGGCGCAGCGCTGGCAGACTCGCCAGCGTGAACTCCCTCGGCCCCGGCGCGCGGCGCCGGGGCCGATGCTTCGCCATGACCTGACCCCGGGCGCCGATCGTCGCGCAAGAGTCGTCCGTCGCTCGCCGGGCGTATCGACGACCAAGGGCACGGGGGCTCCAAGAGATGTCAATGCCACAGCCGAGTATCCAGGAACAGATCGTCGCCCTCGAAGGGCTGGCCGTCATCGACGCGGAGCTCGACGAGCTCAACGCGAAGCTCGAGGGCCAACGCGACGCCCTCGCCGGGAAGAAGCAGCGCCTCGCGGAGCTCGAGCAGCGGATCCAGACCTCGCAGTCGAGCGTGGACGAGATGGAGCGGCTCAAGGGTGAGCTCGTCCACGAGCTGCGGCAGATGAGCGTGCAGCTCGACAGATCGCGGGAGAAGATGGCCCGCTGCCGTACCGAGCGGGAGGCCAACGCGGTGCAGCGGGAGCTCGAGGAGCTCCGGAAGCTCTTCCGCGACCGCGAGCTCGAGGTGGAGAAGCTCTCGACGCTGGCCGAGCAGGCGCGCACGGAGATCGACCAGACCGCGGTCCAGCGCGCCGAGCTGCTGAGCGAGCTCGGGTCGAACGAGGGCGCGTTGACGCAGCGGCTCACCGAGCTCGAGGCGGAGATCGGCGAGCGGGGCCGCGCTCGTGCCGCCGTCGCGCAGAAGCTCCCGACCCAGCTCGCGCGCCGCTACGACATGGTGCGCAAACGGCGGGGCTCGGGCGTGGCGCACACCACCGACGGCACCTGCAGCGGCTGCCACATGGCGATGCCGCCGCAGCAGTTCCAGCTCTTGATGCGGCAGCCGAAGTTCGATACCTGCCCGCACTGCAATCGCATCATCTACTTCAAGCCGCCGGAGGCGTCGCTGGCGGCCGACGGCGCCTGAGGGGGTGGCGAGCGGCCGGGGTCGCGCGCGCGGCGGCGGTCGGGGGGAGCGGCGGTTGAAGGCGTGCCGTAGCTGCGGGCGCCTCTTCCCGGAGGACGCGGGGTTCTGCCCCCAGGACGGGTCGCTGCTCGGCGACGCCGACGCCGTCCAGCCCCCTCGCGACGAGGGGGACGAGCGGGTCGGGCGGGTGGTGCGGGGCCGCTACCAGATCTGGCGCGTGGTCGCCGACGGCGGCACGGGCCGGGTGTACGAGGGGCTCGATCGACGCGAGCGCCGCCACGTGGCGCTCAAGATCCTGCACGCCGACGTCGCGGCAGACGAGGTGGCGCTCGCGCGCTTCGAGCGGGAATTCCAGGTGAGCCGGGCGCTCTCCCACCGGCACGTCGTCGCGGTCCTCGACTTCGGGCCCACCGAGGATCGGAGCTTCGTGCTGGTGATGGAGTACCTGCACGGCGAAGGGCTCCGCGCCCTCCTGTGGCGGGAGCGTGCGCTCCCACCCGTGCGACTGGTGCGGATGGTTTCCCAGCTCGCCCTCGCGCTCGATCACGCCCACGCGCGACACCTGGTGCACCGGGATTTGAAGCCCGACAACCTGTTCATCTCGCAGACGGGCGTCGGGGACCACGTCAAGATCCTCGACTTCGGCTCCGTGCGCGACAACGCCGCCTCGGCGCGGAAGCTCACGGCGGTCGGGACCACCATCGGGTCCCCGTTCTACATGGCCCCCGAGCAGGCCCAGGGGCTCGACACCCTGGATCATCGCGCCGACGTGTGGGCGATGGCGGCGATCGTCTACGAATGCGTCACCGGTCGGGTGCCGTTCTCCGGCACCAACGGGCCGAGCATCCTGCTCGAGATCCTCACCCGGGAGCCGACGCCGCCGAGCCGGGCCGCGGTCGCCGCGCGGTATCCCGTTCCGGCCGCGCTCGATCGCGTGCTGGCCGAGGCGTTCCGCAAGGACCCCGCGCGGCGCACGCCGACGGCCGGGGCCTTCGCCGACGCGCTCGGCGCGGCCTACGGGCTCCGCGGTGACCACCACGGCTGGGCCAGCGCGCAGCAGGACACCCTCGCCGCGCAGCTCGCCGAGGCGCCGCCGTTGCCGCTCGTGGTGCGGCGACCCCTCGCGGCCGCGGGGAGCGCACCCGGCGCGGCGGCAACAGCCGCGGGCGGCGCCGTCGCGATCACCGCGCGCTCGGCCGCCGCCGCCCTCGACTCGGCTCCGGGCGCTTCGGCGCGCCTCGCCCCGGTGCGGGAGGGTACGTCGCTCGCGGCCTGGCTCGTCGCCGTCTTGGTCGTGCTGGCGGCGCTCGGCGTGGGGATGCTCGCGGCCTGGCTTCTCTACCCGCGGTGACGGCGCGGTGGATTCAGCAGGCACGGGGATCGCGGGTTCGCGCGGCGGGCGCGAAGCATGGCCGCGGACCGATCGCGTCGGGCTGGAGCGCGCCCCAAGCCGGTGCCTCCCGTCATCACCGCGACGTCGTCGTGCGGGACGGGCGCGAGCAGCCCCACCAGCTCCTCGCCGACCTGACTCACGAGCTCTCGCGTGGGCGCGGTCACGAGCGCGCGCGGCCCCACGCTCGGCGCCGCTTGCAGGAGATCCCGGGCGAGCGGGAGGCCGAGCGCCACCGTCTTACCGGAGCCGGAATGCCACGAGCGCCTGAGGGCGCGGTCCGCGGTGTCAGCCGCGAGCGCCGCGAGCTGTACGTCGGTGAGCGCCGTGAAGCCGCGCTGGGGGGCGCGGCCGGCAACGGTCGGGGCACGAGGGAGAAGGGGTCGAGGTGGCCCAGGGCAGGTCGGGGGGGCGCGCCCCGTGGTACCGCCGGCCGCCCCGCGCAGACCGCGCGCTCGATCGCGCTCCACGGCAGGTTCGGCGAGGTCGAGGCCCCGGCGTCGCGTCGCCGCGGACCCGTTCCGCGTCGTCGCTCGAGCACGCCGATCGCGAGCCGGCGAGCCTCGGGCTGTCTTACCGGACGCAGGTCGCGGGCTGTGGCGCCCCGACGTAGGCTCGCCCGAGCGCGGTGAGCTCGCCGTCCGCGCCCAGCAGGTCGACGTGAGCCATGTTGTCGGCGCGCCCGGCGAACCAGGCGTAGCGCTCGACGCGCGGCTCCTCCTCGAGGAAGGCGACCGCGTCCTCGAGGAACGCGATCTGTTCGGCCTCGCTGGTCGCGTTGTCGCACGCGAATTCGGTCAGCCACAGCGGCAGGTCGAAGCGGCTCAGGTAGGTTTCGACGTGGTTGATGAGCCACTCGGCGTGGTTCTGGCCGGCGGGGTTGCAGCCGACGTAGACGTGGATCGCGATGGCGTCGACGCGACAGCCAGCGCAGGCCGCGAAGAACTCGTCGAGGTAGTGGAACGGATCGGTGTCCTGGCAATCGCCGCCGCAGAAATTCACGGCGGGCGAGACGAGCTTCAGCCCGCGCGCGTCGGCGAGCGCCTCGAGCCCCGGCCAGCGCGCCGCGGCGTCGGCCGCGCTCAGGTCCGCCTGGGAACCGAAGTTCGGCTCGTTGAAGCCGAGCAGGGCCACGGCGTCCTCCGGGATCTCGTCGGCGGCCGCGGCGAGATCGGAGCCGGGACCCCAGATCATCGGCACATACTCCACGTCCAGCGACCGATACGCTCCTTCGCGCAGGGCGGCGTCAGGCAAGAATGCCCAATTGTACCACCAGCTCACACCGGCCGAGAGCGCCGACAGGTCCGCGACGGAGTGATGGCCGTAGCCCAGCCCGCGCTTGCAGGCCGTGCGCGTCGAGCCAGCGCCACCCCCGCCGGTGGTCGTGCCTCCGCTGCCGGCCACCCCGCCCGACGTCGTGGCGCCGCCTTCGCCCGCCGTCCCCCCGGTGCTCGATGACCCGCCCGGGCTCGGTGAGCTGCCCGCGTTCGGTGAGCTGCCGGTGCCGGGCGAGCCGCCCTCGCTCGTCGCGCCATCGCCGGCCGACCCGCCCGACGTCGTGGCGCCGCCTTCGCCCGCCGTCCCTCCGGTGCTCGATGACCCGCCGGTGCCCGGCGATCCGCCACTGCTGGGCGACCCGCCGGTGCCCGGCGATCCGCCACTGCTGGGCGACCCGCCGGTGCTGGGCGACCCGCCGCTCGTCGAGCCGCCGTCGCTCGTCGTCCCGCCCGACGCCGGAGCGCCAGCGCTCGAGGCTCCGCCCGCTCGCGGTCCGCCGCCGTCCGACCCCGATTCCGGATCCCCGCACCCGAACGCGGCGAGGCCCAATGCGCAGAGGATCGCAGCCGTCCGAGCCATGCCTCATCGTATCGCCGATCCCCGGGTGGCGGCGAGGTGGTCTGCAGGCCACCCCCAAACGAGTGGGCCCGGGGGTGAGCCGTTCCCGTGACCGAGAGGCCCAGGCGCCACCCCGAGCGGTGGGTCGAGGCGGGGTGGGCGTGGGGCCGCCGGATCGCTGCTGCCGCGGCTGCCGGGTGTTGATTCGCGGGCGACACGCCAGCGTGCGCGCCCGGGGCTACGGCACCGTCGCGCCGAGGCCCATGGTGACGCCGTAGGTCCGCATGGCAATCCGGGTTTCGCTCTCGCTGATGCCATATGAGCCGACGAGCGAGCCGGAAGTGCCGAGATCCGCGAACGGTCCGAGGTAGACCTCGAAATGAGCTGCCGGCGCCCAGGCAAGCAGCCCTTCCAGAGTGATCGCGGAGATGCGGAACGTATACCGCTCCGTGGAGCTACCGTAGTAGGGGTACTCGTCTTCCCACTCGTGGCTCCAATCCGACCGGAGGAACGCGAGCCCAGCCCGCGGCCACAGCGTGAACCGCTCCCCGAGCCGGACGGCGTAGCCGAGCCGAGGGCCCCCGAGCACCGCCCACTCCCGGGGCTGCGGCGCCACGGGCTCGTCTGGCTCCCGGAACTCCGAGGTGTTCTGCCAGGCTGCCACCGCCGCGCCCAGGCTCAGGCCGCGGAGCAGGAAGACGTCGATGCCGAGCCGCGGCACCAGCCGCGACGCCGTGAGGTAGAACATGTGTGGCGGCGGTCCCAGCAGGAAGAGAGACAGGTGCCGGAACTCATCCGTGCTCGAACCCGGCTCGGCAGGGGTGAGCTGGGTCCGCTCGAAGCCCACCCCCAGGAGGCGCTCGGCGCTGACGGCCACCTGGAAGCGCTCGCCGAGACGCGCCGGGCCGTCGTGGGGGGCTGCGAGGGCGAGCCGCGGTGTCGCCGCGAGCACCGTGAGCACGCTGGCGACGGCGGATCGTGCGAAGCGGCGGTGACGGCTCCTTTGAGGGCCTCGTTCGCGTCCCCGAATCGGTTCCGTGATCCGTCGCGGCCCGTCCAGCCAGATCGTCCGCGCGCTCGGGTACCGAAGCTTCCAGGCAGACCGGACCTGCACCCCGACATCCTACAGGAGAGCGTCAGGGTGCCGACGGAGAACCTCGCGAGTTGGAGCGTCCATCCTGGCTGGCGTGGGGAGGCTGCTCCCGGAGCCGCTCCCTGCGGCGGAGCTCTGGGCGCCACTTTGGTGCACAGGCCGCGCTGTCCTGTGGGCGGCGTCGTCCGGGGCCGAGAATCCGCGCGGTAGGAGGCCTCGGCCCCCGTGCAGCTGGGCGTCGGCCGAGCACGCGCCGAAGGAGGCGGGCGCGGGCGGTTCGCGCGTCCGACCTCCAATCGCGTCCGGACACCCGTCGCCGCCCGACCCCTTGGCTGCCCGCTCTGGCTCGTGGTAGCCCAGGGAGCGAGACATGCAGCTTCGACGGGTCACGCGTGGGGACGCCGCGGTCACGGCGGCGAGGATCGGGGCGTTAGCGCTCGCCGCCGCGCTCGGGCTCGGGTGCTCGCGGGGCAGCACGCCGCGGGGCGAGGGCGGGGCGACCGTCGAGGGTCAGGGCGTGGTCGCCACCGCAGCGGCCCGGGACCAGGCGGGCCAGAGCGTACCCCCCGCGAGCGACCGCTTCGATGAGGCCAACTTCACGGTGAGCATGGTGGCGAAGGGGCCCTATCGTGCGGGGCAGGCGGGCGTCGTACTGGTGACGATCGACGCCAAGGATCCGTACCACGTCAACGACGAGTACCCGATCAAGCTCAAGCTCGAGCCCACACCGAAGGTCACCTTCTCCGCGCCGGTCGTGGGCAAGGAGTCCGCCGAGATCTCCGGCAAGCGCGGCGAGCTGACCGTGCGCCTGACGCCCGAGGCGGCCGGGGAGCACCGCGTCGCCGGGCGGCTCGCCTTCTCCGTCTGCAACGACGAACGCTGCCTGGTGGAGCGGCGGGATCTGGCGCTCACCATCCGCGCCGAGTGAGGCGGCTTCGCCCCGCCGCGCCCGGCCCTGGAGGAACCCGCCGCGGGTCGTGGTAGGGTGGGGGAGATGCCGGGGCCGGTGCTCGTGGATCTCGCCGCCATCTCCGAGGCGGTCCAGCGGCGCTTCGCCGCCGAGCGGCGGGTCCTCTCCTTCGGCGAGTACCTGGAGCTCTTCGCCACCGAGCCGGTGCGTCACTCGCGGCCTGCCGCGCGTTACGTGCGGGACATGTTCGAGCATTTCGGGCGCGAGGTGCTCGAGCGGCCGAGCGGCGCGGTCATCCGCCACCGCCTGTTCGACCTCGAGTTCCTCGACGACCGCGAGGGCCGGCGCCGCGCGCTCGCGGGGCATGAGCAGGTCCAGGGCGAGATCGGCCGTGTGCTCGAGAACTTCGCCCGCGAGGGGCGGGCGAACCGCGTCATCTTGCTCCACGGCCCCAACGGTTCCGCCAAGAGCACCCTCGTCCACGCGCTGATGTGCGGGCTCGAGCATTACTCAACCCTCGACGAGGGGGCGCTCTACCGCTTCCACTGGGTCTTCCCGCGGCGAGAGGGGGGGCGTGGGACCATCGGCTTCCAGGGCGATGCGCGCCCGCCGGCGGACGACGCCAGCTTCGCGCACCTTCCGGACGACGAGCTCGACGCCCGCCTGTTCGTCGAGACGCGGGATCACCCGCTGTTCCTGCTGCCCGAGCCCGAGCGAGCCGCGCTGCTCGCGCGGCTGTTCGCCGCGGCCGGCGCCGCCGAGCCGCCACCCGACTACGTGCTCCGGGGGAGCTTGTCGCACAAGAACCGCCAGATCTTCGACGCCCTGCTCGCGAGCCACGGCGGCTCGCTCGCCGCGGTGCTGCGCCACGTGCGGGTCGAGCGCTACTTCATCTCTCGGCGCTACCGCGTCGGTGCGGTGACGCTCGGCCCCGAGATCGGCGTCGACGCGCGGGAGCGGCAGCTCACCTCCGATCGCTCGCTGGGGGCGCTCCCGGCGTCGCTGCAGTCGCTGACCCTGTTCGAGGCCCACGGGGAGCTAGTCGACGCGGCGGGCGGTCTGCTCGAGTTCTCGGACCTTCTGAAGCGGCCCCTCGATGCCTTCAAGTACCTGCAGATCACCGCCGAGACGGGCGAGGTGCAGCTCGAAACCCAGAACCTCGTCACCAACTGCGTCATGTTCGCGAGCGGCAACGAGCTCCATCTCGCGGCCTTCCGCGAGCACCACGAGTTCGAGAGCTTCCGCGGCCGGCTCGAGCTCATCCCGGTCCCGTACCTGCTGCGTTACCCCGACGAGCAGCGGATCTACGACGCGCAGGTGGCGCCGCAGGTCGGCGGTCACGTCGCGCCTCACGCGACCGAGCTCGCCGCCCAGTTCGCCGTGCTCACCCGCCTGCGCCGCCCCGATCCCGCGCGGTACTCGGGGCCGCTCCGGGAGGCGGTGGAGTCGCTCACCGCGCTCGAGAAGCTCGATCTGTACGGGACGGGCGCCGTGCCCGCTCGCCTCGGCGTCGAGGCGCAGAAGGCCCTGCGGGCCAACGTCGCGGCGCTGCTGCACGAAACCGACGGGGCCGCGGAGTACGAGGGCATGATGGGGGTGAGCCCGCGGGAGATGCGCAGCGTCCTGCTCGACGCGGCCCAGGACCCCGGCCACGAAGGGTTGTCGCCCTTCGCCGTCCTCGCCGAGCTCGACCGCCTCTGCGCGCGCCGCGGCGAGTACGCATGGCTCGACCGGGAGGTGCAAGAAGGGGGCTACTACGATCACGCGCTCTTCCGGCGCGCGCTGCGGGAGCGGCTGCTCGATCTGCTGGAGGACGAGGTCCGGATCGCGACGGGGCTGGTGGAGGAGGCGCGCTACGAGGAGCTCTTCGAGCGGTACCTCGCGCACGTCAGCGCGTGGCTCTCGGGGGAGAAGCGCCGCCACCCGCTGACCGGGCGGCTCGAGGAGCCCGACCTCGCCTTGCTGGTCGAGGTGGAGCGCCTGCTCGGCGTCACCGCCGACGCGCGGAGCTGGCGCGAGGCGCTGCTCGGCCGCATCGCGGCCTGGGCGATCGAGCACCCCGGGGCGCCGTTCGATCGCCGCGCGGCCTTCGCCGATCTGCTCCGGCAGCTTCGCGAGGGCGCCTTCCGCGAGCGGCGGCCCGCGGTCGCGCGGGCCTGCCGGGATCTGGTCCGGCTGGTGCGGGAGGCCGGCGCCGGGCGCGAGGGCGCCCGCCGCGGGGAGGCCGAGCGGCTCCTCGCCCGCCTGTGCGTCGAGTTCGGGTACGTCGCGGCGACGGCGGCCGACGCGGCGCAGGCGCTGGCGCAGCAGCGCTTTCGCGATCTCGACGGGTAGCCCCGCATGACCAGCGCCGGCGATCGTGCGCTGCTCGGGCCCGTGGCGCTGCTCGCGCTCGGCCTCAACGGCATCGTCGGCGGCGGCATCTTCTTCCTCCCCCGCGACGTGGCGGGCCTGGTGCCGGGGCTCGCGGGGGTCGGGGTGTACGCGCTCACCGCGCTCGCGCTGCTGCCGGTGGCCGCCGTGTACGGGACGCTCGGCGGCCGCTTCGCCGAGGACGGGGGGCCCTACGTGTGGGCGCGGGCCGCCTTCGGCGGCGGTGTCGCCTTCGTCGTCGGCTGGGTCGCGTGGGTGTCGGCCGTGCTCAGCACCGCCGCGGTGGTGGTCGGGCTAGCGGAGACCGCCGCGGCGGCGGCGCCGGGGCAGGCGCCGCTCGTGGCTCGCGGCGTCGCCGGCCTGGTCGTCGGCGGGTTCGGCGCCGTGGCGGCGCTCGGGCTCCGGCCGAGCGCCATCGCCTGGACGGTGGTGACCGTCGCCAAGCTGCTGCCCCTCGCGCTGCTGGTCGCGGTGGGGCTCGGGCAGGCCCCCGCAGCGCCGCTCGCGCCCGCGGCGGAGGCCGCCGGCGCCCCTGCGGTGTTCCGGGCGGCCCTGGTCGTCGTCTTCGCGCTGCAGGGGTTCGAGATCGTGGCGGTGCCGGCGGGGCAGTCGCGGCGCGGCGGCGCTGCCGTCCGGTTGGGGACGGTGGGCTCGCTCGCGGCGGCGGCGCTGCTCTACGCCGCGGTCCACTGGGTCGCGATCCGTGGCGTCCCCGCCCTCGGCGGGCTCGACCGCCCGCTCGAGCGCGTCGGTGCGGCGCTCGGCGGGCCGGCGCTCGGGGCGGCCGTGGGTTTGGGAGCCGCGGTTTCCGCGGCGGGGATCGCGTTCGGCATGATCGTCATGACGCCCCGGTACCTGGCGGCGCTAGGGCGCCCGGACGGGCTCGGCGCGTGGCTCGGCCGGGAGGGAGCGGGGCAAGTGCCGCGGCGCGCGCTCGCGGTGACGGTGCTCGCCGCGGGGCTGCTCGCTCTCGCCGCGCTGGCGGCGGGCGCGGGGGTGGGGCTGCGCGAGCTCTTCGTCCTCTCCAGCGTCATGGTGCTGCTCCAGTACGCGGTGAGCGCCGCCGCGCTCCTGGGGCTCGGCCTCAGCGCGCGGGGGGGCCTCCGCCCCCGCGACGCGTGGCCGGTGCCGCTCGCCGTGGTCACGCTCGTCGCCATCGGTGCGGCGGCGACCGCGCGCGAGCTCGCGGTCGCGGCGGTCACCGTCGCCGCGGGCCTGGTCGTGCCTCTGGGGCGGCGGCTCCTCCGGGCCTGGGGTGGCGGCGGGTCGGGCTGAGGCGCGGTGGCTGCCGGGCGGCGAGCGCTGCGCTAGAACGGCGCGGCCATGTGGATCGACGCGCACTGCCACCTCGATGCGAAGAACTGGCCGGAAGGGCCGGACGCCGTGCTCGAGCGCGCGCGGGCCGCGGGCGTCACGGGCTTCGTCGGGGTCGGCGTCGAGGGCCCGGAGTCCGCGCGGGCCGCCGCCGAGCTCGCCGCGCGGCGGGCCGACGTCTGGGCCGTGGTGGGCGTGCACCCGCACGAGGCCTCGGGCTTCGCCGCGACCTGGCCCGAGATCGAGCCGCTCTTCGGGCGGGCGCGGGTGGTCGCAGTCGGCGAGACGGGGCTCGACTACCACTACCGCTTCTCGTCGCCGGCCGAGCAGGCCGCGGCGTTCCGGGCCAGCGTAGCAGCGGCGCGCGCGGCGCGGCTGCCGCTGGTGATCCACACGCGCGAGGCCGCCGCGGACACCCTCGAGATCCTCGCGAGCGAGGGCGCGCGCGAGGTGGGCGGGGTCATCCACTGCTTCGACGACGAGCTGCCGTTCGCGCGCGCGGCGCTCGACCTCGGGTTTTGCCTCTCGTTCTCGGGGATGGTGACCTACGCCTCGCGGGACAAGCTCCGCGAGGTGGCGGCCTGGGCGCCGCTCGACCGGATCCTGGTCGAGACGGACAGCCCGTACTTGACGCCGGAGCCGCTTCGCAAGCAGCCGGGCCGGCGCCGGTGCGAGCCGGCCTACGTGGTGCACACCGCCAGGAGGGTGGCCGAGGTGCGTGGCATGGACGAGGCGGCGCTGGCGGCGGCGGTGGCGGAGAATGCGCGGCGGTTGTTCGGGGTGGTGCGCGAGTGAGGTGAGCGGGAGCAGGAAGGGGGAAATGGGCAGGGGATCGGGATCGGCTCAGGGATTGGAGTAGGGCTGGGGCGGGGATTGGAGAGGGGTGCCGCGGCGGGTGGCATTCACGGGGACTGCACCCTTTCGCAAATGCGAGAATGGCCGCGGATCACCCCACGGGGTGATGGCCAGCGCGCTCGCTGAGGGGAAACATCACCATGGGTGAGCGAGGGACGGCTCCCCGTGCAAGGAGGGCGAGATGGCAATGGGGAGAGCGTACAGGGCCGCCTTGTCGGGCATCCTGGTCGCGGCGGCGGTGTCCGCTGCCATCGGCTGCAACGGGCGCGTTGACGAGGAGCGCATCGGCCGCGTCGGGCAGCGCATGGCCGTCGGGGGGCTGCGGGTGGAGGCGCACCACGCCGAGGACGGCAGCGCCACGAACAACGAGATCAAGCCCGTGCTGAGGATCGTGAACGCGGGTGGCTCGGCGATCTCGCTGAGCGACCTCACGCTGCGCTACTACTTCACGAGCGAGGGAGCGGCGGCGAGTGGGAGCGTCTGCTACTGGGCCGCGGTCGGCTGCCAGAACCTCCAGCACCAGGTCACTCGCCTGGCGGAGCCCGCCGACGGTGCCGACAGCGTCCTCGAGATTCGCTTTGGCGCCGGCGCGGGGAGCCTGGCGCCAGGCGCCTCGACCGGCGAGCTCAAGCTGGCCGTGCACAAGTCCGACTGGACGCCCTACGACGAAGCGGACGATCACTCGTACCTCGCGGGAGCGACCACCTTTGCCCCTGCGGAACACGTGGCGCTCTTCCATGAGAGCGATCTCGTCTGGGGCAGCAGCCCGACGGGCACTTCGGGCGGCACCGGGGGCGCGACGGGCACGGGCGGCGCGGGCAGCGGCGCCGATGGCCTGCTCGTCTCGCTCCAGTTGCCGCGAGGAGTGGGGCTTCACTCCGTCGTCCTCGGGGGGACCGAGGTCGTCTCCGTGGCGGACGGCGTGGCCATCACGGCCTCCACCCCGGACGGGGCGCTCGCGGTCACCAGCGTGGGCACGAGCGAGACGAACCTCGGGGTCGAGACGCGGATCGCCGGTGACGTTGTCTCGGTCGGTCCGGTCAAGCTCCGTGACCGCGCGGTCGTCGAGGGCGACGTCACCACCTCCGCGGAGCTGCGGCACGACTCCGTGTGGACCATCGAGGGCGCCGTGGCGGAGGCCGCCGACCTGGCGCCCCTCACCACCTACTCCTGGACCGTCGCGTTCCCGCCGTCGGACGAGTCCCGTCTGGCCGGACCCCAGCAGACCGTGACGCTCGCGCCGGGTGCCTACGCCAACCTGGACGTCCACCCGGGCGGCATTCTCAAGCTCAGCGCGGGCACCTACACGATGAGCGCCCTCCGGGTGGAGTCGGGCTCCACAGTGCGACTCGACTTTACCGGTGGGCCCATCTTCCTCTACGTGCGCGACGCGTTCACCTTCCGCGGCGCGCTGCAAGGAGCCGACGCGGGGGAGTTGTTCGTCGGCTATCTCGGCGCTGGCACCGCGGACATCGACGCCCCGTTTCAGGGGACGGTGGTGGCGCCCAACGCGCACCTCCGTCTGAGCCCGGTGGACGGCTCCGGCCGAGAGGGCTCTTTCTTCGGACGGACCATCGCGGCGGACGCTCGCAATCCGCTCGTCTTCACCCCCTTCGCCCACTGGGATCAGCTCCTCCCGCCCGAGCTGATCGTCGAGTGTCTGACCCGCAGCGCCAGCGGTTACGGCGCGGGGGTCTTCGGCTACCTCAACCGCCTCGACGTCCCCGTCGAAATCCCGGCGGGCCCGCGCAACTCGTTGAGCGACACCCGACTGCACAAGGGCCCGCTCGAGGTGTTCGAGCCCGGCGAGCATCACGACGCGTATTCGATCCCGTTTCGGGGGCCGGCGCTGGAGTGGACCCTGGACGGCAGGGTGGCGCGGGTAGACGACGCCGTCGAGCGCTGCACGTTCGACGACTACGAGCTCGTGAAGGTCGACGCCCTCGAGCCCCTCGAGCCGCTGCCGCGGGCGATGGCCGCCCTCGCCGTGCCGTTCGCCCCCTCGCCTCCGATCAGCCCCTTGGTCGAGCGAGCCGCGGGGGAGGATCTCACCCGTATCCTGCGGGCCGCCGCCGGGGGTGCAGTAGATCCTGAAACCCCGGGCGCCACCACGGACGATACCGGTGGGTTCAACCTGCTCATCACGACCGTCGGCTTCAGGGACGAGGACCGTTGCGTAGCGGGCAGCATCAACGTCGATCTGGTCGTAGAAGCCTATCGGGATACCCCGCACCACCAGAGCCAGCAGATCGACGTCTACCGGCAGGGGTGGTCCCTGTGGGATCATATCGACCAGTTCATTGGTATTCCTGGTCTTGCGGATCTGTTCGACGACAAGATGAAGGACGTGAACCGGACGATCCACATTCCATTCTACCAGGATCAGCCGGCGGCGACTCTCCGCATCGACCTGCTGGAGCGGGACAAGGGGCTGTGTGGGGAGGACGACCGCTTCGCGCGACTGGTGGCCGTGATCGACCCTTCGACGTTGGCGTGGATGGAGGGGACGGGAATCGAGGGGCACGACCCGGCGTGGCAGGACGTCATGCCGACGGCCGACATCCTGCCGCCCGAAGGAGACCTCAACCGGCTCCTGCACTGCGTCCGGGGCCGCCCCGACTGGGGCTTCTGCTTCCAGCTCCTACCGGCGGATCGTCCTCGTCTTTGTGCCGAGTTCCCGGCGCAGTACCTCGACGTGACGGGAGGCGAGGACTACCTGGCGACCCCGGCGGTGCAGGCCGTCCCGGCGAGCTATGCCGAGGTGGTGCTGAGCGTAGCGGGGGCGCGCGCGCCGTTGGAGCCGAGGCGGGTCGTGCTGGATGCGGACGGCTGCGTTCCCGCGGCCATGATGCCCAACGTCGCGCAGCTTACCCCGGCGGGCGAGGAGCTCGGCGTGACGTTCGCGTGGCAGGGTACCCTGGTCGCGCCACTGGACGAGGCGGGCGCGACCTCGATCACGATCCAGATCGACCGTGTCCCGGGGGACACCGTCGAGGACACCTGGGCAGCCTGCGGGGAGACGGGAGTCGCGTTCGAGTGCGTTCCCGAGGGCGACGGATGCTTGTCGACGAACGGCTCACCGAACCGGCCCTGCGACCCCTACCCGACCCCCTGCCCGGCAGGCCCGCTCCCACGGCGAACCCCATGCTATGTTCCCGCGTCGAGCGAACACATGGCAACGAGTGACGGCGCGGTTTCCGGCGAGCTGCGGGCCGTCCTCGGCACGTCGGATCCGCACGTGCCAACGGTCTTTTCGAGCTCCGCTGCGCTGGCGGCGCACCTGCTGCGGCAGCAGGTCCACCTGAAGCAGGATCTCGGCATCGTGCCGGGCAAGGTGCACCTGTGGCCGGAGTCCGTGAACGCCTTCCTCTCTCGTACCCCCTTTCATACGTCATCCTACGGAACCGACGACGAGCGCTACGTGCAGGCGCGCCCCGCGTGGAGCACTCGGGAAAACGGCTCGAGCACGGATCGAGAGGCCGACAGCTCCCGCAAGTTCACCCTCGTCCACGAGCTCACTCACGCGATGCAGCACATCAGCGCCGGACATGTCGGCAACGGGATCTACGGTTACAACGTGATCCAGCCAGACGGGACGGAGAAGTACAGCACCGATCCCGAGGGCTTCCCGGTGGAGTGCCGCTGCAACCACATCGGCGATCAGTTCTCGCCGCTGCACTGCCTCGATTCGGTGGAGGTCGTCGGCAGCGCGTCTGGCGAGGGCTATGCCCACGCGATGGCGGCGCGGGCGTTCAACGACGCGAGCAACCTGGCTGAGGACTGCTGGTTCCTGTACGTGAAGGACGTGCTGGTGCCACCGCGGGAGGACGGGAGCTGCCCGAGCGGGAGCGTGGATCCACAGCACCCCGGCTGCATCCTGGTTGGCAGCCCCGAGGGTCAGGCGATGGTGGCGGAGCGGTATCGCTGCCCGACCTGCGATCCCACGGACCCAGCCGACCAGGCTCGCCTCGACCAGCTCGAGTACGACCGTGAGCGCCTCCGGACGGAGCTCTCGGGCTGGTACTTCGTGATGGGGCCGGCGCGGATCGACTGCGCGGAGGCGAGCAAGTGGCGGAACCGCTACTGCGCGACGGCGGTTTCGGCGTCGCTGGGGCCGAACGCGCTGGCGGCGGTGGAGTACATGGGGACGGAGCTCGACTGGCTGCAGTTCATCTGGGGGCTGCCGCGGGGGGACGACGCATGGACACCGGCGCAGTTCCTGGCGCTGCAGCGGGCGGCGTGTGCGGGGGACATCTGCTCCCGGACGGAGCCATGGCGCCCCGAGTGCGCGCCCCGGCGCTGTACGGGGGGTGGGGGGATTACGTTCGAGGCGTGGAGGCTGTATGCGGAGCTGGCGGAGGCAGGGCGGCCGGAGACGGTGGCGGTGACGGAGGGGCAGTGGAACAGGATTCTCGACCGCGGCCGGGAATTCGGAGTCTCGACGGATCTGACGCCATGAATCGCCCGTTGCTCCGCCAGGGCGCGCAGGCCCTGCTGCTCGCTGCCGCCTCGTGCCGCCCGGGAGGCGAGCACGTGACGTACCTGAGTCCCCCCGCCGGCAGCCCTACCATTGGCGGGAGCCCGACCGAGGGCAGCACGGCGGGAGGGGGTGGCAGCAGTATGGGCAGTGGCGGGGTGGGGGCTACGGAGGACCGGTCCGACCTCATCGCCCCGGTGCAGCTCCCCTGGGTGCCGCATACGGACGACCCGACGTGCCAGCACGTCGAGGTCGTGAAGGATTGCCGTGACGGCTGGTGCCGCATTCCGGCGGGTTGCTTCGTGATGGGCTCGCCCGAGGACGAGCCGGGGCGAGCGATGCGCGGTGAGACGCTGACCACGGTGTACCTGACGCGGAGTTTCGAGATCGGGCAATACGAGGTGACGCGCGCGGAGTGGGCGGAGACGGGCTGGGCGTTGCCCTACGGAGCGCCCCAGATCGAGGTCGAGGCGGGCAATGCCGCGTGTGACGAGCCGGATTGCCCGATGGACCGCGTGAGCTGGTTCGGAGCGCTGCACTACGCCAACTGGCGGTCGGAGCACGCGGACCCGCCGCTGGAGCCCTGCTACGTGCTGGAGGGGTGCCAAGGGGTGTCCTGGAACCCCTCGGCCTGCTTCTCGGACGGTGCCTCGGGCGACGTGGTGAAGGACGCCTGCACGACGGGGTACACGGAGTACCTGATGAACTGCCCCACCGTTACGGTGAACACCCCGAGCGGGAGCGTCTACGACTGCGAGGGGTACCGGCTGCCGACGGAGGCGGAGTGGGAGTACGCGGCGCGGGCGGGGGCGAGGACGACGTACTTCTCCGGCCCGATGTCGGAGGAGGCTGCGTCCGACCTGCAGATGAACATGCACGAGCCAGCGCTCGACGATTACGCATGGTACCGCTACAATAACCTCGGTAGCGCCCAGCCCGTGGGGCGGAAGGGAGCCAATGCGTGGGGACTGCACGACGTGCTCGGGAATGTCGACGAATTCGTGTCGAATCCGGAGTACGTGACAACAACCGACGCGCCTGCGCGCGATCCCTGGGGCAACGTAGATGCAATGCTGGAGATGGCCAGGCGTGGTGGCGCACACACGGGCCACCCGAGCTGGCTTCGGCTTGCGGAACGGATGACTAGCACGAAGATCCCGATTGTTTCCGGCGGCTTCCGCCTGGTGCGCACAATCCCGGAGCCGGGCCGATGACCCGCCGCGCGCCGGCCCCCCATCCGCGCGCAGGGCGGCGGCGGCGCACCGAGTCGTGGGTGGCGGAGGAGCGCGGCCGGTGCCCGCACCGGGCCGCAGGCGGCGGCGCCCGAGCACGGATTAGGCAGGGGCCCGCCCGCGCGCAGCGCAGCGAGCACGGGCGGCGGTGCAGGGTCGATGAGGCGCGGGGGGCAGCAGCAGGCAGCCCCGAGGGTCAGGCGATGGTGGCGGAGCGGTATCGCTGCCCGACCTGCGATCCCACGGACCCAGCCGACCAGGCTCGCCTCGACCAGCTCGAGTACGACCGTGAGCGCCTCCGGACGGAGCTCTCGGGCTGGTACTTCGTGATGGGGCCGGCGCGGATCGACTGCGCGGAGGCGAGCAAGTGGCGGAACCGCTACTGCGCGACGGCGGTTTCGGCGTCGCTGGGGCCGAACGCGCTGGCGGCGGTGGTGCACCGCTGAGCAACGGGCTGCTCCCTTTGCGGCATCGCGTCCATGCCCGTATCGAGCTGGGCGCGCAGGCACGTCGAGCGGGGCGGGCGAGGCGGGTTCCTCTTCGCGCTCTGGCCACCCATCGTGATGGGCTCGTCCAGCACCGTCCTGTGGGCTGGCCGTGGGCGGTGACAGAGCAGGCCTCTGACCGTGCGCGGCATGGACGACGCAGCGGCGGTGGCGGAAACCGCGCGGCGATGGTTCGGGTTGGAGCGGGGGTGAGGGGAGGAGCCCCCGGCGGCCGGGCGCGACCAGAACGCAACCGGTTGCGGAACGGACCTGATCGATCCGCAACCGGTTGCAGGACGGTCGCGATCGACGGACTGCAGGCTGCCGCCAGTCGGCGTGATCTCGATGGGAAGACGGTCCTGCTCTCGGGGCCGCGGCAGGGGGTCACTTCCTTTCTGGCGCGGTCGCCCCCTCCGTAGCTAGAACCGGCTCACGAACGCCCACACCTCTTCGGGCATCCAGGACCGGCTCTGCCCGGCGTCGGTGGGCGACGCCGTGTGACCGCCGTCATAGGAGCACCAGCGGACCGGGTCGGTCGCGGGGCAACCCGCGTAGTCCGTGCAGACATGGCTCCCCGCGGGCGCGGTGGGCAGCGTCTCCACCGTGCACCCGTTCCAGCGGGCGAACGGATCGGTCTGGGTAGCCTGGGAGTTGCCACCGATGTCCGACAGGCCGAGCGAACCGAGATAGGCGATCGGCTCGCAGGTCGTGGGACTGGCCACGCCCCCGCCGGAGTGGCCTACCATCGCGCGATACACGTTCGGGCGCGAGCACGCGATGGTCCACGCCATGGCCGCGCCCTGGCTGAAGCCCTCCATCATGATCCGCGAGGTGTCGATGCACAGAGCCGCCGTGACCTGCTCGAGGATTTGATCCACGTAGGCTACATCCGTGGCGGCGGACCAGAGTCCGCCGTCCGCGTTGGCCGCGACGAAGATGGTGCTCCCCGCTGAGAGCGGCAGAAGGCCGAAGTAGTCTCCCGCGACGTCACTCGCCCGGCCGTTGGCGCCGTGGAAGCCCAGGATGAGCCGGTACGGGTGGTCGCTGTCGTAGTCGGCGGGGACGTTCAGGATGTAGTTGCGGCTCCCCAGGGTGATGGGTCCGCTCTGCAGCGTGGCCGTGGCGCCGCAACCGGGGCTCGGCACCGGTGCGTCCTCGCCGCCGGTTCCCGCTGAACCGCCCCGGGCAGTCGTGCTGCCGGCAACGCCGCCCGTCGCAATGCCGCCGGTCCCTGCTGAACCGCCCTCGACGGCGCCGCCCGTCGCGGTGCCACCGGTCGGCGCCCCGCCCTGGGCAGTTGTGGTCCCAGCCGCGCCACCCGTCGCGATGCCACCCGTCGGTGCCCCGCCGGTGGCCGCCCCGCTCGTCGCGGTGCCGCCAGGGGCCGCGCCACCCGGCGGGGCCCCGCCGGTGGCCGCGCCGCTCGTCGTGGCGCTACCTCCGCCGCTGGCTGGGGAACCACCGTTGGCCGGCCCTGTGCCACCGGTGGCACCTGTCGCGTCGACGCCGCTCGATGGGACCGCGCCACCGGTCAGGGCTAGGCCGCCGGTCGCGCCGCCCGCGGCTACGCCACCGGTCGACGTGCCACCGGCGCCGCCCGCGGCCGAGCTGGCTCCTGTGGCCTCGACGTTCGCGGGCTCCATATCCTCCTCACAGGCGGGAAGGGCCGCCAGCACGAGGACGGGGATCCAGAAGTGAGCCCGCGCGCGGGAGCCGCCCCTGTTGCGTCGGGTCATGCGGTGTTCGATCGGCATCCTGCTCTTCCCGGCGGAGCTGGCTGCCGGTGCGTCCGACCAGCAGGGCTGCCCAGCCAGCTTCGAAAGACGAACCGGATCTTCCGCCCTCGCGCGGGCCTGACCAGGAGCTGGGTTTCTCCCCCGCTCGCTACATTCTCATGTGGCAGCAATGGCCGCTCCTCCGGCCTCGGCTGCGGCGCCGCGCTGGAGCTGCCCGCCGTCAGATCGCGCAGCAATGCGACGTCGGCGGGGGCGGGCAGCGACCGGGCGCATGCGGGGCGGGGCTGCCCTTGTTTCGATGGTGCTCAGGCGAGCGTGCCGCGCGGCGCTGCATCGAGGCGCCCCCGCCGGGCGCCCCGGTGGCCGCGCCCACGAGCTGCGTGGACGGGACGTTCACCTACCTCGATCTGAGCCGCGCGGGGGTCGAGCCCACCGGCCTGAACGAGGAGCCGCTTTCGCCCGCGACCGCGCCCTGGCCCGCGCGCTGCGCTCCCGCCCCCGAGGTCGCCGTGGAGATCTGGATCGGGCGCGGGTGGGCGCCGCCGTAGCCACCCCTTCGCCCGCGCCGACCCGCCATGACTTGCGCACAAAACGCGAGGACCTCTGCCAAAAGAGACGGTAGCGCCAGGACATGGTCAGGCTCGATTCCCCGAGAAGGTGGGGGTGCCGCGGCGCCGTGCTCTGCGCGCTGGCTGCGGGCTGCGGCGGTCAGGAGGACGACACCGTGGCGACGACGGGAGGAGCAGCGCCGAGCTCCGGTGGGATCTCCGCGACGAGCGGGGGTCAAGCGGGCACGGGGAGCTCGAACGCCACCGGTGGCACCCCGCTCGGAGGCGGAGGGAGCGGCACGACCGGCGGGAGCGCCACGGGCGGCGCGAGCACCGGCGGGAGCGCCACGGGCGGCGCTGGCACCGGCGGGAGCCCCTCAGGCGGTGGGGGAACCGGGGGCGGCTCCACGGGCGGCGTTGGCACTGGCGGGGCTGGTACTGGCGGGGCTGGCACCGGCGGCCTGCCGACGGGCGGCGCGGGCACCGGCGGGGAAGCGACCGGCGGCACCGTCAGCGGCGGCATGCCGACGGGCGGCGCTGCCGCCGGCGGGGAAGCCAGCGGCGGTGCCGCTACCGGTGGTGCCGGCACGGGCGGCGCCGTCACCGGCGGCGCGGGCACCGGCGGGGAAGCGACCGGCGGCACCGGAACGGGTGGCGCCCCGGACGGGCCGCAGGGGTTCGTCTTCGGCGAGCCTCCCGCCGCCGCGGGGTACTTCCGGCGGGGGATCAACCTCGGCAATCGCCTCGAGGCGCCCAACGAGGGCGAATGGGGCGGGACCATCCTCGCGAGCGACTTTCCCTTCATCGCTGCGCGCGGCTTCGACCACGTCCGGATCCCGGTCCGCTTCAGCGGTCACGCCGCCGGGAGCTCCCCCTACACGCTCGACGCGACCTTCCTCGCGCGCGTGGACACGGTCATCGACCAGGCGCTCTCCGCCGACCTCGCGGTGATCCTCGACATGCACGCGTACGAGGAGCTGGCGCTCGACCCGAACGGGCAACGAGAGCGATTCGTCGCGCTCTGGACGCAGCTCGCGGAGCGCTACCGTGAGCTGCCCGAGACGGTCGCGTTCGAGCTGCTCAACGAGCCCTACGATCAGCTCGACAGCGCCTGGAACTCCCTCCTCGCCGAGGCCGTCGCGGCCGTTCGCGCCACCAATCCGCGTCGGCTGCTGGTCATCGACGCGGTCTACTGGGCCGATCCCAGCCGGCTCGACGTGCTCACCCTCCCCGACGACGCCAACCTCCTGGTCGCCATCCACCTGTACGAACCCAAGCTCTTCAGCTTCCAGGGCCAGAGCTGGATGGGGGCGGAGTTCCAGACCACGGGGGTCGTCTTCCCCGGCCCCCCGGCGACGCCGATCGTCCCCGTGCAGGCGGCCCAGGAGGCCGCGTGGGCGGCGGACTGGTTCGAGGGCTACAACACGCTGCCCGCCGCGCAGAACCCCTCGGGACCAGCGACCATCGACGCGCAGATCGCGCTGATCGAGGCCTACCGCACCTCGCGGGGACGCACCGTGTACAACGGCGAGTGGGGTCCCCAGGACGGCGGCGACGACGACTCCCGCGCCCGCCTCATCGTCACGGTGCGCGAGCGGTGCGAGAGCGCGGGCATCGGCTGGGCCATCTGGGAGGCCCCGCAGAACATGAGCCTCTTCGACTCGGCCGCCGGGACCTGGCACACGCGGCTCGTGGACGCCCTGCTCCCGCGCTGAGCGCGAGCGCTCGCGGCGGTCGAGCCGGACCCGCGCGCCGGGGGCGCTTCAACTCCCCCGGATTCAGCGCGATACTCCCGCCTCGTTCACCGAGAGGTGCTCACCCATGCCGATCGACAGCAAGGCCACCATGGCGCGCATCAAGCAGTCCCCCCAGGCGAAGGGGATCGTCGGAGAGCTGGCGGACGAGCTCTCGTTCGCCAAGGACGAAAAGAAGCTGTCGGTCGTGGAGCGGGAGCAGCTCAAGGATCTCGCGTGCTGGCTGTTTGCGCTGGGTGCGGACGAAGAGGTCCTGCAACTGGGCGAGCTCTTGCTACGGCTCACCCCCGAGAGCGACCAGGAGCGCTGGTCGCCGATCGACCTGGGGCTGGCGATGCCCTGGGTCCTGGCGCAGCGGCGGAGCGACGCAGTTCTGATCGCCCGGATCGAGGCCAAGCTGGCCGAGGCCGTGACGAAGCGCAAACCAGCATTCAAGGCCGTCTTCGAGAAGGTCGAGGCCAGGCAGATGAACGGCGAGCACCTCCACGACGACGAGATCGCCAAGGCCCAGGCGGCGCAGAAGACCTGGATGGAGGTCCGGGCCACGACGCGGCAGCTCTCGCGACTCTGCTGGATCCTCGCCCGCGGCGGGAGCGAGAAGCTCCCGAAGGCGCTGCTCGAGGAGAAGATCGCCCCCTGCGTCGCCTTCCTCCGCGCCCACACGGACATCACGCTCGCGGAGGTCTACCCCGGTTGACGTGGCCCGTCCGAGGTGCCGCTGCCGCTTGGCGGCCGACCTCCCGGAGATCACCGTGAACACCCCCGACGAGATCCTGGCTCTCCTCGATCGCGGCGCCGAGGACGGCGTCTTCCCGACGCTCGACCACCCTTACGTCTACCTCGCGGCGACCCGGCTCACGCTGTTTCGTTCCAGGAGCGACTGGGCGATGGTCTTCGAGGTCTTCGGCTTCTCGCCCCGCGCCGGCCTGCCCGACCTCGGGATCTGGACCTTCTCGAGCCGCCTGCGCGACCGGAACCCAGCGGAGAAGTACCCGACGCCGGAGGCGTACCAGCGTTATCTCACCCAGCACCCGCACGACGAGTCGAGGTTCTTCTACCCGGTCGAGCAGACCGACTGGCAGGATCCAACCACCGGCGCCCTGGTCGCCGAGGGCGGGACGGAGCTCATCCTGCGCGGGGAGGCGGTGCGCCTGCCGACGCTCGAGGAGCTCCGGGCGAGCGGCGTGCGCCCCTCGCGCCCGCCGCGCGTCCGGGTCTTCGAGCTCTGCCGCTTCCTGGCCGAGACGCGGCGCGAGCGCGTCCTCGCCACCGAGGCGGAGCGCCGGGTGAGCGTCCCCGCCGAGCTCGAGGAGATCCTGCGGCTGGAGGAGTGGAACCACCCCGACCTGGTGAACGAGGAGCTCCCGAGCGGCAGCGAAACCTTCCAGCAGCTCGCTGCCGTGCTGTCGTCGGGAGACGTCGCCGCGTACGCGCCGCGCGACGCCCCCAACACCCACTGGTCGAACTGGCCTGACGGGGGCAGAGGGTAGGCGACGGCGTCCCCGTGTGCGAACCGAGCCCGGGCGGGGCTTGGCTCCGCCCCGCGGGTTCGGGTAACCTCTGCGCGTCGGCGCGCACCCGCCGCCGAGGAGGCTCCTCCGATGACAACCGCGTTGGTCGTGCACCAGAGCGTGAGCGGGACCACCCGCGCCATGGCCGAGGCCATCACGGCGCACCTGAAGTCGCGGGGGCTCGATGCGCGGGCGATCGCGCTCGGCGTGGCGCCGGCGGAGGAGGTGGCCGCGGCGGAGATCTTGCTGCTCGGTTGCTGGACCAACGGCCTCTTCCTGTTCCTGCAGCACCCCGACCGCCCTTGGCAGGAGTACGTCGCGCGCCTGCCGCGGCTCGGGGCCAAGAAGCTCGGGCTCTTCACCACCTACAAGGTGGCGACGGGAAGCATGTTCAAGCGCATGAAGGCGGCGCTCGCCGGCAAGGGCCCCGAGGTGACCCTCACGCTCCGCTCCCGCGGCCCCGGGCTCAGTGACGCGCAGCGCGCGGAGCTCGATCGGTTCATCGCGTGAGCCGGGTCGCCGCTCGGCACCCCTCGTGGCCCGCGCCCCCCGGGCGGCCCCCGCGCGAGCCCGCTCCCCGCGGCTCTTCCGTGCCTCACCCCCCTGGGCCGCCCGCCGGGTTGACAATCCCGCGGTTCAGCTATCCTATACGGCCCCATCGGCGAAGTAGCTCAGCCGGTTAGAGCACGCGCTTCATAAGCGCGGTGTCGTCGGTTCAAGTCCGACCTTCGCCACCGAAACCAGCGGTCGCTCGCGCGGGTTCATCCGCCGCTCGTCCGCCGCTGGTGGCCGGGCGACGCGGAAAGGCGCTTGGCGCCAGTCCGCGTTGGACGGCGGCAGGCACGCGAAGCCGACCTCGACAAGCCTGGCAGGGCATCCGCGCAGGGGCGGGGGCAGAGGCGGAGCTCCTGCAGCACGACGGGGGACGAGTAGTAGCCGCCGCCGTCGCAGCTCTCGGCGACGGCGCGGACCTCTCGGTTTCGCCGCCGGAGGCGCGGTGCGTGAACTCGATCCGGCGAAGGTCGAGCTCCCGCATCGGCGGCAGCGGGAGCTCGGACTCGCAGACTCCCGGGGCAGCCGGGTCTTTCGCGGGGCGTTGGCGAGCTCGACCTCGACGTTGGCGTCGATGGCGAGCGCGACGAGTGCCTGCGCGCGAGAAGGGCTCATCCTTGACCTACATGGCGAGCGCGACGAGTGCCTGCGCGCGAGAAGGGCTCATCCTTCGCCCCGTCACGCCGTGAGCAGGCCAGAGCCGACGCGCGCGCGCCGCCAGGGAGAGTACCTGCTCGTCGAAACGCTCGACCCGGAGCCGGGGTCTGTTGTTCGGCCTACGGTCCTCGAGCGCGATGTTGGACGCCGCCTCGACCACGACCGCCCCCTCGAGGAGGGGCACCCGGCGGCACCATCCGCCGCGCTTCGGTCGCCCCCAGCCGAGCGAGCGCGCGCCGCGCGCGTCCGGGGGGCGGCGGCCATGTCGCCGGCGCGGCCGAGCAGGAGCGCCGAGTCGAAGACCAGGTGGGCGGCCTCACGGGCTCGCTCGCGCTGTCCGAATCCGCCACCGCCAAGGGGCGTGAATGAGGGGCGCGGAGCAAGGAGCGCGGGCGGATTACGCTCATCGTGACGCG
Source organism: uncultured Polyangiaceae bacterium (assembly GCA_964454025.1). GTDB lineage: Bacteria > Myxococcota_A > Polyangia > Polyangiales > Polyangiaceae > JAFGBI01. Next base: position 4,922 of record CAYVRP010000024.1, on the reverse strand, counting down.
CGCGCCGACCCCGACGATAGGGCTGGAAGGCCGCTGCCGATCGTGATGGACTCGGAAGGTCCGATGGGGGAGCCCGCGAGCTCTCGCAAGCGCGCCGCACTGCTGCGGCTCTGGAAGCTGGTGGTCGTGCTCCACCGGACCCGACGGGGCCGCACGGTCGCCGAGCTCCAGGAGCTGCTCCCCGCGGGGCGCTCCACCGTCTACCGCGATCTCGAGCTCTTGGGAGACGCCGGGGTGGCCGTCGAGCGGATCCTGGTCAACGGTGAAGTGCGGCATCGCCTGCTCGGAGTCGAGACGCTCGCGGTCGCGCCCACGGCGCTCCAGATCGCCGCTGCGCGGCTGGCGCGCGACGCGCTCGGTCCCCTCGAGGGCACCGCCCTGGTGCGCGAGCTCGACGGCCTGCTCGCCCAGTGGTCCAGCGCTCCCCCGCCGGGAGTCCGGGTGTCGCGCCGCCGGACCGGCCGGGGCCGCGCCGCCATCCTCGCCACCGTCGAGGCGGCCATGACCACCGGCCGCCGCGTGTTGCTCGAGTACCAGGGCCACGCGGATCCCGCGCCGCGCCGGCGGGAGGTGGATCCGCTCACCCTGCGGCTCGAGCACGACGATCCATACCTTTTCGCCTTCTGCCACCAGCGCCGCGACTACCGGCTGTTCAAGCTCGCGCGCGTGGCTGCCGCGCAGCTCGGCGAGGCGCCGGCCGGTGATCACTCGGGCGTCGATCTCGACGCGCTCCTCGCACACTCGGTGAAGGTGTGGCTCGGCGGGGAGCCGGTGGAGCTCGTCGTGCGCCTCTCGCCGCGCAAGGCGCGCTTCGCCGCCGAGTACCCCCTGGTGCCCGACCAGCGCGTGGAGTCGGCGCCTGATGGCTCCGCCCTGATCCGCGCCCGGGTGTCCGGTAACACCGAGGCGCTGCGCTGGGTCCTCGGCTGGGGCGCCGACGCCGAGATCCTCGCTCCGCCCGCGCTGCGCGCCGCCGCCCGCGACGAGCTCGCCGCCGCCGCCCGCCTCTACACCGACGGGCCGACCCGCGGGGAGGCGCAACAGGTCGTCTCACACAGGTGGGACGGGGCAGGGGGAGGATAGGGACGTGCACCGAGCGGTGGCGGTCTGGGTCAGGGCGTCGGGGCTTCGACGGCGAGGGCGAGCGCGGTGGGTGGCCTGGCGCAGGGAATCGCCCGGAGCGGCGGGCGTTTGGTGCCCTCCGGGCAGAGAGCGAGAGGTTGAGAGATGACTGGCTTCGACGCCTGGTTCGCGGCCGCGACGGGGTATCGGCCGATGCCCTGGCAGCTGCGGTTGGGTGAGGCTGTCAGCTGTGGCAACCGCACGATCCGCATCCCGACCGGGTTCGGGAAGACGGCGGGGGTCCTCGCGGCCTGGACGTACCACCGCGTTCACAGGAGGGATTCGAGCTGGCCGGCGCGGCTGGTCTGGTGTCTGCCGATGCGCGTGCTCGTGGAGCAGACGTACGCGGAGGCGGTCCGTCTGATGCAGAGGCTGGACCTCGGCTGCCAACCGGATCGGGCGCGCGACCAGCGCGTCGGTGTCCACCTGTTGATGGGCGGCGTGGACGCAGGCGACTGGCACCTCTGGCCGGAAGCGAGCGCCGTGCTGATCGGAACCCAGGACATGCTGCTCTCTCGCGCGCTCAATCGCGGCTACGCGGCGGCGCGGGCGCGCTGGCCCGTCGACTTCGGGATGCTCAACCAGGACGTCCTCTGGGTGATGGACGAGGTTCAGCTGATGGACGTTGGGCTGGCGACTTCCGCCCAGCTCCAGGCCTTTCGCCAGCATCACGCGCCGTCGCGGCCGTCAGCGACGTGGTGGATGAGCGCCACGCTGCAGCCAGACTGGCTCGTTACCCGCGACACGCAGGACCTCTGCGCCGTGATGTCAACGACGGAGATCCCGGAGGGTGATCGCGTGGGCCACCTCTGGGACGACGTGACCAAGCCGGTCATCGTGCGCACCGACGGCAGCCGTGCCGCGGACCTGGCGTGTCTCGTCGCGGAAGCCCACGGCGCAGCCGGATCGGGCCGCGATGGCCCGACCCTGGTCGTGGTGAACACGGTGGATCGTGCCGTCGAGCTCGCGGCGAAGCTGCGCGAGAGTCCGGCGCTCGCCAGCGTGGATCTGCGCCTCGTGCACAGTCGCTACCGTGCCGGAGATCGTGCCGCGTGGCGAGACGACTTCCTCAATCGCGGCGCCTGCGGTCCGGGGACCAACCGCATCATCGTGGCGACTCAGGTCGTGGAGGCTGGTGTCGACGTCTCGGCGGCGTTGCTCGTGACCGACCTCGCCCCCTGGCCGAGCCTCGTCCAGCGCTTCGGTCGGGCGGCGCGCTGGGGTGGGGCGGCCCGGGTCATCGTGGTCGATACGGCGCCCAAGGACGACAGGGCGGCGGCACCGTACCAGGCCGCCGAACTGGACGCGGCGAGGGAAGTGCTGCGCGGCGTCGATGACGTTGCCCCGCGCGCGCTGGAGAAGCTGGAACGCAGCCTCGATCCAGCGCAACGAGCGCGACTCTACCCGTACGATCCGACGGATCTGATCCAGGAGCATGAAGTCGAACAGCTCTTCGACACCACCCCCGACCTCTCGGGAGCGGACATCGACGTCAGCCGCTTCATCCGTGGCGGAGAGGAGCGTGACCTTTCCGTCTTCTGGGCGGACGTCCCCGACCAGGGAGAGCCCAGCGCGGAACTGCAGCCCGAGCGAGCCGCGATCTGCGCGGTGCCGTTCCTGCGGGCGCGGGCGTGGCTCTGCGGGCAGAAGCGGCGCTTGCTCAAGCCCCGCTCAGCGTGGGTGTGGAGCTGGCTCGAAGGGCGCTGGCGGGTCGCCGAAGCCAGTGACCTCTACCCGGGGGCTCTGGTCCTGGTGGACGCGAACCTCGGGGGATACGACTGGGAAGACGCCGTCCGCCGGGGTGACGGCTGGTCACCGGGCTCGAAGAAGCGCGTCGAGCCGCGAGACACCGGTGAAGCGTCGGCGATGGACCGCGCGGACGCAGCCCAGGACGACGAATCCACGAGCGCCGCCCGCTTCCGCACGATCGGGACGCATGGGCGGGACGTCGCCGAAGTGGCGGTCGCCCTCGCCGGCAAGCTCGCCCCGCGGTACGCACCGGTCCTCGAGACCGCGGCCCTCTGGCATGACGTTGGGAAGTCGCACCCCGCCTTCCAGGGCTCGATTCGCCGCGACGATCGGCCTCGGCGAGACGACCTGGCGAAGGCGCCCCGGGATGCGTGGCCCCGCTGGTCGCTCTACCGAATGCCCGACGGCGGGAGCCGTCCGGGATTCCGGCACGAGCTGGCGACGGTGCTCGCCATGTTCCAGGTGCTGCGCGAGGTCGATCCGGCACATGCGGCGCTGCTCGGCCCCTGGCTGGGCTCACCGCTCCTCGACGAGGCCGCGCGGGCGCGGGCGGTGCCGACGCGTACCGCCGCCACGGACGCCGAGCGTCGGATCCTCGCGTTGAGCGCCGACGAGTTCGACCTCGCCGCGTACCTCGTCAGCGCCCACCACGGCAAGGTGCGCGTCTCCTGGCATGCGTCGCCGAGCGACCAGCTCTCGTCCCTTCGCGATGGAGCCGTCACGATTCGTGGGGTACGAACGGGTGACGTCCTGCCATCGGTCCGGCTCAGCGGGGGGGACAGGCTCCCGGAGCTGAGGCTCGATCTGGCGCCGTCGGAGCTGGGCCTGAGCACGATCACCGGCGCGAGCTTCACCGAGCGGGCGCTTCGCTCGCTCCGGCGCCTGGGCCCCTTCGAGCTGGCCTGGCTCGAGGCGGTCTTCCGCGCGGCAGACGCCCGAGCGTCCAGCATCGCCGAGCCCGATCCGGTCCTCGCCACGGAGTCGAATCATGCACATCCATGAGCTCGCGGGATGCTCGCCCGAGCCGCTCGGGTTCTACCTCAAGGCGCTGGGGGTCCTGCGTCTGGTCGCCGAGCAAGCGGACCCGGGCGCGCGTGGCTGGTGGAGGGACGAGCGGTTCTTCTTGGCGACGGAATTAGACGCGGAGCAGCTCCTCGACTTCTTCTTGCTGCGGTACGAGCCCTCTCCCATTACGGCGCCCTGGAACAAGGGCGCAGGTTTCTTCATCGCCAATGACCCCGGCCTGGCACCCGTCGAGGCGGCGCGAGGCGCACGTTTTCAGAGGCTGCGCGACGGAATCGTCCAGGCGCGGCGGTTGATAGGTGTCGTGGGCTCCGCTGATGCCGAGGTGCGTGCAATCAAGGGGGAAGCCAAGGCGAGGAACCTCTCGAGGTCGGCGCGAGAATCACTTCGTAAGTCAGAGGCCTATCGTTCTCGGCTCAGGGAGGCCGAGAAGCGATTCGCTGCGGCCAAGGCGAACTTGATCCCGAACTGCAGAAAATCCTGGCGCGGGCAACAGCGGGAATGGATGGATGCCGCTGTCGTCCTTCCCTCGCGAGACGCCAAACCCGCGTTTCCAGCTCTCCTTGGCACCGGGGGGAACGACGGGCGTCTCGACTTCACCAACAACTTCTATCAGCGTTTGGGTGATCTCTTCGACCTGTCCAGTGCCGAGGGGTTGCCTCGGCCCGGCGCGCGGAGGTGCCTCGATACCGCCCTCTTTGGCGGTCTTGATCGGGTCCTTCAGAAAGGCAAGGCCACCGGGCAATTCCTGCCCGGGTTCGCGGGTGGAGCCAATAGCGGGAACGAAGCGAGCGGAGATAGCGCGGTCAACGCCGCGGACTTCGTGCTCATGCTCGAAGGTGCGCTCATCTTCACCGCGCACGTAACCCGTCGCATCGACGCGGTCGAGCAGCTCTCGATGGCGGCGCCCTTCGCGGTGCGTCCGGCCGCCTGCGGATATCCTTCTGCGGCGCAATCCGATGAGGGGGCGAGGGGTGAGCAATGGTTCCCGCTCTGGGAGCAGCCTGCTGGGCTGTTGGAGGTTCGTC
>CAYVRP010000023.1:11353-82701 GCA_964454025.1 uncultured Polyangiaceae bacterium | reverse complement strand
TTAGGCAACGGTTTGCAAAACCGTCATACGTGGGTTCGAATCCCATCCTCACCTCCCGAACGAGACGCCGCAGCGCCATCACGATCGGCGAGGCCCTTGCGCGGGCAGCTCGCGTCGAGGCGTCCACGGATCATTCGTCGTCGGTCGCCGCCCGGCGCGCCGTGCCCGTCGATGCCGCCCTGGGGTGACCTCTCAGGGACGAGGCGACACCGAGCTCGATGCTCGCGCTACCCCCCGGGGCACCTTGCGGATCTGCACCGTGCCGTCCCGCATGTGCGCGCGCGCACGCGCCCTCAGACAAAAAATTCAGCGGCCCGAGATGGAGGGGGGGAGCACCTCAGGCCGCTGGGAGTAGAACACAGCGACCAGAACGGAGGGGGGGTACGCCCCGGACGCTGTGTGTTAGTTGTCGGCGGCAACCGAAACCGCTGGCGGCCCCGATTGACACCAATCGCCCGTTACAGCAATGAACGTTCCATCCCGCTGGCAAGCGATTACGGATACTTATCCATTGCCGTATCGAGCGATTCTTCATTTCTGAAAAAAGAAGCGACAAAGTTGGTGGAATGGGGACCCCCAAGCTGTCGTACCTGGTAGGAGCTTTCTCTACCCGTTCGGTGTTCGCCTCGATCTAGGCCCACGGGCCGCTGCGCCCGGGTCGGCCGTTGGGGGCGCGTCGAGTCGAGCCCCGGGCCGGCCGCGCCCCGGGTCCGACACGGGCCGCCCTGCTCCCACCGCCGGACACCGCGGTATGGTCCCGACCGCCGCCCGGCGGGCGCGGCGTGAGGAGCCACGCGGTGAGGATCAAGGTCGGACTGGTCGGTTTCGGGGTCATCGGATCGGGCGTGGTAGCGTTGCTGCAACAGCACGCCGACATTCTCCGCCTGCGGAGCGGCGTCGAGCTGGTCCTCGCGCGCATCGCCGACGTGGAGGTGGACCGCCCGCGGGCGGTCACCGTCGACCGGGCGCTGCTGCCCACCGACTACCGCGAGATCCTCGACGACCCGACCCTCGACATCGTGATCGAGCTCGTGGGCGGGACCACCGTCGCGCGCGACGTGGTCCGCGGCGCCCTCGAGCGCGGCAAGCATGTGGTCACCGCCAACAAGGCGCTCCTCTACCACCACAAGGACGAGCTCTTCTCGCTGGCCACCGCGCAGCGCCGCGAGCTGCGCTTCGAGGCGAGCGTCGCCGGCGGCATCCCCATCATCAAGGTGCTCACGGAGAGCCTCGCCAGCGACCGCGTCCACGCCGTGTTCGGGATCGTCAACGGGACGACCAACTTCATCCTGACGCGGATGATCGAAGAGCAGTGGTCGTTCGCGGACGCCCTCGCTCGGGCGCAGGCGCTCGGGTTCGCGGAGGCCGACCCGTCGCTGGACGTGAACGGCGGCGACGCCACGCACAAGCTCGAGATCCTGGCGACCGTCGCCTTCAACGCCCGGGTCGACCGCAACCGGATTCTGACGCGCGGCATCGACGATCTGAGCCTCACCGACGTCCTCTACGCCAAGGAGCTCGGCTACGTGGTCAAGCTCCTCGCGGTCGCGAAGCAGGCGGACGCCGGGATGCTGCTCCGGGTGGGACCCACGCTGATCCCGGAACGCTGCAGCCTCGCGAGCGTGAAGAACGAGTACAACGCCGTCATGCTGCAGTCGGAATTCCTGGGCGACTCGCTCTACGTCGGCCGCGGCGCCGGCGCGCGGCCGACGGCCACCGCGGTGGTGAGTGACCTGTGCGAGCTCGCGCTATCGATCGCCGGGAAGCAGGAGTTCAACCCGCACCGCTACGCGCCCTTCAACCAGTACGTCACCCGCAGCTACCTCGACGCCGAGTCGCGCTTCTACCTCCGGCTAGGTACCATCGAGCGGCCTGGGATCCTCGCCAGCATCACCAGCATCCTCGGGCACCACGGCATCAGCATCTCCGCCATCATCCAGAAGGAAACCGCTTCCGACGCCCCGGATCAGACCATCCCCATCGTCATTCTCACCCGCCGCGCCCGCGACGGGGCGGTGCGGGACGCGGCCGCCGAGATCGATCGGCTGCCGGTGACGCGCGAGAAGTCGGTGATCTTGCCGGTGGAGGACCTCGCGCTCTAGCCGCGGCCCGCGGCCCTCCGCGAGCGCCCGTGACCCGGGGCCGTCCGCCGGTCCCGGTCGTGGGGCGCGGCCGCAGGACCCCTGACGCCTCGGTCAGCAGGCCCCTCGCCAGAGCCCGGCGCGGAGCCGCTCAGCGCACGAACCCGGCCACGGCGTAGATCAGCGGCGCGTTCCAGTTGATGGCGTTCTCGCTGGTGGTGGCGTCGGTGCTGTCGTCCTTCCAAGAGTTGGCGTCGGGCTGGGCGCCGCCGATCAAGAGGCCGGGCCAGGGCTGGGCAGTGGCGTCGCCCGTCGACGGGCGGTGGTGGGGCTGCAGCGGCGGCGCGTATCCGATGCCCGTGACCTGCGACCGCGCGTAGTAGTTGCGGCCGAGGAGATGATCGATCTGCTGGGTCGCCGCGTCGAGGTACTCCGGCTTCGGGTCCAGCAGGTGCGCGACGCGCAAGCCGATCACGGTGCGCGCGTAGACGCCGTTGATTCCCCAGTAGCGGCCGCCCGTGTACGCGAGCCCCCAGGGGTTCGACTCCGCCGCGGCGACCATCGCGTCCGCCACCTGGATGATGCTGGCCGCCTTGGCCGCGACGAGCGCGGGATCACGGCGATCGCGGTCCTCACGTCGCGACAGCACGTACGTGTAGATGGCGAGACTGCCAAGGTCGCCCCAGTCCCAGTTGACGGCCGGCGCCATGCCCGCGATCCGCGCCTCGCACTCGGCCAGCGCGGCCTCGGCCCCGGTCGTCTCCCAAAGCTCGCAGGCGCCCCACGCCCGATCGTCGTTGTCCCCGCGCGTGTCGTACTGCATCTGCGAGAACCGGGACCTGTCGGGCTGGTGGGGATCCGGGTGCTCCTGGAGGAAGAGGAAGGCCCGCTCGGCGGCGGCGCGGCAATCGCGCGCGAACGCCTCGTCCACCGGCTCGTAGACGCGCGCCGCCTGCGCCATCACCGCGACGAAATCGCCCGTCCCGGCGGAGCCCCAGTCCGAGAAGAAGCGGGCGTCGATGTCGTCGGTCGGGGTGATCATCCCGGGGAAGTCGAGCGGCGTGATCTTGTGGGCGACGGAGCCGTCCTCGTTCTGCATGGTGAGCAGCCAATCGAGGTTGTAGCGGTTCTCGTCGAGGTAGTCGGGCACGTCGTCGCCCGCCTCGGGGAGATCGAAGGCGCGCCCGGCGAGCCGGTCCGCGAAGTGCTCCCAGGCGAGCAGCATCATGCCGCTCGCGAAGGCGCCGTTGACCGTGTACTTGCCGTAGTCGCCAGCGTCGTGCCACCCGCCGGTCCCGTCTCGACGCGTGTCCCCGCCCCCCACGAGCTCGAGGCTGGCGTCCTCGAGGTGGCAGGCACCGTGGTAGAAGGTCGAACCCTCCCAAGCGAAGAGGATCTCGGTGCCGCACCGCTGCCCGGTCATGCCCAGCATCAGGACGTGGAGGAGCGGATCGTAGACGCTCTCGCTGATGGTGAAGCGCGGTGAATCGGGGAACGGCGCCGGTCCCTCGACGGTGACGAAATACTCGCCGGGCTCGGTCACCTCGGTGAAGTCGAGGACCCAGACGTCCTGGTCGACCCCGGTGGCGACGCGCGTGGCTACGGGCCCGGTCGGCGACCCCTCGAACACCGTGGCGCCGCTGGCGTCGCGCACCTGGAAGCTCGTGACCTCCGCCGCGACCGTCGCCCGCTTGACGCGATCGGGCAGGTAGCCCACCGAGTTGACCGCGACCCGAGGATCGAAGACGCAACCGAAGCCGGTGTCCCGCGCACCGGGCGGACAGCGGTCCTGCACCGCGACGTTCGAGCTGGTGCAGCCCACCCCGCCGACGAGCGCGAGGAGGACGGGGAGGACAGGCGAGCAGACGGTCAGGCGACAGGACATCTTGGTTCTCGTGAGGTGGGGCGGGCGGCGAGGATGACCGGGTGGGTCCGCGGCGGTCGGGGCGCGCCCCCCCCATCGCGCCGAGGAGCGAGCAGCCGCTCGGACGCGAGGAGGCCTGGGCGTCCGGCTCCGCGCCGGCCCCGATCGAGGTTGACACGAGAGGCTAGCAGAAGACCATGGCGCGCACACCGACATCTGATACTTTGGTGCCTCATGCGTCCCGTACCCCGCCCGGCACACCGCGAGCTGGTGCCCCGTGACTCGTCGACGGCCATCACCATCCGCGACGTGCGGGCCAACAGCTTCACCTACCCGTGGCACTATCACCCCGAGCTCGAGCTGATCTTGATCGTGGAGGGGAAGGGGTTGCGCTACGTCGCCGACTCCATCCACGAGTTCGAGCCGGGTGACCTGTGCCTGGTCGGTGGGGGCACTCCGCACTGCTGGCTCTCGCGACCGACCCCGGGCCAGCCGGTGCGGGCGCTCGTGGTCCAGTTCCCGCGCGACGTGTTCGGCGACGGCTTCCTCGAGCTCGCGGCGACCCAGCCGCTGGTGAACCTGCTCCGGCGCGCGAGCCAGGGGCTGGTGATCGAAGACCCGACCCGCTCGGAGGTCGCCACCCGGATGTGGCAGCTCACCGACCCCACCGTCGCCGAACTGGACAAGGTCCTGACGCTCCTGACCATGCTCGCGACGATGGCGCGCAGCCCGAACTGCCGCACCCTCTCGCTGTCGGTGGGCCACCGGCCGGAAACCGATCGCGACGCGACCCGCGCGGGGCGGTTGATGCGACACATCCACGATCACGCGGCCGAGCGGCTGAGCCAGCGTGAGGTCGCGAGCCTGGTCGGCATGTCGCCTGGCGCGTTCAGCCGGTTCTTCACCCGGCACTTCGGCAAGCCGTTCGTGGCCTACGTCGCCGAGGTCCGCGTCGGCCACGCCTGCCGACTGCTGCTGGAGGGCGACATGAACATCAGCGAGGTCGCCTACCGCGTGGGGTTCAACAACCTCGCCAACTTCAACCGCCACTTCTTGCGTCTGAAGGGCACGACCCCGAGCGCATTCCGCCGCGTGGCCCGCAGCTTCTCCTGACGCCGCCGGGGCGCGCCGGCGCGCCGCTGGGCGGCGCCGGCGCCGAAGACCGCTCCCCGTCCCGACCGTGGACGCCCGGCCGAGGGGACGCAGTGGCGGCGGGGACCGCCCCGGGGCTCACGCGGCGCCGGCGAGCGGAGGGCGGCCCGCGCCAGCGCCGAGTCGACGCCCCTGCCGCGGGTTGCTACGCTGAACGGCATGAGCGAGCTCGCGCCCGGCCTCCTCGTCGCAGCGCCCCCGCTCGGCGATCCCAATTTCGATCGCTCGGTGGTGCTGCTCGCCGCGCACGGCCCCGACGGCGCGTTTGGTTGGATCGTCAACGGCGAGGAGCTGATGACCCTCGCCGAGCTGCTCGTGCGCGCCGACGTCACGGAGCGGCCGCTGGATGTGCCGGGGAGCGTGCGCGTCGGCGGTCCCGTCGCGAAGGAGCAGATCTGGCTGGTCTACCGCACCGCCGATCGCTTCCCCGGCATCGACGGGCAGTTCGAGGTGGGGCCGGGGATCACCGCCTCGGCCTCGCGCCGCGTGCTCGAGGCGATGGCCGAGGGGGTGACACCCAACCAGCTGTTCGCGCTGGCGGGCTACGCGGGCTGGGCACCCCAGCAGCTCGAGGCGGAGATCCGCGCCGGAGCCTGGCTGCCCACGGAGGTGGACCCGCGGCTGGTGTTCGACGTGCCTCGACACGCGGTCTGGCGCGAGGCCTACGCGCTGATCGGGTCGACGCCGATGGCGTTCACCAGCCGGACGGTGGGAGCCGCCTGATGCCCCGCGGCGCGCTGGCGTCGCTCGCGGGGCTCGCCGCCGGGGCCTTGGCCGCGACCCTCGTCGCCCCGACCTCGCGCGCCGAGTCGCCGGGGAGCGGGCGGGCGCCGCCGCGCGGGTGCCCGGCCGAGATGGTTCGGGTCCGCAGTTTCTGCATCGATCGCTGGGAGGTGTCCCTCGTCGATCGGGACACGGGCGAGGCCCTCTCCCCGTACTATCCGCCGCACCCGGCGCTCCTGGCCCGAGTGCGCGCCGTCTGGGAGCTCGAGCGGGAGCAATTCGGGACCGAAGAGGCGCGCCGCATGCCGCTCCCCGAACTGCCGGCGATCCAGCGCCGCGGTCGCTTCGTCCCGCGCGCCGTGAGCCGCCCGGGGGTCGTACCGCAAGGGTACCTCACCTACCACCTGGCCCGCGCGGCGTGCGAGAACGCGGGCAAGCGTCTGTGTACCGAGGACGAGTGGGTGACCGCCTGCGGGGGAGCCCGGGGCTACTCCTACCCCTACGGGCCGAGCTACCGGGAGGCGGCCTGCAACGTCCACCGCGCTCAGCACTCGGCCTTCGTGCTCCACGCCAACAGCTCGGCGGGGCACACGGATCCCCGCCTCAACCTGGTCGTCGAGGACGCGACCGATCCGCTGCTGCGCTTGACCGGGGCGACCGCGACCTGCCGGAGCGCGTGGGGCGACGACGCGGTCCTGGACATGGTGGGCAACCTCGACGAGTGGATCGCCGACGAGAGCGGCGTGTTCGTCGGCGGCTTCTACGCGCGCGCGACGACGCGGGGCTGCGAGGCGCGGATCGCAACCCACGCGCCGACCTACTACGACTACTCGCTCGGCACGCGGTGCTGCCGGGACGCCGCGGGGTGAGGCGCCGCGGCGGCGCGGGCGCCGACCGAGAAGGAGAGGAACCGCGGGGGCGGAAACCGCGCGGCGCGGTCCTGGCGCTGCGGAAACCGCGCGGCGCGGTCCCGGCGCTCAGGCGGCGCCCGCGGCGACCAGCGCGCGCAGGAGTCGGCGGTGCGACCCCTCCAGCCCCGCGGCGTCCGCGGGCGGGAGCGGCGCCCCCCACCGGCTGCAGGAAAGCAGCAGCAGGCGCTCCGCGGGATCACGCCGGCTCGGCAACGTGCGCAGCGCGATGACCGCTGCGCGGTCGTCCCAGGCGAGGGCCAGGTCGCGACCCGGCGTGTGCGCGATGATCCGGGTGCTCGCCAGCGGCCCCCAGGCGAAACGCACCCGGGACGGCGCGCCCTCGGGATCGAGCGCGCCGTCGCGAAGCAGCCAGCGCCGGAGCGCGCCCGGATCGGTGAAGAAGACGTGGCACAGCTCGGCGGGAGCCGGCGTGGGACCGCTGAGGACGTGCACGTGCCGCGGCTGGTCGCGATGGCGCTCCAGGGCCTCGGCCAGGATCGCGAGCGCGACGCGCCAGGCCGACCGGGTTCCCTCCGCCTCGTCGCCCGCGGCCAGCCCGTGGTGCTCGAGGTCGATCACGCCGTCGCGCACACGCAGCTCGAGCCGGGACGCCCCCGCCGTCAGCACCACGCGGCGCTCCTCCTCGACCGCGGCGACGTCGAGGACCACGGAGACGCCGAGCCCGCGGTAGCGCATCGTGAGCGTCCGCCCGGCGCGGACCTCGCCCATCACCTCGTCCGCCTGCCAGTTGGAGAGCCCGGCCGGGGTGGCGATGGCCCGCCAGAGCGCCCTCTTCGGCGCGGCCACGCGCTGGGAGAGCCGGATCACCTCCTCCACGTCGATGCCCCCACCGGGTCCGGCCCGAGCGCCCGCGGCTCCCCCGCCCGTCGGCGAGGGAGCCCCCTTTCGCCCCGGCCGAGCCAGGACCCCGATGACGGTGGAGCAGAGGGGGATCGAACCCCTGACCTCCGCATTGCGAACGCGGCGCTCTCCCAGCTGAGCTACTGCCCCGGCGGTGCGAGGGACGGGGAGGCTACTCCGGACACCGGGCTTGTCAACTCCGCCGTCACGGCAAGAACCGGGCCGCGACCGTTGACCGCCATACCGGCATGGTTATCTTCCGGTCACCCTGGGCTTCGGACCAGGCAACGACCACAGCTCGCGAGGAGCCAGCACCCACAGGCCAGAACCCTACGCTCTAGGCGCGGTCGACGGCTACCCTGATGGCGGCATGCCGGCGCGATCGCCACCCGCCGCGATGCGCGGCCCGAGGTTCCGCCGCGGAGGGCGACAGGGTCGCTCCCACCGCACGCGGCGCCAGGGGACGGCCGGCAGCGAGGTGGGCGGCCTGGGCGAGCAGGACGACACGACACCGGGAGGACGCGAACATGGGCAAGATCATCGGCATCGACCTCGGCACGACGAACAGCGTGGTCGCGGTGATGGACGGCAAGGAGGCCAAGGTCATCGTCAACGAGGAGGGCTCCCGGCTGACGCCCTCCGTGGTGGCCTGGGACGACAAGGGTGAGGTCCTCGTCGGAACGATCGCGAAGCGCCAGGCCGTCACCAACCCGGAGAACACGATCTCCTCGGCCAAGCGCTTCATCGGGCGCCGGTTCGAGGAGGTGGAGCACGAGCGGAGCCTGGTCCCCTACAAGGTGGTCCGCGGCAAGAACGGCGACGCCTGGATCGAGGTGCGCGGCAAGCAGGTCGCGCCGCCCGAGGTGTCGGCCAAGGTGCTGCAGAAGCTGAAGAAGGCGGCCGAGGACTACCTGGGCGAAAAGGTGCAGGACGCGGTGATCACCGTGCCCGCCTACTTCAACGACGCCCAGCGGCAGGCGACCAAGGACGCCGGCAAGATCGCGGGGCTCAACGTGCGCCGCATCATCAACGAGCCGACCGCGGCGGCGCTCGCCTACGGGCTGGACAAGAAGGCGAACGAGGTCATCGCCGTCTACGACTTCGGCGGCGGGACGTTCGACATCTCGATCCTCGAGGTGGGCGACAACGTCGTGCAGGTGATCGCGACGAACGGCGATACCCACCTCGGCGGCGACGACATCGACATGCTGGTCATGGAGTGGCTGATCGCCGAGTTCCGCCGAGAGACGGGGCTCGACGTCTCGGGCGACAAGATGGTGATCCAGCGCCTCAAGGACGCGGCCGAACAGGCGAAGATCGAGCTGTCGAGCAAGATGGAGACGACCATCAACCTGCCCTTCCTGACCGCCGACGCGAGCGGGCCCAAGCACCTGCAGCAGCACCTCTCGCGCGCCAAGCTCGAGCAGATGATCCGGCCGCTCGTCGAACGCTCACTCGCGCCGGTCAAGCAGGCCCTCGCCGACGCCAAGCGCAAGCCGAGCGACATCGACGAGGTGGTGCTGGTGGGAGGCACCACGCGCATCCCGCTCGTCCAGGAGGAGGTCACCCGGTTCTTCGGCAAGGAACCCCACCGGGGCGTCAACCCCGACGAGGTGGTGGCGGTGGGGGCGGCCGTGCAGGGCGGCGTCCTCTCGGGCGACGTGCACGACGTGGTGCTCCTCGACGTCACCCCGCTCTCCCTCGGGGTGGAGACGCTGGGCGGGGTGATGACGGTGATGATCCCGCGGAACACCACCATCCCGACGCAGAAGAAGGAGATCTACTCCACGGCGAGCGACAACCAGACGTCGGTCGAGATCCACGTGCTCCAGGGCGAGCGGGCCGAGTCGCGCTACAACCGCACGCTCGGCAAGTTCCACCTCGAAGGACTCCCGCCCGCGCCCCGCGGCATCCCCAAGATCGAGGTGACCTTCGACATCGACGCCAACGGCATCCTCTCGGTGACCGCCAAGGACATGGCCACGGGCAAGGATCAGCGGATCACCATCACCGCCTCGAGCGGCCTCAGCGAGGACGACGTGAAGCGAATGGTCAAGGAGGCGAGCGAGCACGAGGAGGAGGACAAGCGACGGCGCAGCGAGATCGAGCGGCGCAACAAGCTCGACAACCTCTGCTACACCCTGGACAAGCAGCTCTCGGAGAACCGCGAGAAGCTCGACGCGAGCATGGTGAGCACCCTCGAGGGGCTCATCCGGGACGGCCGTAGCGCGGTCGAGCGGCAGGACGACGCCAAGGTGCAGGACGTCTTGGCGCGACTCGAGAAGGAGGCGCACGCGATGGCGACCAAGCTCTACGAGAGCGCGGGTGCCGCCACGGGAGCGCCGAGCCCGGGGCAGCCCCAGCCGGGCGCTGGCGCCAAGGGCGACGTGATCGACGCCGAATTCGAGGAGTCGAACTGATCCGGGTGGCGCCGTCGGAGTCCGGCCGGCGGCGCGCACCGGGCGCCCCGGCGGGCAGTTGTGGGGAAACCGACGACGGAGGGGTCGCCGCGGACGCCTTGGGTATATAGTCCGCGGCATGCAGAGGATCTCAGGCCCCGGGTGCTGGTTCTCCCTCGTCGCTTCCCTCGTTGGCTGCGCCAGCGCTCGCCCGGCGCCACCGCGGGAGGCGACCGTGGAGCCCGCGGGAGGACCAGCGCACGTCGCGCCCGCCGCGCCCGATCTCAGCCCGGTGGCGGCGCCGGGCGAGGTGATCGTGGTCGGGCGCTGGCAGTCTCCGATGCTGGCGGCCGACGTGATCGCGGGCTGGACGGGCCTGCCGCTCGACTGGCGGGCGCTCCTCGATGGGGTCCTGCCTCGGACATCCGGGGGACCGGCGCGCGAGCTGCTGGCGCTGGACGCGCCAGTGGACCTGCTCGTGACGCTGCCCAGGGTGGGGACGGGGCCCGAGCCGCGCATCGCGTTCTCCGTCGGCGTCACCTCGATCGAGGGCGCGCTCGATCTCGCCGCGGCGCTCGACGAGGACGTGGAGGCGGTAGGAAACCGCCTCTACCGGGTGGGCGGGCAGGGGGAGCTCACGTGCATGCTGGGACCGGCCGCGGGCCAGGCGCCGGCGCGCCTGGTGTGCGGGGATGGCTTCGGTGACGTCGAAGAGCTGATGCCCTACATGACGCGGGGCCTCCCGCGGGAGACGGTTGGCACCGCCGACGTTCACGTCGAGCTTCGCGTCGAGCCGATCCGCCGGATGTACGGGCCAGCGCTCGAGCAGGCGGGACAGCTGGCGATCCCGTTCCTGGTCCGCGAGTTCTCGCTGGACGATCCGCGCCTCGACGCGGCGGTCGCCGAGGCGGCCCGCGGCCTGCTCGCGGAGGGTGTCGCGCTCATCGACGACGTGGAGCGCGTGGCGTTCACCGTCGACCTCGACGCCGCGGCCGGCGCCGCGCGAACGGCGCTCGCCGTGGACTTCCGGGGCACCCGGTCGTGGCCCGGAACCACGCTCCGCGACGCCGTGTCACGCGCCGTCGCTGCCCCGGACGCCTTCTGGAGCCTCCCCATGGACGTGCCCGCGGCGAGCTTCATCGCCCCGGGGAACCCCGCACGTGGGCGCGAGATCCGGCGCTCGGCCGCGGAGATCCTGGACGCCCTGCTGGTCGTCGGCAAGGTGCCGGCGCCGCTCCGCCGACAGGTCGCCCAGCTCTTGGAGCCGGCCCTGACCAGCCCGGCCGCCACGGTGGTCGTCCGGGGCTCGTACCCCGCTCCCGGCGAGCATCGCGCGGCCGACCACGACGGCGCGGACTTCGGGGCTCAGCTCCTGCCGATGATGATCCAGCAGCTCGGATGGCAGGTGTACCGCGCCGAGATCCCGGCGAAGAAGTTCACGGACTACTTCGACGCGTTCGTACGCATCTACAACGACCGAGCGGTGACGAAGCTGCTCGAGGAGCGGTTCCCGGACCTCGAGCCCGCAGAAATCCCGCGCCTCGCGGCCAAGCCCGCGGGGGCGGGCTTCCCGGCGGGCTCGCGACGCTACGAGCTCTCCATCGCGACGTCACCCGCGGAGGACACCGCGCCGACAACGACGCAGCTGCACCTGATCGTCGTCCCCGACGGCCCGCGCACCTGGGTCGCCTTCGGCAACGACGTCGGTGTGCTGCGCCAGGAAACCGCGCGGCTGCTGGCCCCCTCGTCGAAGACGCTGCGCGACCGCCCGGGGCTCGAGGCGCTGCGGAGCGGGCGCTTCACCTCGGCCGGCTTCACCACGCTGCGCATGACGTACAAGGGAATGCTCCAACAGTACGTCCGGATGAGCGAGGGCGAGCTGGAGCGGATGTTGAATGCGCTCCCCGCGCGCGGCGATACCCCGATGATCACCACGGTCCGGGTGAGCGAGGAGGGCGCGCCGCGGCTCGAATGGGCGACGCTGGTCCCGAGAGCGGTCGTGCAGGACTTCGCGGTCGCCATACCCTCGGTCATGGCCAGCGCGCTGCTCACGGGCAGCCTCGATTCCCCCCCGTGACTGACCCGGTTCGACCGTAGCGGGGTGATCAGGACCTCGCGGCCGGCGCCCAACACCGCGGGACGGCGCCCGGCCGCGCGGACCGGGGGGCGCCCCGCGCCCCATGGCTGAACTGGAGTTCAGCACCACGGCCGGTAAGTTGGCAGGGTCACCTCGCCCATGTCACCTGGAGTCTTACAATGTGCTCCACGAACCGACACGGTCTGGCTGTCCTCGCCCTGGCCGGCTGCGCCTCGCTGACCTCTTCGGCGCGCGCCTGGGTGGAGACGAGCATCCAGTCCGATGCGGTGAACCTCGACGTAGGCCGCGACGGCGCGGCGACCGTCCGCCACGATCTCGTCGTTCGCGTCCGTGGCGGGCCGCTGCGTGACCTCGAGCTCGCCGGAGTGGACGGCGACGCGGAGCCCCTCCCAGACGCCACCGTGGTGGCGACCGACGCCGGCAAGCGGGCGGCGCCGCTGCCGCTGATCGTTAAGCTCGGGGAGGACGGGACGCTGCGGCTCGAGATCGACGATGAAGCCGGCATTCGGCGTGGAACCTTCCGGTTCCAGTTCGGGTACCGGACCGACCTGGCACGCCGCGGCCTCGTCCGCGTGAGCGGCGCCCGCGCAGAGGTGCGATGGGTCGGGCCGAGGTTCAGCCAGGGCGTGGACTCGGCCATGGTCGTCTTTGGCCTACCCCCGGCGCCCGAAGCGCCGTCCCTGCCTGCGCTCGAGGGCGGCACCACGGCGGACCTCGACCTCGACCCCGGCGGCGTCTTCCTGGCCACGCGGCGGCGCGCCGCCGACAAGGACGAGCTCGAGGTCGGGCGCCCCTACGTCGCGCAGGGAGAGCCGGTGGTCTGGCGCGTCCTGGCCGACGCCCGCGCGTGCGGCGAGCCGTCGCCGGCCCCATCCCTGGCGACGCCAGCGCCCGCCGAGGGGGTGGGCCTCCTGCACGGTCGGGAGCGTCTGACGGCGGTCGTCGCGGCCGCCCTGATCGCGCTGGGATACGCCCTGCTGGTGGCGCTCAAGTGGCGCACCTTCAGCCGCGCCTGTGCGGCACGACGTGCGCTGCCGCGCGCCCTGGTGCCCCTGCCGGTGGCGCTGCGAGCCGCGCTGGCCGCCGCGCTGCTGGTGGGAGCCGCCTCCGTGGCCCTGCTCACCGAGCTCGTCGAGGTTGCGGGCGTGCTCCTGGTGGCGTCCATGCTCCTGGCGGGCGCCGCGCCGCCGCGCCTGCTCCCGCCGCTGCGCGGACCGGGCGAGTGGCGCGAAGTGAAGCTGGACGGACGAGCGGCGGCCCGAGGCGGGCGAGGGGCGCATGCCGGGCGCTGGCTCGACGTCGGGACGCTCCCCGGGTTCGCCCTGTTCGCGCTTGCGCTCGCCGGCATCGCCGCGGCGGCCTGGCGCTTGCTCCCCACCTCGCCGTACCACGCGCTCCTGGTCGCGCTGAGCTCCGCGAGCCTGGTGCCGATCTTCTGCACGGGCAGGCCCAGCGAGCTGCCGCGCGACCCGATCACCGGCGACGGGCGAACCCTGCAGCGCCTTCGACGCCGCCTCTCCCGCGAGGGGGGCCTCGAGCTCACGTTGCTGGGTCGGTTCCCCTGCGGGAGCTCGGAGCTCGACGAACTCCGGCTGCGCGTGACCCCGACGCCGCGCCTGCCGGGGATGGTGAGCCTGGAGGTCGCCCGGGAGGTGCAGATGGGCCCCGGCGGAGCGATGACGCTGCCGGTGGTGCTGGTCCGCGCCCTGGACGGGTCCACCGCCCACGACCGGCTCGTCGGCATCGTGCGCTGGGGCCGCGGACGCACACCCGAAGAGCGGGTGGCGATCCTACGCCCCAAGCTCCCCACCGCCTCGATGACGGCCGACCTCGTGCTCCGGCTCGCGCGCCTGCTCACCGACGTCCGTCGCCGCCACCCGGCCCCCACCACCGCGCCGCCGGCGGGGCGAGGGCGGTCCCGCGCGGCCGTGACGGCCGGTCGCGCGCGTCCTCGCCCGGCGACCGCGCCGGGTACCGCCGCGCCCCGCGCGCCCGCCGCCGTGACCTGACGGCGGCGGCACCCGGCCGCACGCCGGACCCTCCCCCGCGCGGCAACGCTCAACCGACGAGGTCGCCGCACGCCGGACCCTCCCCCCGCGCGGCAACGCTCAACCGACGAGGTCAGCGAGGAGCTTCACGTTCTGCTTGACCTGGTTGAAGATGAGGAACTCGTCGCGCACGCGGCGGCGCGCGTTGCGCGCCATCCGCGCCCGCCCCGCCGGGTCGCCGAGGACGCTCCGCAGCGCGGCGGCGATCTGCGACGGGTCGTTGGCGTCGCGCACCATCGTCCCATCGATGCCGGGCCGCACCTGCTGGCGGATGCCGCAGGCGCTGCTGACGACCAGGGGGGTCCCCTTCCACATCGCCTCCGTCACCGTCAGGCCGAAGCCCTCCTGGACCGAATTCTGGACGACGATGGTGGAGCTGTACTGCAGCGCGCTCACCATGAGCTGGTTCTCGCGGTGCGAGCTCATCGGCAGGCTGAGCAGGGCGACGTCACGCTGGATCTCGGCCGGGAGCGCGAGGAAGGTGGCCCGCAGCTCCTCGAGGACCTCCTTCGCCTCCGGATCGTCCGCGACCGCCGCCGGCTCGGGGCCGCCCATCAGCAGGCGCGCTTCGGCGATCGTCTGACGCAGCCCCGGATCCCCGGTGCCGGGGCCGCTCCGCTTGAGCTCCACGAACCCGTCGAGCAGCGGCTTCCACCCCTTGAGGCGATCCCAACGGGAGATCTGGGTGATGGTAGGCCGGAAGAAGATCCCGAGATCGTCCGGCTCGGTCGCCACGCGGAAGGTGCCGTCGGGCTGCAACCGCTCCGCCCGCCGGGAGAAGGGCGCGGGCAACACCTCGCCCTCGGCGCGAGCGAGCCCCGCGCTCACCAGGATGGACACGAGCTCCGAAACCGAGAACTCGCGGTTCTTGTACCCGAACGGATCGAGCGCCGGGCGGATCAGCGTGGCCCGATCCTTCAGCGCGGCCGGAACGTACTCGGCCGCCGTGAACACGGCGCGCTCGTAGCGCGTGACGTACGGCTCGAGCAGCCCCCAGGCCACCCGGGTCTGCGGCAGGTCGCGATCGAGGCCGATGTGGCAGCGCCACACACCCCGGAGGCCGAGGGCGTCCTTCACCTTGGCGCCCATGCCGGCGGGCTGCGGGTCGTGGATGAACAGGACGTCCCTTGGGCCCAGCCACCCCTGGAACTCCCCGGCCAAGTCGGTGCTGACCTCGTCGTACAGGGCGAGATCGGCAGGCGAGAGCGCGGGCTCGCCGGACCCGTGGATGAGGTTGTGCATCCGCTTGGTCAGGTCGAAGAAGGCGACCTTCTTGGTCCCGATGACCACCCACTTGGTCGCGACCCCGATCTCGTTGAGGACGCCGACGACCCGCGGCAGCATTTCCGCCACGCCGCCCCCACGCGCGGTCGAGTTGACCATCCAGACCGTGCGCCCGGCGAGACGCGGGACCAGCGGACCCACGGTCGCGCGGAGGTCCTCCACCGCGTCCGTCAGCAGCATCGACGTCGCGTACTCTTCGAGGCTCGGTCCTCCGGGGATCTCCACCAGCTCAATGGTCATCGTCGGTACATCCTTGCGGGGGATTGGGCACGGCGAGCCGGCGCGGGGCCGCCCGCGCCGGAGGCGAGGCATCGCCGGATCACCCGGCCGACCGCGGGGGGCGCTTACGCTAGCCAAGCGCGCGCGGCGCGGCAAGCCCCGGCTCGTCGCCCGGCCTGTGGCGATCCTGCACGGCCACACTTTGTTGGCCGGAGCACCACGGCTCGACCTGGCCCCGCGATGCTCGAGCGGCTATTTGTGGGCGGGCACGAAATGCCGAGCCCGAGCGTGCCGCGCCATGAAGCTAGCGCGCCGACCCACCCACGTCATCTTCGACCTCGACGGCGTGCTACTCGACACGGAGCGTCTCTACTCCATGGCGGCCCAGACCGTCCTCGCGCGGTACGGCAAGCGCTATAGCTGGGAGGACAAGCTCGAGCTGATGGGGCGCGCGGAGCTCGACTCCGCCCGACGCCTGGTCGACCGGCTCGACCTGCCGCTGACACCCGCCGAGTACGTCGCAGAGCGCGGCGCGGAGCTGGCGCGGCTGGTGACGACGTCCGAGCCCATCGCCGGTGCGCCCGAGCTGGTCGCGAGGCTGGGCTCGCGCGGCGTGCCGTGCGCGGTCGCCACCAGCAGCTCGCGATCCTGGTTCGAGCTCAAGACGGGCCATCACGCGTGGTTCCAGCGCTTCTCGGTGGTCGTCTGCGGGGACGATCCGGAGGTCCCGCGCCTCAAGCCCGATCCGGCGATCTTCCTGGGCGCGGCGCGGCGCCGCGGCGCGCCGCCGGAGCAATGCCTGGTCTTCGAGGACTCACCGGCGGGCGTGCAGGCCGCGGTCGCCGCCGGCATGCAGGTGGTCGCGCTCCTCGATCCCCACGTGCGCGTCGAGGCGGTGCCCGGCGCCCACCTCTATGTCCGCAGCTACGACGAGCTCGGCCTGGGCGACCTGAGCCTGTGAGCCCCCGGCAACCGTCGGCGCGACCGGGGCCGACGGCCCGAGCTCCTCCCCCAGGCAGAGCGCGGGAAGAGGCGCCGCTCCGAGCGCGCGCGCGACCACGGCCGGCGCGCGCCGTGCGCCGCCGTCGCCGCGGGTCGGCTCGCCAACGGCATCGGCACCCGATGGGCGTCCCCCGCGCGGGCCGGAGGCGTCTCTCACCGGGCGCCTCCGGCGCGAGCTGCGGCTCGCGCGGTGCCCCGCGTCGCCGGCTCTCCGCGGCATTCAGGCCCCATTCCACCCTAGCGCGCGGAGCCGGGGGCGACCTCGCCCGCGGTCCGCACGCGTAGCCGCCGGATCCGCGCCCCGTCCACGTCGAGCACCTCCACCTCCACCGGACCCACCCGCGTCACGTCGCCGGGCCGCGGCAGGCGGCCAATCTCCGACATCACCACTCCCCCCACGGTGTCCTCGTCGCGATCGTCGAGGTCGATGCCGAGCCGATCCTCGAGGTCCGCCACCAAGAGCGCCCCCGCCACGTCGTACTCGCCCGGCGCGACACGCTGGAACTTCGGCCCCTCGGCGTCGAACTCGTCCTGGATGGGGCCCACGATCTGCTCGATCACATCCTCCAGCGTCACGATGCCGCTCGCTCCGCCGTACTCGTCCACGACCACAGCGAGGTGAACGCGCCGCCGGCGCATGCGCCGCAGCACCCGGTCGAGCGACACCATCTCCGGAACGAACAGGACGTCCCGACGCACGTCGCGCAGCGACGTGGGGGGCGGCTCCGAGAGCAGGATGTCCTTGACGTGGACGAACCCGATCACGTGATCGAGGTCGCCGTCGCAGAGGGGGAGGCGGGTGAAGCCACGCGCCCGCGAGAGCGTGATCGCGTCCGCGATCCCCTGCTCGACGGACACGTAGGCCACGTCCGCCCGCGGCACCATGGCCTGGCGTGCCGTGCGGTGGGACAGCTCGAGCGCGTGATCGAGCAGCTGGCGCTTGTACGCGCTGAGGCGGAGCCCTCGCCGCGACGCGAGCAGCAGCCGGAGCTCCTCCTCGGACTGCCCCGCCTCGTGGCCGACGTCGTGGATCCCGACCAGCCGCAGCACTCCGAGGGCCGCGTGGTTGAGGAGCCAGATGGCCGGGTAGGCGACGATCGAGAAGACGTGGAGGGGGATCGCCACCCAGAGACTGGTGGTGTCGGGGCGCCGGATGGCGAGGGACTTGGGCGCCACCTCACCGAGCACGATGTGCAGCGCGGTGATCACCACGAAAGCGGCGCTGGCGCTCACGGTCTGCACCATGATCTCGGTCGTGCCCGGGACCAGCGCGAAGACGGGACGAACCAGGAACGAGAACGCCGGCTCACCGATCCACCCGAGCGCCAGGCTGGCCAGCGTGATGCCGAGCTGAATGGCGGAGAGGTAAGTGTCCAGGCGCTCCGTGATCCGCGCGGCGACGACGGCGCGGCGATCGCCCGCCTTGACCAGCGGCTCGATCTGGGTCGAGCGGAGCTTGACCAGCGCGAACTCGGCCGCCACGAAGCAGCCGTTGATCGCGACCAGCACCAACGCGAGCACGAGCGCGACCCACGGCTCGAGCCCGAGCGCCCCCGGGTGGAGCGCGTCCGCGCGCATGTGCGGTCCGGCAGTCATGGAAGTCGGGCGACACGCCCGCCGGGACCACCCTAGACCACCGGAGAGCGCGGCGCCAAGCCACGCTCTGGTTCGGCGACGGCGAGCCGGCGCCGACCACCACGTCGAGCCGGGGTCCGCGGGCGCGTCAATCGGCGTCGAACCAGGCGAAGAACCGCGCGAGCTCGCGGCGCTGCTCGGGCGGCATGTACTCGAAGTTACGACCTCGGTCGGTGATCTCCCAGAAGTCCTTGCTCTCGACCTTCTCGAGCTGCTCCTGGATCTGCTGCCGGCGCTCGGGGGGCTCGTCCCGCATGTCGTCGCGGATGGTCCGCGCCGCGGCCTCGTTGCCGTGCAGCAACAGGTAGGCGGCGAGCTTCACCTGCGCCTTGCGCACCCCGAGCAGCGCCTTCTCCTGGCTGCGAACGCGCAGGGGTCGATCGAGCTCGAGGAACTCCGCGAGCATGTCCCGCTCTCGCGGCGAGGCGACCTCGCTGGCGCACTGCAGGATGGTGGCCACGTCGTAGGCCACCGTCTCGGTCACGAACGTGAGCTTCAGGTCGAAGCTCACGTGCCCGTAGTAGAGCAGGTGCTGAACCCCCGTGTAGGCCACCTCGTCGTGCCCCTGGCGGAGCATGGACTCGACGAGGAGCCGGTACTGGTTCAGGACGTTGTACGCGGTGCGCACCTCGCGCGCGTTCAGCGCCGAGCGCAGGTAGCTGTTCATGAAGCGGAACACGAGGCGCACGAGCTCCTCGTCCCGGGCTTCGCCGGCGGCCTCCCCGACGTAGCGAGTGTCGATGGCGATGAGGTAGTTGATGTCGCGCATCGAAGCCAGCGCCTCGTTGTAGATCCCGAGGTACTGGCGCATCACCTTCCACTCCACCCAGGTGCGATTCCGCTCGAGATCCGCGAGGCTCTCGGCGTCCATGGCGACGAAGTCCGGGTTCTGGCGGATGTCCGTGCCGATGGTGAACCAAGCGGGTGTCGCCCGCGACTTGCAGGCGAGATACTCGAGTGCGAGGTCCTTCAGCGCATCCACGGCGCCCGAGGCGATGATCTTGTCCTTCCCGGAGATGGAGTTCGAGGTGATGTCAGTGAGCTCCTCCATGGCCGCCAGGGTGGCCGCCTGAGCCCGGGCGCGGCGCGCCGGGTCCGGCTCGGACGCCCCGGCGACCGCGTCCCTCACCGCGCCGAGCCGGATCCGGCCGATGATGTTCATCGGCTCGAGGAACCAGAACACGTAGCCGAAATACGGGGCCATCAGCACCAGGGCCACGGTCGCCGCGACCAGCATCGCCAGCAGCGAGAGGCGGGGCGCGAAGTCGTCTTTCAGGCTCAGGCTGAGCCACATCCCGCACAGGGTGGTGGTCAGGTAGTAGCCCATGACCACGAGGTTGGTCCGATCGCCGAGGAACATGCGCGCGACGCCCGTGTAGCGGTCGGCGGAGAGCTGGACGATGATGCTGACCACCGTGATGACGATGCCGAATACGGCGGCGACCATCGCGGCGAGCGAGCTCGTGGCGTCGGTGATGTGGTCGGGGTCGAAGTCGAGGTAGTGCCAGAGGGCGTGCTCGGTCGGGGCCGGCGGCGGGCTCGTCAAGTAGTAGTCGACCAGGTAGAACGCCCCGAAGATCGCGAGGGCGCTGGAGGCGAGCGCCACGATCGGTACGATCCAGCGCTGCCGCTCGTCTCGCCGTCCCTCGCTGGCCATCACCACCCGCGCTCCTCTCGCTAGGCGAGGTGCGGAGGGCGGGTCAAGGACAAACCGCCGCGCCCGGTGACCGGCGCGCGCGGCGGGGCGCTCAGCCGGCGACGTGGACGACGACCTGGCGACGGTGAGGGCGGGCCCGGTGCTCCCACAGGTACAGGGCCTGCCAGGTGCCGAGCGCGAGCTCGCCGCCCGTGACCGGGATCGCCTCGGCGGCGCGCGTGATGGCGGCGCGCGCGTGAGCGGGCATGTCGTCCGGCCCCTCGTCGGCGTGCTCCCAGGCTCGATCCTCCGGGGCGAGGTCGCGCATCCACCGCTGCAGATCGCGCAGCACGGCGCGGTCCGCGTTCTCCTGGATGACGAGGCTGGCCGACGTGTGGCGCACGAAGACCGTGCAGAGCCCCGTGCGCAGCCCGCTCGCGCGCACGACGGCAGCCACCTCGCGCGTGATGTCGACGAGCCCGGACCCGTTCGTCTCGATCTCGATCGTCTGCTGATGAACCGGCACGACGCCCCGTCTATGCTACGCGCGAGCAGCCGGCGCCAGCTCCCCGGGAGGGAGCGGCGGCGGGCAGGCGGGGCCAGCCCGGGTCGGGCGCCACCGGGCGGACCGGGTGGCGGCCGGGCGGACCCGACCAACAAATGTCACGCTGGACTGGGTTCCGCGGTAAACGTTGGCGACGCGACGGCCGACCATGCGGCCGAACGGTGACCGTGACGGGAAGGCGACCGAGCTTCTTCGCGGAGGCGGCAGCGCGCGTGGAGGGCTTCTTCGCGCGCAGCGCCGTGCTGCGGTTCACCTTCTCGCTGGCCCACGGCATGAGCCGCGACGGGGTCTGGGTGCACGCGAGCGCGATCGCGTTCGACCTTTTCCTGTCGCTGATCCCGCTGCTCGCGCTGGCGGGCTGGCTGCTCACGGTCCTGCTCCGGGAGAGCCCGGAGGCGCTCGCGTCCGTTTCGGCGCTGCTCGACAGCACGCCGGGCCAGGTGCACCTCGTCCTGCAGACGCATTTCGGGCGCTTCAAGGGAGGCGTCGCTCCGCTGGCGATGATCGTGTCGGTCTACATGGCGTCGAACGCGTTTCACACGTTCATGAACGTGTTCGAGAACGCCACCGGCGCCGTGCGGCGGTCGTGGTGGGTCAAGCGCGCCATCGCGCTCACCTGCGTCTTCGTGGTCATTCTGATGGCAGCGCTGACGGGGATGGTGGCCGTGGCCGTGGCCGGCGGCCCCGCGCGGATCATGAGCGCCATGTTGGTGCGATCCGAGATCCCGGCGCTCGCCGAGCGGATCGCCTACCTGGTCGGCGCGGCGATGGGTACCGCGTTCCTGGCCGGCTTCTTCCGCATCGCCGTCGTCCACCGGGGGCGTAAGCGCCACGTGTGGCGCGGGGCCGCGCTCACGGTGGGCGTCGGGCTGCTCGTGTCCTGGGGGTTCGCGCAGTACCTGCGCACGCTCGCCCGCTACACGCTCTACTACGGGAGCCTCGCCACCGTGGCGATGACGCTCTTCTGGGTCTACCTCTGGTCCGTCGCGCTGCTGGTCGGGATGGAGCTCAACGCCCAACTCGAGCAGGAGGAGCGGCGACACATGCCGCGTCCTAGCTCGCGCCCGCCCGCCCCGCGCCCGGCGACGAGCCACCTACCGGCGGCACGCGCGGCGCCCTCGGCGCGCAGGCGCGAGACGCGATCTCGACCGCGCGCCCCCTGACCCCGGCGCCCTCGCCCGCCCGCCCGCGCCCCGACCCGGGTCGCCTCACCGCTGCGCCTCGGTGGTCAGGGTCGAGGTGCAGATCCCGAACCCGTCGGGCAGGGAGGCGCTCGACTGGCAGCGGCGACCCTCGCCGCAGGAGGCCCCGTCGACGCCGAGAACGCAGAGCGCGAGGCAGGTCCTAGTGCTCTGCGAGCAGATCAACCCCGGACCGGTCAGGGTGGCCGGAGAGCAGGGGCAGGGCTCGCCCTCGAGCCCCCCGGGGGACGGCGCCGGGACGCAGCCGGTGGTCCCGTCGGACCGTACGACCGTGCAGGCCGTGCCCTCCGCGCAGGTGCACGTCCGGTCGGCGGGGCACGGGTAGGGCTCGTCGAGGCGACAGGCGTGCGCCTCGACGCAGACCGGCACCGGCAGCGGCACCACCAGGGGGTCGGCGTCGCGGTCGAGCAGGGGCCGAGCTGCACAGAAGGTGTTCTGCGGGCAGGACTCCGCGTCCGCGCAGCAGTAACGCCGACACTGGCCGGCGCCGTCCGCACCCACGCACGCGAATCCCGGTGCGCAGTCGGCCTGCATCAGGCAAGGATCACCGGCGGCGCCGTCGCCGCGGGCGGAGCAGGCCCCGACCGGCAAGCCGTCGACGTCCTCGACGATGGAGCACCCGAGGGCACCCGGAGCGCCTCCTTCCCCCCGCTGACCCCCAGCACCACCCGCCTCGACGACCCCGCAGGCGCCCTCGTCCTCGGGGAAGACCGGCGCGCCTTCGTCGTCCTCGCCACAGCCGGCGCCGCAGAGGGCGCGGAGCGAATCTTCCGGGACCACGCTCCCGTCGTCCTCCGACAGGGGCCGGTCGAGATCGGCGTGAATGGAGATGTACCCCGCGTCCGAGGTCCCGGCCAGACAGCTCGCGGTGGCGCAGCTGCCACCGCCGGCGGAACGACCGGGCGGTGGCTCGTCGCCAGCCGACGCACAGGCCGAGGCCAGCGCGACGACCACCGAGACGGAACACCAGCCAAGGACGAGGCGTCGCCAGGGCATGACGGGAGGATTGCGCGGCGGGCGCGCCGACCCGATCGAATCTAGCACGTCCTGGGTCGAGGCACGGATCGTGCCGCGCCCGCCCGCGGCCAGATCCAGCGCGCTGCGAGGCGCGGGTGTGGCGGCCGTGTCAGGGCGGAGCCGGGGGGAAGGGGGACACCGATCCGGTCGCCAACGGCCACGGCCGCCCCGGAGATGGCTCGCGGGCAGTTCGAGACGCGCCGCCAGCGTTGCCCCGGGGTGAAGGCCGCAGCCGGCGCGGGGCTCGAGGTCGTCGATCTTTCGCGCCGACCAGCCCCCGGGCTGCGCTACCGCCGGTAGCCACGCCAGCCGCGAGGGTTGGCCATCTCGACCCGCGGCGGAGGAGCGAAGCGGGCCTTCCAGTCACCGGTGCGCAGGCGCCGCATCCCGACCACCTGATCGAGCGTCATCAGGTAGGCCTCGGCGGTGCTGCCGTCGCTGAGCCTGATCCGCCCCCGGTCGAAGAGGCGCGGCACCTCCTTGAGGACGTCGAGCCGGAGGAGCAACTCCCGCGGCACCCGGTAGAGCTCACCGACCACCTCGAGCCGCCCCCCGGGCACGAGCGCCGGGTAGCTCAGCAGCTCGACCAGATGGTAGGCGGGCGGGGTGCGTGAGAGCCCGACCAGCACCGCACCCTCGAGGTGCGCGTGGTGGATCTCCCCTTGGCGCAAGGAGCCGTAGGCGAAGAGCAGGTGCTCGCGACCTGGCGACGGGCCGTCCATGAACCGCGCGGATGGTAGGCGATCTCGAGCCCGGCGCCGCGACCAACCCGCCGGAAGGGGCGCCGTCGAAAGCGGTGATCGGCCCCCGTGAACCGGAGCCGGCAGTCATCTCCCCGGGAGGCTCCGAGGGTAGCGCGAGGCTTACCGGCAAGAGGGATAACTTCAGCGGCAGCGCCCGGAAACCAGGCAGCGGGACGCGACCCAAGACCGGACTTCGCTCCCCATTCGCAGCCGACCCCGCTAGACTCGGCTCGAGCGCCGGTGACCAATCCTCCTCCACCCACAGGACCTGGCCTGCCTCCGCTCCCGGCGCCGCCGCGCGCGCCGCAGTTCGAGGCGAGCGCGCTCAGCCCGGCGCCTCCCGGGGTAGCGCCGGGAGAGCGACCCGCACCTCCCGAGCGCGTCGCCGAGTCGCCCGACGGCTTCAGCGCTGATGACGCAATCACCCATCAGCTCGAGAACCTGGAGCGTTGGGCTCGCGCCAACGAGCAGCGGGAACGCGAGGCTTCCGCCCGGTTCTGGGGGCTGCACGCCCTGGCGCTGGTGAGCGCGGTGCTGGCCTCGGCGTCCGTCCCGCTCTGGAACAACCTCGCGCTCGCGGTCGCCCTGTCCGGGGTCGCGGCGCTGTGCGTGGTCGTCGAGGCGGTCTGGTCGGGCCCCGACCGGCTCGGCACCGCCCAGCAGCGGGCGGTCCACGAGCTCAGAGAGCTCGAGCACGTCATCCAGCTCCGTTGGGACGCGGCCCGGCTCGCCTTCCCCAACCCGTACCACCCACGGCGCACCGCCCATGCGCTCTCGCTCCTGGACATGGTCGCGACGCGACGCGAGGAGATCGGGCGCTATCTCGGGGGAGCCCACGCCAGCCCCGCCGCCGCGCTGCTCTCCGGACCGGGAGCGCCGGGCCTCGGTCGCCAGGGTGAACTCCGATCATGAGCGTGCCGACCTCCCGCCGACCGCTGACCGATCCGGCGAAGCCGGCGGCCGAGCCACGACGCCCGGCGACGGAGCCGCCGTCCCGCCCGGCGGCCGAGCCCGCCCGCTCCGCCCTCGACGGGGCGCGGCCCACCGCCGAGCCGGTCCGGAGCGATCCCGCCCGCTCGGCCCCGGACTCGTCCCGGACAGCTGCGGAGGCGAACCGGGCGGGGCCAGACCGCGGGCCCGGCAGCGTCATCGACGGCAGCGGGCGCGCGAACGGGACGCGGCGGGGCGCCCCACCCGAAGGCCTCTCGCAAGCAGGTCCCTTGCCGGGCAACCGGTCCAACCTGGCGATGATGAGCGACTGGCCTCCGGCTGCGCCGGGCTCCCCGCGCGCGCAGTTCGAGCAGGAGGGCGCCGAGGAGACCTCCCCACCGCCCACTGCGCTACCGCTCCCGCGGGGGCTCTCCCCCGAGGACGCGCTGGAAGACCAGATCCGCGATCTCGAGGCCTGGGCGACGAGCATCCTGCGCCGGAGCCGGGGCCGGACGCGCCGGTTCTGGCTCTCGCGCGGAACCGCCTTCCTCGCGGCGGCCGCCGCCGTGGTGGCGGGACTGCTCGGCGCGGACCGCGTCCTGACCGCGTTCGCCGCCGTCACGGCGCTCTGCGTCGCGGTGGTGGCGGCGCTTCGCGTGGATGGCTCGCAGCGCCCACACCGACGCGCCGTCCGCGACCTCCGGGAGCTCCAGAACGCCATCAAGCTGCGCTGGGACAAGGTGCGACTGAGCTTCCCCGACCCGCTCTCGCGCAAGCGCGTCGCGCACGCGCTGGCGCTCCTCGACGCCATCCAGTCCAAGCGCGAGGAGATCGGGCGCTACCTCGGCGCCTCGGAGCCCACCGACGGCCTGTCGCGCCCCCGCCGCGCGCCGTCGCCGTGATCGGAGCTCGGGACCGCTCCGCGCGCGGCCCTCGACCCGCTGCGCGCGAGGCCCGCCGCGCTGACCCGGGTCAGCCGGTGTAGGCCTCGTCCTGCTCGCTGCGCGAGAGCACCCAGTCGAAGTCGCCGGTGGTCACCTTGACCTGACAGTACTCGCAATTGCCAGCCATCCCCACCTTGAGCGGCGCGCCACAGCTCGGGCAGGTCGTGTCGCCGCGCGAGTGCCCCTTCGGCACCCGGCCGCGGATGAGGGTCCAGTACTCCGAGTAGGTGCGCGGCCGCGTCCGGCTCCCGCTGAGCACGCGCCCGTCGTCGGCGATCGTGTAGTCGAGCCCGGTGGCGAACAGCCGCACGGTCACCGCGTCGTAGACGGCATCGCTGATCACGTTGGCGAGATCCACCCGGAGGATCCGGCCGTCCTCGTTCACGTTGCGGCAGCGCTGCTCGGCGTACAGGTCCAGCCAGTAGACCAGGGACTGGAACAGGTTGTCGGAGACGTAGGGCCGGATCCGGGCCGCGTCGCGCGTGGACCAGGCGCCCTGGAGCTCGCCCCACACGTGGGCGACCCGGGCCATCAACCCGTCCCAGCTGAGCGACGGATCCCGCGCCCTCAGCGCGTCGAATCGGGCCGCCGCGCCCGGGTCGACGAGGGTCGCGCGGTCGGTCCCCTCCTCGTCCACGGCGCTCGTGAGGAGTGGCCCGCGCGGCTCCTTGGCCAGGTTGCGGAGCAGCGTGACGGTCCAGTCGAAGCGCCCGAAGCCGACCTCCTGGCGGCAGTAGCCGCAGGTGCCGCCGCGAACGGCCTCGAGCGGCGCGCCGCAGCTCGGGCAGTCGAGCGTGCGCGCCCGCGCCGGCGGGCGCGACCGCGCCGACGCCGCCCGCTCCACCCGCAGCCGATCGACGACGTAGAAGCGGCGCTCGCCACCGGCGCGGTACTGCTCGACGAAGTTGGCCTCGAGCTCGAGGTCCACAGTGATGGTCGGCCGCTCGATCCCCGAGAAGCCGACGATCCGTACGGCACCGATCACGATGCCGCGAACGTCGGCCAGGCGCGGGTCCCGGAGTGCCCGCGCGAGGTCCGGGGTGACGTAGGCCGAGAGGGCGTCGAACCCGACCGCTCGACCTCGGAGCACCGCCGCGTACAGGAAGTAGACGAAGTCCTCGAAGAGCACGGCGGAGAACTGGGGGTCGATGCGCGCGAGCTCGGCCAGGCGCGAGCGCGGCACCGTCGCCCGGCGAGCCGCGCGCGGCACGTCCTGCACGGCCGCGACCTCCGCCGCGCTCGTCGTCCAGCCCTGCATCGCTTGGCCGAGGATCGCCTTGACGACGAAGAAGCCGATCACCAGCAGGACGAGGGGGATGCCGATGGTGGGGTGGCGAAGTATCAGCCAGAGCAGGAGCTGGATCAGCACCCCGATCCCGTCGCCGCCCCCGCCACCCCCACCGCTCCGGCCGCCCGAGAACGACTGACCGCCGCCAGGGCGAGCCAGCGCGTCCGCGGCGACGAAACCGATCCCGAGACCGACCGCGCCGGCGAGGACCAGCGCGAGCACGACCCGCTCGCCAGGGGAGGGCGCCAGACCTGCGGGGCCGCGGCGAAGGGAGCGGGCCATCACTGCACCTCGTCCGGCAGCTCGTTCACGTCGTCTTGCGCGCGTGGCATCGCGGTCCCGAGGATCGGCCCGAGCCGCTCGAACGCGGCGAGGAAAGCGGAGAAATCAGCGCGGCGCACCGCGGCCCGGAGGTCCCCGATCGCCGCCTCCCAGGGTTCGCCGAGCGCCATGACGTCCACGCCGACGTCGGGGATGACCGCGCAAGCGCGCTCGAAGGTCGACACGAAGACGAGGACGCCGTTTCTCCCCACCGTCCGCGAGATGCCAAGCTCTTGGAAGGCAGCGCGCGCCGCCAGGTCCACGTTGGCCTGGCGGCGGGTTCGACGGACGAGCCGGCGCGTGATCGAGTCGAGGTTCCGGGCGAGCAGCGACGCCCCGAGGAAGGCGACGAACCCGTCGAGCAGGATGGCGCCGCCGGAGAAGGTCTGGGGCACGAACAGCAGGGTGCCGACGACGAGCCCCATCGCGCCGAACCCGAGGTGGTAGGCGTCGGCCCGGTAGTCTCCCGCGCGGCGGCGGACCGCGATGACCAGCTCGGCCGAGGTCCGCGCCTCCACCGCCCGGACGGCAGCGGCCGCGCGTCGCCGCGCCTCCGCTCGATAGAAGTCCTGCTCGCTCATGGGATCTTCGCCCGTCGGGTCGCGGCCCGGCGCGCGGCGCCCCGCGGGCACGACCGCCGAACGCCGCCGGCGCGCGGCTCGGCGCAGCGCCTAGCGCGAGAGGCGCCGCCTCGAACAGGGGCGCGCGCCGAGCGCCGGGAAGGCGCCGCGCGGCCGTGATATGGGCGTTCGCGGAGGCCAGAAGATGGGGTTCGCTTCGCGGGTGGCGTGGGTGGTGCTCGCTCTGGGCGCGACAGGCTCGATGGCGTGTGGAGATGAGCCGGCGGTCGCGCCTGACGACGACGGCGGCGAGGGGGGCGCCGGCGCGCGCAGCGCGGCGGGCGCGGCGGGCGAGGGCGGCGCCGGAGCGCCCGTCGCGCGGGAGCTCGACGACTACTACCCCGTGCCGGCGGCCTCCGGCGTCGCGCCGACCCCACCGATGGGCTGGAACAGCTGGAACCAGTTCCACTGCGGCGTCAGCGCCGATCTCGTCATGGAGATCGCCGACGCGATGGTGGACAGCGGCATGAGGGACGCCGGCTACGAGTACGTCAACATCGACGACTGCTGGCTCGATGCCCTCCGTGCGTCGGACGGACGGCTCCAGCCAGCAGCGGACTTCTACTCGGACGGGGGCGATCTGTTGGTCAGCCGCGTGGTCGTCCGGAGCTGCGCGGGCGCGGGCGGCGCCGGCGGCGCGGGGACCCCCGAGCCGGGCAGAGGCGGCGCGCCGGCCCACACCGCGGGCGGCGGCGCGGGCGGCGCCGGCGGCGCGGGGACCCCGGCGACGAGCAGAGGCGGCGCGCCAGGCGACACCGCGGGCGGCGGCGCGGACCCGGGCGGCACCACCGGGGTGGATGGAGAGGCCTGCGAGGTCACGGTCTACGAGGCGAACGCGCTCGACCCCACCAATGGGACAGAGACGGCGACGGGCTGGTCGTTGCGGCCCGGCGCGCGAGTAACCGTCGACCACCTCTTCTCGGGGGGACCGACGGAGGTCACGGTGACCGCGACCGGGAGTCTCGGCGAGCGCGCCTGGCCCGAGCTGAGGCTCCGGGTCGGCGACGTCCAGGTGGGCGAGGCGCTGGCCGCCGACGACGACCCACGGGACCACCGGTTCTCGTTCGACGCTCCCGCGGGGACGCACGTGATCGAGGTGCGCGCCGCGAGCGGCAACGACGGCATGGCCCCGATCGCCGACCACGTCCACGCCCTCGGGCTCAAGCTCGGGCTCTACGCCGATCGCGGCCGCGAAACCTGCGGTCACCGGGCCGGCTCCGGGGGTCACGAGCCGCTGGACGCGAGCACGTTCGCCGCGTGGGGCATCGACTACCTCAAGTATGACAACTGCGCCGCCGACGAGGCGACGATCGAGCAGGACTACCGGCGAATGGGCGAGGCCCTGGCGCCAGGCACCGTCTACAGCCTCTGCGCCTGGAAGTTCTACGAGTGGGGCGTAGGCCTCGGACACCTCTGGCGGACCACCTCGGACATCGAGGCCCGGTGGGAGAGCATCCTCGGGAACGCGCGCGTCAACTACCCGTTCGCTCCCTACGCCGGCCCGAACGGCTGGAACGATCCGGACATGCTGGAGGTGGGCGTGGGCGGCGGGATGCCCCACGCCGAGCAGCAGGCGCACTTCGCCCTCTGGGCGATGATGGCGGCGCCGCTCATCGCCGGCAACGACCTGCGGAGCATGAGCGAGGGCACGCTCGCAATCCTCACCAACCCGGAGGTGATCGCGGTCAACCAGGACGCGCTTGGCCTCCAGGGCGTCCCCGTGCGCTTCGAGATGGACGGCCTCGAACCGTCCCACTCCGTCTGGTCGAAGCCGCTGAACGAGAGCGGGGCGCGGGCCGTGCTGCTGCTCAACGCCTCCACCACGACCGCCGAGCTCGGGTTCGAGCTCGCCGAGGTCGGGCTCGGCGAGGGGCGAGCGGAGGTGCGCGACCTCATCGCTCGCACGGACCTCGCGCCGATCGACGCCACCTTCCGGGCGTCGGTACCCGGGCACGAGGCGGTGATGCTGAAGGTCGTGGGCAACGAGCCGCCGGTCCCCCGGGGGACCGCCCACCTCTCCGATCTGATCCCGATCCGCGCGTTCGGGGCGCTGGGGCCGGTCGAGCGCGACACGAACAACGGCAACTCCGCGTCGGGCGACGGCGGGCCGATCCGCCTCGACGGCGAGGAGTTCGGCCGCGGCATCGGGCTGGCCGCGCCCGCCCAGCTCATCTACCGGCTTGGCCGGCGGTGTTCGCGGTTCACGGCCACGGCTGGCATCGACGACTACACGAACGGGCGCGGTTCGGCCGTGATCCAGGTCCGCGGCGACGGCGAGCCGCTCTTCGAGAGCGAGGTCCTCACCGGCACCTCGGCGCCAGTCGGGATCGACGTCGAGGTGTCGGGGCTCCACCGCCTCGAGCTGCGAGTGACCAACGCCGCTGACGGCAGCGCCTACGACCGGGTGAGTTTCGGCGACGCCATCCTGACCTGCGACGAATGAGCGGGGTACGCTCCGCCCACCGACCCGCGCCATCAGCCGGAGTGAGTCCCGGCCTCGGCGGATTGGGGGGAAGCTGCACCCCCCGCCCCCCCCTCGCACCCGTTGCCGGCGCGTGCGCCGCGCGGGGCAACGGGTACGCTCCTTGCCATCGCTCACTCGAGGAGGAGGTGACGATGCGAGGGCATGCCTGGTCTAAGGTCGCTTGCGCGGGGTCGCTGCTGCTCGCCGCCTGCGCGGCCAAGCAAGGGAAGACGGAGGAGCCGGTGGGTTCGCCCGCTGCCGAGGCGGCATCGGAGCCGTTCTCGCCGACCGGCGAGATGGAAGTCGGCATGAGCTTCGACGAGGGCGAGGAGCCAGAAGCGAAGGAGCCGGCCGCGCACGAACCGCCGCCAACGCAGACGTACAGCCCGGCCAACAAGCTCTCTCCGGAGGAGAAGGCAGCAGCCGCAGGAAAGTAGCCGGCCGGCGCGGCGCGCCGAGCTCAGGGTCTGATGATCTGCGTATCCGGAGGCGGCTCGAAGGTGAACTCGCTGTCCGGAACGCGGGCGTTGACCACCGGGCTCTCGAAGTCGAAGCGATTGCGGTTGCCCTGGGCGTCGAGCAGGAGCACCCGCCTCACCTGGGCGGTGCGGCCGTCGATGAAGAGCAGCAGCTTCTGATAGGCCGCGGTGGGCTGCTTCGGCTCCGCCTCGAGGACGTAGCCGCCCTCGAACCGGAGGTCCCGAGCGTTCAGCTTGCGCAGCGAGAACTCCTGCTTCAGCTTCGCCCCGCCCGTCAGGAAGCTCAGGGCGGCGGGGTACTGGCTGTCCTTCAGCCGTTGCTCGTACATCTGCCGGGCGTCGCGCTCGTACACCTTGACGACGACGCCGTCGGAGACGACGCGGTTGCCGTTGTTGGTGTAACGCCAGCTCATCATGCCGGGCTTCTTGAAGATCACCTGACCCCGACTGTCCTTGGTCTTGTCGTAGGCCTTCACCCAGTAGCGCTGCTGGAAATCCGCCTTGAACACGGTGGTTCGGTCGTAGAAGGCCTGCACACGGTCCGCGATCTCGCTCGCGGAGGGCTCGGGCAGGGCCGCCTGAGGCGGCGCCGCGGACGGAGCCTGACCGAGCGCGGGTCGCCCGGAGAGCGCGCCCAGAATGACGAGCGATGCCAACAGGGAGGGGGACCACTTCTGCTTCATGACGTTCTCTCGTGCGCCTCGAGGGCGCCGGGAAGCCCGGCGCACCCCGAACCTGATGCAGAGCCGTAGCACGACCGCCCGGCACCACAGCTAACAGGAACGAGCGCACACATACAGACGCGAGGACGGGCAGGAAGATTCGCTGCCACCGCCCCCAATGCGAGGCCGGCCAGCCGACCGCTGAACTTCAGGGCACTATTCCGACGTCATTCCCTCGGAGAAGGACGCGAGAAATGGGTGGGGAAGCAGGGGTCAGAGCCGCCAGTAGGCCCTGGGGCCGCCCGCGCGCCGTCAACCGTCCGGGGCCTCGCGAAGGTCCCTGCGGAGGCGATGGCCGTCATCGGGTGCCGCGCTCGCTGGCGAGCGCGCGCAGAATCGACCGGCCTCGCGACTTGCCCCGATGCCCTCGCGCCAGCGCTGCTCGAGGCGCCGCCAGAGCGGCCGTGAGGTGCCCGCCCCGGAGGTGCGTCAAGGCGAGGGCGAGGGCGTCGGCGGCGTCGGCGCCCGGCGCGGCGGCGAGCCCGAGCAGGGCGCACACCATGCGGGCGACCTGCACCTTCTTCGCCTGGCCGGTGCCCGCGATGGTGCGCTTCACGCGCGCCGGCGCGTACTCGAAGGTCTTGATCCCTTGCCGCGCGAGGGCGAGCAGCACGACCCCGCGGGCGTGCCCGAGCTTGGCGGCCGCCTGCGCGTCCTTGTGGAAGAAGATCGTCTCGACGGCGGCCACGTCGGGGTGGTGCTCGATGAGCAGGCCGGACAGGCTCCGATCGAGGTCGAGGAGGCGCGAGGCGAGCGGCGCGGCCGCGTCGAGGTGCAGGGTCCCATGCGCGACGTGACGCAGCCGCGCGCCGTCGCGACGCACGAGCCCCCAGCCGAGGTGACGGGTCCCGGGGTCGATGCCGAGCGCCAGCACGAGGGAGCGATAGCAGCCACGGGCAGATCCGCCTAGTGCGCGTCGCGAGCGCCGTCGGGCGACGGGCGAGGGATCCCCACGGGTGGCCCGGCGCCGCGCCGGGTCCGCCCCCACCCGAGCGCACGGTGCCTGGCCCCGAGGATCGGATCCCGCTGAGCGCTCCACGAACGCGACCAGGGACGGCGAA
This sequence comes from uncultured Polyangiaceae bacterium, assembly GCA_964454025.1. GTDB lineage: Bacteria > Myxococcota_A > Polyangia > Polyangiales > Polyangiaceae > JAFGBI01. Next base: position 50,432 of record CAYVRP010000023.1, on the reverse strand, counting down.
CAGGTCGGCGTTGCCGGCGCTGGCGAGGCACTCCACCATGCGCGCCATGGCGCCGCCGAGCTTTGTCCGTCCACGCCGTGCCCCGCGCAACCCCGCCGAACCTGCCGCGACGGCGGGCGACCGAGCCTGGCTCCGCACCCGACGGGTCCGGGGCCTCGTCGTCGCCGCAGCCTGCATGGGACTCCTCGGCGCCGCGGCCTGCGGCCGCCGCGGCAGCTACCTCCCGGTCGAGCGGCGCCGCGCGCCGGCGACGGGCGCCAGCGTGGCTGCGGCCCCCGAACTCCCCGCGCCGCCCGTTCCCTCGGTGTCCGTCCGGACGGCGAAGCCGGCGGTCCCCTACGAGGTGCCCCAGACCTTCGTGGCGAGCCCCGACGAGGACGGCGCGATCGGGATCGATTTCGGCGCCGCCGCGCTCGCGCACCCGACCTGGGTGTTCTGGCGGAGGGACTGGCAGTGGGCGCACACCGAGGTGAGCCTCGTCTCCGAAGGCTCCGAAGCTCCGGCCCAGGCGCGAGGCCGCAACGAGGAGCTCGACCTGCGGTGGACCGCGACCTTCCGGCGCGCGGAAGGCAACTCCCTCGAGGTCGTGTACGACCTCGAGGCGGGCTCCGATCTGGCGCCCGTGATCGGGGGCGGCTTCTCTTTCAAGCTCACTGATCACCCCGCGATGCAGGGCAAGCCCGTCGTGCTGCCGGAGGGCGAGGGCTTCGCCTGGGCGGCGAGAACGGGGGGCGAGCTGCGTGTCTCGTTCTCACCGCCGTTGCCGCGGGTCTACGCGGAGCGCGGCAACGTCTTCGAGATCCGCTGCCTGTTGTACGCGGACCGCATCGAGCGCGGCCGGCGACGGCAGGTGATGAAGGTGACGCTGCCCGAGGGAGGGATCGTCCGCACCCAGGCGGGGCTGCCGTACGCGCCGCCGGCGCGTGACTGGCCGGTCGCCGTCGATCGGACTGCGGGACCCGACGGCAGCTTCCTCAACCGCGCGCACGGCCCCGCCGGCAGCCATGGCCGGCTCCGGCGCGACCACGATCGCCTCGCCTTCGCCGACGGAACGCCCGCGCGATTCTGGGGAACCAACCTCACGGCCTACGCCCTGTTCGGCGGCAGCGATGCCGACGTGTCGGCGGTCGCGCGGCGTCTCTCCCAGCTCGGCTATAACCTCGTCCGGCTGCACCACCACGACTCGCCGTGGGTGAGCCCGAACATCTTCGCGCCGGGCCCGAACACCAAGGCCATCGACCCCACCTCGTTCGCGGCGCTCGGCCGCTGGGTGCGAGCCCTGAAGGAGCAGGGCATCTACATCTGGATCGATCTCCACGTGGGGAGGAAGTTCGGGCCCGGCGACGGGATCCGCGCGTTCGAGGAGGTCGACCGCAGCGACAGCCGGGGCTTCGACTACGTCAACCCCGACCTCGAGGCCGCCGAGCGCGACTTCGCCCGCCAGTACCTGACCCGCAAGAATCCCCACACCGGGCTCTCCCTGGCCGAGGACCCCGCCGTGGTGGCAGTGCTCCTGACCAACGAGAACGACCTGACCCACCACTTCGGCAACAAGATGCTGCGGGACAAGCCGAACCCCACCCACACCGCGATGTTCGAGGCCCGCGCCGCCGAGTTCGCGGCGAGGACCGGCCTGCCACGCGACCGGGTCCTGCGCACGTGGGAGCCGGGCCCCTCGAAGCTCCTGCTCAACGAGCTGGAACGGCAGCAGTTCGTGCGCTCGCGGGACCTGCTGCGGAGCCTCGGCGTGAACGCGCTGGTCGCGACCACCAACACCTGGGGCAACAACCCCACCTTCTCCCTCCCGTCGTTGACGACCGGGGACATCATCGACGTGCACGCCTACGGGGAGGGTGAGTTCTTGAGCCAGGATCCCCGGTCCACCGCGACGTTCGTGCACTGGATCGCCGCCGCGCAGGTCGCGGACTTCCCGCTCTCGGTCACGGAGTGGAACGTCACCTGGCCGACCAAGGACCGCTTCGCGGCCCCGCTCTACGTCGCGTCCCTCGGCGCGCTGCAGGGCTGGGACATGGTGATGCAGTACGCCTACCAGCAGGACCCTCCCGGCTCGTCGCCCGCGCGGGTGGATCAGTGGGCCGCCGCCCACGACCCCGCGCTGATGACGCAGACACCCGCGGCGGCGCTCCTGTTCCGCCGTGGGGACGTGGCGACGGCGAAGCGGACCTACCGCCTCGAGCTCGACGCGGCCACGCTCTACGGAAGCGTGGTTTCCCCGGAAACCAGCGCCGCCATCCGCACCCTCACCGAGCAGAGCCGCCTGGTGATCGGGCTGCCCGACACCCCGGAGCTCGGCTGGGACACCCTCGCCAAGCCCGAAGGGCAGGTCGTCGTCACGGATCCCGGCCGCTCGTTCCTGGTCGCGAACGCGACCCAGGTGGTGTCGGACACGGGGGAGCTGATCCGGAGCCTGCTCGGCGGCTACCAGCTGATCGATACCCCGCGTACACAGGCCGCGAGCGGCTGGATCGGCGGTCGAACCGTCGACCTGAGCGCGGTGAGCATGGCCCTCGACACCGGCAAGGCGACCGTCGTGGTGACCAGCCTCGCCGGCGCGCCGATCGAGGCCTCCTCCCGGCTGCTGGTGACGGTCACGGCGCAGACGACGAGCTCGGCCGAGCTCCCGCTCCGGTCCGAGCCCGTGACGGGGCTCCTGCGCCTGCGAACCGGCTGTCGCTGCGCACGGCGGTTGCGTCCTGGCGCGGCGAACCGCGCCGAGGCGCTGCCGGTCGAGGACGGCACGGTCGTGCTCGCCCTGCGCGCGGACCCGTTCGCGCACTGGATCCTGCTCGAGCGACCTGGCCCCGGCTCGGCCGCGACCTGCCCGTGAACGGCCCGGCGGCGGAGTCGTTCGCCGCGCGCGCCGAGTCGGCCGGCCTCCTTCCTCCCCCCGCAGGGGCGGCGGAACCGACGGGCGCGCGGGGCGCCGCGGGTTCCCCGGACGCCGGCGGCGTTGCGGTCGCCGACGGGGCAGGAACCGCGCTGGCAGCCGCGACGGCCGGCGTCGAGTCCCGGGACGTGATCACGGGAACCACGTCTGGCGCCGGCGTCTCTCCGGGCGTGCCCTCGGGCGGGAGCCGGGAGCCGCAAGCCGCAACGAGCAGAACGGGGCCGGCGAGGACAGGAAGAACGCGACGCGCCATGAGCACCTCATATCACGGCGGGCGCAGCGGAAGCCACTTGCCCATCGCGGGGCTGTCGAGCCAGGCCGGGCGGAGGTCACCGCTCGCGGCGCGGGCGAGCAGCTCGTCGAGGCAGGCGAAGACCATCTCGTTGTCCGGGCGCGCGAACGCGGCAAGCTCCTGGGCGTATTCGTCGGTGCGCGCCAGGAAGCCCTCGATCACGTCACAGTCGAGGGCCGGGGCCCACGCTCCGTACCCGAGGTGGGCGAGGTAGCGTGCGTTGAGCTCCTGCTCGAACTGCTGCTGGATGGGCACGCTGAGCACGGGCACCCCGAGGGAGACGGCCTCGCTCAGCACGGTGAAGCCGCCGCCCGCGATGACGGCCCGCGCCGTGCGCAGATCCTCGACGAAGCCGGCCTCGGAGAATTCGCGCAAGGTGACGTTCCCCTCCGTACCGACCCGACCCATGCCGTAGACGCGAAACTCGTGCCCCAGGCGGCGCAGGACGGGGAGGAGGTCCTCGTTGCTCTCCGACGTCTGGTAGACGACGACGTGCTCCCCGGGCTCGCGGCGGGCCTCGATGATCTCGCGCCGGAGGATGGGTGGGACGAGGGTGGTGCGCGGCTTCATCACCGGCGGGAAGAAGAAGGTCGTGATGACGTAGTGCGAGACGCCCGGGACCTTCAGGCTCACCGCCAGGTTGATCAGGCGGTTGTTGATGCTCGGGGAGCCCGTCACCGCCGCCGGGTGCTGGCAGCGGGTGATGATCTGCAGGTTGTCGAGGCTGATCACGGGCAAGAAATGGTTGACGGCGTACAAGGCCGCCCACGACTCGAAATCGCTGATCACGAGCTCGGGCTGCATGCCGTCCTCGGCGACCTTCCGATAGACGCGGAGGTTCTGCGTGAGGTCGTGAGGCGCGCCCCGGAGCTGGGAGAGCAGGCTGTCGCGCTTGTCGAGCCGGTTGTTGTGGTAGACGAGCCGGAAGCCCTGGATCTCCTCGAGCGAGGCGCGCGGGTAGTCGCGGAGCCGCTCGCGCAGGAACCGGTGCGCGCGACCCGAGACGACGACGCGCACCTCGTGCCCGCGCCGGAGCAGCTGCTCGATCACGACGCGGCTCCGGGTCGCGTGACCCATGCCCTCGCCCACCACCCCGTAGAGGATCCGCACGGCTCTCCGGCAAGAATTGCTATGGGGCCGGGGTTCGAGGCAACTCCGTCGCGGGGCCTGGCACCGGGGTGCGACCCGACCGGCCGGTAAGCCCCGTGGCCACTTGGTGACCCCGTCCCCCGCGCCCGGTCGGTGCAGCCGGACCGCCCGCGCGCCGGCTCCCGGCGCGAGCGGAGGCGAGCCCGGGACCGACTCAGGCGACGGCGAGCCGAAGCAGGTCGTCGTAGAGCCCCTGCACGACCACCGAGTCGCCGGCCCGGAGCGCGGTGCTGGGCGGAGGGAACATGCGCGCCTCCCCGTCCGACCGCTCGAGCTTCACGAAGACGACCCGATCCGCCTCCCCGATCTCGGCCAGCGTGCGGCCGCACCAGGCGCTGCCCTCGGCGACCACGTGCGTCACCATGACCACGAGGTGCTGGTCGACCACGGTGGACGCCACGAAGTTCGGGGTCACCGCGGAGGCCGCGAAGGTGGGGCCCGCGAGCGCGGCCGAGCTCCAGGCGGCGGGGATCGCGAACCGGTCCTTCACCTTGTTGGCCATCGTCTGATCGAACATGCGCAGGACCACCCGGATCGAGTCGTGGAGCCGGCGCGCGTCGAGCGCCATCTCGAGGTTGGCGAGGTCATCGTTGGTCGCCGCGATGAGGGCTCGTGCGCGCCGGACGCCGGCGGCCTCCAGGAGGGCGTCGCGGCGAGCGTCGCCCACCAGCACGGGCGTCCCCGCGCGCCGCGCGTCGGCCACGAACTCGCCCTCCTCGTGGAGCACGATCACCACCAGGGGGACGCCGAACCCCCGCAGCACGCAGTAGGAGCGCCAGCCGACGCGGCCCAGCCCCACCAGGATGACGTGGTGCGACATGCTCTCGGCCATGGCTGCACTCCACATGCGGTCGTTCTGCCGGCGCCCGCGCAGCACCTCCGCGACCTCCACCACGCTCCCTACCAGCACCGTGAGGCCCAGGACCGGCAGCGCGAAGAACAGCACCTGCAGCGCCACCGGGGTCGGGTAGTCCTCGGGCGGGTTCCCGAACACCAGGCTGAGGGTGTAGTAGACCGCCTGCACGTAGGAGAAGACGCGATCCGGCTCGTAGTGACGAAACAGGGCCCCGCCGACGAGCAGCAGCACCAGCAGGGCCCCGAGGCGCCCCCCGAGGCGCCGCCACAACGCCCGCGCGAAGCACCACTCACGCCGGAGCGCAACGCGCAGGCGAGCGGAGAAGGACGACGCGCCGACGAGGGGCGACGAGGAGCGCACCTCGTGCACGATAACACCGCCCCGTGCCCGGTGAAGCCCGTGCCCCCGACGGCGCCGCACCCGGCGACGCGGCGGTGCGCGGCCGCCAAGGCTCGCCCTCGGCGGCGATGGCGGTCGTCATGGGGCAGTCGGTGAGCTCCGGGGTGCCCTGGGCGCGGGGGCTACCGCGGGGCTCCCCACCGGCGTCGGGATCAGCAACCCCGGTGCCCACAGACCGGGAAGATCTTGCCGGGGTTCAAGAGCCCGCGCGGATCGAACGCGCGCTTGACGTCCCGCTGCAGCAGGATGAGCTCCGGGGACTGCTCGAGCGGCAGGAACGGCGCCTTGAGCACCCCGATCCCGTGCTCGCCGGTGAGGGTGCCGCCCAGCGCGACCACGTCGCGGAAGAGCGCCTCGATGGCCTGGTGGACCCGCGGGACCTCGTCCGGCTCGTCCCACAGGAAATTGACGTGGAAGTTGCCGGCCCCGGCGTGCCCGTAGGCGAGCGTGCGCACCCCGAGGCGCTCTCCGGTCGCGCGCACGCGAGCCAGCAGCTCACCCTGCCGCTGGCGCGGCACGACGACGTCCTCGCTCAGCTTGTTCCTGGCGAGGCGGCGGACGGCGGGGCTCATCTCCTTGCGCGCAGCCCAGATCCGCTCCCGCTGCGCCGGCTCCTGCGCCACGAGCACCTCGATCGCCCCGCTGGCGTCGCAGGCATCGGCGACGCCGAGCGAGGCGGACTCGCAGGCTGCCGTGTCACCGTCCACCTCGATCAGCAGCATGGCGCGCGCCGCGGGCATCAGCGGGCTGCCCGCGTCACGTACGGCCTGCAGCGTCGTGGAGTCGAAGAACTCCAGGCAGCGAGGGACCAGCCCCCGGCCGGTGATCTCCTCCACTGCCCGGGCCGCGCGGAGCTCGTCGTCGAAGAGTGCCATCAGCGTCATCAGCCCCTCGGGCCTGGGGATCAGCCGCAGCGTGAGGTCCCCGAAGACCGCCAGCGTCCCCTCGCTGCCGACCAGGAGCGCCGTCAGATCGTAGCCGGTGGTGCCCTTCTTCGTGCGCCGCCCGACGGCGAGGCGCTGCCCGCCGATCAGGAAGGCCTCGATGCCGAGCACGTAGTCACGCGTCACCCCATACTTGAAGCCGCGCGGCCCGCCCGAGTTCTCCGCCACGTTGCCGCCGAGCGCACAGCCGACGCTGGAGTTGGGGTCCGGGGGGTAGAAGAGCCCCTCGCCCTCGACCGCCTCGTGAAGCTCGCTGAGGACGGTCCCGGGCTCGACCACCGCGATCTGCTCGCGGCGGTCGATGTCCTTGATCCGTTTCATGCCGAGCACCGACAGGACGATCCCGCCGGCGACCGGGACCGCACCGCCGGTCCGGCCGGTGCCCCCGGCGCGGGGCGTGATCGGGACCTCGGCCTGACGTGCCACCGCGAGCGCGGCGAGCACGTCCTCGGGCCCCTCCGCCAGGACCACGGCGTCCGGCAGGGTCCCCTCGGCCTCGGACTCGTCCCGCAGGAAGGCGGCGCAGTCGTCTGGATCGGTCTTCAGCTTGGACGGGCCGAGGGCCCGCTCGAGCAAGATCTTCGCCTTCTCACGCGCGGCGAGTGACGGCTGGGGCAGCTGGGGTCGGAGCAACAGCACGGGGCTGAGTGTAACGCCACCGCCCCCGCTCCGGTCCTCGGGGTGGCCGAGATCCCGCCGAAGGGGCCGCGGCTCCCGCCGGGCTCCGGCGCGACGCTTGACGGTCGACGGGCCCGGGGTACCCTGGCGGCCCCCTGCCAAGGATCACTGGAGAGGTGACCGAGAGGCCGATGGTACCCGCTTGCTAAGCGGGCGTAGGGTGACACCTACCGAGGGTTCGAATCCCTCCCTCTCCGCTAGGTTCGTCGTGCCCCGGTTCGAGTCCGCGGCGCGCCCGCCGCAGTCGTCGGCGCGGCGCGACGACCCCGAGGAGGACGTGCACGGGGTCGCCCGTGTGGTTGAATGAGCCGCGAGGTGCGACCCGCGGCTCGGTCGCTCCATCCGGGGGGCTCATGCGCTGTCGCGGAGCGCCGAGGAGGAGAGTGACCTCGCTGGCGGTGACCGGGCGGGGGTCGGCGCCTTGGGCAGCGTTCGACAGAGCTTCTTGCGCTCGCCTCTTCAACGGCGGCCGCCATCGGCGCCGAAGAACGCTCGGACCGAGCCCTTCGCTCCCGGTCGGCGCCCAGACGAGCGCGGCCGGCGAGCGACGCCACGAATGCGTCGAGGCGGCCGGATTCGGTCCTGAACGGAACCTCCGCTGCGGGGGTCGTCACCACGACCGCCATCAGGCGCGCGAAGAAGCAGGACCGTCCCGCACCGCCACCACCGGCGACATTCCCGACTCCTGACGGGACTGCCATCCGACTACCCATCATGGACGTCCTGGCGCGACGCGGCGCGGACCCCGATCGGGGCCGAGCGGACACCGGAAAACGAAGTTTCCACTGGATTCATATCCCTGGTTCCGCATGGTGGGCCTTCGCTGGCGGGCGCATACTCTGGCTAGAAAACGGGAGAATCCCCATGGCTCGTCGCGTCCCCGCCCCCACGTGGTTGCTGCTGATCCTAGGCCTGTGGCCCCTGCTGCTCATCGGCTGCGTCGGCGAGCAGGCCGGCGCCGCTCCGATCGGAGGGGGCGCTCGTGAGGGTGGTGACGGCACGGGCGGCTCGAGCGTCATCCCCGGTGGCGACGGGACGGGCGGGGCCATCTTCACGATCGACGCGGGTGTCGAGGATGACGCAGGCGACTGCGTCCTCGCCGACGGGACCCGCTGCGTGTACCAGGGGGTCGACGCGGGACCGACCTGCGGCGACGGCCACGTCGACGTGGAGCTGCTCGAGACCTGCGATGACGGCAACACGCTCGCTGGTGACGGCTGCTCCGGGACCTGCAAGCTCATCGAGCCCAACTACGTCTGCCCGCCGGAGGGCGGCGCCTGCACCACCACGGTCGTCTGCGGCAACGGCGTCCGGGACCCGGGTGAGAGCTGCGACGACGCCAACACCAACGCGGGCGACGGCTGCGTCGCCAACTGCCGCGCCGTGGAGCCCGGCTACTTCTGCCCGACCCCCGGCCAGCCCTGCCAGCAGCTCCAGAGCTGCGGCGACGGACACATCGGCACCGGAGAGTCCTGTGACGACGGTAACCAGACACCCGGTGACGGCTGCAACGACGGGTGCCAGGTCGAGGAGGGGTGGCGCTGCTCGGTCCAGACCGGTTGCCAGCGCGTCGCCCGGTGCGGCGACGGCGTGATCGGCGACACGGAGGGCTGCGATGACGGCAATGAGGCCCCGCTCGACGGCTGCTCCGCGCAGTGTCGGGTCGAGGGGAGCTGGTGGGACTGCAGCGTCCCGGGAGTGCCGTGCGTGGACAACTCGCGCTGCGGCAACGGCGTGCTGGAGAAGGAAGAGGTCTGCGACGATGGCGACGTGGACGGCGGTGACGGCTGCTCGAGCACCTGCACGCTCGAGGACGGCTGGCAATGTCGAGCACCGGGCCGAGACTGCGTCCCCTTCTGCGGCGACGGGGGCATCGTGGCCGGCGAAGAGGCGTGCGACGATGGGAACACGACCAGCGGGGACGGTTGCTCCAGCACCTGCATCGAGGAGCCGGGCTGGGACTGCGGTACCGCCGTGCCGAGCGTTTGCACCCGGAGCGTCTGCGGCAACGGCGTCGTCGAGGCCGGCGAGTCCTGCGACAAGGGGGAAGAGAACGGCCTGTTCTACGGCGACGCGCAGGGCTGCTCGAAGACCTGCACCCAGGAGCCCTCCTGCCGCACGGGAGCCGAAACCCACGCCTGCACCACGGCTTGCGGCGACGGCAACGTCGACGAGGGGGAGGCCTGCGACGACGGCAACCAGGTGCCGGGCGACGGCTGTTCCACGGCCTGCACCGTGGAGCCGGGCTTCACCTGCACCGACTCGGAGCAGCCCGACACGGAGCCCTGCACGACCCGGGGCGGCGACTGCCTCATCCTGCCGGTGATCTTCCGCGACTTCGACGGCCAGAACGTCAGCGGCGGGCACCCGGACTTCTTCTTCCTCGGGGAACGCGGGATCGACGACGCCACGACCCTCTGCGTCCCGAACGCCTCGGGCACCAAGGCCGAGCGAGGCAGCGACGGGCACTGCCCGCCGAACGACCAGGCCGGTCCCTGCCGGGGACTGGTCGCCGCCAGGCTCGACGCCGAGGGCAAGCCGGTGATGGCGAAGGACTCCTGCCCCTGCGTCTTCACGGACTGGGACATGACGGGGCTGCTCGGCGACTGCAGGGGTGGCGACGAGGAGTGCACCCCCGCGGCGGGCACCGGCGCGGTGGACTGCTGGACCGAAGGCTCCCCCAGCCATCGCCTGATGATCGACAAGACGGTGAAGGTCATCGAGAGCGCCACGAGCTTTCAGCAGTGGTATCGCGACACACCGGGCGTCAACGTGTCGGTGCGCGCCACGCTGGAGCTCGCCGCCACGGGGGGCGGCCTGTTCCAGTACAGCAGCAGCGACGGTCGCACCGTCCAGGCCGACATCCACGACGCCTGCGAGACAGGCGGGGGCACCGCGGGCACCCTCGAGAGCGGCTTCTTCCCGCTCGATGGCATCGGGACCAAGCTCTGCAACATCTGGCCCTACTGGATCCTCGACTCCGGTGACGACTGCTGCGCCGGCCCGGATTGCCCGGTCGCGTCCCAGTGGGATCCGACCATCGCGTACGGCAGCTGCTCGGCGGGCGATGACGGCGGACCAGTGCCGCCCGACGGGCGGGGCGAGCTCACGGGGATGAAGCGCAATTTCTATTTCACCACCGAGGCTCGCTACCTCTTCCGCTACACCGCGGCTGCCGCGCCGACCCTCTCCTTCTATGGTGACGACGACGTGTGGGTATTCGTGAACGGGCAGCTCGCCCTCGACCTCGGCGCGCCGCACGAGCGCCTCGAGGGCAGCGTGCGGGTGAACGAGAACTTCGGGCTCGAGGATGGCAGGATCTACGAGATCGTCGTCTTCCACGCCGACCGCCACCCGCGCGAGTCGAACTACCAGCTCACGCTGTCCGGCTTCAGCACGGTCCGCTCCGTCTGCACGCCCCGCTGCGGCGACGGCCAGGTGACCGCCGGGGAGGAGTGCGACCTCGGCGACGGCATGAACAACGACACGACCTACAACGGCTGCACCACTGAGTGCAGGTTCGGCCCCTTCTGCGGCGACGGCGTCGTGAACGGCGACGAGTCCTGCGACGACGGGCGGAACATCACCGTGGGGTACAACATCGGCGGCTGCGCGCCGGGCTGCGTCTTCCCGCCGAGCTGCGGCAACGCGCAGCTCGACCCGGGCGAGGAGTGTGACGACGGCGCCGCCAACGCGGACGGTGTCTACGGCGGCTGCTCGACGAGCTGCCTGTTGCACCCCTACTGCGGAGACGGCATCAGAAACGGTGACGAGGAGTGCGACGACGGCGTGAACGTGGGCGGCTACGGCTACTGCGGTGTCGGCTGCCTGCTCGGCCCCCGCTGCGGCGACGGCATCCTCCAGGCCGAGGAGGGCGGAGAAACCTGCGACGAGGGCGAGCTCAACGGTCAGCCCGGCAGCTCCTGTACGGAGAACTGCGGTGTCCCGGGCTACTGCGGCGACGGCATCCTCCAGGGCGAGCTGGGTGAGGAGTGTGACCTGGGCGCCAACACCGGCGAGTACGGTGGCTGCGCGCCGGACTGCCTGCTCGGTCCCTACTGCGGCGACGGCGTCGTGCAGGGCGAAGGCAACGAGGTCTGCGACTTCGGCGCGCTCAACTCGCCGCTCGACGCGGCGGAGTACGGCGGTTGCCTGACGAACTGCCAGCTCGGACCGCACTGCGGAGACGGCACCGTCCAGGACGGCCATGAGCAGTGCGACGACGGCGGCAACGAGAACCAGGACGGCTGCAGCGCGACCTGCCTGATCGAGATCGCGGTTCCCCGATAGCGCTCCGGGCGGCGGCCTCGCCGGCGCGGCGGGGGCGATCGCCACGCCCGCCCGCCCTGGCGAGTCGAGGAAGGGCGTGCGAGAAACGGCCCATGGTCGTGGTCGTCATGGGCGTCGCGGGCGCGGGCAAGACCACCGTCGGGCGGGCGGTGGCCGCGGCGCTGGGGCTCCCGTTTCTCGCCGCCGACGCCTTCCACCCACCGGGCAACGTGGCCAAGATGACGGCGGGGGTGCCGCTCGACGACGCGGATCGCGCGCCGTGGCTCCGATCCCTCGCCGAAGCGCTCGCCGCCGCCGAACGGACCGGCGGCGCCGTGCTCGCCTGCTCGGCGCTCAAGGAGAGCTACCGCCGGACCCTCGTCGTCGGGCTCCAGCGGCCGGCCCGTTGGGTTCACCTCGTGGCCCCACGTGAGGTCCTGGCCGCGCGCCTCGGCCGCCGAGAGGGCCACTTCATGCCGGCTTCGCTCCTCGACAGCCAGCTCCACACGCTGGAGCCGCCGCACGACGCGCTGTCGATCGACGCTGCGCGCCCACCCGCAGCGATCTGCGCCGAGATCCTGGGCGCGCTGCGCGTCGCGCGTTGACGACCGCGTTCGCGCGCCGCCACGGGCGAGCGGGGTTCGCGCGCGGCGCGGCCCCCCACCGGCGCCTTCAGCGACGCCGACCGGCGCGGCGACGTGCGAGGGGGCCGAGCCCGAGGAGCAGCAGACCCACGAGCCCCCCGGAGCCACCGCTCGGCGCGGCGCGGCAGGCGCAGCCCATGTTGCTCTCCGGCGCCGCGAGCCGAGCCGATCCCGTGCTGCCCGTGCCGTCGAGCCCCGGCGCCGAACCCGTCACCCCCACGATGATCTCACCACCGGTGCCCTCGATGGAACCACCGCCGCCGACCCCCTCACCCCCCTGGACGACGACGCACTCACCAACGAACGTCACGGGGTTGACGGTGCAGATCTGCCCGCCGGGGCAGGAGACGCCCGCGCAGGGATCCACGCAGGTTCCGGCGTTGCAGACCTGGCCGGCAGGGCATGAGACGCCGATGCACGCCGTGTCGACGCACTTGCCGTCGGCGCCGCAGTCGAACCCCTCGGGACAGGGCATGCAGTTGCAGTCGGCGATGCAGGCGCCAGCCTGGCAGACGAACCCGGCGGGACAGGAGATCCCCTGGCAGAGGTCGACGCAGTTGCCGAAGAGGCAGTCCTGCCCGGCAGGGCAGGAAACGCCGTCGCAACCGCCGATGCAGACCCCCGCCCGGCAGTGCTGGCCCTCCCCGCACTCGACGCCGTAGCAGGACTCCTCGATGCAGGCGTTGGAGGTGTTGTCGCAGCTGTACCCGATGGGGCAGACGAACTCACCCGTCGAGCAGCGGGCGACGCACTGGCCCTCCCAGCAGATCGGTGCGATCTCGGGGCAGAGCCCGTCGCCGTTGTCGATCACGCCGTCGCAGTCGTTGTCGATGTTGTCGCACGACTCCGCCGTGGGCTGGAACTTCTGCACGCAGGCGCCCGGCCTGTCGTCGACGGTGCACTCCGTGATGCCGATGCTGCAGATCCCGAGCTGCCCCGTGTCGCAGCGCTGCCCGCCGCCCTTGCACTGGATCCCCTGCACCCGGTAGACGAAGTCGTTGAAATCGCCGTCGGCGACCCAGTTGTCGTCGCCGACGTCGACCGGAGGGTTGAAGGTGGTGGCGTTGCTCGGCAAGTCCTCGAACGCGATGTAGAAGACCCCCGGCGACCGCTTGGAGGCGTAGACAAGCGCGCTCACCCAGGGCTGCCCCGACGCCTGGTGGATCGTGTTCAGGCGCGGCTCCGAGTACTTCTGCTGGGTGCACACCGGCTGCTGGACGGACGGGATGTCGCCGGCCGCGCCGCCCACCGGACGAATGGTGAAGCCGATGTTCTTCGAGGGGCAGTTCTGGAAGACCGGGTGCGCCTGCACGTCCTCGAGGGGCGCCCCCTGCACCGGCGGCATCCCGATGATCGGCACGAAGGAGGCGTCGTCGTTCTTGTACTGCGCCCAGTTCCCGGTGAGGGCATCGTGGTAAGCGATGACTTCCTGCGAGGTGACGAGGGGCACGAAGGTCGTCGGGTCGTCGACGCAGTACCAGCCGAAATCCATCCGGCAGCCACCGCCGCGCAGGATCATCTGACCGGAGAGCCCGCAGAGCGGCGAGAAGACGGACGGGTGGACCCCGGCGTCGAGCTGGTAGTGGATCTGCTCGCCGAGCCGGTCGAAGAGCGCCCCGAGGCCGAGCGTGCTCACGTTGAACTTCGAGGTGTCGAAGTAGTCGCCGGAGAGCGCCTGATCGACGGGCACCGAGGTGAACTCCCGCCCGTCGACATAGAAGGGCGCGGGCTGGGGGACCTGAGCCGCGGTCGGCGGCGCGCCGAGCATGGCGGCGGCGCCGACGCCGAGGAGCGAGGCGAAGCGAGGCGAAGTGCGCAGGGAGCTCATGGCGAAAGTATAGCAAAGCGCCGCCGCGGCTCGAATTCCAGGCTCACGGGATCATCGTGGACGCGCTACGTCGATTCTTGACCTGCGCCCATGCAATGAAGACCGCGGCTTGCACCTGGTGGCTACTGCGACGGTGCGAATGGCCGCGCGGACCGCCGCGATCCGCGCGCCGGCGGGGGTCGCGGACTGAACGCCTGGCTTCCTCGCGCGGGCCGAGCGCGACGCGTCACGTTGCCAGGGGCGTGCGCCCGGCGACGATCAGATCCCACCAACCGAAGGCGAGCGCGAGCGCGTGGTCGAGCTGCCAGGTCCCGCTGTCGATGGGGTCGCCGGGGCGACGCGGTCGCGGCGAGAACGTCTCGTCCGGCAGACAGTACGCGGCCCGCTCGGAGCTCTGCAGCAGGTGCAGCACCCCCTCGGAGAAGCCCATCCCCGCGTAGATGATGACCCCCGGGAACGGGAGCGCGGCGAGATCCTGGAGCGCGTAGGGGATCTTCTCGTCCACCGTCCCCGACGACTCCTGGAATTTGCACTCGAGCGCGCAGGCGCGCGCCGCGCCGTGGGCGACGACGAGCAGGTCTACGCGGCGCTGCTTCCCGATGATCGACGTCCCGAGCGGAACCTCCTCGAAGACCTGGACGCGCGCGCCGTAATTGCGCGCGACGTAGCGGCCGATCTGACGCCGGTACTCGGTGCCGGTCATCGCCGCCGACCTCCCCTCCCGTCCCGCGGCGCGGACCCCACGATGGACCGGCCGACCGCGGCGAGCAGCGCGCGGTCGCGGCGAGAACCGGCCGCGAGGAGGCGGCGCTCCGCCACGGCGACCGCCTCGGCGCAGACGTCGTTGCCGAGGAAGCGCCGGCCGAGGCGCGCCGCGGCCACCCCAGTGGAGCCGGAACCGACGAAGGGATCGATGACCAGCTCGTCGGGCGCGCTGCTCTGCCGGATCAGGATCTCGGCCACCGCGGCCGGCTTCTCCGCGGGGAGGCCACCCCGGACGCGGGGTACCGTGATCACGTCGGCGACCGAGAGATCGGCGAGACGGCGCCGCCCTTTCTCGAAGAAGAGGATCAGCTCGTAGCGGGCGCGGTAGTGGTAGCCCATGCCTATGGTGCACTTGTCCCAGACCAGCGGTTTCCAGAAGCGAAAGCCCGCCGCCTCCGCGGCCGGCTTGGCGATGAACATCGTCTCCTGATCGCAGAACAGGTAGAGGTGCGCGTGCCGGGCGAGCACGCGGTACGCCTCGCGGAACAGCTCGGGGAAGCGGGCGTTCGGGAAGACCTGGAACCAGTCGTTGCTCGACGCCTTGCTGCGCTTCAAGCGCGTGGTGGTGCCGACGGCGCGGTGCCTCTCGATCGACTCGTAAGCGGGGTCGGTGACGACCAGATCCGCGCTGCCGTCACCGAGGCGGGCGAGCCACTCGACCGCGTCGCCGCGGGCCAGGTCGAAGGTGCTCCCGGTGGTACCCCCGGCGACGCCCCCGCCCCCGGCCGGCGGCGCGCCCGGCTCGTCCGACGGAGGCTCCGAACGCGCTGGCGAGGCGTCCATGGTTCGCAGTGCCCCTCCCCTATCACTGCGGCCGCGGCGCGTCTTCTCCGAGGCGCTCTTGCGCCGGACATTGTTCGTCAGATCAGCGACGGCGCCCCGGCCCCCTCACGGCGTCGAGCTGGCCGGCGTTGGCGCGCTCACGCGGCAGTACCGCTCCCCCGGCGTCAGCGGCCGACCGTAGGGGATCCGGGCGTTCTGGGGAGCGACGTAGACGGCGCCGCCGGGCCCCGGCCGCGGGATGATGGCCCCGGTGGTCATCGGGCGACCGTCTCGAGCCTGCTCGACGACCACGACCACGTCCGCGCCCTCCTGCCGGTAGCCCCAGTAGGTGGCACCGAGGGAGCCCTCCGGGGCGTCCGGGCAGGGCACCCCGGCCGAGCTCACGGCGACGACGAGCTGGTCGGGCGTGGTCCGCGGCGGGCCTGCTTGCCAGAAGAATTGGGGATCATTCGGCTTTCCGACCGTGACCGCGAGACACGCACAGACGGCGGGCGGGGTTTCGGCGGCGAGCTGCAGGGCCGGCCGGGCGCCGACGAGGGGCGCGTCCGCGCTCTGTGCTTCGGGACCGCCGCTGAGCAGCCCGGACGATTCCATCACCGGGTCCTCGCCAATCGGCCGCTCGTGCATCGGTACCTCCTCCTTCGTCCCCTTGTGGACGGAAGACTTGCACCCGCCGACGCCGAGCAGTGTCACCACCAGGAAGAGATGCGCTGCGCGGTTCACCCGCGAAGGGTCGCACCGCGGCCGGGCGGAAGGCAACTGTTCTGTGGCCGGGCGCGACCGACGAAACCCCGGCCCGCCCGCCCCGAACCCGGCTACTCTCTCGCCTCGTGGACCTCGACACCCTGCGCGAACAACTGGCGCGCGCGCCGGCGACCAAGGCCAAGGGACGCGTGCTCGCCGTCACCGGACTCTCGATCCGCCTCGCGCTACCCGGCGCCCGCGTCGGTGACGTGGTGGTGATCCAGCGACGGTGCGGGCCGTTGCTCGGGGAGATCGTCGGCTTCACGACCGAAGCCGCCGTCGCCATCCCCCTGGGTGACGTGACCGGGATCGGTCCCGAGGATCCGGTCGTGTCGACCGGAGGCCCCTTGCGCGTCGGCGCGGGCCGCGCGCTGCTGGGGCGAGTGCTCGACGGGCTCGGCCGCCCCATCGACGGGAAGCCGCTGCCCGAGGGGCTGACGCTCGTGGTGGTCGACCGCGCGCCGCCGCCCCCGCTGGGGCGGCGAGCGATCGACGAGCCGCTCGCCACGGGCGTGCGGGCCATCGACGGCCTCATGACCGTGGGCGTGGGGCAGCGGATCGGGCTCTTCGCGGGCTCGGGTGTCGGCAAGAGCACGCTGCTCGGTGCCATCGCCCGCGGCGCCACCGCCGACGTGGTGGTCGTCGCGCTCGTCGGCGAGCGCGGACGCGAGGTCACGGAGTTCCTCGACCGTGCGCTCGGGGAGGCGGGGAAGCGGCGCGCCATCGTGGTGGCGTCGACGAGCGATGCCCCGGCGCTGGAGCGCCTGCGGGCCGCACAGGTGGCCACCGCGCACGCGGAGCATTTCCGGGACCAAGGCGCGAGCGTGCTCCTGCTGGTCGACTCGGTTACGCGCGTGGCGCGGGCACAGCGCGAGGTGGGGCTCGCCGCCGGCGAGCCCCCGGCGCGGCGCGGCTACCCGCCGAGCGTGTTCGCGTTGCTGCCCCGGCTGCTGGAGCGCAGCGGGCAGGGGGAACGAGGCGCCATCACCGCGATCTACACGGTGCTGGTGGAGGGCAGCGACCTGGACGAACCGATCGCGGACGAGGTCCGCGGCATCCTCGACGGTCACGTCGTGCTCCATCGCGAGGTCGCCGCGCGGGGCCGCTTCCCCGCTATCGACGTCCCGGGCTCGATCTCGCGGGTGATGGACGCGATCGTCACGCCGGAGCACCGCCGGGCCGCCGCCGAGGTGCGGACCCTGATCGCCGCCTTCGAGGAGAAGCGGGACCTGGTAACCCTCGGGGCGTACCAGCCCGGGAGCGACCCGCGGCTCGATCGCGCCATCGCGTCACAGCCCGAGCTCGAGGCGTTCCTCAGTCAGAGGCCCGACTCGTCCACGCCGTTCGCGGAAACGGCGCAGCGCGTGGCGGCGCTGGCCATGCGTCACGCAGCGCGAAGCGGGCCCGGTTCGCGCGAGGCCGAGGCGCCCGCCAGCGGCCGGGCCTCGCTCACGCGGTCTTCGCCGCCTGCTCGCCCGACCGGTTGAGCTCCTCGTCCAGCTCCTCGATGAGCTTCCGGGCGCGCTTGGTCAGCTTCTTCGGCACCGCGACCTCGATCAACACGTGCAGATCACCGCGACCGCGGCGGTCGAGCCGCGGGATGCCGCGACCGCGGACGGTCAAGACGGTGCCGGGCTGCGTGCCGGGTTTCACCTGGACGGTGACCGTCGTCTCGTCGGGAAGCGTCAGCTCGAGCTCGCAGCCGAGCGCCGCGTCCGCGAAGCTGACGCGCTCGCGAGAAACCAGATCGTATCCTCGCCGCTCGAAGCCTTCGGCGGCCTGCACCTCGACGTCCACGTACAGGTCGCCGGGCGGAGCGCCGGGATCACCGGCCATCCCCTGCCCCGGGACGCGGAGGCGTTGGCCCGAGTCGATCCCGGCGGGGAAGGTGACGAGCACGGTCCGGGTCTTCTCCACCTTGCCGATCCCGCGACAGGCGCCGCAGGGGTGCGTCACGCGCCGACCTCGGCCCCCACAGGTGGGACAGGTGGTCGTGAAGACCATGAACCCGCGCTGAGTCGTGACCTGCCCGGAGCCGCGGCAGCTGCCGCAGGTTTCCGGCGGGTGCCCGGGCTCCGCCCCGGTGCCGGAGCAGGCCTCGCACGAGGCCACGCCGCGCACACTCACCTCTCGCTTGGTGCCGTTCATGGCGTCGGCCAGGCTGATCGACGCATCCGTTCGGACGTCCTGTCCGGGCTGGGGGCCACGGCGGCGCGACGCGCCACCGAACCCCCCGATCCCCCCGAAGAAGTCCGAGAACATGTCCTGGAACTGACTGAGGATATCCCCGATGTCCGCGTTCCCGGCACCCATGCCGTCCACGCCGGCGTGGCCGAACCGGTCGTAGTTCCTCCGCTTGTCGGGGTCAGACAGCACCTGGAACGCCTCGTGCGCCTCCTTGAAGCGCGCCTCGGCCGTCGGATCCCCCTGGTTTCGATCCGGGTGGTGCCTGAGCGCCGCCTGGCGCCAGGCCTTGCGGATCTCCTCCTCGTCCGCGTCGCGGCCGACCCCGAGGACCTCGTAGTAGTCGCGCTTCTGGCTCATCCGGGCGGCGAAGGGCAAATGGATCCGGGGGCCAAGCTAAGGCTTGCCCCACCGCTGTCAACGCTCTTGGCTCGAATCCTGCGCGTCCCCCGCCGCCTGAGGCGATGTCGCCTGGGCACGCAGCTGCTCGAGCAGGACCGCCTGCTCGCGAACCCGCGCCTCCGCGGCGAGGAGCGCCGTCCCGAGCTCCTCACGCGCGGCGTCCGGCGCGAGAGCCGAGGCCCCGGCGGCAGGAGCCGCGCGCTGGGCGGCCAGTGCCCACTCCGCAGCCTGGAGCTGTGCCACGAGCTCGGCGTTCCTCCGGCCAAGATCGGTGACAGTGGCGCGGAGCGCGTCGATCTCCTGCCCCTCGCGCAGACGCGCGAGCTCGGCGACGAGCTCGGCGCCAGCCCGAGCCGCCTCCCGCGCAGCGCGCTCGAGCGCCTGGATCTCCCGCCCCCGCTCCGCGAGCTGTTCCTCGAGCGACGCGACGTCGCGTGCAGCTTGCGCCTCGATGGCGGCCAGCTCCGCCAGGCGGCGACCCTCCTCGGCTCGCGCAGCCGTCTGCTCCTCGACCTGGGCCTGGAGCTCGGTGAGGCGCGCCTCCAGGGCCGAAGAGGCCTGAAGCCGCGTCTCGAGGTCCGCGGCGCGAGCGCGCAGCGCCGTGAGCTCGACCTTGACCCGCGCGAGCTCCCCGCCGTCCGCGGAGTGCGCCCCCGGGGCGGTCGCGTGCCGGCGGCGCTCCGCCGCGAGCTCCTCGGTGACGGCAGCGAGCTCGCGCGCGACCGCAGCAGCCCGTTCCTCCGCGGCGTCGAGCTCCGCCTGCACGGCGTCGGCGCGCGCGTCGGCCGTCGCCGCGCGCCCCTCGAGCTGCTGCGCCCAGGCCGTGGCGCGCTGGAGCTCCGCCTCGAGCCGCGCAATGCGCTCGCCCTGCTCGCGCGCCAGCCCCTCGGCGCCGCGGCGCGCCAGCGCGGCCTCCGCGTCGGCGAGCCGCTCGCGCGCCTGGCGCTCGGCGGCCCGCGCCGCCCGCAGCTGCCGCTCGAGCTGCGCGGTGCCGCCGGCCCCGAGCGCCTCGCGGGCCGTGAGCTGCACGATCATGAGCGACTCGAGCGGGGTCTGGTCGCGCGCCGCGAGGGCGATGAACCACTCCGGCTCCTCCGCCCCTCCCGGCACGAACCCGGCGTCGAGGGCCGGCTCGAGCTCCGCCTCCGGCGCGAAATCGAAGACCGAGTAGCCGACGAACGGAGCCTGCCCGAGCATCCGGACCTGGTCGAACACGCCGGTCACCAGGTCGTACAGGGCGTAGTAGTCAGGCGCCGAACCCGCCTCGCTCAAGGGGAGGAGATGCACCGTCGCGTCCGGGTTCCGGCTGGCCACCAGCGCCGTGCCCCGGGCACCGAGGGCGCGCCGCACCTGTCGCAGCACGTGCGCTGGATCGGGTAGGCTCGCCAGCTCCTCGACTATCGCGACGTCGAACGCCCCGTCCCGCACGGGGAGGCCGCCTGGGCCGAGCGGCGCGAACGAGACGTGACGATCCGCGTTGCGCGTGGCGGCCTCGGCGACGCGGCCGGGGTCGGCGTCGACCACGTGCACCAGCCGGGCCCCGCGCTCGAGGAGGCGCTCGACCAGCGGGGTGGTCGCCTCGCCGACGACGAGCACGCGACCCGCCGCGACGATGGGCTCGGCGTAGGCAGCGAGCGCGATGCTCGCGCGGGGGGGCTGGAGCTCGGGCATCAGCGGCGGCGGAGCCTAGCCAAGACGGCCTCCCGGCACCAGCCCCGATCGGCGGGCCGGCAGGAAACGGGATCCGCTGGCGTGGCCGTGCCGTGACGACCAGGCCATCATGGACGGCAACGCAGGCGAGAACCCTACCCGGATGGAGGCTGGAGCTGTCCGGGCGGACCCAGTGGGCCATCCTGACCACGGCACTAGGGCTGCCGGCAGGGTCGGGGTACCACGCAGGGCGTGCCGCAGTTGATCCCCATGGCATAGGCCTCGACTTGTGCGGGGGAATCGCGCCCCAAGCCCTTGCCGGCGAGGCAGAGGACGGCCGCGTCCTCTTCCGAGACGGTGCCGGCGGGATCGACGCAGAGCCCGCCGATGCAGTGGCCGTACCGGGGCCCCCCGGGCTCTGGAGGACAGTCGCGATCCGTCGCGCACTCCAGGGCGCGGCAGTCGCGCAAGTCCTCACGCTCGGCGCTGCCAGGCGCCGCGCTGCAGACGACCGTGAGCAGCGCCTGCCAATGAAGGACGACGCCGGACCGTCCGCTCGGGTCCTGCGGCCCCCCCGTCTGCCTGATGCGACAGCCCGTGGCGGGCTCGCAGTGAGCCTGGAAGCGCCTGCCCTCCGTGTCACGCAGCGACAAGTCGGGCCGCTGCTCACGAGCGCACGCGCCGAGCGGCGCGGCGATGATCACGGCGCAAGCCCAAGGGAAGAGCCCTGTCCATCCTGTCATCGTCCAGCGTCTCCCCGGCGAAGCGGGCGGTCCCGGCATCCACGAGCAGGGGCTACGGGGCCTATGGTAGCCTGCGGCCCGTGTTGACCAAGACCCTTGTCGTGGACGGCATCACCCCCGTCGGGGCCTACGCGTCGCTGCGGGGGGGCGCCGGCGCCGGCGCCTTCCTGCTCGAGAGCGTGGTCGCCGGCGAGCGGTGGGGCCGCTACTCCATCCTGGGCTACCGGCCACGTTCCCAGGTGGTGGTGCACCCGAGCGGGGCGGAAGACCCCTACGCGCAGCTCTCCCGCCTCATCCCTACCGGCGCTGACGCAGACCCCGACGTGGCGCGCCGCTTCGCGCGCTCCCACGTCGGCCTGGTCGCCTACGACGTCGTCCACTACGCCACCAAGGTCGAGCCCTGGCCCAACTTCAACGAGCCGGTGGCGCGCTTCGTGGGCGACGCCACCGTGATCGTCTTCGACAACCTCCGGCACACGGCGACCATCGCCGCGGCCGCACCGGCCGAGATCGAGCAGGCGGAGGCTGACCTGCAGCGGGTTCGCCCCCTGCCGGCGCTCCCACCCCCGGATCCGTCGTCCGTCCCCGAGGACGTCGACGTGAGCATGTCCGACGAGGACTACGGCCGCGTGGTCGAGCGGGTGAAGGAGTACATCCTGGCCGGCGACGCGTTCCAGGTGGTGCCCGCACGCACCTTCTCCACCACGGTCGGCGAGGCCGATCCTTTCGACGTCTACCGCGCGCTCCGCGTGCTCTCGCCGGCGCCGTACATGTACCTGCTCGAGCTGCCCGCCACCGCGGACGCACCAGCCATCGCCGTCGCGGGCGCCAGCCCCGAGACGCTGGTGCGCGTGGAGGGCCGGCAGGTCTTCGTCCGCCCCATCGCCGGGACGCGACGCCGCGGGCGAACCCCCGACGAGGACTCGGCGCTCGCCGCCGAGATGCTGGCGGATCCGAAGGAGCGCGCGGAGCACGTGATGCTGATCGACCTGGCGCGCAACGACGTGGGGCGGGTCGCGGAGGCGGGGACGGTGACGGTACCCCTGTCCATGCAGGTGGAGCGCTTCAGCCACGTCATGCACATCGTCAGCGAGGTGGAGGGCCGCCTGCGCCCCGAGGCGGGCGCGTGGGACGTCGTGCGCGCCACCTTCCCGGCTGGTACGCTCTCGGGGGCGCCCAAGGTGCGTGCGATGCAAATCATCCGCGAGGTCGAGAGCCGCCCGCGCGGGATCTATGGCGGCGCCGTCGGCTACGTGAGCCGGGGCACCGATCTCGACTTCGCCATCGCGATCCGCACCGTGGTGATGCACCACGGGCGCTTCGAGGTGACCGCGGGCGCGGGGATCGTGGCCGACAGCGTGCCGCGCCTGGAGGCCAAGGAAACCCGCAACAAGGCGCGCGCGGCGCTCGCGGCCGTTCACGCCGCGCGCGCCGCGCGTTGACGGGAGGCGCGGTGCCGGAGCGGCTCGAGCAGGGCCTGCGCGCCGGCGCCGGTTGGCTCCTTCGCCCCGGCGTCGTCGCCGCGCTGGTCGGCGGGTCGATCCTGCTCATCATCGTCAGCGCGGCGCTCGTCCCCGCCTTGATCCGCCGCCTGCCCGTCGACTACCTCGTCGCCGCTGCACCGCCAACTCCCCGCACCCCTCGCGCGATCGCGGTGCGGGTGGTGCGGAACGTCGTCGGCCTCACCCTGGTCATCCTCGGCGCGGCGATGCTGGTGCTCCCCGGTCAGGGGATCCTCACCATCGCCGCCGGCCTGCTCTGGCTGGAGTTTCCCGGGCGCCGGGCGCTGCTCCGGCGTATCGTGGCCTTGCCCCCGCTCCGGCGCGCGGTCGACGCGCTCCGGCGAGACGCCGGCCTCGCCCCGCTCGCCCTGACCACCGACGCCCACCCGCCGCCATGATCGACGAGAACGCCTTCGGCCTCTGGCTCGGCTACCACTCCATCGAAGACGACGAATACGCGGCCGAGCCCGCCGAGTTCGCGACCCGGCTCGCCACGTTCCACGCCGCCGCGGTGGCCTGGCTCGCGGCCGAGCCGCTGGGCACGAGGGTGCAGGTGGTCGACCTCGGTCACGGCCTATACGTCGAGATCGCCGAGGGAGACGAGGAGCGCGACCTGCTCGCGTGGCTCCGCGGCTGGCGGGGCGCGGTCGAAACCGCAGGCTTCGTGACCACCGCCGTGCTCTCGCACGGCGGGCGCTGGGTGGCAGAGGAGGGGGACGAGGCCGAACTGCCGGGCGTGGAGTGCGCGCGGGGCGTGGTCGTCTACCGCCTCGCCCACTCGAGCGAGGCGCTGCGCCGAGCGCTGTACGCGGACACGGCCACGCAGCACGACCCCACGCGAGAGGGGTGGGGACCCGGGCTCTACGTCGACGTCGAGGCGATGGAGGCGCTGGGAAAGCGGCTCCGGAACGAGCCGACCGCGCTGCACGTGGCCGGAGCGGTTTTCTACCGCCTCGGCGCCTGATCTGCGGGCGCTGGGCCACGGGGGGCCAGACGGCACCGGCGCGAGCAGCGCCTTCACCAACCGGCGCCGGGCACGCGGCGGCGCCGGGTCGCGGACCCCGGGGGCCGGCGCCGGGATCGCCCCCGGCTCAGAGCCAGCCCGCCTCGCGGTACCACGCCGCCGTGAGGCGGATCCCCTCCCGGATCTCGATCTTCGGCGTCCACCCGAGGTCACGACGCGCGGGCGCGCCGTCACACACCCACTCGCGAAACAGCTCGTTGCACTTCTCGCGGGTGAGCATCTGCGCCTGGTTGGTCGCCTTCCCGTAAATTTCGCTGCCCAGCGCCGCGGCGCGGACGAGCGCCTCCGGCAGCGGGACCCGGAGCCACGCCTTCTTGCCCAACGCCCGCTCGACGGCGTCGAACAGATCAGCCATCGTGTGCACCGCGCCGTCGTCGATGAAGTAGATGGACCCGCTCGACACGGGGGCGTCGATCGCCGCAATGCAGGCGGCCGCGGCATCCGCCCCGTGCACGATGCTGAGCCGGTGCTGCGTCGAGCCGAAATAGGGCAGGATGCGGGCGTTCACCGCCTTGAAGAAGGCCAGGATCTCGCGATCCCGGGGCCCGTAGATCGCCGCCGGGCGGAGCACCACCACGGGCAAGACGTCCCGCTGCTGCAGCACCACCCGCTCCGCCGCCCGCTTGCTCCGACCGTAGGCCGTCAGGGGACGCGGCGGACTGTCGGCGGACACGGGTGTCCCCTGCGCGTCGCTAGGTCCCGCCACCGTCTGACTCGACACCAGGACCAGGCGGCGGAACCCGGACCCCGCCGCGGCCGCGGCGGCGAGCACGTTCTCCGTCCCACCCACATTGACCTGGTGGAACTCTTCCTCGTTGCGGGCCTTCACCAACCCCGCACAGTGGATGATCGCCGTCACCCCTCGGGCAGCGCGGACGATGGCCTCGCGGTCGGACATCGAGGCGTCGACCAGCTCGACCCCCGGGAGGCTGGCGAGAAAGCGCGTGTCGCTCGTCTTGCGCACGAGGGCCCGCACGGGGCGCCCCGCCCGCGAGAGCTGCTCCGCGACGTGCGAGCCCAGAAAACCAGAACCACCCGTGAGCAGGACCGTCATGACGCCTCTCCCGGCACCCCTCAGAGCTCGCGCTCGAAGATCCGATAGCGTTTGTAGATCTTCCCGCCCATGAACTTGATCGCGACGTTCACGGGGTGGTTGTCCTCGAGCGTGTAGGAGAGCTCGCCGAACCGGTAGCCGCGACGGAGCCCCGCGTGGTTCATGCGGACGTACAGGTAGGTGCTCAGGCCAGCGAGCTGCTTCACCCCGCGGAACTTGCGCCGGATGCCGAGGATGATGACCCGGGCGAACTCCGGTCGGCTGAACTTCAGGCGCCAGAGGAGCTTGGGCAGGCCCAGGGGGAAGAGCTTGCCGTTGAAGTCCCGGATGAGCTCGTTGACGTTGGGGAGCGCCAGCGCCACGGCGGCCGGCTCCCCGTCGATCTCCACGATGAACGTGAGCGCGGGATCGAGGATGAGCTTGACCTCCTTCGCCATCTTGGCGAGCTCTTCGCTGGTCATGGGCACGAAGCCCCAGTTCTCTGACCACCCGTCGTTGTGGATGTCGATCACCGTGCGCACGTCACGCTCGACCTGCTTCATGTCCACGTTGCGCGTCCGGACGGAGGACAACGCGGCGATCTCGTCGTGCGCCCGCTGGGCGCGCGGGGGGACGTCTCCGACGGGGTACTTCCAGGCGTAGCAGTCCTTCAGCTTCGTGAGCCCGGCCCGCTGGATCAGCTCGCCCTGATAGGGGCGGTGGTGGGGCATCATGATGACGGGCGGCGTGTCGAACCCCTCGACGAGGCAGCCAACCTCCCCGTTCATGCTGAGCATCAGCGGCCCCCGCATCCGCTTCATGCCTCGGGCCGCCAGCCACTCGGCGGCGGCGTCCAGGAGCGCCTTCGCGACCGCCTCGTCGTCGATGGTGTCCAGGTAGCCGAAGAAGCCCGCGTCATCCCCGTAGCGCTCGAGGTGCAGCCGATCGATCTGCGCCGTGCAACGGCCGACGCACCAGCCATTTCGGTACGCCGTGAAGATCGTCCCCTCCCCGTGCAAGAAGAACGGGTTCTTGGGGCTGAGGGTGCCCCCGACGTCGAAGTCGAGCGGGCGGACGTAGGCGGGATCGTCCCGGTAGATGTAGTCGACGACGTCCAAGAAGTCGCGCAGCCCACCCCCCAGGGGGATCTCTCGGATCTCGACGGTCATGAGGCGTAGGACGTTAATTCCCCGCCGCCGCCTGTCAATGCGAGGGGGGCGCGCCACCCGGCCCGCCCGGATCCGCCGCGCGAGCCATCCGCCGGGCGAGGGCGAGCGCCGCGAGCGCCACCGGCGCCGCGATCTCGCTGCGCAGCACCCAGGGGCCGAGGCTCACGGGCTCGAAGCCGTGGCCGGCGAGCGCCGCGATCTCGCCGTCGATCCAGCCGCCGTCGGGGCCGAGCGCGAGGATCGTCGGGGCGTCGTGGCCCTGGACCACGGCCTCCAGCGGGCGCTCCGCTCGCGGGTGCGCGAGGAGCCGGCATCGCGCCGCGCGCAGCGGGAGCTCCGCGAGCAGGTCCGCGAAGCGCCGGAACACGCGGACCTCGGGCACCCAGGGGGTGACGCCCTGCTCGCAGCCGAGCCACACCGCCTCCGCGAGCGCCGCGGGCGCGAGGCGGGGCGAGCCGAAGTAGCTCTTGTCCACGCGCCAGGCGTTGACCAGATCGATCCGCTCGACCCCGATGGAGGCGACCGCGCCGAGCAGGCGCGTGAGCGCCTTGGGGCGCGGCAAGGCGACGACGAGCCCGACGGTGGGCGGCGCCGGGGCGGCGTCGGCGAGCGCGACGGTGAGCGTCACCGCCCCCCCACCGCACGCCACGACCTCGCCCCACCCCGTCGCGCCGCGGGCGACGCCCACTCGCAGCCGGGAGCCGACCTCGACGCCGAGCACGCCGAGCAGGTGGGCCGCACGACGCCCGTGGAGCGTGACGCTGCCGTCGGCTCCGAGCTCCTCCGGGGCGAGCAGCACCAGGTTCACCCCGAACGCCCGCGCTCCGGCGCCCCGACGCGCGCGCTCACGAGATCACGCCGTACTTCTTGCCCACCTTCTCGAAGGCCTCGAGCCCGCGGTCGAGGTGCGTCCGTTCGTGGGTCGCCATGTAGCTGGTCCTCAGCATGGCGTTCTTGGGCGGCACGCCGGGGGAGATGAAGGGGTTGGTGTAGATCCCGTAGTCCTCGAGCAGCTCCCGCCAGACCCGGAGCGTCCGCAGATCCTGCCGGATGTAGATGGGGATCACGGCCGTCTCGGTCTTGCCCAGCTCGAAGCCGAGCCGCCGCAGCTCGTCGCGCATGTAGGTGAAGTTTTCGCGCAGCTTGTCGATGCGCCAGGGCTCCTCCTGCATCACCGCGAAGGCCTCCATGGCCGCGGCGACGCTGGGCGGCGCCGCGCTGGCCGCGAAGAGGTAGCTTGGGGCGAAATGCCGGATGTAGTCGAGGACCTTGCGGTCGCCGACCAGCCAACCGCCGATGCTCGCCATCGACTTGGAGAAGGTCCCGCCGATGAGGTCGACCTGATCGACGAGGCCGAAGTGGGCCGCGGCGCCCTTGCCGCCCGGGCCGATCACGCCGAGCGCGTGCGCGTCGTCGACGAAGAGCCGCGCCGAATGCTTCTTGACGATGGGCACGATCTCGTCAAGCTTCGCGATCTCGCCCTCGGCGCTGAAGACGCCGTCCGTGACCACCAGCGCGCCCTCGCCCGCGTCGAGCTTCTCGAGCGCCTTGTCGAGCGACTCCGGATCCGCGTGGCGGTAGCGCACCATGCGCGCCCCCGCCGCCTGTCCCAGGCGAACGCCGTCGTACAGCGACGCGTGGACGTTGCGATCGATGACCGCGACGCTCTGCTTGTTGCTGAGTAGCGCCGAGAGCGTCGCGATGTTCACCTGGTAGCCGGTGGTGAAGACCAGCGCCGCCTCCTTGCCGAAATAGGCGGCCAGCTTCTGCTCGAACTCCTCGTGCAGCTTCATCGACCCGTTGACCAGGCGGGACCCGGTCATGCTGGTGCCGAAGCGATCGATGGCGGCCTTGGCGGCGGCGCGCACCCGCGGGTGGGTGGTGAGGCCCAGGTAGTTGTTGGAGCCGAACATCACCACGCGCTTGCCCTGGATCATCGCCTCGGGGCCGTCGTTGTAGTCGAGGGGCCGGAAGTACGGGTACACGCCCATCTTCCGCGCGTTGTCGGCGGTGGTGAACTTGTAGCACTTCTCGAGGACGTCCTTGCCACCGAGGCTCGCCAGGGTGTTCCGGTCGCGCTCGAAGTCGTCGACCTCGCCGGACACGTCGTCACGCGCGACCCCGTCCGCCGAGCGCGGCGCCGCGCTCGGCCGCCGCGACCGCGCGTCGCCGGGCTGAGCGTCGAGCGCCGGATCGATGTTGGGCAGGGCGTGTCCATTGACGAGCGCCGCCCACGCAGCCCGCAACCGCGCGGGCGCGTCCAGGACCCCCTCGGCCAGCCGCATCACGCGATCGTCGGTGGCCAAGCGCAAGACGGATGGCGGCACGAGCTGCCGCCCCCGATCGAGCAGCGAGCTCTCGGCGATCGCTTGTCGCCCTCGGTCGACGATGTCTCTGAGACCCATCATTCGCGCTCCTCGCGCGCCCTCCGCTCCGCAGACGCGGGTGGCACGACTCTCGGTCGGGCAGCTCGAACGGCCGCCCTCGCTCAGAAGCGGGGTCGGCGCTGCCACGGCGGCTCGGAAGCTACGCCACGGTCCCGGGCCAGTCAATCAGCGGCGCGGCGTCGGGCCACCAGGCTAACGGCGACACACCGAGCTCGATGTGGTCGAGGTAGAGGCCTGCGGCCGGCGCGGTGGGCCCAAGATCGCCCCGGCGCCCGCTGGCCAGCGCGCGCGTGAACGTGCCGGCCGACAGCCGCCCGCGCCCCACGTCCACGAGCGTGCCCACGATGATGCGCACCATGTTGTGCAAGAAGCCGTCTCCCTCGACGAGGATCTCGAGGAGACGATGGTCGCCACGAGCGCTACGCACCTCGGTGCGTCGGATGGTCCGCACCGTGTGTCCGCGATCGTCCGCCGAGGAGCGAAAGGCGCGAAAATCGTGGGTGCCGACCAGCGAGGCCGCCTCCGCGGCCATCAGGTCCTGGTTCAACCTGTAGCCGACCCGCCACGCCCGGCGCTCCCAGTGCGGGTCACGCACCGGCGCGCCGAGCAGCACGTAGCGGTAGCGCTTGGCGCGCGCGGACCTTCGGGGGTCGAAGCCGGAGCCGACCGTCGCCGCGCGCACCACCGCGACGGCCGCCGGCAGGCCGTCGTTGAGGGCGTGAACCCAGCCGCGCGGCGAGATCGCCCGCGCGGTATCGAAGGCGACCAGCTGGCCCCGCGCGTGCACGCCCGCGTCGGTGCGGCTCGCCCCGCGAACGCGCGTCGCGGCCGGGGCGACGGCGGCGAGCGCGCGTTCCAGCGTCCCCGCCACCGTGGGGACGGAGGGTTGGGCGGCCCATCCGGAGAAGAAGCTGCCGTCGTAGGCAACGACGAGCAGCACGCCGCGGGTGGTGGTCGTGACGAAGTCCTCGAGCTCGAGTCAGTCGCCGCCGGCGTCCCTGCCCGGCGGCACCGGCGCGGTGATGCACCCCTGCTCCACGAGCTGACGCTCGAGGGCGGGATCGAGCCCGCCGTCGCGCACGTCGTACAGTGGCAGCTTGGCGCACTCGGCCGTACCCCGCTCCTCGCCGCAGCCCGTGAGCGCGAGGAGCGTGAACGTGCCGACGAACAGGCCGGGGAGGGTGCGGGTCATGGCTTCGGGACGAAGTTCATCGGAACGACGGCGTCGACGCAACCCCCCTCGGGGGCCGGGAAACGGCCCGTGTGGATCAGGTTGGTTACGCAAGCCGCGACCGTGGGGTCCCCGAGATCGTCGCCGGTCACCGCGACGCTGCACACCTGACCACCTGAACCTACGCGGACGGAGATGGTCAACGTCCCCCGCAGACCGGGCCGATCGAGGAGGACGCGCCGGTAGCAGCTCCGGGCCTTGGCCGCCCGCTCCCCGAGGGCGCTCCGGAGCTCCGCTCCCGCAGAGCCGCCACAGTGTCCCGCGCCGCAGCTCGAGGCGGCCCGCCCCGTGAGCGCCGAGGAAGCCGAGGGGGCAGCCGCGAGAAGGGGGCGCGCCCACTCGGCGCCCGTCCGGCGCGCCTGCGCACCGGGGGCGAGCGCGCTCCCGCTCGGAGCCCAGCGGACCGCCGGGGGGGCCACCCAGAGCAGGGTCAGCGGCACCGCCGCCAAGCCGAGCGCGACCAGAACCGTCGCTGGCCGCCCGCACCACCGGGAGCTGCGCGCCGGGGATGGCGAGGGATGAGACATCGGGGCGGGCCGAGGAGAGGCAATCATGGGGCGCGCAGCCTCGCCGCGGGGGTCACTCGGTCGTGGGCGCCGCGGCGCCGGCGGCCGCAGGGCGGAAGAGCGACAAGGTCGTGTCACCGTAGGTCCGGCGATCGAAGGGTGCCGCTCCGAGCACCGCCAGTGCTCCCGCCGGCGCGCGCGTCGGGTGCTCGACGACGACCACCCCGCGGGGAGCGAGGACCGGAGGGGCGATCGCGCAGGCCGTCGCCGCGCAGGCCGCCTCGAGCCTGGACCACGGGGGATCGGCGAAGACCAGATCGAAGGGGGCCGCCGCGAGCAGCAGCGACCGGGCTCGCTCCACGCGGAGCGGGAGGACGGTGGCCACGTCGCCGAGCCCCAGCCGCGCGAGGTTCTGCCCCAGCGCCGCGCGGGCGGGGCGAAAGGCCTCCACGAAGGTCGCGTGCGCCGCGCCGCGCGAGAGCGCCTCGATGCCGAGCGCGCCGGTGCCGGCGAAGAGGTCCAGCACGCGCTGGCCGGCGAGGTCGCCAAGCAGGGCGAACAGAGCCTCCCGCACGCGGTCTGCGGTCGGACGGGTCCGCGCCCCGGCCGGTGCGCGCAGCGGATGACCGCGGAAGCGTCCGGCGATCACGCGCACGACGGCACCGAGCGTGACTCTACCATGGCGCGGCAGGGGGCGGGGCGCCGGCGCCCCGTTCCACCGGGACGGCCTCAGTAGCGAAGGGCGACCCCGACATAGCCGCCGCGAGGCCCCAGACGGAGCTCCGCCGTCGTGCGGCCCCGGCGGGCCGCGACCCGCTCGCCGGGGCGGGCCGTAGCCACGAGCGCGATCCCGACGCCGGCCACGACGATCCCGGAGGGCGTGAGGATGTACGCCATGCGACGCGTGAACACGTTGGCGTCGCACTTGTCGACGATGTCGTCGTCGCCGCGATCGTCGGCGACCTCGCAGACGTCCTCGCCCACCGGTACGGTGCTCCGGTACTCCGCAAATTCGTCGTCGTCCTGCTGCACGGCCGAGAGCCCGGTGAAGACCCCACCGGCCACCGCCGACGCGGCGCCGACGCCGATGAGGCCGTAGCCGAGGGCGCGCCGCGGAGACGGCCGGGCGCGCTCCGGAGGGGGCTCCTCCGCCACCACCGGCTCGCCGTCGGAGAACATGTCGAGCGCGATCTCGGCGCGGTCACCGGGCGGAACCGTGACCCGGCCGCGGGCCTCCCGGTACCCGGGCGCTCGCACGAGCACCTCGTGGTCGCCGGCCGGGACCTCGACCTCGAGGCGGCCTCCGGTCAGGCTGCCGCGGGACTGACCGTCGATCACCACCTCGCCGCCGCCGTTGCCGGCGACCACCAGCAGGGTGCCACCGGCGACTCCGAGCAGCTTGCCGAGAGCCCGCTCCGCGAGCTGGAAGAGGGCGTCCTCGGCGGCGTCGTTGAGGTTGGCCGAGTAGCGGAGCGTGGTGCTGGCCTTGTTGCTCCCCTCCTCCCAGAGGTGGAGCTCGA
The DNA here is from genome assembly GCA_964454025.1 of uncultured Polyangiaceae bacterium. Classification (GTDB taxonomy): domain Bacteria; phylum Myxococcota_A; class Polyangia; order Polyangiales; family Polyangiaceae; genus JAFGBI01. Next base: position 18,822 of record CAYVRP010000023.1, on the reverse strand, counting down.
CCACGACCTCGCCGCCCTGGCGCGAGAGCACGCCCCAGATGAAGCGGTCGCTCTCGATCTCGGTAGCGATCCGCCCCAGGCACTCCGCGTCGGGGGGCTCGGGGCAGTCGAGGGCGGCGGTCAGCACCTCGAGCGAGTAGTCGCCCGGCGCGAGCTTCCACGATTCCGCGCGCGTCACCGCGCGTTCGAGGGCGATGGTGAGCGCCTTCGCGTTGTCAATCGCGTCGGGGCTGGCGATGTCGAGGACCTGTACCTCGAGCTTGCCGCCACGGGCGAGCGCCGGCGTGGCCAGGAGGAGGGCCGCCAGGAGGAGCAGACAGCGAGAGAGCAGCGCGCGCATCGCGGCCAGGATACAACGGAACGCGCGACCGTTGGAGCCAGGCCGCGCCGCCGCGGTCAGCCCGTCTCGATCTTGGTCCAGAGCTTCTGCCGCATGCGCTGCCGCGACCGGTCGCGGCGCGTGATCAAGCCGGCCGCGCTCCAGGCCGCGAGCAGCGCGCCCTCCTGCCCCAGCGCTGGCAGCACGGTCTTGCCGACGAGGTAGGTTCCCGGGATGGGTCCTCGGATCGGCTCCCCGGCGAGGTCGGCGAACCCGGGCGGCTCGGCGACCCACAGCCACTCCATCGGCTCCGGCGTGGCGCCGGCCTCGGGGACGTGGATCCGGTCGATCTCGGACCAGCGCCCGCCGCTCTCGCGACGTAGCGGCAGGCCGTCGTGCGGCGAGTCCACCGCTCGCAGGTGCTCGTCCAGGAAGGGGAGGTGCAGGCGCAGGGTGGCGAGCACCGCGGCGCGTGCCTCCAGCAGCGAGAGCGGCCCCCGAACGGGCAGGATGACCTCCGCCACCAGGAGCGTCTCGGCCTCCTGACCGGACTCGCGGGGCTGATCGAATCGCTGCAGGTGCACGACCGGGGCCCGCGAGTCGGGCGGGGTGGGGCGACGGGGGAGGCAGAACGACTCGGCGCCGAGCGACTCCGGCAGCCCCCTCGTCGCCACGACGAGGCTGACGACGAAGCGCCCGGCGGTGGGCGTGAGCCGTGGCCAGTCGCGCCGGGCGCGGGGGGTGATCCCCTCCCCGTTCGCCAGATCGGCGACGCTCTCCCCGGACTGGTCGCTGACCACCACGCCGGTCCCGATCGGCTCCTCCTCACCGTCCTCGAGCAGCCCCGCGACGGCGCCGCGTCGAACGATCAGGCGCACCGCCCGGCGCTCCAGGCGCGCCTCACCGCCCAGCGCCTCGAGCCGCTCGACCAGGAATCGCGTGAGCTCTTCCTCGCCCTCCTTCAGCGCCTGCACGCCGCGCGTCCACGCGCCGTGGAGCCGCGCGAGCGCGAACGGGGGGAGCTGCCCCGGCGGCACCCCGAGGTCGGTCGCGAACGCGGCCGGGATCAGCACGACGTCGCGAAAGGGGTGCCCGGGCGGGAACTTGCCGAGCAGATCCTGGTGCCGGTCGTGCCCGACCAGGGGCAGGCCCGCGACGAGGCGGCGCGCCTCGAGCTTCTCCCAGAAGGAACCGGGCGGCCACACCACGTCCCGCTCGAACGACGCGTCCGCCGCGCCGTTGACGTGGGCGACGGTCGAGTAGAGCTCGTCGACCAGCTGGCGCACCTCGGGGAACTCGCGGTCGATCTCCCGGGCGAACAGCTCGAGCTCCGGCGCGACCTCCGCGCGACGCCCCTCCCACAGCATGGTGAACATCGGGTCGAGGGCGACGGTGCGCCGGCGGAACCGTGGTGTCTGCGCGAGCTCCTGCAAGACCCGCCGCCAGATCGGGGTCGCCCCGGCGAGCAGCGTGAAGCAGCGGCGCCGCAGGCGGAAGCGCTCGAAGGTGTAGCTCGGCGGGCGCTGCCCCTGCCCGAGCAGCAGCACGCGGAGGCTGCGGCGCGCGAGCAACACCGCCGCCGCGAGAGCGCCGACGGTGCGCCCGAGGACGATGGCGTCGAAATGGCGCGTGCTCACGGGACTCCGCTCAGACGCGCGTCACCCGCGCCCGCCGGCCCGCTCCCTCCGGGGTGATCCGGACGCGCCCGGCGGCCACGTCGCGCAGCGTCTCGACCAGCAGTCGGTGCTCCTCGACGAGGATGCGCGCGGAGAGCGAGGCCTCGTCGTCGTCCTCGAGCACGGGCACGGCGCGCTGCGCGATGATGGGCCCGGTGTCCACGCCCTGGTCCACGATGTGGACGGTGCAGCCCGTCACCTTGACGCCGTAAGCGAGCGCCTGTGCCTGCGCGTCAGTGCCCGGGAAGCTCGGCAGCAGGGCCGGGTGGATGTTGATCACGCGCCGCGGAAAGGCCCCGAGGAAGGTGGGGGTGAGCACCCGCATGAACCCGGCCAGCACCACCCATTCGACGCCCACCTCCTGCAGCGCCGCCACCAGCGCCGCGTCGAAGTCCTCACGGGTGGCGAAGTCCCGGTGCGAGATGACGCGGGTCGGGACGCCCGCCGCCGCGGCGCGACCGAGGGCCGGAGCGTCCGACCGGTTCGAGATCACGAGGCGCACCTCGACGGGGAGCACCGCCGCGGCGACGGCGTCCAGGATGGCCTGGAGGTTGGACCCGCGACCGGAGACGAGCACACCGATGGGCAGCGCCGGCATGGCAACCCCTCGCCTAGAAGAACTCCACGTCGGGCTCGGAGGACGCGGAGGCGACGACCTCGCCCGCGACCCAGGCCCGCTCGCCAGCCGCCGCCAGCGCTTCGAGGGCAGCGTCGACACGACCCGGAGCGAGCACCGCCACCATCCCGACTCCGAGGTTGAAGGTGCGCCGGAGCTCGTCCTCGGCGACCGGACCCCCGCGGGCGATGAGCTCGAACACGGGCGGGACCGCAGAGCCGTACCGGAAGCGCGCGCGAGTCCCCGGCGGGAGCACACGGGGAAGGTTGCCGGGGACTCCGCCGCCGGTGACGTGGCAAAGGGCGTGCAAATCGCCACCGATCGCCGCGCCCAGGCCGCGCACGGCCCCGGCGTAGATGCGCGTCGGGGTGAGCAGCGCGTCGCCCAGGTCAGCGCCGAGCTCGGCGACGTGCGCGTCGAGCGCGAGCCCGAGCCGCTCGGTCAGGACGTGCCGTGCGAGCGAGAACCCGTTGGAGTGCAGGCCCGTGGAGGCGACCGCGACCAGCACGTCCCCCACCATCACGCGCGCGGGGCCGAGCAGCGCCCGACGACCGACGACGCCCACGGCGAACCCCGCCAGATCGTACTCGCCCGCCGGGTACATGCCGGGCAGCTCGGCGGTTTCCCCCCCGAGCAGGGCGCAGCCCGCCTGCCGGCATCCCTCGGCGACGCCGGAGATCACGGCCTCCGCGACGGCGAGATCGAGGCGACCGCATGCGAAGTAGTCGAGGAAGAAGAGCGGGCGGGCACCGCAGGTGACGACGTCGTTCACGCACATGGCCACCAGATCGATGCCGACCGTGTCGTGCCGTCCGGTGGCGAAGGCGACCTTGAGCTTGGTCCCCACCCCGTCGGTGCCGCTGACCAGGAGCGGCTCCTCGACGTCCGACGGCAGGGCGCAGAGACCCGCGAAGCCCCCGACGTCCGCCACCACCTCGGGGATCCGCGTGCTCGACGCCAGGGGCTTGATGCGCTCCACGAGCGCGTCACCGGCGTCGATGTCGACCCCTGCGTCTCGGTACGTGACCGCCATCGGGGGCGACGCTAGCACCGGTTCGCCGTCGCCGCCCCGGCGATCGCGCGAGGGGGACCGCGGGGCGCGAGCGGCGCCTGCCGCCACGCGGGCCCGGCCGGCAGCCGCGCCGAGCGGCGGTCGCCCCGGGGTCGCCGGCGCCGATCACGCGTCGCGTACCGGGCGCAGCAGGCGGTAGAGGCCGAACCCGTTGAAGGCGGCGAAGCCCACGAGCAGGATCACGACCCCCAGCGCCCAGCGCAGGCTCGCGGGCGACTCGCCGTCGATCAGGAGCCAGGCGTCGTCGGGCAGACCGTGACCCGAAACCTGCGCCACCTCGCGGGGCAGACTCAGGTGGCGCAGGCCGAGGCGGGAGGCGGGGATCAGGCGCCCCACGAAGGACGTCGGGGCCACGAAGTAGGGTCCCTCGTAGCCCGCCGGGACCCGGATCTCGACCCACACGCGCTCCTGGCCCACCACCGGCGCGAGCCGATAGGTGTCCTTCTCGAGCGGCCGCGCGTAACGGATGGCGCCCTGGGTCCCGAGCTGCGCCGCGCCCCGGCCCCACGACCCGCTCGGGGCCCGCTCGAGGTCGAGCGCCGAGAGCTCACCGACATCGGTTGGCTGGCCGCTCTGCACCGAGTACACCGCCTCGTGGCGCAGCGTTGCCGCGAGCGAGAGCGCGGCCAGCCCCGTCAGCGCCATCGCGACGATGGTGACGTTGCGTCCAGGTCGCCGTGGCTCAGGCAACGCCTCGAGATCCGGGTCCGCGCCGTCGCTGGCGCGACCGGAACGCGCGTTCGCGCTGGCTTCGGGCTCGGTCATCCTGAACTCGGCGGGGAGGCGATGAGGAGTGACAGCCGGGGGACAGCCCCGGTTCCCGGGTCCGCGCCCGGGACGAGCGCGAGCTTACCCCGATCCTGGCCGTTCGACAGCCAGGCGCCGAGCTGCGCTCCGGCCCGGACCTGGGCTAGGCTCGCCGGGACGATCCATGTTGCCGATGGCCCCGCCGAAGCGCGCCGCCTGCCCCTCCTGCGGCTACGTCAACGAGCTGCCGCGCCCCGGCCAGCGCTGCATCTCCTGCGGCGCACGGATCGAGCCGCTCACGCGGTCGGCGGCCCGCCGCGACGGGCTCGATCGCCACGGCGGCGCGGAGAGCTTCAACTTCCTCTGGTTTGGCGCCTCCCTGGTCGTGATGGGGGTGCTCACGGCGGCCATCGTGGTGGGGCTGCCGATGGTGGTGCCGCTCTTCGACTTCGAGGGCTCCGCCGGGATGACCGTGTCCATCCCGGTCTGGTTCACGGGGGGGCTGCTGGTGGGCCTGATCGCGCCCGGCGGGCGGTTCGTGGAGCCGGTCGCAGCGGCCTTCCTGGTCGCGCTCCCCACCGCCTTCTTCCTCTACCAGGGACAGACGGTGAAGTGGATGCCAGCGTTCATGTACGTGCTCATGTCGGCGCTCGGCGTGCTCTTCGCCCTCATCGGGGCGTTTCTAGGGGAGCGGCTGCAGCTCGGACCGCCGCCGAAGCACCTTGACTGATCGGAGCGGGCGCCGCGCCGGCCGCGCCGCGAGGGCGCTGCCGCTGCTGATCGCCGCGGCGGCCTGCCGCGGCGGCCCGGCCGCGTCCCACCGCGCCGAGGCGGGGCGGATCGTGCGCGCCATCGCCGAGCTTCGCGCCGCACCCAACGACGCCAAGGCGTCCATGCTCCCGGCCCTGGCCGAGGCGAGCTGCTCGGCGCCAGATCTCTGTCGCCTGCGTGACGACTGTCTCGGCGCCTATCGGCGGCACGTGGCCGCGCTCGAAGAGAAAGACGCGCTGGCGCGCGCACTCGCTGCGGGGACGCCGGCGCCAGACGCGACGACACGCCTCGACGCCGTCGAGCGCATGCTCGACGAGGCCCGTGACGGCGCGCTTGACTGCAGCCGGCGCGAGCTCGCCATCCGAGCTCGCTACCGTCCTTGAGCGGGCGGCGCGGAGCCCGGCGGAGCCGCCAGGCCATCGCCGGCGGCGCTGCCGGACGTGGGCGCGCGCGGCGCCGCGCCGCCACCCCGCGCCCCCACGAAGAGCACCCGACCGAACCGCGACGCGCGGTGGAAGTTGCCCTGGCCGAGGATGGGCGACCAGGCGATCCCGCCGTTGTTCTCCAGGGCATAGAGGTTCACGCGCCAGCGGTCTCCCGCGAGGGGCGGCGCCCGCCGGGCGCGATCGAAGGCCGCCCAGGGCAACCGCGCCTCGACGACGTACCCCTCGTCCTGGTCCCCGGGCTCGTCGAGCGTGCCGTACACGGCGACCGCGCTCTCGACCCGGCTCGACCAACCCTCGTGCCCGAAGGGCCCGTCCGGGCCGCCCCGCGGCGCGTTGTAGGCGTCGAAGCGGGAGTCGAAGACGAGGTTCTGCGGCCCGCCCTGGATCTCGTAGTAGTCACGCCCGTCCCCGTCGCCGTCGGGGTCCAGCATCAGCTCGAAGGTGTCACGGGTCCACAGGTGCGGATCGATCGAACCCGCCGGGAACCCTCCCTCGACGTCGCGGTCGGCGATGGTCGCGCCGACGTACAGCGCCTCGTCGTCCCAGAGCAGGAGCGCCGAACCGGCGAGGTCGACCCGGAGACTGGGGCCGCCCGTGGCGACGTCACGGAACGGACCGGTGTCCGCGGCCGCGCGCCAGGCCGGATCGTCGAGCCGACCGTCGATGCGGGGACCCTCGCCGGGCCGGACCCTGGGCACGGCGAGCTCCGGGACGTCGGCGCGCGCCGCCGAGGCCGCGGAGGAAGCCGGACCGGCGCTGACGGGCGCACGGCCCTCCACGTCGATCCGCGACCCGCTGCGACAGGCGGCGAGGAGCGCAGCCGCGACGAGGACCGCGACCGCGCGCCGCGCCAGGGCGCCGACGGCGGTGGCGCGCGCGGTTCCGACCTGACCGGCCGCGGTGACCCCGCTCATTCGGCTCGAGGCCCCGCGCGGCGGGGCGCCCCCGATCGGCGTGAGCGAGCCCCCTCGACCTCGAGGCGCGCGAGGAACGCTTGCTCCGCGACGCTCGGCCCGCCCAGCACCCGGAGACGCAGCGGCATCGTCGCGTCCTCGACGTCCGGCGCCGTCACGCGACCATCCGCCGCGACCGGCGCGCCGCTCGCGGCGCGCGCGCGCAGCGGGCGCTCGTACTGCCACGCGCGCTCGACGGCGACCGCGACCGCGACCTCGCCCGCTTCGATCTCGGCGGGAACGGTGAGCTCCTGTTGATCGACGATCACCGCGCCGAGGGGCCACTGCCGCGGCAGCAGCGCCGCCTCCCCGTCCAGGAGGCGGCTCTTCGCCGCCGCGGGCGCCGGCTTGAGCGGTTGCCCCGCGGCGGACAGCAGCCGCGTGACGGGGGCCCAGTCGGCGGGCCCCTCCGGCGGCGCAAACGCCTCGAGCCGCTGCCAGTACAGCTCGAGATCGATCCGCTCGCCAGCCCGCACCCGGTCACGCGGCGCGAGCGAGAACCCGACGAGCCGGAGCTTCCCCTCGAACCCGAGCGCTGGCCGCTCCGGCACGTCGTCGGGCAACGCGGGCAAGATCTGGTCGCGCAGTGCGTCGGGAACAGGGGCGGGCGCGGCGCGCGCGCCCGCGTCGCACCCAGCCGAGAGCCAGGCCGCCGACACGACGCCCACGAGGATCCGGGCGAACGGCACGACCCGAACGCTCATCTTCTCCCCTTCTTTCGGGCCGCTCGCTGGTTCTTGCGCGCGCTCTTGCGCGCGTTCTTCTCGGCGGGGGACAGCGCGCGCATCTTCGGCGCCGCCGGCGCGCCCGCCGCCCCCGGCAGGCCCATCCCCGGCAGGCCCATCCCCGGCAGGCCCATCCCCGGCAGG